>JAFTIQ010000030.1 GCA_017456805.1 Lentisphaeria bacterium
ACCGACCGATTTCTCAAAAGAAATAAAAATTTTTCTCTTGGGTAACGGTTGTTTTAATTACCAAACCACCTCCGTAATCTCTGTAAACTCCGTTCACTCTGTTCAAAAGACTCAATTAAAATGCGTTTTCTGTATGCAGGTTTTGAAGTGCACCCCAAAAGTTGGACACATCCTTTGAGGTGCATTTTTTTATCGGTCAATCCTTATATTTCAAGACTGTTTTCTTCTTTTCCTGCCCATGCAAGGTAGTTTTTTCTTGTAATATGCCAATCCCATGGATATTCACCATAGAAATATGTCATTGTCAAACCAGCCTTCTCTGAAAGTTGCAAAGCATTTTTGATAGCCTCTGTCTCTTCATGTTCTCCCAAAAAGAGATCATTATTTGTCCGCAAAGCCGCATTTCCGGTTTTCCGGGGATTACGGATATGTGGATCCAGCTTCAGTTGAGGTTTCCCTTCTGCAGTATTAGCACCGTTATACAACTGCCAGGAGAGAATAACCTGTTCTGGATAAAGGTCAAGAACACTACCAAGCCGCTGAAGAGTTTCTGCAGTCAAGCCGCAATACGTTTCACAGATAACTGTCAAATCAGGATGTTTTGCGAGCACTGGCTCCAAAACTGCAGGGATGCGAACCGCAGAAGTTCTGGGATCTGCACCTGGAGCATCATCACACTTGATCCGTTTCAATTCACGACATTTTTCGCAGCAGCATACTCCGCTGTCGCCCTGTTCAATCTGAAATCCGGAAAGATCAAATGTTTTGAGCAACCATTCAATAGATTCCTGATAGTAAGGAATCAGTTCCAGACAGGAAGGACACGCCTTCCGTTTGGGAACAAAATCGTTTGGCGGCCACAAATGAACATCCGGCGAGCCATCTGCCCGAATTGCCTGCATTTCCGGATGTGATTTAAGAAATGTGTCAAGAGAATAGTGAGAATCTCCTTCGCAATAGATTCCTCCATAGTCATCTATTCCGATCCCGGGATAAATTTTAACATTCCGCTTATTGGCATATTCCACGAGTTTTTTGGCAGAATCAATCCCCCCGTGAACATCCCGCAGGAATCCCCAGATAATAATTCCTTCAACGCCCAGAGCCGCAGAAACATCAATTAAGCGACGATAGTTTTCCAGGTATGATTCAGACCAGAAACAAAATCCATGCGTCCAACGCATCCTGATATCCCATGTCCAAAAAATCCTACGCATTACAATTCTCCTTTTCGTACAATGAGATCGTTGAACCATAAATTACAGAACAACGATCCCAAAAATTCTATCCGGCATCCCAGTAGTTTTATTTTGCTGCTTCTGTTATTTTAAGCAAACGGAAATCTCCGGGATTTACCTGCAGTTCAAACGTGTCATTCCCGGATATTTCCTCTCCGGAAATAAGATCCTTCATCCGGGCTGAGGGAATCTTACTCAAAGTAATTTTAACCTGCACCCGTTTTGAAAGATCAATTGTCTGCTGAGTATCAACAAATTTTCTGACACCTTTATTATTGATCAGATAAAGCCACCATCCATCTTTGGTTCTATTCAAACCATATTGGATATCCCCCTCCACTTTAAGCGGAAGTGTTTCTGCTGTGATCCGTTCCATTAAATGGGCTATCAACGGGAATTTTTGTTTTCCTGATGCCAATTCTGCAAAACTTTCTTTTTTTAAAGCAGGAACCATATATTCGGGAGTTGTTATAATGACTTTTCCTTTTCCGAAATTGTGAATGTATGCAAGAGGATTTTTATTTTCATCCTCAATCAGCACTTCAGCACCATTCTGTTTGAACAATAACAGGTTGTATGTTGTGTCAAGAGAGAATGTTTTTCCATCTATGAAAGAATGAGCATTCTTTCCGCTGCTGATATTCTTTCCAAGCGCAACAAGACCTGTGAATGAAGAAGGATAATGGGCGTTTAATTGGGAAGCATTCAGAATGATGGTCCCCCCATTTTTCACGTACCCCATCAGCTTCGCTGCAAATTCTTGATTCGTATTATATTTTCCAAGCATAACTGCAACTTTGTAACGGGATAACGCACTGAAAAAGTTATTTTGTGGCACGTCTGGAGTAAGAACATCATAAATATCCCCGTATAATGAATTGTGCAATGCCCCCTCGACTCCGGTTTTCATATTCTTATATTTCTCAAATCCCGGAATAATCGTGTACATAAATGCATCTATCATGTAATCACGTTTTTCATAAGAGAACCGTTCCCAGGCACGCCCACCCCAGTTTGGATAGCCTTGAGAAAGAGGTACCAACAATGCAACAGGTGTGTATGCAGTACCACGGTCAGGATTTTTCTGTGTAAAATTATAAAATTCTTTATAATCATCTCCGATTGGAGAATAGACAATCTTATTTTTTTGCTTGTCCATTTTCAAAATAAGACAAGTCCAGTTTTCCAATTCCAGGAACGATGCCCCGGAAAGATATGCAAGATAGAAATTCCGTTTCAAGAGAGAACGCGACATTCCCTTTTCCGGACCGTAAATCCCCTGATTGGTATAATAATTACGATAATAGTTGTTCTTCCATTGTCCATTGGAATCAAAACCATTATAGAAATTGGCGATATACCAGTACCAGGGAATGGAGAATTGCCGTGCTGTTCCACGGGTAAATGCCACAGAAATCTGCCAGCGGTAAGACAAATATTCTCCAGATGATGTGTTCGTGGTTTCCAAACAAAGCATATTCGCTCCAAATGCTGCAGACAGAGGATCAAAACACCAGCCAGCACGCATAAAGTTAAGTTTTTCAACATCACCAAAATAGAAATTCCGTACCAAGCCATAAATTTTTTGAGATCTTTCCTGAGCAGCTTCCCTTGTCGTGGGGGATGGATAAGTTTTCTGAAGCTCAAGCCTCTTGGGAACATCTTTGGTCTGACTGAACCAGTAATCCATCATAACAAGTTCATTATCCCATTCACTCTGCTCAAATCCCATAAAATTAGGATATTTCTTTTTCCAGATTTTATATCCCTGCAAATCTTGAACATAACTGCTGTTAAGCATGTGAGGACGACGCGTTCCGCAAAAACGGATAAAAAAAGGAACATTATTTTTCAGGTTAGATTCAAATGCCTGCAAATGCGCTGGACTGAACAACTTTTTAATATCAATCGCTCCATCGGGAACAGTCGTCGTGTAATTAACATATACCAGTGCACTGTTCCGGAATAAAGGCTCTTTGCAAATATCATCATAAACCGGATAAGATTTGATCCCCGGATGTGTTATGTTGTTTGATTAAAAAAGAGGCCAATATGAATATCCCATGATTACCGGTAAAGATTCTTGTTGCGGAACGAAATCACGCCGGGCAACGATATCTTTTCCCGCTGTGACACCCGATACAAAAAGCTGCAGCAACAGTAAAAGTACTGATTTTTTCATTGATTAACCTCCGTTGTATAATAATAGTTGGAAAGGAATCCAAGATCCAGCATTGAATACTGATTGAATGAACCGACATGTCCATCAAAACAGAGAATATTTGCTTGTCTGGAATGACGCTGGTGCACAACGGACTGTGCAGCATTATAACTGGCACCACCCGGATATCCGAACCAATAATAGGGATATTTTGCATGACCATCTGCAGAAACTTTTGAGGCATCTGCAAGCAGTGGAAAAGAAGAAGTGGAACGTTGTTTCGGAGTATTCCAATAATATTTGCTTTTCCAGGGAGAATCCAAATTCCAGAAACAATCTGCATAACTGTTTCCAGGCCATGACCAGTTCATCCCATAGACAAATCCGAAATCAAAATATCCACTGTCAATCTTTTTCGATTGGGGTTGATACCCCGGACAAAACAGAATCTCACCTGTTGTTACATACCCAGCCTTGTAAAGAACTCTCGCCCATGTATTTGTCGAAGCTGTATATGGCACAGGAAGAACAGAATTATTATCACTTGCATATGCCGCCAGCGCCATAAATGTTTGTTTCAGATTGTTTTTACACTGTGAATCCTGTGCTTTTCTTCTTGATTGATTCAGGGCAGGAAGCAACATCCCAGCCAGAATGGCAATTATTGCGATCACCACCAAAAGTTCAATCAGCGTGAACGCTGATTGAGTGAAGCACGGTTTCACCGTATGAAGCATTTGCCTTCGGCAAATATGAAGCGTACTTTCAGTACATGAAGCGCTTGCTTTGCAAGCATTATAAGGCATTTTTCTGATTATTTTTTTGAAGAGATACAACGGTAAAACACCTATTTGACAAGTAGTACTCACCAAAAGTTCAATCAGCGTGAACGCTGATTGAGTGGAGATGTGAAGGTGTGAAGAGTTTGCCTGCGGCAAACGTGAAGTGCGCCCTGACGGGCGTAAGGATGTGCAGTTTTTATGAATTTTTTTGAGGCAATACAACGGTAAAACACCTATTTGACAAGTAACACTCACCAGCAGTTCAATTAATGTAAAATTACCTGAATACAGGAGTGTAATTTTGCTCTCATGTTTTCTTTTCATGAAGTAACCTCTCTTTCTGTTTTCTAAGTTTGTATCTGTTAACAGATACTAAATGATTTCTAAGATTTTCATTCAGGTAATCCATGGCTTTTCCATGGATATCTCTGCATTTTCATGAAAAACTTTTGAAACTTTTTTTCGAGCTTTACCCAAGATTAATATATTCAGAGTTTTATTGTTTTACAATTATTTTTCTTTGCTAAAAATTAACAAAACATGCAAAAAAGTTTACCATTTTTAACTTTTTAAATAAATATTCACTTAAAAAGTCTATTTTAAAAATCAAATGGCAATTACTGAGAATTTTGTTGATATTTTCTTTCAGAGTGACAATATACCATATTGAAAACGCTATGAATAATGCTATAGTAAAATAATCGGATTTTCCGATATGACAAAAAGAATATTAACAATTCCTCCGTTGATTTTTTTACGGATAACAACAAAATCTGCCATGAAAAGTATATTATCAAAACTGGATTTCCGTGTAAACGCGGCTTATAAAACGGAATTAGGCAAAAACTGGAATTCTGATAAATTCGGAACTTGGGGCTATACTCCGTTTTCACGCCTTTATCTTCCATTGGAAGGAGAAGGTATATTGGAAACAGAAAATAAAATCATACCATTAAAACGGGGAAAAATCGTATTAATTTATCCTTCGGCATTAATACATGTAAGATGCGATTACCGTCTGGTTAAATATTGGACCCATTTCAACGTGTTTATTCGTGATACCGGAATTGACATTTTCAGCATGAAAAAAGAAATCATGGAGCTTCCCGTTGAAGAAAGTAAAATTCCTTTTTTATGTAATCTATTTGAACATTTAAGTTGCAGATACGCTGAAAAACGGGCATTATCCACTGTAGATGAGCTGGAAGAAACATCGTCTCTTGGATTACTTCTAATTCCGTTTTTACGTCAATTATCTATGCAAAATGAAGAATCTGATTGTTTTCGCCTGTTGGATCTTGCAGCTTATATGTACAAAAACATGAATCAGCCGTTAAATTTGAAAATGCTTGGACAATATGCAAATTTGAATCCCAATTATCTCTCCAGAATCTTTCGTCAATTTGCAAGCATTCCTCCCATGACATACCTTACTCAAATTAGAATCCAGTGTGCAATGGCGGAACTTCAGCGAAATGAGTTGCGTATCAACGAAATTGCTGAAAAAGTTGGTATCCCGATACCTTCCGTTTTTTGCAGACTATTCAAACAAATAGTTGGGATTTCTCCACGTGAATACCGCAAACAGGGAATTAGCAGCCATACGATTGTATAACATTCCGTGACATATTTCTCTGTTCAGCTACACTGCACAGAAGGCTTCTGAATCTGTACCGGACTTTAACTGGGAAGTCCGCACGCGAATCGTATAAAAAAAAGGATCCCGGACAGTAAATCCGAGACCCTTTCAGAATTGTCAGCCGAAACTTATTTCAGACGTTCCGGATCGAGGAAGAACTGACGATAGCCGTAGGTATTGCTTCTGCCAGCTTTCTTGAGTTTCTGCTGAATTCCATCAAAGACAGATTTGTAATCTTCCGCCTGTGCATCAGGAACGATTTCAGCAACCACGAGGAGCTGAGAACGTTTGGTAGCTTCCGTTTCGGTGGAGAAGACCCAGCCGATGAGCGGAAGATCCTTGAGGATGGGAACCCCGCCGGAAACACTGATCACACTGCGTTTTTCGATACCGCCGATGACGAGTTTTGTGCCGCCGTTGGAGATCATGAAGTTGGTGTCGATTGCAGCACCCTTCTGAATTCTGGGAGAACCGTCAGAGGTATATCCGATCAGAGAAGAGTTGGTGATCTTGACGTTGAGGCTTGTTGCCTTTCCGTTGATGGAAGGAGTCATTTCCAGAGAGAAACCAAACTGGTTGGAAGCTTCGGTCATGATCGCCTTTCCGCGCTGATGTCCAACAGGATTGGGAACAAGTGCAGATTCTGCTGCATCCGTGATTTTTTCCGCAATCGCTCTGGGGCCGATCTTCTTTCCGCGGACGACAAAGCTGAGGCGTTTGTGTTTGGGAACACGGAGGATATATTCCGTATGATTATCCTTGGCAAGCTTCAGGATGGTGACTTCTGCCGCGGCATTGACTGTGATGTCATTACCGTTATTGTCTTTTCCGATGACTTCACCGGCTGCGACGTTGACGACTGCATAATCCTGAGTATAGAGATCAGCTTCGAGATCTTCAGCTTTAGCCAGGAAGATCTGGGTGTATTTTGTGATCTGAGCGGTTGCATTGTTCTGAAGAGAAAGTTCAGAGGTGTGAACGACCTTTGCCTTGCCCTTGCTGGTGAGGAAGTCGATGTACTTGGTGTTCCATTTCGGATTGAACTGGAAGTAGGAAGTATCGTTCCAACCGGCACCGCTGGTCAGGATGTTGCCATTGTAGTTTCTGGAGAAACGGCCGCCTGTGCTGAAGAAATCCACGCCGTCATTATTTTTCCATGCCTGGAAATCCATACCGAGTTTGGTATCATTTTCAGCATAGAGTTCATAGACGGTGATTTTTGCACGGACAGACGGGGTGGGCTTGTCGTAGGCTTCCAGCATTTCCATGATGGTTCTGCGGGAGAAGGGAGCTGTGCAGAAGAAGAGGAGGTTGAGTCCGGGATCTTCAGCGACGACATCCGTTCCGCCGGGGTTGCCCATGATGACATCTCTGCTGTAAAGGCCGACTTCTGTGATCATTTCCAGCAGTTCAGCACTGGAACGGTATTTGGGAGAGTAGACATAGGTCTGACGGCCGGAGCTGCAAACCAGTTTGGGCTTGTCAAGTTCTCTCACAATAGAGTCGAATCCCTGAGCATTGGGGGTGTCGTTAAAACGGTAATCTTCCGCAGAGATCAGAAGGATGGAAGTTCCATCGGTATATCTGATTGCCTGAATATTGGTGTTGTTGTCATCGACCTTTTTGACCTGAACGATTCCGCGGAGGTAGGAGCGGAGTTCGTAGGGATCGACATATTTGAGAACGTATGCCTTTGTAATGACGTTCGGGTCTGCGTTATCGCGGACGAAATGGACGACCTGTGTATCTTCTTTCACAGTAACGTTAAGCCGAGCATCAATACGGGAATTGTCATACGGAGCAGCCGGACTGCCGGCGAAAACATTCACTCCGAGAAACAAAGCTGCGGCAAATGCAGGTACAATATAATGTTTCATGTTGCTTCAATGCCTCTTTCGTTATTTCTTGGTGACTTCATCAAACTCTGCGACGGTACCGGGAGCCATGTTTTCGTTGTAAACAACAGGAACAGCGCGGACGGTCACGATGCAGCGGATGGTTTCAGCATTCTTGGTAGTGGTGCCGAAAATGTACTTGAGAATGGGAAGTTCACAGAGGAAAGGAACGCCGATGGTCTGTTCCACCATTGCGGTCCGGTTCCAGCTTGCAAGAACAACTTCCTTATTGAAGGCGAGACTGGTATTGGCAGAAACAGTTTCCACTTCGGAAAGCTCTGCGCCCATATTGTTGCGTTCCACAACATTGTGATTTTCAAGAAGATAATCAAAGCTGACCGTACCGTTTCTTCCGGCTGTGATCACCGTATTCATAACATTGGCAATCAGAGAGGAATCGCCGCCGACAGCGACCTTGGTCACATGATCTTCATCTTTTTCAATCGTCTGATATTCCGGAGCAAAAGAAACTGTAAAGGTCTTGCCGGGAACATTGGAAACAAGCAGACTTGCGGTGCTGCTGACGGTTGCTTTGCCATTCTGCTGAAGAATGCGGATGAAGCTCATATCAAATGCAGGAGCAGTATAGAATCCGCCGAATCCGAGAGAGGTGCTTCCGAACAGTTCCGCACCATTGTTTGCAAGAGATTCCACGATCCGTTCCGCCACTTTCATGCTGAGGGCATTGTAACCGACTTCGAACAGGTTCATACCGGGGCCGTTCTTCCATGCAAGATAGTCAATCCCGATATCCTGGAGATCGCTGTCGCGAAGCTCATAAACGGTCAATTCGATCCGGCTCTGGGGAATGGGTTTGTCAAGCCATGCAAGTTTTTCCTGCAAATCTGTAACGGTAGCAGGAGTATCCTTGAAGTAGAACATGTTGCGTTTTGCATCAAACATGATCTTTCCATCCTGAGGTCCGCTGGCGACATCCCCCTTGATCATAACGTCAAGCATGGAGGAAGCTGCACGGTAGGTCGGCTGATAAATGCCGACTGCAATCCCGTCTCCGGTGATATTGGAGAACTTGTCAAATTTGGAATTGCGGTCAAGTGCTTCGATCATCTTGTCAACATAAGGAATCATGTTGATTCCGGTGGTGACGATGATAAGCTGCCGGTTGCGGGTGGGATCGTTCACTGTGGAAACGTTGGATCCTGCATAGTAGCGGATCACTGCACTCCGGACGAAGGGAGCAATATCTGCTGCCTTGGTATATTTCAGAGTGTAGATTTTAGATGCCATATTTTTCTGGGCATCATCTTCGATAAAGGTGATCTTCTGAACTTTCTCTTCTGCATTTGCTGCAAAAGGAAGACTCAGAGCACCTGCAGCAATCACAATTGCCGCGCACTTTTGAATCCATGGATTCATAACGTAATTCTCCTTACGGTTAGGGGTTTACAAATTCCATGTTTTTTCTTTCTATTCTCTCTCCCGAGACTATCTGATAAACAGTAATATACACCATAAACACAATTTGTCAAGTTAGACGAAACTAACTCTTCGACTTTTTTCTGATATTAAGCCGTTTTATGATTAAAAAACGCAGGAAACCTTCTCCAGGATCCAAAAAAGACCTTGGAAATTTTATTTCAGATACAGTTTTGTGATGACCGGATAGTGGTCCGAAGGATATCCACCGGAAAATTTTGTATCATCTGTCCGGTGACTCAGGACTTCAAATGATTCCGACACGAAAATAAAGTCAATGGGATAATCACGGCGGACTTTCCCGAAGTTGTGGAACGTTCCTTTCGGTCCGGAGTGGGTAACATGAGAAATATATGCACTGTCCTTCAGCATGGCTGCCGCTGTCTGATAAGTGGGCGAACCTGGTTTTGCATTGAAATCCCCGCTGAGCACAAGAGGAAGTCCGGGCATATTCTTTCTCGCATGGGCAACAAGCAGTTTGATCCCGTTTACCCGCGCCTGTTCACTCACATGGTCAAGATGCGTATTATAATAAATGAATTTTTTTCCTGTCTGCCGATCCTGGAACAATCCCCAGGTGGCGATCCGCGGACAAGCACTGCCCCAGGATTTCACCCCGGGGATCTCCGGTGTCTCGGAAAGTCCGAAGGTCCCGCCTTTGATCAGTTTGAATCGATCTTTCCGGTAGAGGATCGCGGAAAATTCACCGCTGTCTTTGAAATCATTTCTGCCGCCGCCGATATATTGATAGGTCCCGCAGGCAAGAAGATCGTTCAATTGTTCGCGGGTTGCTTCCTGCACCCCGAAAATATCAAATCCATTCCTTTTGATCAATGCGGTACAACGGCTTTTCCGTTCCTGCCAGCTGTTAGGTGATTTATCGACAGGGCATCTGATATTGAACGTGGCAAGGACAAATGACTCTTCGTCAATGCTCACTGTCCGGCATCCGCAGAACAACAGCAGAACAAGGGGAACGATGAATAAAGTTGATTTCATAAGAAGATCCTTTCTATTTTCTGAATGCTCACACCAATATAGCACAGGTTCTTTTATTTGCAACCCTGTTTCCGAATTGCAAAAGCGATCTTTTGTGCTATATTATCCGGAACCAATACCGCAAAAAGGAAAGAATTATGGGGCACTTTACAGAAATCACAGGTTCCGATATCTGCCGGAAACATCAGGTCTTTGAATATCAGAATTATCAACTCTCTTACGATATCCGTTATCCGTCTCCTGCTTCCGGAAAAGAACAGCTGCCGCTCCTGATGATCCTGCAGGAGGAAGATTCTCCGCTGAGCGCCTTGATCCTTTCCAAAGGATATCCGGAAATCGACCATGCCCTCCTCATATCTGTCAGAATTCCCGAAAATGATCTTCCGGTTCCCGGCAGGAATATTCAGGAGTACCGTTTTCAGGAAAAGCCCCTGCCCGCTGCAGCCGCACTCCTGAAACTGACCGATCATCTTCTTCAGCATTATCCCGTGGATTTTGAACGGATCTATCTTGCCGGGAATGCCCGGGGCGGGGTACTCTGCTGGGAGTTGATCCGGAGACGGGCCGGTTTATTTGCCGCAGCTCTGCTGATCGGTTCCGGAACAGATCTTGTGCACTTCCAGCCCAATCCCGCAACGGTGATCCTGCTCCACCACGGGATTTTCGATCCTCTCTTCCCTGTCAATTGTTCCCGGGAGCTTTATCTGACACTCATGGATGCTCATTGCGATGTCAAGCTCAAAGAAATCCCCGGCTGCGAACATGATGCCCTGGAAGAAACCTGCAGCGATCCGGAAACCTTTCACAGGCTGTTCAATGTCCGGCAGAAAATCTTCACTTCCATGCCCATTCCGGAAACCCTTTCTCCTGTCCACCTGGATGCACACGGTTTTACCGCAGAAATCCTGCCCGAAGCCGGCGGCAATCTCTTTTCTCTGCGGCATAAAGCAACAGGAAGAACATTGCTCCGGGAACCCCATCGTACAGAAGAGCTGTTTCACTCTCCGGAACGGTTCGGGATCCCGATCCTTTTCCCGCCAAACAGAGTCGAAGGCGGCGCATTCTTTTTTGAAGGGCGTGTCTGCCGCTTGCCAATCAATCTTCCCGCGCAGAATCTGCATCTTCACGGGCTTGCAGTAAGCAAACCATGGATCCTCAAAAAGAAAGATGCGTCCTCTGCGGAATTGGAATTTCACTTCACCCCGGAATCTCCCGAATATGAAGGCTTTCCGTTCGCCTGTACCATCAAACGGAAATACGAACTCACAGAATCCGGCTTGCGGGATACGGTTACCGTCTGCAACAACGACGAATACAATATGCCCCTCGGACTGGGGTTCCATACCGCATTCCCCGCTGAAAACGTCAGCGTCAGGCTCGGAACTGCTGATCATGAAATCGAAATCGATCCCAAAACTTTCCTGCCAACCGGAAGATGTCTGGAATGGAACAGCACAGATCCCCGTAAACCGTTTACTCCATTCGGAAAAAAGATCGGATTCCATACAGCGCAGAGGGAGATTGCTCTCGAAGATGGCACGATCCTTCACGGCGCGGAACTCCAATATCCGGAAGGCACCCTGAAATATCATACCGATGAAAAATTCAGTTTCTGGTATACCTGGAACGCCGGCGGATTGAATGATTTCCTTTGCCTCGAGCCGGTAAGCTGGATGGCAAACGCCTTGAATCTCCCGATCCCTGCATCACGGGCAGGGGTCAGAAAATTGTCTCCCGGAGAAACGATCACCTTTGTAAGCACTCTGGAATTCTCTGAAAAATAAACCGCAGAGAGCTTCCCGGTCAGGGTGATTTTCCTGCCGGAAACAAAAAAAATCAAACTTTTTTCCGTTCAAATTTTAAAATTTTGAAATATTTTCTTAATTGTAAACAATATTTAATTATTTCTTTCGTTTAACGGTTGAGCAACTAAAACGAAGGAGGTTGTTATGAACAAACTGTTACTTACACTCGTACTTGCCGGAGGAACTCTTTTTGCAGCGAACGCCAGAGATTTCCATGGACACCACAGACCTCATCACCGCAAACCGGAATTGCACTTCCGGACATTTGTCCCGCCCCCGCCGCCGCGGCCGGTCGTCATCGTTCCGCCCAGACCGGTGATTGTTGTCCCGCCGCCGCCCCGCAGAGGTCTGCCGCCGCCACCGCCGCCCAGACATCACAGACCGCCGAGACATGGACATCGCCGGTAAGCGCATCCCGGGAACTGCCGCAGATCTGAAACGGATTTTGCGGCAGTTTCTTTCTTCCACGGAACGAAAGCTCCCCGGAAATGGAAAAAAATATGGGTTTTCTCTCAGAAAATACTTTTTCCCCTTGCATTTTCCTTTTTGACGATATATATTTCTCCTGTTTTGAATACAAACAAATCAGAAAGGTTTTACAGATGAAAAAAGTTTTTACAATCCTCGCTGCTGCAGCTCTTACTCTGACAGTTTTTGCTCAGGATGCAGCAAAGACAACACCTGCCCAGCCGGAACCCGCAGCCGCGGAAGATTCCAGTGTCCTTAATCTCTGCGCTTCCAAAGTCGCATGTTACGTCCCCAATCTGATTCTGGATTGTCTGGACATGACTTCTCTGAATGTCAAAGGCGGACTTTACTCCGGGCTTGGTTTCCGCGTAACAAGAATCCTTGGAATCGGTGCCGAAGGCGGGGTCAATGCCGGACTTTACAAAGACATCAACCGTCAGTACGGTTTCGCTCTTCAGAATGGCTATCAGGCTCAGGCAGGTTTCCTGACAGTGGAAGATACCACCGTTTTCAATCCTGTCGGAACCGTTCAGCCCTACTGGGTTCATGGCGATAACTTCCCCTCCTGGAACAGTGAACTCTATACCATCTCAACAGGTGCCCGCGATTATTGGGCAATCGAAGTTTATGCCTATCTTCTCGCAGGGGTAAAAGTCGGACTCCATCCCATCGAAGTCGCTGACTTCATCACAGGGATCTTCTTCTACGACCTCAAAGGCGATGATCTGAAACTCTCCGTCTATTGATCCGGAAGCTGCCCGTTAACAATCAGTGGTTGTCCATTGCGGACAGCCACTTTTTTATTCCTATGAAATCGATCGATCAATTTCAATGCAAACGGTGCGGATTGTGCTGTAAATGGGAAGGTCCTGTCAGAGTCTCTGAACAGGAAATCGATGCCATTGCAGATTTCCTGCATATCCCGGTACAGGACTTTATCCGGGATCACACCGTCCTCGCCCCTGACCGGAGATCCCTTTCCCTCAAAGAAAAAGAGGACGGCTCCTGCGTTTATTATGATGATGAGGAAAAATCATGCATCCTGCAATCCGTCAAACCGCAGCAATGCAAAGATTTTCCGAAAGTATGGAGTTTCCCCGGATGGGACTCCCTGTGTGCAGGCGGAATTGCCCTGCATGATGAAGAATAAAATCCTTCCGGAACGCGGTCATTTCCCGATACAGAAACGGGAGAAAATATCATCCAGAACATCCGGAGCTGTGGATTCACCGGTAATCTCTGCCAGTTCAAGGCGTGCCGCCCGGATATTTTCCGCAGCAAGCTCGTACATCTCCGATTCCGTATCAGGAATGGACATTTCAAGAAACGAAACGGCCCGTTCCAACGCACCCGCATGACGTTCTGATACAGCACACTCCGGAATGGATTTTTCTCCATTTCCCCAGACAGCCGTCTCAAACGCTTCCAAAAGCGCATCAATCCCGGACTCTTCTTTTACAGATACACAGACCGAAGGATATTCCGTTTCCGGAATCACAAAACCTTCCGGCGCAAGATCGCATTTGTTCCATACCGCAATGACTTTTGTTCCCTGCGGAAGTTCTTTTTTCATTGCCGCAAGATCTTCCTGCGGATCCCGGGAGGAATCGAAAACCCAGAACACGATTTCCGAACGTTTCAGCGTATCTCTGGAACGCTCCACGCCAAATCCTTCCACGGCATCGGAAACCTGATCCCGGATGCCCGCGGTATCGGTCAGATCCACAGGGATCCCACGCAGAACAGCATGCTCTGAAAGCGTATCTCTGGTGGTCCCGGGAATATCTGTCACAATGGCACGTTCAAAGCCCAGCAGCAAATTCAGCAAACTGGATTTCCCCACATTGGGGCTGCCTGCAATGGCAAGACGGACTCCATCCCGGATCACGGCGGACCGGTCACGGCCGGAAAGCAATGTTTCCAAAGAGGATTTTACGGTCCGGATCCGATCGGAAAGCTGGGCAGGCGGCTGCCAGTCAAGCTCTTCTTCCGGGAAATCAAGCCGGGATTCCATTTCTGCAAGGATCAGGAACAACTCTTCCTTCGCCCCCCGGATCTTCCGTCCAAGTGCCCCGGAAAGCTGACGTTCGGCAAGTTGAAATGCCGCTTCGGACTTTGCGCTGATCAGATCAGCAACTGCCTCGGCTTCCGTCAAATCCATTTTTCCGTTGAGGAACGCCCGCTTTGTGAACTCTCCGGGTTCGGCAAGACGCGCCCCGTTTGCAAGAAGGCGGTTCAGGATCCGCCGGGGAGCACAAGCTCCGCCGTGACACTGGATCTCCACGATATCCTCGCCCGTGTAACTGGCGGGGCCGGGCATATAAACAGCAAGACACGTCTCGCCCAATCCATCCCCGCTTTCCAGACGCACCCGCCCGAAAGTCAATACCCGGGGGGAATCTGCAGAAAGTTTCCGGGAGGAGTGCCAGACGGTCTCCGCAAGGTTCAACGCTTCCGGTCCGGAAATCCGGATGATCGCCAATGCTCCGCCGGGAGCAGTACAAAAAGCTGCAATGGTATCAGTGTGTTCCATCAGAAAAACAGATCCTGCTGAGTATATTCCGGCGGATGAAGAATCAGCCGGACAGGTTCAAATGTTGTACGGTGAATCGGCGTTACCCCCAATGTCCGCAACGCCTCCAGATGCTGCGCAGTTCCATATCCCTTGTGTTCGGCAAATCCATAGCCGGGATACGTCTGCTCATATTCTTCCATCATGGCATCCCTGGTGGTCTTTGCCAAAATGCTGGCAGCGGCAATCGAAGCGGAATTGGCATCGCCTTTAACAATGTTCTGAGAAGGCAATGGCAGCCCTTTCACCGGATTGCCGTCAACAAGAATAAACTGGGCAGGCGGAATCAACTGTTCCGCAGCAAGCCTCATTGCCTTCCATGTGGCACGCAGGATATCGGATTGATCGATCTCTTCGGCAGAGACAATCCCGACTGCCCATTTGACCGATGGTTCGGACAGAAGTTTCTGACGCAGATCCATCCGTTTTTCATGCGTAAGAGCTTTGGAGTCATTGACTCCTGCAGGGATCCTTGAAAAATCCGTAAAGACGACTGCTGCTGCGACCACAGGTCCGGCGAGGCATCCTCTTCCGGCTTCATCGATTCCCGCAATAAAGGAAAACTCCCCGCTGCGAATGGAAGATTCGTATGCGAGGAGTTTATCCGATAGTGAGAGATAATCGCTTGGATGATTATTTTGCATCCGCGCTGAATCTCTGTTCTTTCACTTTGGCAGCCTTACCGACTTTATCACGCAGGTAGTAGAGTTTCGCTCTGCGGACACGGCCTTTGCGTTCGACCTGGATTTTGTCGATACGGGGGCTGTGGAGCGGGAAGACACGTTCGACACCGTAACCGGCAGCGACACGGCGGAGTGTGAAAGTTTCACGGATTCCGCTTCCGTTCTTTGCGATAACAACACCAGTGAAAGCCTGGATACGTTCGTTGGAACCTTCAACGATCTTTGTGAAGACCTTGACGGTGTCACCGATATTGAATTCGGTCACGTTTTCTTTGCACTGCTTTTTTTCCAGCTCTGCAATAATCTTGTTCATGATATCCTCCGACAAGTTTTTTATGTTTAATCTTCTAATTTTTTTTGTTTCTCTATGAGATCGGGCCGCCTTCCAGCCGTTCTCTCTTCCGACTGCATCTTCCGCCATTTGGCGATTTCTGCATGGTTGCCCGAAAGCAATACTTCCGGAACTTCCATTCCCCTGAAAACAGGGGGCCGGGTATATTGCGGATACTCCAGAAGCCCGTTTTCGAATGATTCATCCACATCCGATTCCGGAGATCCGAGAGCACCCGGAAGGAGACGCGTTACCGCATCCACCATTACCATTGCCGGGAGGTTGCCGCTGGTCAACACATAATCTCCGATTGAGACTTCTCTATCGACCAAAGCTTCACGAACCCGTTCGTCAACACCTTCATAATGACCGCAAATGATCAGGATATGCTCTTTTGCAGCCAGCTCATGCGCCATCTTCTGATTGAATTGCTCACCCGATGGAGAAGTCATGAGTACGAGTGTGTTTTCCTTTCTCAAGTCTTCCACAGCCTCGAACAGCGGTTCTACTTTCATGAGCATTCCGGCTCCGCCGCCATAAGGCTTGTCATCTACCGTTCCTCTTTTATCATGCGTATAATCACGGAGATTCACGGCATTGACTTCCACAATTCCCTTTTCGATTGCCCTTCCGACGATGCTCCCGCCGAGCGGCCCGAAGAATATTTCAGGGAACAGGGTAATGATATCGAACTTGAGGCTCAGTCCACCACCTCCACGCTGATGCGTTCCTGAAGACGACCGGCTGCGCTGCCGACAAGTGCGCGAAGTGCAATGATCGTCTTGCCTTTCTTACCAATAATTTTTCCGGCATCGTCCTTCCGGCAGCTGATGCGGATCACTTTTCCGCCATTCTCTGCCACCTCAGTCTTAACGCCTACGGCATCCGGATCGTCTACCAATTGACGAACAACATATTCGACGAATCGTTCAAGATCCTCAATAGATGCAACTCTATCAGAAGCACTCTTCTCGCAGCATCCGCAAGAGCAGGATCCTTGCGCCGCTTTTTCAGCAGAAGATTTTCCGCTGAGCCAGTTGAATAACGCCTTAAACACGACAAGCTCCGGAATTACGCTTCAGCTTCTGCAGCCTTCTTGAAGTTTTTCTTCTTGGTGTAGGAATCTGCAACTCCATACTTCTTGGATTTGCCTTCCTTGGCACGATTGTAAATGTCGACAACTGTTTCAGTCATCTGTGCACCTTGACCAACCCAGTACTCAAGACGTTCAACATTCAGCTTTTCATCGCTGTGTTTCGGGTCATAGTAACCAAGTTCTTCCAACATGTAGCCATCACGCTGACTGCGAACATCGCAAACAACGATTCTAAAGCTGATCCAGTTCTTTCCACCAGTTTTTTTCAGTCTGATCTTAACCATAGCGGACTTCCTTCATCTCCTGAATTGTCCAGTTCTTATTCTTTTACGGAAGGTCACCGTAACTCATCCGTCTTCATCCGTCCCCCTTTTTTCCGGAGTAAACGGCAATAAATCTTATAATATAAACCTTTTTTTGAAATTTTCAACCTTTTTTTTTCTTCACTGTCATTTTTTTTAAAGAAATTCTCCGCTTTTCAATGTTTTACAGCGGAAAATTTCTCCAGCTTATGAAAAAATCAGGCAAAAAATTTCTCTGAAACTCCGGAAAAACAGGTTTCAATTTCTCCGGAGCGTTCTTTATTTCACAAAAATTCCTGTCGGCGGCTGCGGAATCTTGTCTGCATGTGCATCCATCTCAGGCATCCACAGTTTGGAATACTGAGCAAACATCACATAAACTCCAACCAACAGAAGAATCAATGCAAGAACCATGCAGGTCTTGATCACTCCGCCGGGTTCGCTTCCTTTGTTTTTCTTATCCGCTGAACCAATAGAAGGATCAATCAGTTTCTTTCCATCTGCCTTCAGATTTTCAGGAAGTGCTTCCTCTGCAACCTGAGCAACTTTCTTCAAACCAAGCCCGGATCCGCCGCCTTCCTTCGGTTTCAAACCTTCTTCCTGAACTCTTCTTGCAGCTGCTTCCGCATCTTCTTGCGGTTCAGGAGCTGCAGGGGCCTTCGGAGTAAGTGTCAAACCGGGTTTCCTGGGAGCTTCAGCAGCAGGGGCTGCGGGGGCAACAGGGGCAACGGCAGGTTTCGGAATAGAAAGTCCGGGTTTCCTGGAAGCTTCAGCAGCAGGGGCTGCGGGGGCTGCAGGAGCCGGTTTCGGAATAGAAAGGCCGGGTTTCTTGACTGCCTGTGTTGCATCGGCTGCGGGGCAACGGGAGCAACAGCAGGTTTCGGCTGCGGAGTCAGAACGGGCTTCTTGACTGCCTGTGTTGCATCGGCTGCGGGGGCAACGGGGGCAACAGCAGGTTTCGGCTGCGGAGTCAGAACAGGCTTCTTGACAACTTGTGTTGCATCAGCTGTCGGTGCGACAGGAGCAACCGCAGGTTTCGGCATAGCAGGAGCAACGGGAGCAACCGCAGGTTTCGGCATGGCAGGAGCTGCAGGAGCAACCGCAGGTTTCGGCATGGCAGGAGCTGCAGGGGCAGCAGGTGCAACCTGGACGACAGACGGAGAGGGTGCCGGAGGTTTCGGCAGGCCTGTTCTCGGCGGAGGAGCCAGTTTGATCGTCTGTTTTGCCAAATCCTGAGCAGAAGGCATTTCCGGTTCGGAAGCGGCAACTGCTTTTCTATCAAATTTTACTGTTGCAGCAGCATCTGCACCGGCGGGTGCCACCGGGATATTGATTCCGGCAGATGCCTGCTCTCCTGTGGCTTTTTCCAATGCCAACGGCTTCAGCTTAACGGTAATTTTTTTCCCGTTCTGCTGAACATTCTGGTCTTGTGTCATATTTTCGTCAGCCATTTTTTTTCCTTCCATATTTTTACTCGACAACATATCATCAGTGAATATAGCACTAAAAATACAAGAGTGCAAATCAAAAAAGCTGTTTTTTTGCAAATATCACTGAAAAAAAATGTATTTTCCTCTTCTTCATTGCATCTCAGGATCAGAAATAAAAGCTTTCCGGAGAAGCAAAGAGGAACGCGCTGATAGATGCCGCGGGGATCATCATTGCGCTTTCCGTCAGTTCCATTCCGATCTTTTCTTCTGCCTGAAGCAGACGGAAGATGGGGCGTTTCAATTCATGATCCGGGCAGCTGGAGTATCCCGGTGCCGCGCGGATCCCGGAGAGTTTTGCATTGAACAGATCTTTTCTGGAATCGGAAACGTCTGTGCTGTACCCCCAATATTCCGAACGGATTTTCCGGTGCAGCATCTCTGCAAATGCTTCTGCCAGAGATTCCGCAAGGATCCGGATCATCATTGCGGAATACTCATCATTTTCCGCCATGAATTTTTCAGCGGCCTCCTTTGCGCCGAATCCGGCAGAAAGAGCAAACATGCCCAGATAATCCCGTTCCGCAAGAAAATCTGCAAGAGAGGGAGTTCTGCCATCCGGCATTTTCCGGCGCGGGAAATGAAGTTCTTCCAAAACACTTCCATCTCCGGAAAGAATCTTCACCTGCTCACCGGCAGTTTTAACGGGGAATACTCCGAAGACAGCTTTAGCCTGAAGGAAATTCTGTTTCAGCAAAGCTTCCGCATCGCGGCAGAGGGAGGCCTGAACCTCTTCCCCGTCTGCATTTTTTCCGTGAACATCCCAAACCTTGAAAAACGCATTCCAGTCAAAATACGGCATAATCTCTTCCACAGGGACCGCAAGAGTCTGTACCCCTTCCGCTGCCGGAGCGGGAGCAGAAACCTGATTTTTCCGGAAAGACAGAGCGGGGTTCTCCGTCCGGGTTTCCGCTGCTGCGCCGCCGGAATGACGGAGCCGGATCGTTTCATATTTCTTCTTCAGTTCTTCAGCGAACGCTGCTTTTTTCTCCGGATTGAGCAGAGCATTCATTGCCGGAATGATCTGGGAGGCATCCGAAACCTGAACACAGGGTGCGGAATAATTCGGCTGAATATGCAATGCTGTATGTTCTTCCGATGTTGTTGCACCGCCGACGAACAGGGGGATCTTCATTCCGAGCCGTTCCATTTCAGATGCAACGTTTGCCATTTCCGCCAATGACGGAGTGATCAATCCGCTCAGCACAACGGCATCTGCATTTTCTTTTGCTGCGGCATCCAGAATGGTCTCAGAGGGAACCATTACCCCGAGATCTTTCACTTCATAATTGTTACAGCGCAGGATCACGGAAACGATATTTTTACCGATATCATGCACATCCCCTTTGACGGTTGCCAGGATGATTTTTCCTGCGGAAGCTCCGGCATTTTCGCCGGAGAGGAAGGGAGTCAGGAAATCCACTGCCATTTTCATTGTGCGGGCAGTTTTCACGACTTGCGGAAGGAACATTTTTCCTTCTCCGAACAGTCTTCCGGCCTCTCTCATTCCATCCATCAGCGGACCTTCGATGATATCAACTGCTTTGGGATAAACGCTGCGTGCCTCTTCCAAATCCTGAGAAAGGAACGATTCATCGCCGCGGACAAGGGCATATTCCAAACGTTTTGTCAGAGATTCTGTCCGCCACCGGGGTGTTTTTCCGGTATCTGCGGCGGGATCCGTCTGATTCTGCTTCAGCCGGGTTGCAAGAGCCAGGAGTTTTTCACCGGCATCGGGAGAGGTGTTGAGGATCACCGCTTCCGCAGCAGAGCGGAGTTCCGGTTCGATATCATCATAGATATCAAGCTGAGCCGGATTGACGATCGCCATTCCGAGTCCGGCTTTCACTGCATGATAGAGAAACACGCTGTGCAAAGCTCTGCGGACAGGTTCGTTGCCCCGGAACGAGAAGGAAACGTTGCTGATTCCTCCGGAGACGGAACAGAGGGGCATCTCTTCCTTGATGATCCGCACGGCTTCGATAAAATCTTTCGCGCAGGAATCATGTTCCGGCATCCCGGTTGCAACTGCGAACACATTGGGGTCGAAAATAATATCTTCCGCAGGAACGTTTGCCTGTTCTGTCAAAAGAGAATACATTCTGCGGCAGACTTCCACTCTCCGCTGAATGGTATCTGCCTGTCCCTGTTCATCAAATGCCATGGCAAGGATCGCCGCGCCAAACCGGCGGGCTTCCCGTGCCTTTTCCAGAAATGCACTTTCCCCTTCCTTCAGACTGATGGAATTGACAATGCATTTTCCCTGAGCACAGGCAAGTCCTGTACGCAGCACATTCCAGCGGGAGGAATCGATCATCAGAGGGATCCGGGCGATTTCTGGTTCCGCCGCAAGATTCAGCAAAAACGTCTTCATGATCTTTTCCGAATCCAGCATGGCATCATCCATATTGATATCCAGAACCTGAGCACCGTTTTCCACCTGATGACGGCAGATCCGCAAGCCTTCCTGATAATTTTCTTCTTTCATCAGATTCAGGAATTTCCGGGAACCGGCAACATTGGCGCGTTCCCCGATATTCAAAAACGGAAGCTCCGAGCTGACAACCACCGGATCCAAACCGGAAAGACGCAGTTTCCGGGCAATTTCAGGTTTTTTCCGGGGAGCGACTCCATCGACTGCTTTTGCGATTGCGGCAATGAAATCCGGATTTGTTCCGCAGCAGCCGCCGACGATATTCAGCAATCCGCGCTTGGCGAGTCCGCCGACGATTTCCGCCATTTTTTCCGGGGTCTGATGATATCTGCCCAGTTCATCCGGCAATCCGGCATTGGGATGGGCACTGACAAAACAGGCGGCTTTTTCCGCAAGTTCTTCAATATGAGGCCGCATTTCCTCTGCACCAAGCGCACAGTTGAATCCAATGGAAAGAAGCTCCGGCACATGAGAAAGGGAAATCAGAAACGCTTCCACATTCTGTCCGGCAAGCAATCTTCCGCTGGCATCGCTGACCGTTCCGGAGAACATAATCGGCAGACGGATCTGTTTTTCTTCAAAAACAAGCTCCGCCGCGTATGCCGCAGCTTTGGCATTCTGAGTATCAAAAATCGTTTCGATCAAAAGAATATCCACTCCGCCGTCGATCAAACCCTCCACTGCCGGACGGTAGGATTCCACCATTTCATCAAAGGAGAGATCCCGGAAAGCGGGATTTGCAACGTCCGGAGACATGGAAAGAGTCTTCCCGGTAGGTCCGATGGAGCCTGCAACAAATCTGGGTTTTTCCGGATCTTTTGCTGTAAATTCCGCCGCTTCCGCTGCCGCGATCTCCGCACCGGCTTTTGCAAGATCATAAACCTTTTCCGATAAGCCGTACTCTTTCTGGGAAACTTTGTTGGAATTGAAGGTGTTCGTCTCAATGATATCCGCACCGGCGGCAAGATAACGGTGATGCACACTCCGCACCATCTCGGGGCGGGTCAGGCACAGCACATCATTATCCCCTTTCAGCAGAACGGGATGTTCCCGGAAAAGCTCTCCGCGGAAATCCTCTTCTTCCGGCTTGAACGCCTGAAGCATCGTCCCCATGGCACCGTCAAGAACAAGGATCTTCTTTTCCAATTGCTGATATAACAAAGCTGTACGGTTTTCTCTCATTCCAAGGCTCCTTCTCAGCGGATCACGCTGACTGCGATTTCAACATTTCCGAACGGTGCACTCACCTGGATCCCTGCCACACTGCTCCGGATCCGTTCCACAGATTCACGGGCGATCTGGATTCCGCATTCCCTCTGTTCTTCTTTGGTTTGTGCCGCAGACATCCGTTCCATGACGGAATCAGGAACCACTACTCCGGGGACTTCATTTTTCATGAATTCCGCATTCCGCAAACTGGCAAGGGGCCAGATCCCGGCAATCAGCGGGATCTCCTGAAGCTCCGGAACAAGATCCATAAACCGAAGCAGGGATTCCGGATCAAAGACAGGCTGCGTTACAATATATTCCGCTCCGGCCTGAATCTTTTCCCGGGTCCGGCGGACTTCCCGTTCCATATCAATCGCATTGGGATCCGCGCCGGCTCCGATCACCGCACAAGTGGGTGCAGGAATGGGTTTCCCGGCAAGGTCAAGACCGTGATTCAGGCGTTTCTGCACCCGGATCAGACCGATGGAGTCAATATCAAACACTCCGGAGGCAAACGGATAATCTCCCAGCTTCGGCGGATCCCCTGTAATAAACAGAATATTATTGACTCCCAATGCAGCGCATCCGAGAAGATCCCCCTGCATCCCGATCAGATTCTTATCCCGGCAGCATTGATGCAGAACCGCTTCGATCCCTGCTTCCCGCTGAATCGTATGAGCCGTTACAATGGCAGAAACCCGGGAACTTGCACGGGGACCATCGGGAATATTGATGGCATCAAATCCTGCCTCCCGGCACCGTTTGGCTTTTTCGATGGTATTCTGCAATTCATAACCCTGAGGCGGAACGATCTCAATATTGCAGATCCATTTTTTCGCAGCAAGTTTCGCGGCAAAGGTGGAACGTTCTGCAAAAGGTTTTGCTTCTACTCCGGGGTTTTCCGGTTCTTTGGTCAGAACAGCTTTATGCGCCTGGATCCGTGCCAGAGGGTTCACGCTCCGCGCCATATCCAGAATATCTTCCGGGGTCGTTCCGCAGCAGCCGCCGACTCCGCGGGCTCCAAGCGCAACATATCTCATGCAGTAGGTCGTAAAATATTCCGGACTGCACATGGAAATACTGCGTCCGCCAACATTCTTCGGGACTCCGGTGTTGGGCTGAACGATGACAGGAAAATCTGAGAGTTTCACGATCTTTTCAAAGGCGGTCAGCATCTGATCCGGTCCCAGACCGCAGTTCATTCCGAACGCCGTCGGCGGAACAGAAGCCTGTTTCAGCAGGGCAAGGATCTCTTCCGCAGAGGTTCCATCCGGCAACATTCCGTCAAGCTGAAATACACAGCTCACAACGTAAGGGATCCCGAAACCGAACAGCTCCATTCCCGCAAGAGCCCGCTGTACATCCTGACGGGAACTGAGGGTTTCAAACTGAATAAAATCGGCACCTTCTCCGGCAAGTGCAGCGATCTGATCCCGGAGCATCTCTGCTGCATCCGCTTCCGTTTTTCCGCTGCCGGCAGCAAGCTCGCCGACAGGTCCCACGGATCCGGCGATCAGAAGGGATTGTCCGGAAACCTTTTTTGCGATCCGAACCGATGCTGCGTTGATCTCCGCAACTTTATCTCCAAGCCCGAACTTGCTCAGATTATTGAAGTTTGCTCCATAAGAATTGGTAGTCAGAACATCTGCTCCGGCATCTTTATATGCCTGATGGATCTCCTGAATCACTTTCGGAGCTGTCAAGCAAAGATTTTCATACGAGACATTTACAAAAAAGTTCCGTTTATAAAGTTCTGTCCCCATGGCACCATCAAAAATGATCGTCCGTGCAGACAGCCGTTCCTGCAATAAATTTCCCATCAGGAGTTTCTCCCTGTTTTCGGTTTCATAAGTTATTCTCGGCAAAATATACTACGGAAAACCTTTTTTTTCAACATGATTTACAAAAAAAATAAAAGCATTCTCCTGCTATGCTTCAGCCTTTGAAAATCCGTTTCTGAACGCCGGTCAGACCGGTCTCACAAATCCCGTTTATTTCCAGAATCCCGGCAGATCCTTCCGGAATATGACATTCAAATTCAATGTTCTCCCCGATCCGTTTCCATTTTGCGGAAACAGTTCCCTGCGGGATCGTGCGCGATGCCTCAGCCCCATTCAGATCTTTGATAAAACACGGGGCAAAACGAATGACTTTAAATGCCGGTTCCTCTATTCTGATCCCTGCCAGATACTCATACATCCAGGCATCAATGCTGCCGTACATGATGTGACAGTGGGAGTTGATCCCGTTCCACTGTTCCCAAAGGGTCGTTGCGCCCTGCTTGATGGAATAACCCCAACCGGGGAACTCTTCCTGAGTCGCAATTTTATAAGCATCTTCCGCATAACCGTAATCAGCCAATACACGGGGAACAAGTTTTGCGCCTGCAATCCCGAATATCGCCCGGTGTCCGGCTTCCCGGCATTTCTGAGCCAAAAGCGCAGCCGTCAGTTCCGGGGTATCGGTAAATTTGTAATAAAGGGCACATGCAAGTTCCGTCATGGAATTCTGATTACAGCTTCCATCCGGACGGCAGAATTTCTTCCGGAATGCCGTTTTCACCCGTTCGGCACGGGCGCAGTATTCTGCGGCATCCTCCGCTCTTCCGGTCACTTCCGCAAACGTGATCATATATTGCAGACAGTTGTAATAGAAACTGGAAGATACGACCTCCAGCGGGATCGCGTAAACATCATGCGGGTGCGCCCAGTCAGTCAGACCGAACTCCACAAGATCCCCTGTTGACATCTCAAGACAGAACTCCAGATAACGTGCCATGTTATCATAAAACTCTTCTATGGGCGCGGTATCTCCGTAAAATCTCCAGATCTGCCAAACGCCTTCAAACAGCATGAAGTCGAAAACCGGTCCTGCGCCCCAGTTGAACCCGTAAGTTCCGCCTGTGGGGGCAATACACGGAAGCTGTCCATTTTTCCGCTGACAATCCGTCAGGATCCGCAAATAGTGAAGATACGCTTTTTTGGAATCGAAGTTCCACATTCCCACCAGACACCCCAGATGAGCATCGCCTGTCCAGCCGTTTTTCTCTCTGTGAGGACAATCCGTCGGGATCCCGGTAAAGTTTGCAAGATAGCTCCGGATCGTAATTTCATGCAGTTTGTTCAAATAGGAACTTTCTGTTTCAAACGTTCCAACAGGAGTGAGATCCGTATGGACAAAATGAGCTTCGATCGAGATCACTTCCAGATTCCGCGCCCAGAGTTTTGCATAACGGAATCCGTGATAAGTGAACCTGGGATGCCAGACTTCAATCCCATCTCCTTTCAAGGTGTAAATATCCTGCTGAAAAGGAGTTTCTTTGATAAACCTTGCATTTTCCGCATTGTCAACATCACCGTTGGCACGGATCTTTTCGGAATATTCAATGGTGACAGAAGCCCCGGCTTTTCCGCGGACGGTGATCTCGCACCATCCGGTGAGATTTGCTCCGAAGTCATAAATATGGACATCAGGGAAAAGCTTTGTGACGCCGACCGGTTTGATCCGCTTCATGATCCGGCAGGGTTCGATCTGTTCTTCTTCAATATCGCCTCCGGGAGGAAAGCAGCGCGCCGCTGAGTTCCAGTTGGAATCATCCGTTCCGGCATCAGCAAAACCGGGAACTTCTGCACGGGCATCGTAACGCTCGCCGCAGCGCAAAGCATCATAAGTAATGGGCGAATCCGTAAATTTCCAGCTGGAATCTGAAACGGCAACGGTTTTCTGATTGACGATCACATCGCAGATCAGCTTCGGATAATCCCGCCACGGAGCTTTATCAAAACTGAATTTCTGCGTGGATTGGCAATTATACCATCCGTTTCCAAGGATCACGGCAATACAGTTTTCCCCGGGCTGCAAAAGATCTCCAACGTCATAAACCAGATAATTTGCACGGACTTCAAACCGTGTTACAGCGGGAACGAGCACCCGGTCATCCACTTTTTTCCCGTTCAGATAGAGTTCATGCCATCCCAAACCGCAAAGATAAACTTTTGCCGTTTCCACGGGAGCTCCCAGAGTGAATGTTTTCCGGAAAACCGGAGCATTTCCGGAATCCGGAGTCGGCACCATCATTGTTTTTCCGGTGCTGATCCAGTATCCTGAAAACTTATGTATGCGTTTTTCTTCCATTGTAAGTAGAATCCTTTTCTCTTAGATATCTCCGGAATATATAACAGGAAAAAAGGATTTTCAATTCGCGAATGGAAAAAAATTGATTATTTCCACCGGAAGGTCCGGAATGCATAGGCAGGAAGTTCAACATTCCCGATTCCGGGCAGTTCCAGCATAATATCTTCTCCGGAGTTCTGAAGCGTAAGCTCCAATTCCCCATCTCTGTTGTACCGGTATTCCTGAACAACCACTTGGTCTTCCGGAAGGTTCAAACGGCAGAAATCCTCTTTTCCCTGAGGATCACCGGCAGGATGCGCTGTAATCTCCCGGATCTCTCCATTGTTAAGCCGTGCATTGGAATATTTCGGCAGGGAGCTTATGGGCATCTGATCATATTCCGCAATCCAGAGCGCACGATGATTGACCCCGCAATCCATCCAGCCGTCATCGTTTTTTTGCGCAAACGGCAGATGATCCGAGTAAAGAACCGGATGAACGAGCGTCAGCCGCAAACAGCCTTCAGCATAGTCACAGGAATGAAGATCCGGAGAATAAAACGCAGAGATCTTTCCTTCCGACTCCATTGCGCACCAATCGATCATAGACAGTTCTTCCGTCTCAGGCGACCTGGTAATCATCCGGTTTCCAATCCATTCTTTGCATTTCCAGACGTAATGTTCTTTCCTGAGACGGCTGACTGCTGAGCCGCAGGTTCCGGTGAAAAATTGCGGTTCAGATCCCAGTTTATGAGCAAGAGAGAGTTTCAGACAGCTCATGTGCTCCTGCCAGTCAAGGCGGATCTTTACGCCGATTTCCGGGATCCCGGCATAATCATAAAGGTCAAGCCGGACTTCCGAATTCCGGAATTTATAAAATGCCCGCAATATACTGCAGACCGGACCATTGCTGTATTCTTCGGTCCGCACCAGTTCCATCTTACCGAGATGATTGTTGAACCGGATCAATTCAAATCCCCAGGTTCTGGTATTGTCGAAAAACACATCCAGAGAAAGCCGGGACAGCAACTCTTTCTGCCGGGCAAATCCAATAACAGGGAACTCTTTTTCAGAAACACCGTAAGCATACGTTTTCTCTCCCATAGCTTCCAGATCAATGACAGCCGTTAATTTTCCCCAGGCAGCCGCACCCGGACCGAACGATGTTGCAGGCGGAAGAATTTGCAGCGGAATCTCTTTTCCCTGTTCATCACGCAAAACATTGAAATTAACTCCGTTCCGGTTGGGATCCGGAAAACCATCAAAGGACATAATGCTCTTATGTGTAAACGGATGCGGATTCCAGCAGTAAACACCGCCTTCTTTCATGTACATGGTGTCAAGTTCCGCACTTCGCCGGAAAAGTTGGCGGTCAATGAGCTTATCCGCCTGATGTTCCACACTTCCGATTCCGGGGAAAACATCCCTTTCATACGTCTCCCGGACAGATGTCCCCGGAAGAATATCATGAAAATGGTTGAAACAAAGTTCATTCCAGGATTCCTCCAGTTCTGAAGAGGGAATTCCGAGTTTTTCTGCCGTAAGTAAGCGGCGGGTGGCACGGCCGATTTTCCGTTTAACCTCATGGCAATTGGAATAACAGCCGCGGTTAACCGGACCGAGTTCGCCTTTGATGGTCTCCAGAGGAAGATCTTTGACCGCTTCAAAATATTCATCCAGAGTGGCAAATACAACATCATGTTCCTTCTGCAATTCCCGGATAACAGCCAATTCTTTCCGGGAAATCCCGCCCCCATGATCTCCTACACCGAAAAACATCGCCTGATGTTCCAGCGGGGAATTCAGATGTATTTTTATATGAGCATCCAGAAATCTGTCTCCGGCTCCCGTTCCATAGGAACAGGTAATATGAAGTGCCGTCACAGAAGATCCGTCTTCCGCCTCCCATTTGAACAGAGGTGGAACATCGTGGCTTCTCATGTAAACATAATATTGAAATCCGGTTTCATTCAGAAGTTTCGGCAATCCGGCGGGATGACCGAATGCATCCACGTTGTATGCAATATTCACGTTGACTCCGAACCGGTCAAGAAAGTATCTCTTTGCATTCTCTGCCTGATGATAAATATTCACCGGACGGCTCAGGATCACATCCGACTGAACTTCCCATCCGCCCACGATCCCCCAGCGTTTTTCCTGAACAAACTGCTGAATCTTCCGGAAAAGTGCCGGATCACACTCTTCCACATAACGGTAAAGTGCAGCCGCTGAACAGTTGAACTTCAAATCAGGCTGTTCCTCCATGATCCGGACAACCGAATGCATGGTGTTCAGCCAGGAACTTCTGCCGGAACTTCTATTCCAGAGCCAGACAGGATCCAAGTGGGAATTACAGATAACATACAATTTTTTCTTCATGAGAGCTCCTTTGGTTCTATGATTTCCGGTACAATTAAAACACTGCGCTCAGGAGTCATCCCGGAACGCATGATCTCTTTCATCAATGTAACAGCGTTGATCCCCAGCGCTGTCTTATCCTGACGGGCGATCAGCGGATAATATAAGTTTTCTTCCGTTTTATCAGCACTGTCAAACCGGGCAAGCCAGATCTTCGCCCCGCACGGAGCCTCATGCAGACGTGTACAATCCGGATCAAGGACCGCATCGAATCCGCCCTTCTTCCATACTTTCCCGGTATCACGGATCAGCTCAAACTCAACTCCATGATCTTCCAATGCCTGAATATACCCGGAAAGACGGAGCCGGATAGAGGAGTTCTTCTGTTCCTTTTCCAAAACCGCAAACCTCCGGCATCCTTTCCAGATCAGGGTCCGTGCCAGAGAATACGCCCCTTGAAAATGGTCCGTGGAAACCAGATTGCATTTGGATCCGATAACATACAAATCAAACAGAACAAAGGGATATGAGCCGGATTTCGATTGAATATATTCGCTGCTTTTCTCTGTTCCGCCGGGATAAAAGATCAAGCCGCCGCAAGATTTTTCCGCACGCCGGATCACCTTCATCTCCCCCTCCGGATTCTGCCAGGGATAGGTAAACAGCCGGAATTCATAACCAAGTTTTCTGCACCCGGAACGGATCGCTCCGATCGCATCACTCCATGCTGAACTTTCCGGAAAAACAGCCCCGATCGTACGCCGGATGCTCTGGGGATCAAATTCATTCAAAGCTGAAGATAAAAAGGTTCCGCGGTGTTTGATCCGGCAGATCAACTGTTCTTCTTCCAGCATAAACAATGCCTGGGAAACGGTATTCCGGGAAACGCCGAACATCCGGCAAAGTTCCAGCTCTTTGGGTAATTTCCCTATCCCCCGCGCCTGCTCGCTCTGGATATATTCCCGCAAATGTTCGTAAAGCCGTATATAAAGCGGCTGATTCGTTTTCATTTTACGAATATCTTTTTTCAGCATGGCAGAGTCTCCTTTCCCTTTCTGAAATATAGAACCGTCTTCAAGAAATATCAATATCTGTTTCCGTTTATTTATGGTGCATAAATGAGTCATAATAAAAACAACAGAAAAATCCTGTTCCATAAACCGGAATCCTTTTCTGTTTGAAATCACCTCCTGAATCAAAAAAAAACGGGAGGGCTTTAACACCCTCCCGAACTCGGAACAAAAGGAAATCTTATTCCACAAAGAACGGAGTGGAAACCATCACTCTGTGCTTTTCTTCCCCTTCTGCTTCAACACGGATGAATTTATCCGCTTTGACGCCCTTCAGCGGGACTTCCAGATTCACGGTCTTCGTACCCGGATTTGCTTTGAAGATCACTTCTGCATCCGCATAAACACGGACTTCTGTAATCGTTCCTTCCGCAATTTCTGCAGAGATGGAAACTGTTGCATTTTCCAATTCAGATTTGGAAACAACCGTTCCGGGAAGTTTACCGTTGAGTGTGACATCCGCTTCATTGAACCATGCGGCTGCAATGGTGTGATGACTGCGGATCGCTTTGACCACGCTGTCGCGGCAGGGTTTTTCGCCCTGAAGGTAAACAAAGTTCACTGCGGGGTTGTCCAGGATCCGGCGGAAACCGAAGAGGTCCACAGAGTTCATGATCGCAATGCGTCCGCCTTCCAGCCAGAATTTTTCAATGGTGGTTCCAGCCATGGGGATCAGGGGTTCTTCATCCACTGCATCGTAGTTATACTTTGTCCAGTAATCAACTTTGACGGGGTGAGTTGCGCAGATCGCACCATGTTTTTCGTGGACATAATCGATTGCTTTTTTGAGGTATGCATCCACTTCTTCATCACCGTAAAGACTGCGGGTGAATTCCGGGGTGTAAGCATCCGGATCGATCCCGATGGGAAGCATGTGGTAGTTGTTATGTCCGATATCATCGGTGCATGTCTGCCAGTTGAAGGGATGATATTCCTGACCATCAAGGAAGAGGACTTTATCATCGGAATATTTTGCGGGGTCGAGTTTTCCGGCATAGGGGCCCACATCTTTGACGGCAAGACCGCAGATATCGAAACCGAGATACCGCATCATCGCGTTGATGGTTCCGGGAGCGGAATCGCAGCCGTACCAGTCAAGGGAGTGCATGTGGATGTTGAGTTTGTAATTCTTCTTGATGGGCAGTTCTTTGGGTTCTTCAATGACGGGTTCGGGTTCGCCGTTTTTGAACCGTTCGAAATAAGCCTGCAGGTTCTTCAGATATTTTTTCCAGAATGCCAGACAGCGATCGCCTTCGGCGGGTCTCTTTTCCGGGAAGAGCAGCTGGTTCAGGAAGAACATTCCTTTGCCATGTTTTGCACGGAGAATCAAAGCACCGTCGCGCACACCGGGATCCATGTAGGAACCGAGGATATCCCATTTATCGTTTGCAAGATAGCAGGACTGAGCAGCGGTTCTGAGCATTTCCGCAGGGGTTTCTTTGTACTGTCTGATGATACGGAAGGTATTGGAACAGACTCTCCAGTCGATCATTTCATCCGGAGTGATCTTTTCCGGAACGTTGAAGAGGCCTTTGCCTTCTTTTTCGATCCAGGGCATCATATAGATGTAATAGGGTTCCTGACCGTATTTTGTGGCATCGCCGATGGTGGGGATGTGACGGTGGATCAGCTGAGTATAGCCCACATCGTTGGGCAGGAAATAGGGAGCCCAGCGCTGATAATCCTGATGCATGAAAAGCAGGATCCCGCCGCGGGCAACCCAGCCGGCAATGTATTCTTCATCATTTTCGATGTAATCATTGAAGCCGTTCTGTTCCACGATCGCAACATCAAAATTTTCCAGATAATTGGGCTTGGAGTAATCGATCTGTTTGATGTCGTACCCTTCTTCTCTCATGAATTCCTGGCAGGGGAACTCAGGCTGATGCCAATGTTTGAAATAACCGAAACGCATGTTTTTCCTCCTTTATGCTTTCTGGTTGAGTCAAAAAACGTAATCAATGTCTGCAGCGACGAAGTAATGATCGCTGGGGAACATATCTCCGTCTGCATCGTAAATAATTTCTCCGTCACGGGCTTTCAGGTTTCCGTGGGTGAAAATATAATCCATTCTGCCCTGTCCGCAAATCCCGAAGTCATAACTTCCGCGGATTCCCTGAAATTCATGACAGGTCAGAGTGAACCGATCCTGTTCCGGCATGGAATCCACCCATCCGGCTTCTTCCAGAATCCGAATGGAACGGTTTGCAGGATCACAATTCAAGTCCCCGGTCAGGATCTGGGGATAATCTGCTCCCCAGACTTCCATATCCTCGTTGACCATTTCCGCCGCCTTTTCCCGGGCAAGCTGAGAGGCATGATCAAAGTGGGTATTGATCACCCGAACCCGTCCGAAAGGACCATCCAGCAGAACCCAGTTCACAAACCGGACACATTCGCTCCCCCAGCCTTTTGTTCCGCAGACATGGGGTTTTTCCGACAAGTGCCATGCACCGGTTCCGAGACTCCGGAATTTTCCCTTCCGGTAAAAAATCGCATTCTCCGGAAAGTAGTTACCCGGATAGGAAATCCCGTAATAGCAATCATACTCTTTCCCGATCGCAGCAATAAAATCTGCCAGCTGGTCATTATGACATTCCTGAAGACAGATGATATCCGGATTCCGTTTCATGATCGTGCTGATACAAAAATCCTTCCGGTTCACCCACTGACGGGGTCCATGGTCTGACCCCGATGAGGCAAAACGGATATTGCAGCTGATGACTCTCATTTTTTATTCTCCAATCTGAATCAATGCAAAGTTATAACCGGGGATCCGGAGTGTGACAGAATCCCCTTTGGAAAGTGCTTTTCCGGTCCGCATATCTTTCAAAGCGGCACCCGGCGCAATCCCAAGCTTCTTCCAGTCAATATTCACTGTAACGGTCCGTTCCGTATTCTGTTTGTTCACAACAACAGCCATCGCTTTCCCGTTGAGTTTGTAAATACTGATGAAAATATCTTTATCCGGGGAAACAACGGCTTTCTGTTTCCGGTAGGAAAGGAACTGGATATTCTCGTCTTTCAGCCCGAAATCATCCAGGATCCTGTAATGTTTCAGAATATAATCCGTATCGCACCAGCAAACCCAGAGCATCGTGTCATGAAGCAGAACAAGCGCAAGAAGCTGATCGTTATACTTCGGCATCCAGCGGGCTTCTTTGGAACCGACCCGTCCCAGGTTGGGCAGCAGCATCGGCATGACACCGGAGGAGTTCAGATAATAACACTGGAACTCATCCAGTCCGTACAGTTCCAGATAGTTCTGATTTTCTGAGATCACAGTTTCCAACTCTTCGCCGGAACACTGGAAATCCATGAATGCATTGATCGGCGCACAGGTTCGTGCAGACATGTGCCCCCAGAGGAAGTTGGTCTTCGGGTTCGTTCCGGGCGCATGAAGCAGAGAATAGAGCCGTTTGACATATTCCCGGGTCGCACGGATCGGGAAGGTCAATTTCTGCGCCCCGGTTTCATCAATATATCCGCAGCCGTGAAGTTCATTGGCACAGTTGACCGCGCCGAGACTGTCCACATAAACCACTTTCAAACCGCCCTCCCGGATCAGATAATCAATCTGCCAGATGGTCAAATCAGCAAGAGAGGACGCCGGACACTGAGGATATACGTTGTAAGGATTCCGCCACTGCTGACGGAAAATCTTGTACTCCGTCGTATCAGGACTCGTCAGAGTCGGGTTGATGTACAGAGACATTTCAATGCCCTGATCCCGGAACCGTTTCACCTCCTGTTTGAAGATCTCCAGAGATTTGAATTCCGGTGTAAAACCGCCATTGTAGCCGGGATATTTCCGGATCTCTCTTTTGACCTGGGAAGGATGACAGATGTTTGCCGGTTTATGGGCATGGACACGCCATGAGCGGAACTCTTTCGGAATGGGTTTCACCGGATTGGCTTCGATCCCGAATTCCAAATTCAATCCCTTCCGTGCAAGATTGACAGGTTTATCAATAAAACGGATCTGCCAGACTGTATTTCCCCCGCGCTTGAAGTAACGGTTCGCAGTCAGAGTATCTCCATTGTTCCAGTATTCAAACGACTCTGCAACAAAGGTCAGCCCCACATCAATATTTCCCACCCAGAGAGAGGGGATCTGGCGCACTGACATCGGAGTTTTGATCTTGCCGACATAATTTTCCCGGGAGAAGAAATGACCGTTATAAAACTCCGCCACTTCGGAGGGCATTTCCATTTCCAGGAAAAGTTCATCCAGCCGGATCGCCTGTTTCTCTGCTTTCACCGTATACCAGAGGAACCCGTCAAATTCCATATACATGGTTCCATTGAGTTTCAATCCGCCGGCAGAAGCAGTGAATTCCATCGTTACTTTCGCATCCTCTGCTTTCACTGTCTTGAACTTGAATTGGTCAAAAACAACCTTTTTTCCGTTGATTTTTCCCTTCAGGACAGGTTTTGCAGAAAAGAGTTTGACTCCCTGAGAAATGATCTGCTCCGGCAGAAGAGAAGTCCCGAACACATGATCTCTTCCGATCACGGAAAGAACATTTCCGTTCTGCTTGATCGGGGTGTAAGGATAAACCACTCCCGCATTGGCTCCGGGCTTCTCAACCAGCCATTTCGGCTGCCCGATATGATTGTAATACTGATCCACTGAGAGCAATTCCGCTCCCTGCCTGTTCAGGAAAGAAAAGGTGATCGTACAATCTCCGGGAGTCAGTTTCTTCAGATCAAAGGATCCTTTGGCGACCGGTCTGCCCTCCGCCGTGCAGGAAAGTGTCCTGCCATCCTTTGACTTGATCGTTACCTGAACCTTATTTGTCCCGGCAAGTTTGTAATGACTTTTCAGATCGATTTCAAAAGAGAGGATTCCGTTTACCAGATCGGTAGCCGTTGTGACTGCCACTTCATCCTTGAACACCAGCGGGATATCCTGCGCAAAGATTTTTTCCCCGTTATCCGCCGCAGCATTCAGCCGGATGATCCCTGCCCGGAAGCCGGAAAGAGGATCGGTATATTTGAAGGTATAAGCTTTTCCGCCGGGAACTGCCGCCTTCAATGTTTTCGAAGCGAATTCTCTTCCATCCGGATCGATAAAACGGATGTCAAGAGTCACATTTTTCTGCTTGCCGGACTGGTTCATGATCTCAAGAGCAAAATCAAGTTTCCGTTCAAAAAGCCGCTCATAATTCAGCGTAAGTCTTCCGAATGCACCCTTTTCGCTGAGCCGGAAATCGGCAAACCAGGCACGGTAAGGCATTCCGGAAGGGGAAACGGAAGAGAAAATAATATCCGGTTCCAGCTGTCTGTCTCGGCAGATATTGAACTTCCAGAGAGAATTTTCCCGGAAGGGTGATTTCAATTCGGAAAGAGGAATGGAAATCTCACAGATCCAGTGTCCTTCATAGATCCCGTTTTTGATCGTCCATTTTCCGTTCCACTCTTTGCGGGAGTTGCAGGTATCAAATATCGCGCCGCCATAGTTGAAGATCCCCTGATAGAATCCCATATCCATGTGGGGAGGTCTCAGATAGATCTCATAGGCATCATCGGTATAGACATCGCTGTCGCGCTTCGTCTGAATATTCTTCAGAGAAGTTGCACCGGGAATTTTTCCGACGAAACAGAAATAGAGATTCTTCTTATCGGTTCCCATGTACGCTTCCGTATCGGGATCGATCTGGAGTCTGGGATTGCGCAGTTCGATGAAACCGCCCATTTTTGCGGCGGAAAGCCATTCGGAATCCACAAAATTCCCATCGATCTTCGGCGGGACCTTCATCACAGGAACCGTCAGAAAAGTGGGTTTACTGGATTCAATGGGAAGCTCCAGAACAGGTTTGGATTCCTCATCATAGATCTTTTTCAGCTCTTTTTCCGAAAGAGGTTCCGAATAGAACCGCAGAAGATCGAAGACCGTTTCATAGGAGCGGTTCGGTTTGCCGAAAGGACGGGGATTCATGATAAAATCACCGAATTCCCAGGCGAACATGGCTTCTTTACATTCGTAACTGGCAACTTCTTTTCCGTTGAGATAAATACGGATGAGGTTTGCTTTTTTACTCCAGGTTGCGGCAACAAAAATCCATTCGCCCTGCTTCATCTCATCTTTCCGGCGGGTGGCGGCATAGCAATAGCCGGTGCCGTGTTTCCCGTTGGGATTTCCGAAATAGAACGTTGTACCAAGCCCGGTTTTCCCGGAATATTTGTAAAGAATGAATCTGCCGTTCTTCGCTCTGCTGTCACTGCGCAGGAAAAAGAGAAATTCATCCTTTGTACTGTCCCAGTTGACCGGTTTCATCCAGAACGCAACGGTTCCTTCTGCCGGGGTGACTTTTTTCGGACAGGGGATGGTCAGAGTCGAATCCGCCAGTTTCAAAGCCTCTCCCCGGATCCCCTGAACAAATTCAGCTTTTCCTTTCAAAGCCTTTGCAGGAAGTCCGGTTTTTCCGTTGAAATCATACTGCACAACGGGTTTTGCGGCAAAAACGCTCCCCAGTCCTGCCCATAAGAGCAGCAATAAAATCTTTTTCATTCAAAGCTCCGTTACTTGGCAGGCTTTTCTGATTCGTACATCTTTGCGACTTCGGAAGCACTCAGCGGAGCTTTGTAGAAGCGAACCAGATCATAAACAGTTGTATTGCCGCGGTTGGAGGGATTGAACGGAACAGCATTCAGGATAAAATCGCCGAATTCTTTGAAAAAGACTGCCTGACCGGGTCTGCTTCCGGTAACACGTTCACCGTTGTAATAGAGACTGGTCAGGTTGCTCTTTTTATCCCAGGTCATAACGAAGAAAAACCATTCGCCCTGCTGATAGTCCGCCTTGCGGTATGCTGTTACAGTCTTCAACTTGTCATTGTTGGGATGTCCGTACCAGAATGTGATCCCCAGTCCGTTGGGTTCACGGTATTTATAAATATGCATCCGTCCGGTGACAGATTTATTCTGGCAGAACAGGAAAGAAACAAATTCTTTGGAGGAGTGATTCCAGTTGACCGGTTTGATCCACATAGCGACACTTCCGGCTTCCCCGGTAACACCTTCCGGACAGGGGATCGCCAAAGTATTATCAGCCATCTGAATCGCTTTTCCTCTGACACCGTCAACAAATTCGATTTTTCCTTTTCCCTTGAGGGCTGTTTCCGGAAGTCCGGTGGAACCTTCGAAGTCATAAGTTGCTGCGGGTTCAACTGCAAAAACGGTTGAGGCAAGCACAAACAATGCAAAAACAGAGTATTTCATTCTCAATATCTCCCTGTTGTAACCATTTCAAATTTATCGGTTGAGGCATCATGCTGGGGATACCAATGGATTTTCTCACGGATCGCTGCTTCTTTCAGATTTCCGGCATGACCGTCAAAGAATGCAACGTTTGCAGATTTGTTATGACGGATACTCATCATATGATAGGCTTCTTTGTTGGAGGTGACTTCAAAGATTCCCTGCTTGACATGACCATAGTAGCTGTTGCAGTTCTTCGCCTCTGTTGCCATGGGGGTATCAACAAATGTGACCAAATTGGAGTTATTGTTGTATTTTGAGACAGAAGCTTCCTTCACCATGACCCATTCTGTACCGAGTTTGGAAGCTGTAAAAGTCAAACCGAACGTGGCATAGTTTAATCCGATCCCATAATTTCCGCCGGAACCGGGCATGGATTTATTGGTAGAGAATGTAATGGGCGCAGCCATCCCCGAGGGACAAAGGAGAGATTTCTTGTTATGCAGATATCTTCCCAGAATCAAACGGTCACCCCAGTTTCCGCCGTCTGTGGCAGAATAAGCATTCAACAGCCAGCCATCCTGATCTCCGGGATACATCAGATATGCCTGCATCGTCTGTTTCAAATTAGACATGCAATTGGTACTCCGTGCTTTTTCCCGGGCAGAGTTCAGTGCGGGCAATAACATTCCGGCAAGAATTGCGATAATTGCAATAACAACCAGCAATTCGATCAGGGTAAAACTCTTGTAATGTTTCATTGAAAATCTCCTCAGTTGTTTTCAATACCATATTTAACTTTTGTAGAAATCATATCCGGTGTGCAGAGTCGTGCTCCGGAACTGTTTCCGCTGTCTTCTGTGGAAATTCCGTGAACAAAGTTTCCTTCACAGCCGATCACTTCAACAGTCTGCATATCCGTATCAATCACAACTTCTGCACTGACCGGTTTTTCGTAGATCACCATGTTGCCGATACATTCATACTGCTGATACCATTCCTTTTCCGGGAACAGATCGTGGGGTTTGGGAATCCAGTTGAACGTTGCAGAGTTCACATCCAGACGGGGCACGCCGTTAATGACGTCCATACCGCTGCGGTGGTAATGTCCGTTCAAACAGAGAACCACCTGTCCGGGCTTGCCCTGAGAATCGCTGATGATCTGTTCAATTGCTTCTTTACATTCCTGCTTGATTCCGGCTTTCGGGTTCGGACCGTAGGAAACAGGTGCATGGCTTGCGAGGATACAGGGATAGGGAGAATTCATAACAGTTTCGCGAACCCATTCAATCTCTTCCGGCGGCATCCAGTCACGGAATCCCGGATGATCAAAATAGTTCCGTTCGGAATAATGGAAATAACAGCCGGGGAAATCACGGAACCAGTTTTCATCCATGATCACAAAACGGAATCCGCCGTGATCAAAGAAATAATACCCGTTTTCCAACCCCATGGTTTTCAGGACCGTTTCATAGGAATCAATATCGAATTCATGATTTCCAAGCACAAAATAGCCGGGGATCTGAAATTCTTTGTACTGCTTGATCAGTTCCGGACAGGCGGATGGTTTATGGGAGAAATCCCCTATGTGAAGCAGCAGTTCAGAACCGCTTTTCAATGCCCGTTCCTGAATGGCTTTCAAGCGTTCCGGGGCATCAGATTTATACCATGCCGGATGATGGTGCAAATCTGAAAAAACCGTAAATTTCAGTTTACTCATTTCTGGTCTCCTTTATATTGATTTCGATTGAATTTTTTCATGAGGCTGCAGATAAAGAACCGGATCCAGAACTTTGTGGAACGGATCCAGCGGCAAAATCGAATCATCTGCAATATATTCCATAGCAAGTCTCAAACTCTGCTCATAATCAAACCCGATGTAGTTCATATCATGCTTGGTCGGGTGGGTGTCAGACATGGAAAGCAGAAACGGAGAGGCGTTTTTCAGAATTCCGTTTGCACTCATCCATTTCCGCAGATCCCACAGGGTTGCACAGTCATCTGCAAGGATCGCAAGATCCGAACACGATCCGCAGGATGCAAAAAAACGATGAAGCGTCTTCTCCACTTCCGGCGTAACTCTGTCCCCTTCAGAAAGGATCAGCTCCGGAAGCAGTTCCAGCCCTGAAGCCCGGGTCATAAGCTCCAAACCTTCCAGCCGCAAAACTGTACTCGGTGGACGGATTCTGCCGACAGCGACAGGAAGGATCCGTTTTTTGCCCTGAGCGGCGGCAACAGAACAAGCCATTGCTCCAGCCATCCGGTAATCCGGCAGAATCGTGGCATTGCCGGACATATCCAGTTTATAATTGGTCAAATGCACGATTTTCATTCCGGATTGACGCAAGGTCAGATAAAGATCGCTGTTGGAGGGTTCCAGAGGAGTTCCGGTGAGGATCACTCCGGCAAAATTCTGCCGCAAAGCCAATTCAAGGAAGTGACGTTCCGCTTCCGGATTCTGCATATCGTCTGAAGAACAGTAAAGGGAAATGAACCAGCCCTCCCTGAGATATTCATCCCGGAGTTTTTCCATATATTCCATCCAGCTGTGACGCAGGAGTGCAGCACCGATCATGCGGCTGGACTGATGTACAAGGGTTCTTCCGTTCTCGGAAAGAAATGTTCCCTTCCCATGCTTTGTATGAATCAACCCCTGATCGGAAAGTTCTTTCAATGCGTTGGAAATCGTACCCCGGCTGCAATCATAGCGCAATGCCAGTTCCCGAACCCCGGGCAATCGCCCCGTCGCCGCATATTTTCCCTGCGTAATATCACGCCGGATCACTTCTTTGATCTTTACCATGGAAAGCTCATTCCTGATATTAACTGTCCAAGTGTTCAATGTTTCTTTCTTGTCTCAATATATATCTCTCTCAGACAAATTGCAAGAAAAAATCGAAAAAAAACGAACATTTTTTATAAAAATCAAAATAAATCAGGAGTGTGCGGGAGCTTCTCCGCTCCGGAGGAATGTTCTTCTATCCAATTCATTAAAATATGTGTCAAAGTGTCCACTTCTTTTTCCGTCAACATCCGGCCAACCGGAATACCATGCCATTTTTTCAGGCAGGAACGACAGCAAATCCCTGTGGCATGCTGAGCGATAAAACAGGGGTGTCCCCGCATAGGAGTCTGGGATCCGTCATTCTCCGGAAACGCCGGAGCAAGACGGCGGAGGAGGATTTGGCGGCATTGATGTTCCACCTCCCTCATTCCCCGTTCCGCTATGATCTTCAGTTCTTTCTCTTTCAAGCGGAACCGGGAACGGAATTTGGAACGAGACAGCCGGATTTTCAGCTGTTTCCAATGTTCTTCCTGATCCATAATCTTCTCCCGTCTTTACAGGAGTAATTATACATCAGGAACAGGATTTTTCAAGATTCGGAAGGCAATTTCTCAAGAAACCATTGGCAGATCCGGTCATCTTCCAGCACTTCCGGATGATAGCAGAGCGCAACCTGATTCCCCTGCCGGACCGCTGTCGGTTTCCCATTAAACTCTGAAAGAACGGTTACGCCTTCTCCCACAGATTCAATGGCGGGAGCCCGAATAAATGACATGGGAACATTCTTCATCTCCGCGAAGCTGCCCACCGTATGAAAACTGCCCAGCTGACGTCCATAAGCATTCCGTTGAACGGTCACATTCAAGGTCCGGAAATATTCCGCAGAATCATTTCCGATCTTCTCAGCAAGCAGAATCAATCCGGCACAAGTTGCAAAAACCGGAAGCCCATCCTGAATCCGTTGTTTCAGCGGCTGAAACAATTCCAGCTCCCGCAGCAGTTTCCCTATGACAGTGCTTTCTCCGCCGGGGATCACCAGAGCATCAAAAGGAATTTCCAAATCAGACTTCTGCCGGATCTGAAAGGTTTCCGCCCCGCATCTCTGCAGGGCGAATTCATGTTCTGCAAAATCTCCCTGCAAGGCAAGGACTGCGATTCTCTTTCTCATTTTCCCCGTTCTTCCATAATGATTCTGATTTCTTCCGGATTGATTCCGACCATCGCCTCACCGAGTCCGCAGGAAAGTTCCGCCACCATAGCGGCATCCTGATAATTCGTGACAGCTTTCACGATTGCCTTTGCCCGTTTGGCAGGATCTCCGCTTTTGAAGATTCCGGAGCCGACAAATACCCCTTCTGCGCCCAGCTGCATCATCAGGGAAGCATCTGCCGGAGTTGCCACACCGCCCGCTGCAAAATTAACCACCGGAAGTTTCCCGTTGTCATGAACATAACGGATCAGATCATAGGAAACCGCCAGTTCTTTTGCCGCTTCAAAGAGTTCATCCTCCCGCATATTTGCCACCCGGCGGATCTCTGCATTCATCTTCCGCATGTGCCGGACCGCCTGAACCACATCACCGGTTCCGGGTTCGCCCTTGGTCCGGATCATTGCCGCGCCCTCCTGAATCCGGCGGAGCGCCTCCCCCAGATCCCGCGCACCGCAGACAAAGGGAACTTTGAATTCGTGCTTGTTGATGTGATAAAGATCATCGGCGGGAGAAAGAACTTCGCTTTCGTCGATGTAATCAATCTCGATTGCCTGAAGGATCTGTGCTTCTGCAAAATGTCCGATCCGGCACTTTGCCATCACCGGGATGGAAACTGCGTTCTGGATTCCTTTGATCATTTCGGGATCGCTCATTCTGGAAACGCCGCCTGCCGCCCGGATATCAGCGGGGATCCGTTCCAATGCCATGACCGCGCAAGCGCCCGCATCTTCTGCGATTTTTGCCTGTTCTGGGGTTGTGACATCCATAATGACTCCGCCCTTGAGCATCTGGGCGAGATTCCGGTTCAGTTCTGCCTGTTTGGTGTTCATAAAAAATTCCTTCTGTTTTTTTGAGGTTGAACTTGAATTTACTATAAAGCTGCGCTATTTTAATTACAAATCCAGAAATTGTATGGACGACAATAAGCAAACCGGAAAATTGTATGGAATATAATCATGAGCATAAATTCCTTTGAGCACTACTTTCTGAGCTGGAGCCCGGACAGAGAAACACTGAGCCGTCCCTATTATCTCTCTCTTGCGAATCAGCTGGAAAATGATATCCGGTCCGGAAAACTGGCACCGGGGACACAGCTTCCGCCTCAGCGGGAACTGGCGGATTATCTCGGAGTGAATTTCACCACCATTACCCGGGCATACGATCTCTGCAAAGAACGGAATCTGATCTACGGTGTCACCGGCAGAGGTTCGTTTGTCTCGTCCCTTCCCGGGACAGTTCTGAAGTCATCCGGGAAAGATGTGATCGAACTCGGGATCGTCAACGGGTTTGATTCTGTCCGGAAACCTGTGATCGAAGCGACAGAAAATGTTTTGAAGAAAGGCTATCTGGATCAGCTTTATTCTTATGCGGAACCGGCAGGGCATATTCATCAGCGGGCGGCAGGTGTCCGGTGGATGGCTCAGCTGGACGTGGAAACGGATATCTCCCATACTGCAATCTTTTCCGGAGCTCAGAACGTCATCAGTGCAGCCTTGCTTTCCCTGTTCAAACTCGGGGATAAGATCGCAACGGATTTCTTCACTTATGCCAACCTGATCGGAACAGCGCGGATGATGCATATTCCCCTGGTTCCCATCCCGGGAGATCAGAACGGAATGCTGCCGGATGAATTGGAAAAAGCCTGCCGGACCAACAAAATCTCCGGGATCTTTCTCATGCCGAACTGTGCCAATCCGACAACCATCACGCTGCCGGAGGACCGGAAAAAAGATCTGGCAAAAATCATCCGGAAATTTGATCTGATCCTCATCGAAGATGATCATGACGGAGCCCTGCGGAACAATGAAGGGCATTCCCTTTATTCCCATCTTCCGGAACAGACTGTTTATATCTGCGGTTCCACCAAAGGGTTATGCAGCGGATTGCGGGTGACCTTTGCGGCATTCCCCGAAAACTTCCGGGAACGGCTGCTGAACGGACTCCATCACCTGAGCATCAAAACCTCTTCTCTGGATGCAGAGATCATGACAGAGCTGATCATGAGCGGAAAAGCCGATCAGATCCTCCGGGAAAAACGGGAACTCGCCAGAAACGCAAACAAAATCTTCGATTCGGTCTTTCCGGAATATTCCGATCCGGGAAAACAACATGCCTTCTTCCGCTGTCTCCCCTTGACAAACGTCAAAATGGATGGCGTACAAATCGAAAAAATGCTGATGGAAGAAGGTGTTTCTGTTCAACATTCCGAACGGTTTGCTGTTCACAAACAAATCAGGGAAACATTCCTGCGGCTCTCGGTTTCCAGTGCCGAAAATGATTCCCGGCTGCAGCAGGGATTGGAAATCGTCAGACAGTCACTTCTGTAAAACATCCTTCCCCGGAAAGCATACAAAAAAAACAAAATTACTTTTAATCCTTGAACAATAAAGTAATATATATAATCGTTTATTTTGCAGTGACAGATAAAAGAAAATTTATGAAAGGGGAATTGAATATGAAGCTCAAAACTGTTTTCAAGTATGGTATTATTGTTCTGATCCTCGGGGGTGCTGCTTACGGAGGATACCGTTATTTTTCCAAAAATCCGGCAAGTGTCAGACAGAATTACTACACTGAAAAAATCACCATCGGAGATGTTACAGATTCCATTTCAGCCACCGGAACAGTTGAACCGGAAGAGTTGATCAATGTGGGTGCTCAGGTGCAGGGAATGATCCGTTACTTCGGCAAGGATACGGATGGGAACAGCATTGACTACCGTTCCAAAGTGACTGCCGGGATGGTTCTTGCAGTAATTGATGATACTCTTTACTCCGCGGCGGTCAAATCTGCAGAAGCGAATCTTCTTCAGCGCAAGGCGGAATTGACACGGGCGGAAGCGGATCTGCTTCAGCTTCAGGCAAAACTGCATCTGGCGGAACAGGAATTGAAACGTGCAGAAAAATTGCGCCCCTCCGGAGCAATGGCGCAGGCGGATTATGATACGGCCCTCTCTGCAAAAGAGGTCGCAGAAGCCAATATCGCTGTCGGAAAGGCAAGCATTGAACAGGCAAAAGCCGCATGTCAGGCGGCAGAAGCTCAACTCGCACGGGAACGGAGCAATCTGAATTATTGCACCATCACTTCTCCTGTCGACGGGGTGGTGATCGACCGCCGGGTGAATGTCGGTCAGACCGTTGTCTCCAGCATGAACACTCCGAGTTTGTTCCTGATCGCCAAAGATTTGAAGAAAATGCAAGTCTGGGTATCCGTCAACGAGGCAGATATCGGCAAGATCAAAAACAATATGAAAGTGGAATTTACTGTTGACACGTTTCCGGGAGAGATTTTCCATGGAACCGTCGGCAAAATCCGGCTCAATGCCTCTCTGACTCAGAATGTTGTGACTTATATTGTGGAAGTGCAGGTGGACAACTCCAGTCTGCGTCTGATCCCCTATCTGACAGCCAATGTCCGGTTCATCATCAAATCTGCAAAACAGGTGAAAGTAGTTTCCAATGCGGCACTCCGGTGGGTTCCCTCCAAAGATATGCGCCCGAAACGTCAGAAAGGTGTCGGCACCGTCTGGACGATCGGCGCGGATAACAAACCGGTTGCCCATACGGTGAAGATCCTTATGACCGACGGGATCCGCAGTGCAGTGGAAACAGATCTTCCCGAGGGAACTGTTCTGATCACCGGGATCGCTCCGGCAGGAACGGAAGCTCCGGCAGCACAACAGGGAGAATCCTCCCCGTTTCTTCCGAAGATGGGCCCCAGAAAACGCTGAGGTGAATCATGCTGATCCAACTCAGAAACATTACAAAGACCTACCGGATCGGGGATATGGAAGTCCCCGTTCTGAAAGGGATCTCCCTGCAGATCGAACAGGGCGAATATGTTGCACTCATGGGGGAATCCGGCTCCGGAAAAAGCACATTGATGAACATCCTCGGCTGCCTGGACCGTCCCACCGGCGGAGAATATCTCTTTGAAGGAAAAGATATTTCCCGGGCAACCAATGACGAACGGGCGCTGCTCCGGAACAGAAAAATCGGGTTCGTTTTCCAGAACTTCAACCTGCTCCCCCGGACAAGCGCACTGGATAATGTGATCATGCCCCTGACCTATACCGCCGGAGGACTCTCCGCAAAAGAACAGCGGGCCCGGGGCAGAGCCATGCTGGAAAAAGTCGGTCTGAAAGAACGGATGAAACATCATCCCTCCCAGCTTTCCGGAGGACAGCAGCAGCGGGTGGCAATTGCACGGGCGCTCATCAACAATCCCCCGGTTCTTTTTGCTGATGAACCCACCGGAAATCTGGACTCTCAGACCAGTATCGAAGTCATGAACATGTTTACAGAACTTAACCGGAAGGAAAAGATCACCATCATTCTGGTGACACATTCGCAGGAAATCGCCGATTGTGCCAAACGGGTGATCCGCCTTTCAGACGGGATGATACAATCATGAGATTTTTTTCAACATTTGCACTGGCATTCCGGGCACTCCGCCGGAATCCCACAAGATCGCTGCTGACGACCCTCGGGATCGTGATCGGGATCGCGGCAGTTATTGCCATGACGGAGATCGGAAAAGGTTCTTCCAACTCCATCGCCCGTTCCATTTCCCAGATGGGAGCGGGAAATCTTCTGATCCATCCCTCCCACACGAATAAAGGCGGGATCAATTCCGGATCCGGAAGTGCCATGACCCTTACCCCGGATGATTATTATGCCATCGTCCGGGAGTGTTATTCCGTCGGAGCCGCCGCACCGATCGTTTCTGCAAGAGTTCAGGTGGTGGCGGGAAATAAAAACTGGAATCCGTGGAACATTCACGGTTCCACACCGGAATATGTGAAAGTTCAGAATTTCGGAATGCCCACAGAAGGAGAACTCTTTACAGAACGGGATGTCCAGACTTCCAACACGGTCTGCCTGATCGGAAATACTGTCCGCAGAGAACTTTTCGGGGAAGGAGTCTCCCCCATCGGAGAAGAGATCCGGATCGGAAAAGTGAATTTCCGCGTGATCGGCGTCCTCCCCTCCAAAGGAGCCAATATGATGGGATTCGATCAGGATGATGTGATCGTTGCCCCCTGGACAACTTTGCGGTACCGGGTGACCGGAAACCGGACGAGCACCACAAGTTCTTCCGGAAACAGTGATATCTCCACCGGGGATCTTTATCCCTCCACAGGCGCTCAGTTCTATCCGGAACGCTCGGAAACTCAGGTGACAGATGCTCTGATCGCGCCCCGGTTCACAACCATCGACCAGATCATGGTTCAGGCAGTCTCACCGGATTCTGTGAACGATGCCATGACGGAAATTGAACAGCTCCTCCGGGAACGTCACAAGATCCCGCCGGGAGCAGAAAACGATTTCCGGATCCGGAACTTTTCCGAGATGGCAAATACTTTGCAGACAACCAGCACAGTCATGACCAATCTGCTGCTCTGCATCGCAATGATCTCCCTGCTGGTGGGCGGAGTCGGAATTATGAATATCATGCTGGTTTCCGTTACAGAACGGACCCGTGAAATCGGACTCCGGATGGCTGTCGGCGCAAGAAGCAGAGATATCCTGCGTCAATTTCTGGTGGAAGCAACCGTATTATGCCTGTTCGGCGGGATCATCGGGATCCTTCTCGGCAGAGGCGGTGCTTTTCTGGTAAGCAAACTGATGCAGTGGCCCACGGAAAGTTCTCCCGGAGCAATTGCCGCAGCTGTTCTGACTTCCGCAGCCGTCGGGATCATCTTCGGTTTTTATCCCGCATGGAAAGCCTCCAGACTGGATCCCATCGAAGCTCTGCGGTACGAATAAAAAAAGCATTTTCCATCTTCTGTCATACAGGATCCCCCTTGACAAACAGTTTTTTATGGTTATATTATCTCCAAAAAACATTCAGGAGATTTTGTATGAAGAAAATGCTTTTTTGGGCGGCGGCTCTTGTCTGCTGCACTGTCATGGCGGAGATTGCCGCAAGTTATGATTTTGACGGAAAAACCGGCAATGCCAAAGCTGCCGGAAAATTCCGTTATGTGGATGGATTCCGGAACAAAGCAATTGCTTTGTCCGATGGAACCGTCAGAATTCCATGTCCGGCGAAGCTGACTCCTGAAGAAGGTTCCATTTCCTTCTGGGTCAAACCGATGAACTGGGACAGTTCTGTAACGGAGTTTCTGTTTCTTCTGCAAAACAACAATCAGGAAAAGAACGGCAGGATCATTGTTTACAAATACCGGGAACCCAAAGGGCTCGGTTTGATGTTCTGGATGGGAAATCCCCAGGCTCCGAAAGGAAAAGGAAACGCTTACACCAATACCGTCAATCATAAATTGGAAAAAGGGAAATGGACCTTCCTGACGATCACCTGGAGCAAAAAAGCAAATCTGTTTGCGCTGTACCATAACGGGCAGCTGGCATGCAGCGGACGGGGAAAAGATGGATTGTTTTTCAAAAAGTTCGGGGATTTCATCCTGAATCCGCCTCCGTTCCGTCCCGCAGACAGATCTCTGGAAACTGCATTTGATCTGCTGAAGTTCCATACAAAAGCCCTTTCTGAAAAAGAGGTCGCGGCTCTTTATAAGGAAGAATCCGCGCCGGTTCTGGATATTCCCATGGCACAAGTCCGGAAAACGGTTTTCACTCTTCCGGTAATGAAGACAGCTCCCAGAATTGATGGAAATTTCATCGATTCTGAATGGGCAGAAGCCGCAAAGCTCCCCGGGTTCATCAATCTTTCCAAACCCCGGCTGCAAGGGGATCTCCCCGGAGAAGTCTATGCCGGAATGGACCGGAAAAACTTCTATTTCTGTATCGTGGCAAAAATCCCGGGAGCCACTCAGCTGGTCAACAAGGTCAAGGATCGTGACGGAGCAGTTTATATGGACGATGCCTTCGAAATCTTCCTCCGTCCGCCGGAAATGAAACAGGGTAATTACCAGACGATCGTCAATTACGGCGGCGCGATCTATGATGCCTGCAACTCCAGAAAACAGTGGAACGGAAACTGGACCGTCCGCAATGGATTGTACGAAGGACTTTGGATCTGTGAAATGACCATTCCCATTGCCGACTTCAAAAGTTCCTTTGCCGAAGGAAAGGAATGGGAGTTCAATTTCTGCCGCGACCGCCAGATCGAACCGGATATTCTCTTCTCTTCCGTTTCCCCCTCTGCGATGCCTTTCAGCGCATATTTCGGAAAATTCCGGATGACCGTTCAGGATTGTTTTGCCCGTCTCTCCGTGGATTATTCCAGACTTTTTGAACGGAAACTGGATCTGAAGACAGAACTGTTCAACCTCTCCGGGAAAGCACAGAAAGTCACAGTCAAAATCGAAAAGATCAATCAGGATGGTTCCCCCGTTCAGACAGCACGCTATGTCAAAACCATTCCTGCCGGTTCCTCTGCGGTCATTGATCATGCAGATCCTCTTTCCGGATTCCGGTCCGGCGTGATCCGCGTCACAGCAACAGGAGAAAACGGAAAACTCATTCTCAGTCAGGATCTTCCGCTGGTATTCAAAGATGAAGTGAAGATAGAAATTGAAACCAATCTTTCTGAAGCGAAGCTCACCTTCTCTGCTGATCTGAAAAGCCATTATGCTCTGGCTGCGGCAAAACATGTGGATGTGACCCTGCGTCATACAAATGGAAAAGTCAGCACTCAGCGGATCAGCGGAAGCAATACCGTGACAGGCACGTTTGACTTGAAACGGTTCCCTGCCGGGGATTGTGTTCTTGAATTTCTGTTCCGGGATGCCGCCGGAAAAGAGCTGATGAAAGTCACGGAAAACTATAAACATATCGGCTATCCCAAATGGCTTTCGGAAAAACCGGGCATGAAAGGGATTCCCTATCCTTACACTCCGATCAAACGGAACGGCAATACCCTTTCTGTAATCGGAAGAGATCATCTGTTCGGAACATCTCTTCTGCCGGAACAGATCACGTCTCAGGGAGTAAGCCTCTTCGCGGCAAAACCGGTGCTCCGTGCAAAATACAACGGGAAAAAGATTGAGTTCCGCAATTTCAAATTCCGCAAAGGAAAAGAGAACGGGGAAGCTGCGGAGATGAGCTTCACAGCCTCCGAAGGCGGTCTCTTGCTCAGCGGAACCATCCGGATGGAATATGACGGTTTCCTCTGGTATACGCTTGATCTCGGAAAGAACAAGGGAACACTGGAGGAACTTTTCCTGGAAATGGAACTGCCTGCATCGGTGGCAGAATTTTACAATGCCCATTTCTTCTCCCGGGAAAACTACGTCGGAAAACTGGGAGACTCTCTCATTCTGAAACAGATTCCCTCTGTCTGGCTGGGAAATATGGATGTGGGGCTGACTTTTGTTGCAGAATCCTTCCAGTACTGGCAGAACAGAAATGAAAAATCTGCGATCCATGTCAAACGGAACGGGGACAATGTTCTGTGGCAGATCCGGTTTGCCGATAAACCGGTCTCCCTTCAGGGACAGAAATTTGTGTTGGAATTCGGGATCGAAGCCAACCCGGTGAAACCCACTCCTCCCCAGTTCCGTTCCTGGAGAGTCTGGTTTTTTGATCCCTTCACCATCGCCCATCCCTGGACCATTGATTCCAAGATCAAGAAGTATCCCGGAAGCGGCGGATTTTTCACCCCGGAACATACCTCTATGGAAGCATTCCGGAACGAAGTCAAGCGGTTCCGCGACAGAGGAGCAGAACTTTCTCTCTATCTGAACCCCTTCCTGATCAGCCCGGAGGCAACGGAGTACAAGATTTTCCGGAAAGAGTGGCGGAATCCTTATAACGTATATCCCCAGTGTCCGGCTTCCAGCTTTACAGATTATATTATCTGGCAGATCGATGACCATATCAAACACGGCGGGTTACAGTGTGTTTACGTTGACAGTCTCGGTGCGGTCAACTGTGCCAATGAACTTCACGGCTGCGGCTATATCGATGAAAAAGGGAATCAGAAGCTGACCTTCCCGATCCGGGCAATGAGAACCTATATGAAGCGTCTCTACACCCTGCTTCATGCTCAGGGACGGGATCAGAAGAAAAACTATCTCTGGGCGCACATGTCTGCGCGAACCAGTGCTCCCATCAATGCGTTTGTGGACTTCCAGTGTTCCGGTGAAGAGCTGGAAACAGAACTGATCGGCAACAGCAACTATCTGGAACATTACAGTATGGATGCCTATCAGGTTTATTACATGCCAAGCTCCGGAGTTGTTCCGATGCTGCTGCCCAACCTGGGCAGAACCGGTCCGAAGGAGCACCGTTTGAACAAGGATTACAACGATCAGGTATTGGCGCTGGCACTTCTTCATGACTCTCTTCTGTGGAACCTGTGGATGGATATGACGTATGTGAACAACCTGTATAAGAAACTGGATGCCTTCGGTTGGCAGGATCCCGGGCTGGAATTCCATTCCTACCGGGAACAGAAGCTGGTCACAACGGAAACAAAAGATATCTTTATCAGCGTCTATCGTCTCGGCAAACGGGCTCTGGCAGTGGTTGTGAACAAGAATAAAACTGCCTGTACGGCAGATCTTGTAATTGATCACAAAGCGCTGGGGATTCCTGAAGGTGCGGTGCTGAAAGATTTCCGGACCGGCAGGAAGCTGACGGCTCAGGAGTTGAAGAAGTGGCGGATCAGAGGGTATAACTATTCACTGATCCAGATAGGAGAATAACGGAGGGAGCTTGGGAACTCCTCTGTTTTCATAAGGAAGGAAAACATGCATTTCCGGGGGTCTTTTTTCGATTTTTTTCATATATGCGGGAAAAAACTTTGAAAATTGATTTGAAAAATCCGGGAAGTGCATGTATAGTATGTGTTTAACATGACTAATTGCATTTTTTTAAATTGAAAGGATTCAAAATGCCTAAGAAGGAAGTTAGAAAGTCCGCTGTCAAGACGTTCAAGCAGAGCGAACGCGTCAGACTGAAAAATAAATCAGTGCGCAGTGCGCTCTGGACAGCTGAGAAGAAACTCAGAGCAGCTGTTGCAGAAGGAAGCAAGGAAACCGCAGCAGATCTGTTGCAGAAGCAGTACTCCATCCTTGACAAAGCAGTCAAGTACGGAACTCTTCACAAGAACACTGCAAGCCGTAAGAAAGCACGTCTTGCTGTTCTCGTTGCTACCGCCGGCAAAGCGGAAGCTGCTGCAGAATAAGAGGTTCTCCTCATCAAACGCCGGAGGGGAACTTCCGGCAAATGTCTTTATCAGTACCGGAAACGGTATTGTTTGTGTCGGCGGGTAATCCCGCCGTCATTTTTTAACGGCGAAGAAAATTTTTGAAGGAAGGAGTGGAGGGAAATTATGAATCACGAACTTTTAGCAGTACTTGAGTACATTGAGCAGGAACGCGGTATCAGCAAAGAACAGCTGGTCAATGCAGTTGAAAAATCTCTCACAGCAACCTGTCAGAAGCATCTGGAACGCAAAGCGAAAAATGTGGAAGCAAAATTGAACCGCAGCAGCGGAACGATCAAGCTTACTGCTGTCTATGATGTTGTTGAAACGATTGAAACTTACATCGAAAAAGATAAAGATGGCAAGGAACATCTCAAAGATAAATCTGATGAACAGTTTACTTTGGAAGAAGCTCGCCAGTATGATCCTTCTGCCCAGATCGGAACAAAGCTGACCGTTGAAATCACCCCGAAAAACTTCGGCCGTATTGTGGCACAGACTGCAAAGCAGGTCATTCTGCAGGAAATCCGCAAAGCGGAAAAGCAGACCATCGAAGATGAATTCCGGGATCAGGTCGGAGAAATCGTCAGCGGGACCGTCAGACGTTTTGAACAGGGAAATATCATTGTGGATCTGCAGAAAGCGGAAGCCATGATCCCCATCAAGGAAAAGGTTCCCAGTGAACAGTATATGCCCGGTGACCGGATCAACGCTCTGCTGCTGAGAATTGCCAATAAAGAAAAAGACAACCGTGTCGGCAAAGAGCGGGGCAAAGAGAGCAAGGAAGATGGTCTGATCCTTTCCAGAGCTTCCCGGGAATTCATCCGGAAACTCTTTGAACGGGAAGTTTCTGAAATCCATGATGGAATCGTGGAAATCGTCTCCATTGCCCGTGATGCAGGAAGCCGTACAAAACTGGCGGTCAGAAGCAACGATCCAAGAGTCGATCCTGTCGGCGCATGTGTCGGAATGCGCGGAATGCGCGTGAAGAACATCACCAACGAATTGAATGGGGAACGTGTGGATATCATTCCGTTCTCCGATGATCTTGCCAGATATGTTTCCAATGCATTGCATCCTGCCAAAGCGGAAAAAATTGAAATTGATTATTCCACAGCAACGATCCGATTCTACGTTGACAGTGAAAATTCCCGTCTTGCATTCGGTAAGAAAGCTCAGAATGTGCGTCTTGCCCAGAAATTGATCGGCGGTGACTGGAAGATCGATCTGAAACTTGTGGAAGAAACGCCTGCGGAAGAAGATTTTGCGGAAGAAAAACAGCGCAGAACCGAAGAGCTTTCCAATATCCTGGGAGTTTCTGTTGCAACCGCTCAGATCCTTGTTGCCAACGGATTCCTTTCTCTGGAAGGATTGAGCGAACTTTCTGAAGAAGATCTCAGAGCAATTCAGGGACTTTCCGGCAAAGATGCTGATGCAATCCTTGAAAAAATCGCACAGGCAAAATCCTGAAGCAGGAAGATTGGAGTATGAAACATGGCAGCAAAAACTTTGAAAGTCAAGGATCTTGCCGGTAAATACGGTTTGTCCCCGAAGGATATCGTAAAAGAACTCCAGGAACAAGGGTATGAAAATATTACCGGTGCCTCTTCCGTCATTCCTCAGGATGAAGTGGAACTCGTGGAAGTCATCATTTCTGAATTTCAGGAAAAGGTGAAGGGCGGAAAAAAGGAAAAATCCGGAAAAAATCAGAATTCTTCCAAAGGAACCGCCTCCGGAGAAGTCACCATAACTCCCCCGATCGTGGTAAAAGCTTTGGCTGAAGCTCTCGGAAAACGCCCCAATGAAGTGGTTTCCGGGTTGATGATGATGAATGTGCTTGCCTCTATCAACCAGACGGTTGAGCCGGAGGTGGCAGTGGAATTTGCAAAGAAATGCGGAGTCACGCTCCGGATCGGTTCCAAAGCAGAAACCGTTTCCGCTAAGGAAGAAGCAAGCTTTGATCCCGAAGATGCCGCAATGGCTCCCGGCAATCCGGCTGATCTGAAACCCAGATCTCCTATCGTTACCTTTATGGGACACGTTGACCACGGAAAGACCTCTTTGCAGGACCGTATCCGTCAGACAAATGTCGCCGGCGGCGAAGCAGGCGGAATCACCCAGAACATCGGGGCATCTGTCGCTCAGCTCAAAGGTAAGACCATTACTTTTGTTGATACTCCCGGACACGAAGCGTTTACTCAGATGCGTGCCCGCGGTGCCAACGTGACAGATATCGTTGTGCTTGTTGTGGCTGCGGATGACGGATTCATGCCTCAGACGGTGGAAGCTCTGAACCATGCTCTTGCGGCAAAGGTTCCCATCATTGTGGCAATCAATAAATGTGATATCCCCGATGCAGATCCGGACAGAGTTCTCCTGCACATGCAGCAGAACGGTTTGACCTGTGAAGACTGGGGCGGTGAAACGGCGGCGATCAAAGTTTCCGCCAAAACCGGGGAAGGAATCGAAGATCTTCTGGAACGGATCCTTCTGGAAGCAGAAATGCTGGAACTGAAGGCTGATCCGAAACGGGCAGGCTTTGCTTACGTTCTGGAATCCCAGCTGGAACAGGGATTCGGGCCCACCGCTCATATCATCGTCAAAAGCGGATGCATCAAGCTCGGAGATCCCATCCTTTGCGGCGAATACTATGGAAAGGTCAAAAACCTGATCGACGTTCACGGACAGCGGATCAAATCTGCCGGTCCTGCAACACCGGTCAAGATTGCCGGACTCTCCGGAGTTCCCGAAGCCGGTTCCCGGATGGTTGTCTGTGAAAGCGAAGCCATTGCAAAAGAGTTGGCTTCCGCCCGTGCTGATGCGAAACGTCAGGAAGAACTTTCTGCGAAAGCGACCAGCGGAACAACCCTGGAAGAGCTTTTCTCCAGAATGGATGCAGATTCCAGGAAACAGCTTTGTGTCGTGCTGAAGGGGGATGTCCGCGGATCTGTGGAAGCGATCAGCGAATCCTTCACCAAACTGCCCAACGACAAGATCTCCGTGAATGTGGTCCACTCCGGTGTCGGAGCGATCACGGAAAACGATGTGCTGCTGGCAAAATCCTCCGGCGGGATCGTTGTCGGATTCCACGTCAGAGTCAATCCCGGGGTCAACGCCCTCGCAAAGAAAGAAAATGTGGAGATCCGTCTTTACTCTATTATCTACGAATTGCTGGAAGATATTCAGGATGCACTTGCGGGACGTCTGGAACCTGAAAAACGGGAAAAGATTCTTGGAGATGCCAGAATTCTTCAGATTTTCGAACTTTCCAAGGGACCGAAGATCTGCGGCTGTGTTGTGGATAAAGGATCTGTCAAAGTGGGAGCGAAAGCCCGTGTGTTCCGTAACAACGAACTGATCTTTAACGGAGAAGTCCGTTCTCTGCGCCGGTTCCATGATGATGTCAAGGAAGTGAAGCAGGGATTGGAATGCGGGATCAAGCTGGACAACTTCCTTGATTTTGAAGTTGGCGACCACATTCAGATTTACGATGTGGAACTGAAGAAAGCCACCCTCTGATTTTCGAGAGAAAGGTAGGGTAAAATGCCTTTTACACCAGACCGTATCGCCAGAGTCAACGCGCTTCTCAAACGGGAAATCGCGGATTCTCTGGAAAAATTATGTATTTCACTGCCGGGAGTTCTGATCTCGGTGGTGAAAGTCAATACTTCATCCACCTTGCGGAACGCTACTGTCTATGTCAGCGTCTTCGGAGGCAAAAATGCGGGAGCAGATATCGAGGAGAAAGCTCTGGAACTGCTCGAAAGCCGCAGAGTCGATATCCAGAACTGCATCTCCAGAGATGTGGTTCTGAAATATACTCCGGTGCTGCGCTTCGTTGCGGATCATAATATCGCAGAAGGCGACCGCGTTCTTGCGATCCTCCGTGAACTGGAAGAAGGAGAACTCAACAAATGACATCCCATGCGTTTCTGGAAGCTTTGGAGAATGTAAAGAAACGCGGAAACGGATTGATCCTGATTGCGGCACATTGCCGTCCGGACGGAGATTCCGTTTCCTCCGTTACTGCAACCGCTGCTGTTTTACGGGATGCAGGATACAACGCCCTCGGAATCCTTCCGGAACCTGTACCGGACAGCTGTCTTTCTTTCATTCCGGAAGATTTCATTGTCCGCAGCGCAGAAGGGCTGAACCCGGAATTGTTTATTATCGTTGACTGTTCCAATCCGGAACGGATCGCTGCCGGCGGATTCCAGCCTGAATGCCCGGTTATCAATATTGACCATCATCCGGATAACTCCCAGAAAGCAGATCTTTCACTGGTACGCCCCGAATGTTGTGCTGCGGCAGAAGTGTTGTACCGCCTGTTTACCGATTGCGGTTTTGCGATCTCCAAAGAAAATGCAACGCTGCTTTTGCTGGGAATTCTGACAGATTCCGGGTGTTTCCGGTTTGACAACACCACGCCGGAGACATTGGAAGCCGCTGCTGCATTGATCCGCCTGGGAGCAGACAGATACCGCATTGTGGTGGAAGCATTTCTGAACCGTGATGCAGGACTGGTCAGACTGGAAGCAGATTTGCTGAACAATTCGCTTTATACCGCGTTTGACGGCAAAGCCGCCTGGTTTGTCTTAACCCCGGAACTGATGCAGAAATACGGAGTGGAACTCCGGAACACGGAAACCCTGATCGATGCAGTCCGGAACATCCGCGGAGTGGAATTTGCCGCATTGCTCCGGGAAGAACCGGGCGGATACAAGCTCTCCCTCCGGACAAAACATAAACCCTATTCTGCCGGAAGAGTCGCCCGCCGTTTGAATGGCGGCGGACACGAAATGGCTGCCGGCGGGTTCATTTATGCCGAAACAGCTGAAGAAGCCGGCAAAATCCTTGCCGAACAGATACGAACGGAATTGGAAGCTATATGAGAAACAATCCAAGAAAACACAGATTGCCCCCCTTTGAAAAAAGCGGGATCATTTTGGTCAATAAACCCGCCGACTGGACAAGTCACGATGTAGTATCGTTTATCCGCGCACGTTTTAACGTTCCGAAGGCCGGACACTGCGGAACCCTTGACCCCGCAGCAACAGGACTCCTGGTCGTCGTGATCGGAAAGTTCACCAAACTGAGCCAGAAATTCAGCGGGGAAGACAAAACCTACGAAGGAACCATTCTTCTGGGAACCGTCACCGATTCTCAGGATCTGGATGGAGAGATCCTTCAGCAGAATGACTGGTCCGCGATCACTCCGGAACGGTTGGAAGAAGGATTCATGAACTTCCTCGGCGATATTGAACAGGTCCCTCCCATGGTCTCTGCTGTGAAGAAGGATGGAAAACGCCTTTATGCTCTTGCCCGGGAAGGGATCGAAGTGGAACGGGAAGCAAAGCCGGTGACCATTGAATCCATCAAACTGACCCGCGTGGAGCTCCCTTATGCGGATTTCGTCGTAAAATGTTCCAAGGGAACCTATATCAGAACCCTCTGTTCCGATGTGGGCGAACTGCTCGGCTGCGGAGCTTGTCTCAGCCGTCTGAACAGAATTCAGAGCGGAGAATTTGAACTCACAGAAGCCGTCACCATTGATGAAATGAAAACCTGGGATCAGGCACAGCTTGCGGAATATGTGGATCATTACCTCCATTCCAGAATTCAGAAAATGCAGAAATTCTCAGATTTTTAACACAATTTTTCAACCGGAGAAAATATGTTATCCTTTCAGCAGATTGAACAGACAGCCAATGAATTCCTGAAAAATTTCATCGGAGAACGTTTCGATTTTTCCGAAGCCGCTGAGTTCCTTTTTGAGAAATTTCCCGCCAAAGACGGCGAAGAAAAAGATATGACAGAAAAGAAACTCCGGAACGTGCTTGACTGCGCAGATGATGGTCTCGCCAGAGCATTTTACGGCGATACGTTCTATGTTCTCGACCGGTATTTGAAAGGGCTGGTCTTCCGCTGCAAACCACGTCCGTTCGAAATCGAAGAAGGAATCCTCGTGCCCGGTGCAAGATTTGAACCGTTCCATTCTCCGGAACTTTTCGTGGACGATCTGGAAATCGCTTCCTCCTGCGGAAAAATCACAACAAAGGAATATGTGGCTTCCTATGAAAAAGTGGAAGATCTTTATTATCTTCTGGGACCCGGCGGAACCATTGACATGTTCTATGCGGAAAAACAGGATAACACCGATGCAATCATGGCGGCAGGCGGGCTGAGAGGTTCTCTGCGGCTCAGTCAGACCGTTTTCGATTTCTCCCAATTCTACAAGGAACACAACGTCCGCAACGGTGACGTCCTCAAGTTCACCCTGGATTCCTATATGAACGGAACTCTTCGTGTGGAATATGAGCCCCGTCCCGATGCTCCCACCGCTAAGGAAACTCAGGAATGGATCCGGAAATTTGAAAAATTCCTGGGAAAAGTCTGCAAGGATTATAAAGATTCTTTCGATATCCCTGTCCAGATCCTTTATGCTTACATTTACGCAGAAGAGGAAGGCGCGGATCTGCGGAAAATGCGCGGTCCCGCAATCGATGCCTATCACACCCTGATGCAGAATGTGGAATTCCGCCGGGAAGGGGTCGATTGGGTCCTTACCTCCTCCGATAATGATGACGACAGCGATATCTTTACCATGCCGGATCAGCAGGAAAAAGAAGAACCCTGCAAGTGCGGACATGATCACGGAGAACATGAATGTAAATGCGGACATGATCACGGAGAACATGAATGTACGTGCGGGCATGATCACGGAGAACATGAATGTAAGTGCGGGCATGATCACGGAGAACATGAATGTAAGTGCGGGCATGATCACGGTGAAGAAGTTCCCGGAGATATCACACCGGATCAGTTTACCATTTCCGCCGGTTCTCTGGAATCCATGGATGCGATCTGCAAGGAATTGAATGCAGATTTCCGGGAAGCGGAGTATCGTGCTTCTGTATTTGATGCGATTGCTTCCGGGATGGAGAGTTTTGAAGAATTCCAGCGTGTCTGGGAAGGTTATTTTGATCTGAAATTCCAGGATGAAGCTCAGAAGGTCGTTTATCTGAACTTTGCAGAAGATATCTGGGAGTATGTGACAGAGATCTATGCTCACAATGTTGATGCGATGAAAGCACCTTTGCGGCAGCGGCTTCTGGAAATCAACGCCCGTTGTGCGGAAGCACAGAAGGATCATTCTTCCGACAAGAAATCTGCCCGGAAACTGGCGGAACTGCGTCAGGATATCCGCACCACGCTTGCGCTTCTTTCTTCCGATGCGGAACTGGAAGAAACAGCCATTGAGGATCTTGATCTCCGGATCGGGGATATTGAAGATTCTCTGGATGATTATCTGTAAGAAAAGGAGAAAAATTCATGCCTATTTTTGAATATCGCTGTGAAAAGTGCGGGGAGGAGTTTGAACGGCTCGTCCCCAGATCGGATACTGAAGTTCATTGCGAAAAATGCGGAAGCGGGGAAGTGAAAAAGAAACTTTCCGCCTTTTCCGCTTCGGTTCGCAGTTCAGAAAGCTGTCCGGCTATGGGAAAATGTCCTTCCGCTTCCGGAGGATGCGCCCACGGCGGGGGATGCTGTTGCGGTGGTCACTGATGAAAAACGCTGAAATGAATCAAATTCTGACGGCTGCCGGAGTTCGTCCAAACCGGAAACTCGGGCAGAACTTTCTCATCGATGCAAACTTTCTGGATTGGATCGTCCGGGAATCCGGTGCGGTCCCCGGTGCCAATATCCTGGAAGTCGGGCCCGGTTTCGGCGCATTGACCGAACGGATGCTCGCAGAAGGTGCAACCGTAACAGCGGTGGAATTCGATCACCGGATCGCTGAATGGCTCCGACAGAATCTCTGTCCCAAAGGTTTGACCCTCATCGAAGGGGATGCCTGCAAGGTGAAACTGGATGAAATCTACTCCGGAACCGACTATAAAATGGTTTCCAATCTGCCCTATTCTGCCGGAACGGTTGTGGTGGCAAATCTGCTGGACAGCCCGAATCCCCCGGAAGAAATGGTGATCATGCTTCAGAAAGAGGTGGCTCTGCGTTTGGCGGCAGAACCGGGAACCCATGATTACGGAGCATTATCTGTGCGGGTGCAGGTGCTCTATGAAGCCACTCCCTTGCGGATCGCTCCGCCGGAAATGTTCCATCCGCGCCCGGAAGTGGATTCCTGCGTCATCCGGCTGAAACGGCTGCCGGATGCGCCTTCCGCAGCATACCGGAAAAAACTTTCTCAAGTGGTCCGTCTCGCCTTCGGACAGCGCCGGAAAAAGATGATCAAGCAGTTGACCGGACTGTTCGGAAAAGAGAAGATCGCTGAGATTTATGAAACCGTTGGCTTGAAGGAAGATATCCGCGCAGAACGGGTGACAGTCGCTCAGTTCCGTCATCTGACAGATCTCCTGATGGCAGAACATTAAGCCTTTTCTTTTTCCTCCGGGGAAAACAGCACTTGTATTTTCCGGGAGCTATGATATCTTAACCGAAAACAATAAAAAATAAGGTTTTGGGTATCATGATGAAAAAATGTTTGGTTCTGGCTGGACTGCTCTGTGTCATTTATGCGTTTATCGGATGCAACTCTGTGAAAACACCGACGGAAGTCATATTTATCCCCGGCTGGTTCACTGAGATGGAAGATCCTGTTTATGAAACAAAATTGAGAGCGATCTATCCGAACAGCAAAATCACGATTCTGAAATGGAAATCCGATGAATTCAATTGGGGGAAAGCAGTTTCCAATGCGGATGAATTTTCCCCGGAAGTTGTAAAATATATCTCCGGCAAACCTGCCCGGGAAAGAAAAAGTATCGTCCTTGCCGGACACTCTCTCGGTGCGCGGATCGTGATCAATACTGCCAAGGAGCTTGCAAAAAATAAATTGAAGATCCAACAATTTATTCTGCTGGGAGCTGCGGTGGATTACAATGTTGATCTCTCAGCCCTCGATGCGGCAGCCTCTGAAAAAAATATCAGTATTTTCTCCCGGAACGACAGCATTTTGAAGTATCTGTATGGCTATTACCATCGGACTCCGGCTCTCGGTTTTTGCGGATTGGAAGAATCGCCGGAATATCTTCTGCAATACCGGTTCACCACCAGTGAACCGGTCATCTCCAATACGGATTGGAAAACCGCCCTGCTGGAAACCATCAATCACATGTGCGAAATTTATCTTGATGAACTCAACCAGGCCGTGCATGGAAAGCAAAAACCGTTTCAATCCGAATATGATTATTCTCAGGTGGTGATTGAAGAATCAAAGATCCCCTTACCGGAAAATTTTGTATTCACTCCGCTTCTGAAGGTGGATATTCTTGAATCTTACGGAGATTGGGCGCTGTGCAAGATAACATTATCCTATACTCATACCAACAAAGAAGGGGAGAAAAAGGAATACAAAAAAAGCATATATTTCATTCTTGACCACTTGGGACGGATCCGGAAATGGAATCTGCTCCGGTTCATGCTTGAATCTGAGTGGAGCAGGATCAAATCTCAAATCAGAAGAAAAAATGTTTCTGATGATTGAGTCGGTTCCCAAAATAAATTTTCAACATTCCGCTTGAAAAATCTGAAAACCGTGTTCTATTATAACATCGACTGACGGGAGGGCATCTCAAGCCGCTCCCGCCGTTCAAAAAACAGTTTATATTTCGCGTAAGGAGAAATCTGCAGGGATTTTTTGTCTCAAAAATCCGGCAGACGATGGGAAAACCAACAAAAAACTCTTTACGGAAAGGACTGTTTTATGAATCCCTCACAACTTCAAAACAATTGCGCTTTCATAAGCGGCTGCTACCTCTGGGAAGAAACGCGCAAACCGGAAGCTGCCGCAGAACTTTTTCAACAAGCTGTCAGAGAAGGCTGTGTGGAAGCCTGTTACGCCCTTGGTGTCATGTACCTGGAAGGTGTGCATTTCTGTTTCGATGAAAAAAAGGCGGAAAAATATCTTCTGATGGCTGCGGAAAAAGGCTTTGCTCCGGCACAAAGAGATCTGGGATATATCTACTGGAACGGTCTTTTTGATACGATGGAATTGAACCATGCAAAGGCGGAAAAATGGTTTTCTGAAGCGTTGAAAAAACAGGAACCGGGAACCATGGCTTTATGCCACTATTACGGGATCCTCGGATATCAGAAATCCCCATGGCAAGTCCTTAAAATCCTGCATGATTATTCCCCGGTCAATTTTGTGGATTCGCTTCAGATGAACACGATATACTACACGATTGCAGGTGAATTGGGATATTACGAAGAAAGTGACCGAGCGCGCGAGGCTCACAGTACTTGCGATATTTACGGCTTTTGTTCTGCCATGATTTATATGCATGATCGCGGTGGAGAAATTTTCTATAAAGCAGTCATCCAAAAAAATCCGCAAGCTCTTTACTTATATGCGGGAAGTGTTTATCGAACGGAAGATGCGGTTATGTTATACATGGAAGCGGCCCGTCTTGGTCATCGGAAAGCGATTGACAAAATAAACAACTTCTGGAAATGTGTTGCATTGAAAGCCAAAGAATTTACCCCGCCGGAAGTTCGCCTGCACCCGTCTCAGCGCCGTTATTACTGAGGATGCAAGAAACTTTTTTGACCGCAGCTTGAAATTTCTTTTATCTGTGATATGTTAAGAAAGGTTTCCCAAAAAAGGGAAACCTATTGCTCATTTACATCTGCCGGGGATGAAATAATCCCCTGATATTTCAGCAAAAACGTTGCAAACCCGCCAGTTTATAAGTTGTTGTCTTGAAATATGTTGAGATTGATTCGGCAGACCCATTGTGTCGATACGATGGAGTCTTAGTGCCGAACGTTTTCATGTATTTTCAAGACGGCTCTTGGCGGGGCCTGCAACGTGATATTTGAAGGCGTTCGGCTTTTATATTTTAAAGCGAATTCCTGATAATTTTACATTTCGGATGTAAGATTTTTTGATGAGATATGCAGTAAGTAAATGGTAAGATGGATTTTTAACAAAAATAACGAAAGGAAAAATTATGTTACTCCCCGGTAAACGAAAAATCTTCTTAGCATTAACTCTTCTTTTTATCAGTTCCTTTGCATTTGCTGGGTGGGTAACAAATCTATCTAGACAACTCCGCCAGCGTAACCGCCCTACTCCTGTAAAATCTAGACCTATTCGACCTGATTATAACCCATATGCATATAAACCCCTAACACATAATCTGGTCAAGCAACAGCAGCAGCTGCAGCGACAGCGGGAACGTGAACAGCGGGAACGTGAACAGCGGGAACGGGAACAGAGAGAGAATTTTCAAACTCTTTATCGTAAAGCGGAGCAAGGCGATTCCTCGGCACAATATGAACTTGCTTTGTGTTTTTTACATGGGACTGGTGTCGCTAAAGATGAAAGAGTTGCGGAGGCATGGTTATGGAAAGCAGCTGCAAAAGGAAATAAAGCAGCTGTTGATCTTTTGAAATCAAAAGGCTGGTGGTGAGACTCTCTCTTTTTACACCAAAAATCATTGCTTTAATAATAAACACTGGAGACAAAAAATGAATTACCTTTCCTCTAAAAAATCAGATATTCCATTAACATTATTCCTTTGGGCGATAACCTTGGGAATTTGGGGTATTTGCTTGGATTTTCAATTATGCCGAAATATCAACTATTTAAATCAAAAAGAAAAATATAATCCATGGTTGTTCAGTTGGCTGGCATTCAGTTCTATACTCCAGCTTCTGTTTAGTGGAATAATCTTCTTGGACATTATATTTTTGATCATCGAAGCTGCTGTTGCCATATTTTTTACAGCTGAAATCGCCAAAGTATCGCCCAAACCAAAAAATGAGAATTCAGGAGCTGTAACGGGATGTTATTTTTTGATAGGTATCGGATTTTTAATTGATATTATAGGGGCGTTTGACGACTATGAAAATTTCTTCCTCTCTATAGTCTCCTTAATAATCTGGTTGATTTTTTATGGAATTTTATTAAGTCTGTTCAACAGTAAGCTGGAAAGTGCAAAAAATACTACATTCGATTCAAAAGAACCTGTAACCCCTTCCGGAGTTTGGGGAATGTTCTTTGTTCAGATCATAGCTGTATTCCTGATGTTTCTTTTTGCTCCCGGCAAAGGAGAAGACATAACCGTTGATGAAGTCCGGGAACATTTCAAAGCGGAGATGAATCAAGAATTATCTTCCCCCGATCATCCTATCCGGCGGAAAGTGGAATCTGCTCAGAAGGTTAATGTTCATACAGCGTATGTCTCCACCTTTCAAATCATTACAAAAGACGGAAGTAATTTGGCAGTGTCGAACGGAGAATTCAATATTCAAAAAGTTATTATTAGAATTAATACCAGATGGTCGGGTTTCATAGAGACTGGTTATACAGATATTACATACCCCTATGAAAATATAAATGGAGAGTTGATTTTAAACGAAAATGGAATTAGTATCAATACCAGCGATTCGGGAATAACACTAGGGGATGTTATTTTTACTACCATTCTAATATTGAGTATGTAAAATGGAAAGGGAAAATATCATGGAAAACGAAGAAAAACAGGGCACCACAGAAGTTTCTCAACCCAATCAAGTTCAAACGTCTGAAAACAAAATTGGTGATCCGCAGACCATCATGAGACCAAATCCACCGGAAGAGTATAAAGAAGTCACTTCGTTATTAAAACAACTGGAGAGTTCGACTAATAATCTTGGATGGGTCGTTGGATTATCGGCAATCAATGTTGCTTTAATTGTGTCGGGAGTAGATCTTAATTTTTTATTTTCAGCATCCTTTCCCTCATTTATTGCAGCGGTAGGAAAAGAGCTTTCTGCAAATTTCGGCACGTCTTCATGGCTCATCGGGGGGATGCTCTTATCGGCTGCTTCTATTGTAGTTTATGCTGTTTGCTGGTTTTTCGTAAGAAAACACAGAAGTTTTTTTATACCGGTATCTATTTTATTTTTGCTGGATACAATCTTATTTATTGTTTTACTTTTTCTTGCAGAAGACTATCATTTTTCGGATTTGATTGAGCTTATTTTCCATATATGGATCGTTGTTTCTCTTTTCAAAGGAATGTGCAGTGGTGTTAAAATAAAAAAACTTCAGGAAAAAAACGGTATTTTGTATGATATTAAGAAAAATAAACCTAAAATAACAGTTTGGGGTGTGATTGGCTCTGTCTTCGCTTTTATTTGGGTTGCTTTTGTATCATATAATCTTTTCACTGGATTAGATAACATCTCTGCAGATAATCCCTTTTATCCCTTTGATAAAAGAGAAGATAATGTTTGGTTAGAAAATTTTGAATTGAAATCCCCTGGGCAAACTACTTCGGAAGATGTAGTGGTTTTACGAGTTATTGCTGAGCGAGACAATGCAAGAGCCCAAGCATTACTTGGTGATTGTTACTTATATGGGTGGGGCGTTGAGAAGAATGTTACAGAAGCAGTGAAATGGTTCCGTAAATCCGCTGAGCAAGGTAACGCATATGGACAAGCTGTCTTGGGAAACTGTTATTTACAAGGTCTGGGTATTGAGAAAAATCTCTCAAAAGCAGTAATGTTATATCTTGAATCTGCTGGACAAGGTAACGCATATGGACAAGCTGCGTTGGGAGACTGTTACTTAAATGGATGGGGCGTTGAGAAAAATGTTACAGAAGCGGTTAGATTGTTCCAAAAATCTGCTGAGCAAGGGAATGCATTGGGACAAGCTGCGTTGGGAGACTGTTACTTTATGGGATGGGGCGTTGAGAAAAATCTCTCAAAAGCAGTAATGTTATATCTTGAATCTGCTGAGCAAGGTAATTCAAATGGACAAGCTTCGTTGGGAGCCTGTTACTTAAATGGATGGGGCGTTGAGAAGAATGTTACAGAGGCAAAAAAATGGCTTTGGAAATCGGCTGAGCAAGGGAATGCTATTGCGATAGATAACCTAAAGAAAAATGGTTGGTGGTAAAATTCTTCTTTTACAAATGAGGATAACACTTTCCCACAAAACATCAAGAGGCGGAAATGGTTCGTCAGAACATTTCCGCCCCGCAATTTTCCGTGTCATTCCGCGATTTCCGTGGTTTTTCTACTCTTATATCAACCGAAAGAGTGAAGAATCACTTTCCAGCGGAATTCTGCTTCCGCTTTCTGTTCCAGAAGTTTCCGTAAATAATCCGGACGCGTTTTGGCAAAAAGAGTCGTTTCTTCATATAACGAACGGAACAGAATCGCACGGGAATTCGTAAAACCTGCCATCTCAAGATTCCGTTTGGCGGCTTTGTAACGGCCCGTTTGAACCGTATTCCGCCCGATCAGATAAATGGGCCAGACTAAGGCAAGAATCCAGAACGGCCAGATCGGAAGCCAATCAATTTGTAAAAAAGTAATCGCTGACTGCACCAATGCAAGCAGAATCGCCGGAATGACAAAAAAGATCGCATCCGTATCCCGCTGGAAACAGTTGCCGATCGTCCGACGCAGCCATTTTTTGGAAATCCCGTAGGCAAAATGCTCTTCCAATTCCAAATCCATGAGCGGCATCCGGGCAGCATGACACAATTCATGGGAAATCAATTCCGTCCGGTCATAAATAAACCATTTCGGTTTTTTCGCGAAATTTTTGCGGATCACAATGACAGGGGTCGGCTCTTCTTCTTCCCAGACAGCACAGCCGCCCCAGAACGGACCAAACTCTTTTTCAGGAAAGAAACCGGGAACCCAACGCACAGAAAATCCATACGCCTCCCGGGTGCGTTCCGTGGCTTCTTCCACAATTTCCCGGGAGATCTGATCTTTGAGATTCACCTTCAATCCGGGATAAATCTCCAGAGATCCTTTCCGGTCAAAACGGTCATAAAATGCCAAGCCGTGCTGTTTTGTTTCTGCAACACGGAGGGCGTATGCTTCCGCGGTTTCCTCCGGCTGGACGAGCAAGCCGGCATGATCCAGTTCCGCTGCGGCATCCAGATCTCCGGATCCCGCCCGCCGGATCAATTCATCTGAAGGAAAGGAATCTCTGTTCATGCAAAACACCTCAGAGGGCAACGGTTCCGATGACTTCGGAAACGGATTTTGCGCCGATCCGGTCAAGCCACTGATCCAATCCGTGAACCACTTCAATGGGAGCCATTGGATTGGTAAAGGTGGCAGTTCCGACAGCGATTGCAGAAGCTCCGGCGATGAGATATTCCGCCGCGTCGCGCCAGGTTTCGATCCCGCCCATACCGATGATGGGGATTTTAACTGCTTTTGCGGCATCGTAGACAGCTTTGATCCCCACAGGCTTGACACAAGGTCCGCTCAGCCCGCCGGTCACGTTGGCAAGCTTCGGACGGTGTGTTTCAATATCGATTGCCATTGCAGGGATGGTATTGATCATGGAAAGCATATCGCTTCCGGCATCTTCTGCGGCTTTTGCAAAGACAGGAATCGCGCCATTGGGGCTGAGCTTGGTGATGATCGGAAGTTTTGTGGCGTTCCGGACAGCTGTAATAACGCTTGCCATTTTCACCGGATCTGCACTGAAGGAGATCCCGCCTTCCTTGACGTTCGGACAGGAAACGTTGATCTCGAGAGCGGCGATCCCTTCGGATTCCGCATCCAGCTGAGCAGCGGTTTCCTGATATTCTTCCAGACTTCTGCCCCAGATATTGACGATCACAGTTGCGCCGCGTTTCCGCAGACCGGGGAGGTAATGTTCATCATGAAGGAACTTATCCACGCCGGGGCCCTGAAGTCCGATGGCATTCAACATTCCGCTGACCACTTCCGCAACGCGGGGAGTGGGGTTCCCGTGCACCTGCCGGGTGGTGACACCTTTCACAACAACGGCTCCCAGATCTTCCGGAGGAAAGAATCCTTCATATTCCATTCCGTAACCAAACGTCCCGGAGGCTGTCATGACGGGATTTTTCAGATTCAAAGGACCAAGTTTGACAGAGAGATCAGGCATACCACACCTCCTTGGCAGGATAAACAGGACCTTCGCAGCAGCTTCTGGAATATCTCCATCCATCCGGCGAGGAATCCGATTTGACTTTAACAACACAGGCAAAACAGGCGCCGACACCGCAGCACATCTGATGATCCAGCGTCAGATAACATTCCACATCCTGTTCCAGAGAGAGTTTTCCCACTGCCATCAGCATTCCGTTGGGACCGCAGGAGTAAAACACGCATTTTCCATTGGTATCGGCGATCGCTCCCGGAATCAGCTCGGTCACAAGACCTTTGGTTCCGACTGACCCATCCTGTGTTGCCACGCGGACATCATAACCGCAAGCTTTATATTCTTCTGTCAGGAGGACATCATCCTGCGTTCTTGCGCCCAGCAGCAGGATCCCTTTCTGTTTCCAGCGGCGGGCAATGGGCAATGTTGCCGCAGCACCGTAACCGCCATCGATCAGAACGGGGATCTTTCCTTCTTCCGGTTCCGGGAAAAAGGTTCCGAAGGGCCCCATGATACTGCACATCGTTCCCACTTGAGCATCGGCAAGCCGGGCTGTTCCAACACCGACAATCTTATAAACAACGGTCAGAATATCATCTTCCATGTCGCAAATACTGAAAGGTCTGCGGAGAATTCTGTCGGAAAGAGACGGAATCTGAACGTGGACGAACTGTCCCGGTTTTGCGCTGCGGCAGATTTCCGGTGCATGAAACCGGATCCTGCGGTAATCCTTGCTGATCACCTCATGCGCTATGATCTTGCAATCAGAAATCATAGAAAAACTCCTGTGGTTTTACGTTTCGACAAATGGAACTGTGTTCCATATTGGTAACATAACCCCTTTTTTTTATTAGACAAATGCCGATTGCAAAAAAAAGAGGAGTTTTTCATCAATTTTTACCCGGGATGGGATTTTTTGCGCCGGGGTCAAAGAAAGGACCTTTTGAAAAAATCTCTCCCGGGCTGACTCTTTACTTCAGAGATTTGAAATCCAAATACCACTTTCCATCAATCTGAATGAGATTCTTCTCAAAAACAGGAACCAGGATCTGTTCCACGATCTCATCATATTTCGGATCAAGAAGCAGAATACTCATCTGCTGACGGGAATTGGCCGGAACCGCCTGAAGACTTGCACGGACTGCGTTCTTCACATTTTCTTCGCCGTCCTTCTTGTACATCGCTTCCAGAGACGCCGCGGGAATCGCTTTCAAAGCTGTTTTTACATCATCTGCGAGAAGTGCAAGATAGAAACTCTTGATCAAACCGATCTTGCTGGAATGGTCGATCTTTCCGGGAGATTTCAAGGGCTGAGCCGCAGGGGCACCCGGTTCGGGAAGCATCACGAAATGAGCCTTCGCCGTATCCAGATACCATTTTCCATCAATTTGGACAACTGCATGTTTCTGATGTTTCAGGCTTTCGGCTGCAAGAGCTTTTCTGCCTTCTTCTGTTTTCATGAGCTCACGGACATCTTCCGGAAGGGCTTTGGCTCCGGCGGCAGCAAAGGCTTCCAGAAAGGCTTTCTTTGCCGTTTCCATATTTTCCGCACCGAACATCTGTTTTACTGAAGGAGAAAGGATCTCCCACATTGCTTCCCCATCGTTTGAAGCAAGCGCCCGGTAATAGGAAAGCATCAATCCTTCCTGAGAAGAATGATCCACTTTTGGCGATGCCGGAACCGCAGACGATGCCGGAACTGCAGAGGCAGCAGCAAACAAAGAGAAGGTTCCCAAACAAAAGGCGGCAATAACGGCTGAAATCATTTTCATAGTCACCTCACATTTTTCTGTTGATCGTTTTCCCGTTCCAGCGATATTTTCACAAAATCATAAGACACCGGAACGAACAGGAAAGTTATCTTTCCTTTGGATAACTTACAAAGATTTTTTCATTTTGCAAGCGGTTTCCTGAAAAAAATCTGCAATTTTCCTTCGTTTTCCGGACGGATCTCAATCACTCCGCTGCGAAGAACACGGAACGGGATCTCCCGGTCATTCAGATACACTTCAGAAGGCATTTCTCTGACACCGCATTCCAGCCGCATGGGCGCGCCGGAACAATTCCGGAACTCGATCTCTCCATGATCCTCCTTCCAAACCGCTGAGGAAATCCGCATTTCTTCCCAATGTTCCAGCCAGAGTTTGTGATCCCGCATCTCCATCCATGCAAGAAGCTGACAGAAAAAGTAGTTTTCAGGCAAAGCCCTGCTGAAAATATGAATTCCCCGCCAGCTGCGGATAACCTTTTCCGACTGAAGTCCGAATGCAAGAGCAGCGTGGAAATCCTCCGGGGGACAATTCTCATCCAATGCCTTGTCGATCAGCATGGCGGTATATTGCTGCATCTCCCACCAGGCGCGTTTCCGAACAGTTTGATCCGGTTTCCGGGTGGATTCCATGAACCGGTTGAAGATATCAGAATATTTCTCCCCGCCGAACCGGCGCATGGCAAGGTAGGTCTCCGGATAAATCCCTTCTGTTGTAAAATTGTAGATGGAATCCGGACGGATCTTCTGCTCCGTCACCACAGGCACATTCTGAAATGCCAGATTCGGATTGGATTCTTCATGAAAGAACTTTGTATTATACCAGGGTTCCACATCAAAGTATTCCGGGAAATATTTCTGAGAGGATTTCATCACAGCCAGACGGAGCGCGAGCTGTTTTGCCGCATTATAGATTCCGAACGCTCTGCTTTCGGAATCTCCCACAGCCTCTGCCATCCGGATGTAAGCAGGGAACAAACCGTAGTTGGCACCTTCCACCCAGGTGATCCCGTTATCGCTGTAACCGGTTCCCATACATGCCCAATCGTGCATCAAATCAAAGAACGAATAGACTTTTTTGACCAGATCCCAATGTTTCCGGATCTCACGGAAAGAACCGGTCGCCAGAGCTGCCAGATAAATGTAATAAAACGTCAAACCGGCACCCCAGTCATTTTCGATCAGGGGCACTTTCAAATTGAAAATCTCTTCCCGGGACCCTTCTTTGATCACATTGTCAGAGAAGAAATAAAGGTTCAAGTAGCAAATAGTAAACTGCACCCCGGTGAACGGCTCCTTCCGGTCATACCAGTTTTTCAGGAAAATATGCTTTTTCGCCGGATCCTCATATTGCCGGATCACAGCATCATGATCCGGATTCAAGGACATCATGACGCTCCAGTCGATCACCGTATAATCAGAGGAAACATCTTTATCCAGAACGAGTTCCATCCGTTCATCCAACTGTTTCAGCAGAAACTCCCTCTCTTTGTCATCCATGAAAAACAGCATGGAGGACACCATGGAAAACGGTTCCAGCAATGCTCCGGCATAAGGATAAGAGATCCGTTTTTTATCAAAGAATGACACCAGGTTCCGATAAGGTTCGAACCCTTCCCGCAGGGTTTCCGGAATCGTGGAAGCACTGTCCCGCAGCGGAAATTTCCGGGTCAGCGGCATGAAGGGCAAACGGTAATCGGACCAGCTGCCGATCCGCCCGCAGAAATTTCCGTATTTTGTGGGAAACGCAAAGTCCATGACGGAATCCAACTCAGCGGTTCCGCAAAGAGTGACCGGCGGCGGAACGGGTGCAAGCTCCAATGGTTCTGTTCCCCATGCGTCTGTCACATACCGATATTCGAATTTCTGCCGGATCGTCACCTTTTCTGCTGACTCATCCAGTTGGAAATAATCACAGCATTTCACCGGATAAGCGAGGAACGCGCGGCTCCAGAACCGGCATCGGCGGACGGCCTCTTCCACCGGCATTGCTCCCGGTTCAAACCGCTGGATCCCGAATGGTGTGCTGCTGAACATCAGCGGCGTTCCATCAAAACAAACAGATTCCAATCTTCCATTTTTCCCGCGAAGAATCTTCATTCCGGAGGGATTCCGGTCAAACACAAGCAGCAGGGGCACATCCGGGAATTCTGTGCTGTCATAAAGCAGAATCCAGTTTTCCGCCATTCCGGAAATCTCCGCATCATCAAGGGACGCTTCTTCCACAAATCCGGTCCGGGGAATCAGGATCGATTGATAATTCCCCGCAAAACGGAGTCCGGAAAGTCGCATCGTCCCGCTCTCATTCTCCGTCAGAATCCCAGGCGATGCCAGAGAGTAAGTACAGGAAAACTTCTGTCCGTTATGATCGGTGCTCCAGCAGACATGCAGGTGATTGATCGTAACGGAATCCTTTTCGATTCCAGTGTCGCAGGGTTCATAGGAACTGTGCAAACCCATCCCCTCCGGAAGAAGAGAATAGCTCCACCGGTAGGGTTTCTGATATTTCGGCTGACCGCAAAGAAACATTTTATCCACGATCCCCAATGCGGGCATGGCGCAATCCAGCAAACCATCGCCTTTGGAAAAACCAAATCTTCCGGGCGAATTTTCTCTGCCGGTTCCGGCTTGCCAGCCTACCGTGGAAAACGCAGAATCATCCCGCTGATATTCCCGGAATTGGAAAATATGCTTTTTCTGTTTGAACTGCGGCTTCGGCAATGCCTTTTCCGCAGGAATCAAAGAAAAACTGAGCTTTTCCAGATTCACGACCCCGTTCTCCGGGAGAACCATCTCTGCAATCAAAATGTTTTCTCCCGGCTGAAGTGAAATATCGATCCCGTAACGGCAGAATTCTTCATGAACATACATCGCTTGAGATTTCAGTGCAGGGAAAGAGATCCCATTGACCCGGAGTGCCTTCAAACGCGGCATTGTCCGGTGGTGCGGTGCCGGATAAGGTGCAGGCGGACACGGAGCAAGAAATACAAAATCCCCCTCCATTCCCGCAATGACCGATGATAAGGTAAGATGCTCCTCATCCCGGGAAAGAATTTGCCAGTTTTTCAGTTCTGTCTCTGTCTTAAAATTGTAATAATACCGGTGATCTCCGCCCATAATCCATCTCTCCTTTTGTGTTTTTCCTGTACCATAATTCCGGGCAGGCATAAAATCAAGAGAAGAAAAAATTTTTGCATTGAGATTCTTGCTGAGCCTGTTCATAATATGAAATTTTTACCGGCTCTGTTCACGATGTGAAAAAACTGATCACTTCAGATCCAGCAATGCCTGTTTGAATCCGGCAAAAGTCTCCGGTGCAAAAAACGGATTCACCTTCTTCTGATGCCCAATGGTATCTGTCGGCGAATGACCGTAATCATGTCCGGAACAAATGATCATATCATCCGGCAGCCTGCGCAGCCGTTCCAGCGAACGGAACATCTTGTACGCGTTGCAGTAGCCGATGTAATCAACAAAGAGAGTATCCCCGGAAAAAACTGCAGAATCATCCGGAAGCGTCCAGCAAATGGAATCCTCGGAATGTCCCGGGGTGCTGATCGCAGTGATTCCCCCGCCGGGAAACGGAAGAACCGTTCCATCCTGTACCGCAATATCCCCCTTCAGCTTGGAACTTTCGGCAACACAAACCTTTGCCGGGAAAAACTTAAGGGTCTCATCCAGCGCAGAAAAATGATCCGCGTGTCCATGGGTAATCAGAATATAACATGGTTTGAGTCCGGGCACGGATTCCGCTGCCTTTTGGATCACATCCGGTTCCAGACAGGGATCCACCAGAAATGCTGAGCCGTCCGGAGCCGTCACCAGATAGGTAAAATTCCCGTCAAAACCGCCGGGTCCGAGCTGCTGAATTTGATAGTCAGACATCCGATCCCCGCTCAGAAAAATTTCTTCTTTTTCAGAAAACACATTTCATTGCATCTGGGACATCTGGTAATGTGACCGCTGTCATCTTTGGCAAGAAAGGTGTAATGGCACTTGGTGCAGGAATAAAGCTGTTCCTTCGTCGTGGTCCAGTCATGACTCTTTTTCCGGTATTCATGGCGGATCCAGAGAAATGTGATGATGGAAACCCAGAAAATCGCGAGGGCGGAAAAAATCTGTTCCGGATAAATGTGGATCATCTGTTTTCCTCCCTGCTGTTCCATTCCACTCTGACAACACCGGTGACTTTTTCGTTCGAAACTGCCGGAAGATATAATGCCCGCACCGCAATCCGGTCAAGCTGAGGATCACCGCAGGATTCAATGACCCGGATCACTGGGGGAACACCAGCCCCCGCTCTTGAAATACGAATCACTGTCGGATTCTGACTTCCCGCAAGATTATCAAGTTTTGGCAATCCCTCCACCGGAATCCGGGAGCCATCTTCCAGAAGAAAGAGCGGAGCCTGGATTTTCCGGACAGCAGGAGCGTTTCCGATCTGAACCAGAGGGATCTCTGCCCGATTCAGCAATCCTTCCGGCAGCCGCGGCCGGGGAACTTCCGGGAGCACGATCCCCGCATCTGTTTTCAGAACAGGAAGCGCACGGACTCCGGAAGAGCCCGGTCTGCCGTAATTGACCTCCGGACGGAGAAAGGCAGAATATCCGAACTTGTAATCCGGTTTTGCAAACAGGAAAGGAGTCCCCACCTTTTCCCAGTAAAGAAGATCATGTTTATCCGAAACCGCAGCAGGAACACCGGTCATAAAAGTAAATCTGCTCTTCGGAGTTTGCGTCACAACCTTCTGTTTTGTAGGAACAAATATCAGCAGCGGCAGAAACGTGAGCAGCAGAAAGGAAAAGATCAAAAGCATGATCCTTCCCCCTGATCTCTGTTTTACTGTTGTGGACTGCATAACGTTTCCGTTTTATTCACCAGTTCCGAACGTGGGAACCGGAAGGGTATCTTTTGCGGTTTGGATGATCACATTCACATTCAGCTCTTCAGCGATCGCCATGATTTCCACGATCTTTCCGTAGCTTGCCTTGGCATCACCGCGGATCAGAAGGGTGCTCTGTTCCCGGGATTTCATGGAACCGAGCCGGTTCTTGAAGGCATTGATACTGTCAAGTTCGGCATCATCAAAATAAATCTTGTTATCCGCAGTAACGGTAACAACCATTTTTTTGACATCGTGCATCTTGGTATTCCCCGGGGGAAGATCCACGGAGATCCCGGAGATCTGGATGAATGAGCTGCTCATCATAAAGAAAAGCACCAGGAGGAAAAAGACACTGATAAACGGGGTAAAATCCGTCAGAGAATCCCGTTTCTGCAAATTTGTCCTGATTCTGATCGGTGCGGAATCAATCATTTTTCCTGTCCCTGTTTGTGATGTGCAAAAAAGTAGAGGATCTCGGAAGAAGCTTTTTCCATATCTGCACAAAGGCTCTGGACCTGTGTCAGGAGGTAGTTGTAAGCCAGATGAGCCGGAATTGCCACGCAAAGTCCGGCAGCCGTGGTAATCAGAGATTCCTTCACCCCGCCGGAGAGCACAGCCAGACTCATCCCCGCTGAAACGGAAATGTCATTGAACGTCTCGTACATCCCGATGACGGTTCCCAGAAGCCCCAGCAGCGGTGCAATATTGGCAATGGTGGAAAGAATATTCAAACGGCTTTCCAGACGGTTCAGCTCTGTCTTGGCAGTATCTTCGATCGCCGGCTTGATATCATCATCATTCTGATATGCCTGGATCGCTGCATTGAGCAATTTCGCAACAGGACCGGGTGTCGTATCGCACAACGTGATCGCCTCAAGCATGGCATCCCGTTTCAGGACGTTTACCAATCCTGTTACCAGTTCCCGGACGTTCACCTGGTTTCTCCGGAGCTGAAACAGTTTTTCCAGAAACACAAAAATCGCAATAACGCCAAACAAAACAATCAGCCACAGCATCGGGCCGCCAGCTCGCAAAAATTCCATCATTTGATTTCCTCCATAGATTTACAGTATATAAATTTACATCCAATTTTCATATTTTCCAGTCCGGGATAAATATTTTTTCCTGTTTTTCCGGAAGAATCAATGAGATTCACACATCCAAAAGGGGGAAACAGGGGCAGAACGCTTGCAAAAAGCCTTTTTCCCGGGGAAACCGGAAAAAATACAGGCTTTAAATAAATAAACGAATAAAATATTCACTGTTTTTAAGTATAAAGAAGTCCAAAATCTAAAAAAAGTGAAAAAAAGTTCAAAAAAAAATTTGCACAAATCAGGAAAACGGTGTATTTTACTATATGTAACAGAAAAGAAAACAATAAATAATATCAAGAGAACAGGAACGTCACAAAATGAAAATTACAAGACATCTTTTTGTTGTCGGGACTCTTCTTCTTGCCGGTTGTGCCACTTATGAACAGCCCCCGGCAGCAGTAAGAAGCAGTGTCTATACAACATTGCAGGACGAACAGAAACACCTTTTGCCCTCCGGCATTGATGTTCTGACACTGGAAGAAGCGCAGAATATCGCCCTGAAGAACAATCCGTCCTTCAAGAGCAAATATTTTGCCATCGCAGCTGCCCGCGCAAGCTACTATCAGAAATTCTCCGGATACCTCCCTACTGTCAATGCAAGTTTCTCTGCCGGACAGCAGCTGGGCAGAATGCATGATGCCGGCGGATGGTATAACACAAACAGTTTCTCTTTCACGCCTCAGATCTCCGGAAGTCTGCTGATTTTTGACAGTTTCCGCCGGGAAATGGATCTTCTGGCTCAGAAGCACAACTGGCAGGCAACGGAAGCAGCGGAAGATGATGCCCGCCGCCTTCTGGTCGAAGCTGTCGCCAACGCTTACAACGGCGTTCTTCTGGCTCATGCTCAGATGAATATCGCCAAGGAAGATATGAAGTTCAATAAGGACATGCTCCGGGATACCAGACTGAAATTCGATGCCGGCGCAGTCTCTCTCAGTGAAGTTCTCAACTTCCAGATCCAGTACAATCAGGCAGAAAGCAATCTGATTACCGCTCAGTACAACTACGCAACAAACAAATATGCCCTCGCTCAGCTGCTCGGTCTGACGGAAGGAACCATTCCGGAAACGGTCAAATTCCCCACCAAACCCGCTGAAGATGTGGACGTCCTCCCCGATGTCTCCGTCTACCTTGACCTCGCACTTGCAAACCGTCCCGACCTCAAATCTCTCCGGGAACAAATGGAAGTCAGCAAGTACAACTACTGGGCAAGCCTTGCGGCATTCGGTCCCACTTTCACCGCAAATTATGCAATCGGATATTCCGATTCCCATTCCCACAGCTGCAGAACCGCAACCGAAGATGGTCCCACCTTCACTCATACTCACGGCGGAACTTTCTCCTACGGGTTGAACGTTAACTGGAACCTCTTCAACGGTGGAAATGATTATTTCGCAGCCCGTGCCGCTCAGGCTCAGATGGTTCAGGCAGATTACAACATGGCGCAAACCTGGATCCAGGTCATCGTCGATGTCCGTATCGCCTATGACAACTATATTACAACAGTCAAGCAGATGAAGCTTTTCCAGAAAACCTTCGAATTGACTAAGAAGACCCGCGACCTCGTTGCAGAAGAATATAAGGCTGGAAGTACGGAACTGACCCGTATGAACGAAGCTCAGCGCGACCAGGTCAACGCAGAGTCCAATTACGTTTCAGCGATCATCCGCATGGCTAACGCAAGAGCTCAGCTCGCTGCAGCCGCCAACCTGCGCTGATCCCGAAAAACGGATCTCTTTGACACAAAAAAATACCCGGGTTTTCCTGTAAAATAAGCAGGAAAACCTCTCTTTGTAAACTGCCGGAATCACTTTTCCGGCGAAATGTTTTTTCAGGAGCTTGAACATTATCATGGATTTCAGAGCAAGATTTGCCCCGTCCCCGACAGGACAGGTACACATTGGAAATATCAGAACCGCCATCTTCAACTGGCTGGAAGCAAGACACAATAAGGGAACATTCCTCCTCCGTATCGAAGATACTGACCTGGAACGCTCCACTCAGGATGCCATCAACAAACTCATGGAATGTATGGAGTGGCTCGGCATGGATTATGATGAAGTGCCGATGTACCAGACCGCTCAGGGAGAAAAACACAAGGCTTCCGCTCAGAAACTTCTGGAAAACAAAGAAGCATATCTGCTGGACCCCGCCGCAGAAAAATCTCCCGTCGTTTTCAAATTCCCTTACAAATGCGATGATTTCAAATTCATCCGTCAGTGCGGTGCCGCTGAACTGGCTCTCGCCCCGGATTCCAAAGTCTCTTTCAACCAGACAGGAATCACATTCTTTACCGTAACCTCCAAGGGAAAAGTCGTTGACAACAATCAGACTCTTGCCGGATTCAAAGATCTGGAAATCGTTGATGCGGAAGGAAATACTCTTTACAAGCTGGACGATGCAAAATATGATGCACTTTCCGATGATCCCGGCAAAAAAGTGGAAGTGGAACATGCGGCAAAACTCAAATTCCAGCGCAGAGAAGTTTACTACAATGATCTGGTGAAAGGGGAACTCGCAAAACCCATCGACAGCATGAAAGACTTTATCATCGTGAGAACCGATGGCAGCCCCGTGTTCCATCTGGCAAACGTTTATGATGATATCGAACAGAGAGTCACCCATATCGTCCGCGGCGACGATCATGTGGAAAACACCTATAAACATCTGTTTCTGTTCAAATCTCTCGGTTATCCGGAACCCTCTTATGCGCACCTTCCCATGATCGTGAACCAGCAGGGCAAACCTTACAGCAAACGCGACGGCGATGCATTCGTGGGCGATTTCCGGGCAAAAGGATTCCTTGCGCAGGCATTGTTCAACTACCTCGCACTCCTCGGATGGTCCCCCGGAGATGACCGGGAAAAACTGAACCGGGAAGAACTGATCGAAGCATTCTCCCTGGAACGCGCACTCCGTTCTCCCGCTCAGATGGATATGAAAAAACTCACCAATCTGAACGGACAGTATATCGCAGAGCTGCCCCATGAAGAATATATGAAATACGTTCTGGATTATCTTCCTGCAGAATTTGCCGGAAATCCGAAACTGGAAGCAGCTGCCAAACTTATGCATTCCCGCGTGAAAACATTCGCAGATGTCGCCGGATGGAAGTACTTCTTCGTCAGCACAAACGAACTGGAATACGATCCGAAAGGCGTTCAGAAGTTCCTTTCCGGAGATACCTTCCGGAAGCCGCTGGAAGAACTTTCCGCAAAAATCGCGGCCTCCGACGGCAGTGCAGCTGCGGTGGAAGAAGCGATCCATGCAGTGGAAGAAGCCAACGGCATCAAACAGGGACACCTGAATCAGCCCCTGCGTGTTGCAGTCACGGGAACAACCGTCGGCGCCGGAATGTCTGAAACAGTGGAAGTTCTCGGCAAGAAAGAAACCTGTGCCAGAATCGCCCGCGCGCTCAGCCTGTAAATCAAGGAGCCGTTTTCATGGCAAAAGAGAAAAAAGAATTGACCATGCGGATTATCGGGGATCCCGTTCTGCATCAGGTTGCAAAACCAGTGGAAAAGATCGACGATGCTCTCGTGGATCTGGCGGAACGGATGCTCCATCTGATGTATGAAACCAACGGGGTCGGGCTTGCAGCACCTCAGGTGGGAAAATCCATCCGCATGTTTGTGCTGGATGTGGAACAGCCGGAAGATGAAGATGGACACCCGATCCCTGTGAGCTCTCCCGGAGAGATCCAGCTTCTGCCCCAGATGCCGATGGCATTCATCAATCCGGAAGTGACACCTGTCGGAACCGAAGAATCGGTGTTTGAAGAAGGATGTCTGAGCGTTCCGAAACTCTATGCAGCAGTGAAACGTCCGACGACGATCATGCTGAAAGCGACTTTGCTGAACGGCAAAGAGATCTGCATGGAATGCGGCGGTTTTCTTGCCCGGGCGATCCAGCATGAAAATGACCATCTTGACGGAATCGTCTATGTCCAGAAACTGGAAGATGAGCCTTTGGAAAGCATTGCCAAAGGATTGGAAAAGATTCTGAAAAAGAACGGGAAATCAAATTATAAATTGAAAAGGCTGAACAAGGTATGATGTTTTTGAGGTCAGTGGGAGCGGTGTTCCGCGGAGTTTCTTCTTATCCGGAATTTTCCAAACGGAGTCCGTTCCGTGCCTTGCTGCACCTCCTTTTGTTCTGCTTTTTGCTCTCTCTCATCTGCAGCGGGATCCAGCTCTATTCCATTGGAAAGAATCTGGATATCTGCGCAGCCGGGATCGCAAAACAGATGGGATCGCTCCAGGTTTCAGAACAGGGCATGTTTCCGGAAAAGGGCAGCGATGAATCCTTTACATTTCTTCTGCCCGGGAATCTCCGGCTGGATTATATCACTCCGGAAAATCTTTCACAAGTCCGGGAAATGGGCAGCTGGAAACAATCCATGGGGATCATCTGGGTCCGGTGCGGCTTCCTGATCTGGATGCGTCCGGATTCTTCCAGAGAGCTCTGGTATATGGGCAATCTTCCGATCCCGGACATGAATCAGGCGGTCAAGCTGATGCCGAAACCGCAGATGATGCTGAAACCCGTTGACTTGCAAAACATAGAAACCGTTCTCCGGGAATATCAGGCGAAACCGAAATTGGAATTCGGGAAACCGAAGACGGAAAAATATGAATTTGCGGCGATATCCCAAAGTCTGAAGAAATATATCTACGCATCTCTGATCCTCCGGAGCTGGCTCGGCAACTTTTTTCTGACTCTGGTTTTGATTTTGATGTTTGCCGGCATGCAGTCTCTCTGGCGCGCGCCGGGATTGGAACAGTTGAAATTCGGCGGGACGGTTTCTCTTTTGAGTTACGCGGCGTTTCCTGCTGTTTCCGCCCAGATGATTCTGGAAAGTTTTTCCTTTTATCTTCTGGCAGAAATACTGTTTTTTGTATTGTTTTTTATCTATCAGCTGATGGCGTTCAATGAAGTACGCCGTGCGGTATCCGGGGAACGTCCGCCGGATGCCGGGTGCTGAATTCAAGAATGGAGAATCTGACAATGAAAAATCCAGGTGATGAATTCCGGGTACAGAATTATTATCCGACCTTTTCAGATTGTTCTCTGCCGGCGCATTTTGTGATGCTGGAACCGGAAGAGACCGCTGCCCTTGCGGCCGGTGAAACGGAAGGTCCCGTTGTAGAAGGAGTGATCCGGCGGATCAGTGAAGCGATGAGCCACTTCTTCCGGAAACGCTTTATTTCTGTTGATTTCTGTGCTCCGACGGATTGTCCGCGGTATCTTTCCTCCAAGCACGGCTCCGTTGCTTCTGCGGAAAGCGGATGGTATTCTCTTGTTACAAGTCCGAAAATCCGGGAAATGGCAGCAGCCGGATTGGTCCAGTGTATCTGTGTCCGCGGATTCCGGACGTTTGATGTCCCCAGAGAGTTCCGTCTGTTTGTCAAGGATGGAAAACTGGTTGCCATGAGTCAGCGTTTCCTGATCCGGCATTTCCGGAGATTGGAAAAACGGACAGAGGAATATTGGGAGATCGCCAGCAAATTTTTTGATTCCATTCAAGCGAAACTCCCTGTTTCCGATCTTGCCATCGATATCTATGTGACCAGCCGGAAAAAGGTGATCATGCTTGACCTGAACCCCTGGGGCGAACCTACGGATCCGCTGATGATGGGTTCCTGGACAAGGGATCTTTCCACTCCGCTTGGATGTCTGATCGTTCCGCCCCCGCATACCATTTCCGGAGATATCAACGTTTCTTTCTGAAGAGGAATTTATGAAAAAAATTCTCATTTGCGGATTGAATCCGGCGTGGCAGAAAACACTCTCGTTTTCCACTCTTCACCTGGATGAAGTCAACAGAGCGGATTCGATTTCCATGATCGCTTCCGGGAAGGGAATCAATTTTGCCAGAGCTGTCAGAATCTGGGAAAAAGCGGTTCCATCGGTCCTTCATCCGCTCGGCGGCGTGACTGGAAAACAGATCATGGAATCCCTTGCAGAGGAAGGGATCTCCGCAACCTCTGTGACAACAGAAGCCGCCACCCGGACTTGCTGTACTTTGATGAACAATGCCGATGATACAGCGACAGAGATTATTGAACCAAGCGGAACGATCTCTCCGGAAGAATATGAGAAGCTGATGACTGTTGCGGCGATGGAAATTGCCTCTGCCGATGCTCTTGCGATCTGCGGAACGTATCCGCCGGGAATCCCGGAACATTGCTATGCTGATCTCATTTCTCTTGCCGCAAAGGAAAAAAAACCGGTTCTGCTGGATGCCTGCAAAGGACTCGGCAACGCCCTGAACTCCGGGGTCACGATCCTGAAGATCAACCGGGGAGAATTGAAAAATATGACCGGCGAAGAGACTGTGGAAGCGGGGATCCGGAAATGTCTGGAACAATATCCGCTGGAAGCTGCCGCAATCACTGCCGGAAAAGATTGTGCCTATCTGGGAACCCGGGAAGAAATTACCCGAATTACTGTTCCGGTGATTGAAAATGCAGTGAACCCCATCGGGGCAGGAGATACCTGTTCCGGGGTATTCTTTTCAGAATTTCTTGCCGGAACAGGACTTGCGGAAGCCTTTGCCTGCGGACTTTGCGCCGCGACTGCAAGCTGTATGACCGGTACCCCGGCTTTGTTTGATAAAGAGAATGCATTACATCTGAAGAACTCAATTGAATTTTTGAAAGTGAAAGGATAACATGATGAATCCCCCGCCTGTCCCCCCTTCCGCGCCCCGGGTCGCAACTCCTGCTCAACCGAATCTTCCCTATCCTGCTCCATTCCAGAAACGTTCCGGGAAAGGAGCTTTTATCGGAGGTTTGTGCCTTGGAATCGGGCTTACTTTATTCCTTTTCATCTATCTTGGACTTGCCTCGGAACATTCCAGTGAACTGGATTTGAGTTCTGAAATTTCCAGCAAACTTCTGGCTGGTTTTGAACAGAGTTCATCGGATTATATTGCGGTAATCCCTGTTCACGGGGTGATCATGTACGGGGAGAATCAGAACGGGATCGTAACTCCGGATCTGTTCAGTGCCATGATGGACAAGGCGGAAAAGGATTCCAATGTCAAAGCGGTGATCATCAGCATCGATTCTCCCGGAGGGGAAGTCAATGCGGCGGACGCCATCTACAAACGGATCCTTGCATTCCGGAAAAAGAAAAATGTGCCCGTCATTGCCCTGATGCGCACCATTGCAGCGAGCGGCGGATATTACGTTGCGGCAGGCTGCGACAAGATCATTGCCGGAGAAATGACTCTGACCGGAAGTATCGGGGTGATCATTTCCAGTTACAATGTGACGGGGCTTCTGGATATGATCGGGGTCAAAGGGGAAGTTTACAAGTCCGGCGCTCTGAAAGATATGCTGAGTCCGACAAAAGTCCGGACTCCGGAAGAACAGGCCGTGATCCAGGAACTTGTGAAAGACAGCTATCTGAAATTTGCCGGAATCGTTGCCAAAAGCAGAAATATTCCGCTGCAAAAGATCACCGAAGGACCGATTGGCGACGGACGCGTTTACCACGGAAAGAAAGCATTGGAATATGGTGTGATTGACAAGCTCGGCGATATGGAAACGGCTGTTGAGCTCTGTAAAGAGATGAGCGGAGCAGGGCAGGATCTTTCTGTCAAGCAGTATGTCAGAGAATTGACTTTCTCAGATATCTTCTTCAGTTCAGAAAGCATCTTCCGGAACGGCGGAACAGATGTCAAAGTCTCTCTTCCGGGCACCACTCCTTCTGTTGAACTTCAGCCCGGACGTCTTTATTTTCTGCCTGCCGGACTTTGATGAACCGCTTCCGGAAAGAGGAAATCGCTGCGGCATCTGTTGACTTTTCAGTTCCGCCGACACCATTTTCATGGTCTGTTTCCCGGCACCTTCTGTTCCGACGGTGCCGGAGAGCATATTTCCTGCATTACTATCTTGCCCAGGGCGGCTGGGATCCTTATGCAGATCCGCTCCTGCGTTTTACCTGGACCGCAAAAAAGACTCTGCTGTTTCATGAATGGGTGGAACATCATCTGGAAGAGATTCTGCGGAGATCCTTTGATACCTTGCGCAATGTTCCTTTTCCCTTCCGGAAACGGATGCTCGGCACAAAATTTCAAAAAGAGCTGATTGCATTGCGGGAGGTCTGGCGCAGCCGGGAAGGCTTTTCCGGATCTCATGATCCGGCGAAGGCATTGAACGAGTTGAAAGATGCACTTGTTTCCTTTCTGTCATCGGAAAGCTGTGCAGCGATCACGCATGGGCAGAATCTAACGCTGTTCAACAAAGCTTTCAAGCCGTCATTTTCCTTCAACGGACTGGAACTCTGGTACAATCCGGGTTTGATCTGGCGGGAGGGCAGCATGCTGGCATCGTTCCGGATCCATCTGGAAAAGCCCTCTGCGGAATTTATCAAAGCGGAATCAGATATGTTTGCTCTTTCCGCAAAGCTTCATACCGGAACAAAAGAAACCCTTTCGATCTTCCGTTACCGCAGTAATCTCGAATGGAAAGAGATCCAATCTGCCGGGAATGCGGAATCTGCGGAACGGCGGATCTGCAAAGATGCGGAAGAGATGCAGGAACTTGCCTCCGGGGAATCCGTAAACATGCTTGATTTCCCGGTTTGTACGGAGAAGCACTGTTCTTCCTGCCGATTTGCCGGGGTTTGTGCCGCAATTACAGAACAGTTCGGTGAAATTTGAAGAACTCTTCTTGAAAAACACTTGAAATGGGTGTACATTACCTGATGATAAAATAACTATATTTAGGAGATATTGAAATGTCTGAACAGAAGAATCAGCCGGAACAGATTCAGGAAGTCAAGCCTGAAGTCATTTTTGAGCAGAGAAAAGCAAAAATCACAGAATTTGAATCTGCCGGATTGAAACCCTATGGCACCCGTTATGACGGTGCGATCCCCACCGCAGAAGCAAAGAAACTTTATGTGGAAGAATCTGAAACCCAGGCAAAAGTGAACGTTGCCGGCCGTATGACCGCATTCCGCGCTATGGGCAAAGCTGTTTTTGCAGATGTCAAAGATTCCTCCGGAAGAATTCAGCTCTACGTTTCCAGAGATGCTGTCGGAGAAGAATTTTTCAAACTTTTCAAGAAATTCGATATCGGCGATATCATCGGTGTGGAAGGGGAACTTTTCAAGACCCGTACCGGTGAAATCACCATCAAAGCAGAAAAATGCACCCTGCTCTCCAAATCTCTGAGAACCCTTCCGGAAAAATACCATGGTCTCGTGGACCAGGAACAGAGATACCGTCAGCGTTATCTTGACCTGATCATGAGCGATGAAAGCAAAGATGTCTTCAAAAAACGGTTTGCCATCATTCGTGAGATCCGCAGATTCCTGGAATCCAAGGGATTCATGGAAGTGGAAACCCCCATGCTTCAGAACATCTCCGGCGGCGCAAATGCCCGCCCGTTCATCACACGTTATGAAGCCCTCAACAGCGATATGTATATGCGTATTGCTCCCGAACTGTTCCTGAAACGCCTCCTCGTCGGCGGATTCGAAAAGGTCTTCGAACTGAACCGCAACTTCCGTAATGAGGGAGTCGACCGCAGACACAGTCCGGAATTTACCATGATCGAAATTTATCAGGCATACGGAAACTGCGAAGTCATGATGGATCTGATCGAAGAAATGGTCACCACCGTGGCAATGAAGGTCAACGGAACATTGGAAACCACAATGCCCAACGGAACCGTCATCAACCTGCAGCGTCCCTGGAGACGTGCCACCTACCGCGATCTGGTCAAAGAAAAAGCCGGTAATGACTGGTTCGAACTTTCCCGTGATGAAAAAGCAGCCCGCGCCAAGGAAATGGGAGCCGTCATTCTGGATGACTTCAATGATCTGGAAATCACCCATGAAGTTTATGAAAAACTCATCGAACATACCCTGATCCAGCCCACATTCGTGCTGAGAATGCCCGAATATCTGGTTCCGCTGGCAAAGAAATGCGAAGATGATCCCACCGTGGTGGATGTCTTCGAACTGGAAATCAACGGTCAGGAAGTCTCCCCCGGATATTCCGAACTGAACGACCCCATCGAACAGCGCAAACGGTTCCTGGAACAGGCAAAACTCAACGACCGCGAAGGCGAACTCCAGAAGACCATCGACGAAGACTTCCTTTGTGCGATGGAATACGGTATGCCTCCTGCCGGCGGTATGGGGATCGGAATCGACCGTCTGGTCATGCTTCTGACCGGAAGAGATTCCATCCGCGATGTGATCCTTTTCCCCCACCTCAGAGGAAAATAAGCATCGTTTGAAATCGTCTCATCCGATTGATTCAGGGGATTGCCCGGCGGCAATCCCTTTTTTTTGCCCGGAAATCAGGATTCTGTACGATATTTCAGTTGAATTTCCTTCATTTTGTGCTATGTTTTCCGTGAACAACGAAAGGAAAAAAATATGGGTATGTTTAATGATTTTGCATTCGCTGCCGTGGATACTTTTTTGAAAACGGAAATCCAGAAACTGATCGATCAGTGGGTCTCGGAAAACGCGCTCGCTCAACTGCTCGGCATGATCCCCAACTGCGGACGCCCCCTGCCAATGCCCGTCAAAGGAACCCTTCAGGCAGAATTGACCGGAATTGAAATCGATTACACCGGAACCGCCATGCGGAAAACCCAGGATCGTACCGTAAAAATGAACGATCAGAAAAAAGAGCTCCCCTTCGAACGGATCCTCCCTGCAAAAAAATTCGATAAGGTTTTTGAAAATCTCGTGGAAAAAGATCCCATCTGCGGAAACGTTTCTCTGGAAACAGATGTCGAAATCGGAGGAATCGGAATCAGTGAAGGAATGGGCGGAATCCGTGCGGAAATCAACGGAATTAAATTCCATGCCTCACTGAAACTGACCTTCAATCAGAAAGGATAACTCCATGCATAACGGTACCGGCTTTATTAAATTTATGCTGATCCTCTGCTTTCTCATGATGGCAGCCGGAACGTATTTTATCGTAAATTCCATTGATCTGCTCCGGTTTGAAACCGAAAAACTCCGGGAAACGATTCGGGAACAGCAATTTGTGCCCCGGACAGCAGCCCCGCAGACACAGGAAAACACGAACGCCGGACCGATCGCTAACGCTGAATTTTATGACCCGAAAGCCCAATCCGGCGGGCGGCTCATCACCGTTTCCGCCAGCGATACCAAAAATATGAACCCCCTCATCACCAACGATGCTTTCCTTTCCACCCTTGCTTCCTATACACAGGATGCCATTTCCGAACGGAATTACAAAGACATCGGGAAATTTGAACCGAAGCTGGCAGAATCCTGGGAACGGCTGGATGATGGTTTGCGATTCCGGATCCGGTTGAGAAAAGGGGTCTACTGGCACGATTTCACCGATCCCGTCACAAAAAAAGAGTGGCGGAATGTGGAAATGACCGCAGAGGATTTCAAATTCTATGTGGATGTGATCAAAAACCCGAAAACAGATTGCGCGCCTTTGCGTTCCTATCTCGCAGATCTTGACCGGGTGGAAGTCCGCGGAAAATATGAATTCGATGTGATCTGGAAAAAGAAGTATTTTCTCTCGGAAGAAGTTACGCTTGCGCTGGAACCGCTCCCCCGGCATCTCTACCATGCGTATGAAGGACCCTTCGATCCGGAACGCTTCAACAACGATAACGAACGGAACAGAATCATGATCGGAGTCGGACCCTACCGGTTCGACCGCTGGGACAAGGGACGCCGCATCATCCTCAAACGCTGGAACAAGTATTACGGGGCAAAATACGGGGTCATGCCGCCGCTGGAAACGGTGGTGGTGGAAATCATCCCCCATCCGGCAACCCAGCTGCAATCCGCCGTTTCCCGGGATGTGGACGAAGTGGCTCTCTCTCCGGAACAATGGATCAACCGGACAAACGGGCCGGCTTTTGATCCGGTAAAAGGATGGCTCCGGAAAGTCCAGACTCCGTCTCTGGCATATAATTATATCGGATTCAATCTGAAAATGCCTGTTTTTGCCGATGCAAAAACCCGTGTTGCCCTGAGTCATCTCGTTGACCGGAAAAGAGTTGTAGAGGAACTGTACTACGGTCTGGCACGCCCTGTGACCGGGCCTTTCTTCCCGGATTCGCCCGCCTCCGATCCAACGATCCCCGTCCGGGAATATTCTGTGGAACTGGCAAAAAAACTGCTGGCGGAAGCCGGTTGGAAAGATACCGATGGTGACGGGATCCTTGACCGGAACGGAATTCCGTTGAAGTTCACCCTGATTTATCCAAATGCGAACCAGATCTACCCCCGGCTGCTGCCGATCATCCGGCAGGATATGGCAAAAGCAGGAGTCAAAATGGAACTCCAGAGTCTGGAATGGTCTGTCTGCATTCAGCGTTTGGAAAAGAAATCCTTTGAAGCCTGTGCGATGGGCTGGCAGGGGGGAATCACGCCCGATCCCTTCCAGTTGTGGCACTCCTCCATGGCAAATGTGGAAGCCTCCAGCAATTTCATCGGCTTCTCCAATCCGGAAGCCGACAGGCTCATCGAAGAGATCCGGCTCACTTTTGATCCGAAAAAAAGACAGAAACTTTACCATCGGTTCCATCGTCTGATCTATGACGAAGCTCCTTATATTTTTCTGGTTTCCCCCTCCAGTCTGAGCGCAGTTTCACGGAGGTATCAGAATCTTCAGATTTTTGCTCTCGGCTATCCCAACCGGATTCTCTGGACCCCGCGCAAAGAACAGCTGGCGGTGCCCGGTCTGTAAGGAGAATGTTGTATGAACGACGATATTATTATCAAAGGTGCCGCTGAGCACAATCTGAAGCACATTGACGTGACGATCCCCCGGAATTCGCTTACCGTGATCACCGGGCTGAGCGGCTCCGGAAAATCCTCTCTTGCATTTGATACTCTCTATGCGGAAGGACAGCGCAGGTATGTGGAAAGTCTTTCCGCTTATGCACGGCAATTCCTTGACCGGATGCAGAAACCGAAGATCGATCATATCGAAGGGCTTTCTCCTGCTATTGCCATCGAACAGCGGGCGGCGGGCTCCAATCCCCGTTCCACTGTGGCAACCGTCACGGAAATCTATGACTATCTGAGACTGCTCTACGCTCACTGCGGGCTCCCGCATTGTCCAAAATGCGGAAAAGAATTGGCCGCGCAATCCGCCGAAGCGATCTGCGACAAAATCAAACGGCTTCCCGGCGGGCTGAAAATGATGCTCCTTGCTCCCATCGTCACCGGACGGAAAGGGGAACATAAAGATGTGCTGGAAAAAATCCGGAAAGACGGCTTCGTGCGGGTCAGGATCGATGGGGAAATTCTGGAATTGAGCGATCACATGGATTCTCTTGCCAAGACGAAACGGCATGAGATCGATGCGGTTGTGGACCGTCTGATGACCGGGGAAAGTCTGGAAGATTCCCGTTTGAACGATTCTGTGGAAACCGCTCTGAAAAGCGGAAACGGTGAATTGATCCTGCTGGTGGAAAACCGGGATTTTGAAGGAAAACTCCGCTGGAAGGAAGAACGGATCAGCGAAAATCTTGCCTGTGTGGATTGCGGAATCAGTTTCGGACGGATGGAGCCGCGCCACTTTTCTTTCAACAGCCCTTACGGCGCATGTCCCAGATGCAACGGGATCGGCTCCCTCATGGTCATGAAAGCGGAATTGGCAATCAATTATGATCTTTCCATCCGGAAAGGTGCGATCCCCGGCTGGCGGCGCGGTCCCCACCGGTTGATCCTTTACTACAATCATCTTCTCCGCTGTCTTGCAGAACATCTTCAGATGCCCTCCATGCTGACCACCAAATTCCGGGATCTGCCCGAACACGTCCAGAATCTTCTGCTTTACGGAAGCGGGGAGGAGGAAATCGATTTCAGCTACTATCTCCGGGGCAAACGCTATAACATGGTGCGTCCCTTTGAAGGGATCCTTGCCAATCTCCAGCGCAGAGAAGAGGAAACGGATAACGATGCCGTCAGGGAACGGCTGAAACAATACATGGTTTGGGAAGAGTGCCCGGAATGTCATGGCAAACGGCTGAAACCGGAATCCCTTGCAGTAACTGTCAATGGTCTTTCCATCCATGAGTTCAATACTATGTCCGTGGAAAAAGCTCTGGAATTTGTCCGGACTCTGAAACTCAATGAAGAGCAGACGATCGTTGCAGGAGAGATCCTCAAAGAGATTGCCTCCCGTCTCTCCTTCCTGAAAGAAGTGGGGCTGCCCTATCTGACTCTGAACCGGGAAAGCGGTACATTATCCGGCGGAGAAGCTCAGCGGATCCGGCTGGCGACCCAGCTGGGCTGCGGGCTGGTAGGAGTGCTTTACATTCTGGATGAACCGAGTATCGGATTGCATCAGCGGGATAATGACCGGCTTCTTGCTGCATTGAAAAACCTTCGGGATATCGGAAACACCGTGGTGGTTGTGGAACACGATACAGATACGATCCGGGCGGCTGATTATATCCTGGATCTCGGACCTGCCGCAGGAGTTCACGGCGGAGAACTGGTGGCTGCCGGCCCGCCCTCTGCCATCGAACAATGCCCAAATTCTCTCACCGGACAATATCTGACCGGGAAACAGAAGATCGAAGTTCCTGAACAGCGGGTCAAAGGAAACGGAAAATTCCTGACTCTGGAAGGGGTCTCTCATAATAACTTGAAGCACATCACCACCAGGATCCCTCTGGGAACATTCACCTGTGTGACCGGGGTCTCCGGTTCCGGGAAAAGCAGTCTGGTCAACGGTGTGCTCCGAGCCGCCCTCCAGCAGCATTTCAAGATTGAAGATGCCCCGCTGCCCGGGAAACATGATAAAATCACCGGTCTGGAACATATTGATAAAGCGATCGTCATTGATCAGAGTCCCATCGGGAGAACGCCCCGGTCCAATCCGGCGACTTATACGGAAGCCTTCGGAGTCATCCGGGATCTTTTTGCTTCCCTGCCGGAATCAAAAGTCCGCGGTTACGGTCCCGGAAGATTCAGTTTCAATATCAAAGGCGGCAGATGCGAAGAGTGTCAGGGCGACGGGATCAAGAAAATTGAAATGCAGTTCCTCCCCGATGTTTATGTCCCCTGTTCCGCCTGTCACGGCAAACGGTTCAACCGGGAAACTCTCACAGTTCAATACAAAAAACGTTCCATTGCAGATGTTCTGGATATGACGGTTTCCGAGGCAGTGGAATTTTTCTCAGCGGTTCCGAAACTTCACCGGAAACTCAAAATGCTGGAAGAAGTCGGGTTGGGCTATATCACCCTTGGACAGCAGGCGACGACCCTTTCCGGGGGAGAGGCTCAGCGGGTCAAACTCGCAACAGAACTTGCCCGTCCCTCCCGGGGACATACCCTTTATATTCTGGACGAACCGACGACCGGGCTTCATCTTGCCGACATCAAACAGCTCATGGATGTTCTCCTGAAACTCCGGGATAAAGGATGCACTGTCCTGGTCATTGAGCACAATCTGGATGTGATCAAGATGGCTGACTGGATCATTGATCTCGGTCCGGAAGGCGGCAGTGAAGGCGGGAAGATCCTCGCGGAAGGAACTCCGGAGGCCATCGCAAAAAATAAAAAATCCTATACCGGGAAATACTTGAAGGAGATGCTGAAATGAAATTTGCCGGAGCTCATGTTTCTATTGCCGGCGGGGTGGAAAATGCCCCCCTGAACGCCGCCGCTATCGGCGCAACGGCTTTCGCTATGTTCACCAAAAATCAGCGTCAATGGAACGCTCCGCCGATCTCTGAAGCTTCCGCTGCCGCTTTCAAAGAAAACTGCAGAAAACATGGCTACACCCCGGATCTGATCCTGCCGCATGACGGGTATCTCATCAATATGGGAAATCCAGATCCGGAAAAACGGAAAAATGCCGTGGCTGCCTTCACCGATGAAATGTACCGGTGCCAGATCCTCGGACTGAAACTGCTCAATCTTCATCCCGGAAGTCACTTGAGACAAATCTCCGAATCGGAATGTCTTGCCCATATCGCAGCAGGGATCAACTCAGCCCTCGCGGAAACAGAAGGAGTCGTTGCCGTTCTGGAAAACACCGCCGGACAAGGCAGCAATCTCGGTTATACCTTCCGGCAGCTGGCGGATATCATGGAACAGATCAACGATCCCGCACGGGTCGGCGTATGTATCGATACCTGCCACAGTTTCGCCGCAGGATATGATCTCAGCACCCCGGAAGGATACGAAAAAACGATGGATGAGTTCGATCGGATCATCGGCTTCAAGTATTTGAGAGGGATGCATCTGAACGATGCAAAAGGTGTGCTCGCCGGCAAACTGGACCGTCATGACTCTCTCGGAAAAGGAAATCTCGGCATGGATCTGTTCCGCAGGCTCATGCAGGATCCCAGAATTCAGGATATCCCCCTCATTCTGGAAACCCCGGATGAATCTCTCTGGAAAGAAGAGATCAAAACCCTGCTTTCTTTCGCGGCGGAAGCTTGATCCGTTCCAGAACCGGTTCATTCCCGGGCAGATATTCTTTCCTGAAAAGCAGCTCTCCGCAATGCCGGACTTCCAGAATCACGCCCTTGTCTTCAGAAACAAACATCCGGACAACAGTTTCTTCCATTCCGGCAACTCCGGGACGAACCTCCACGCCCGATTCCGTTTTGCTCCATTGCAAAACAGATTTCCCGGGCGGAGGCGGGAATTGCTTCAGTAAAGATTGCGCCGATTTTGCATTCCGTCTGACCGGCACATGAAAGTATACCGATTTGACATCCGTCACCGCAGAAAGGAACAATCCGCCGCCGCAAATTTCACTGCGGGCTGAATCAAAATGCATCTCTTCCACGCTCCGGATCCCGCTGGTCCTTAAATAATCGGAAAGCAGACGCGCAGTTTCTCCCTCCGGTACGTTCCAGAGAATTGCCCGTCCCGAAGCGGGAATCGAAAACACAACCGCAGGGATCCGGGAGGCTTCCGAACGGATCACTGCAATCTCAGGATCCGTGCCCGATAAGGGGAAAAACAGAAAAAAGCCTGTCAGAAACACCAGAACTGCCGAACCTGCAAAATACCATTTTCTCCGGAATACAAAACATCCCGCCAGCGCAATCAGGAACAATATCCCAAGCCATAAAGGCGGCGGCGATACATAAAATGCTCCGGAATCCCCGAATTGTTCCGCTGAAAATGCACAAAATTCCAGCGCAGGCGCAATCAATTCTCCGATCCATTCCACACTCCCGGGGATCCATTGCAGCAGAACAGCCGGAAGAAACAGAAGAAAACAGAACCACGTCACTGGAAGCATCAGAAGATATGCCGGAACTGCCCATAAACTCACAAACGATTGAAAACTCATGGAGATCGCCATACTGCAGAGCCACGCCCCGAGAGAAACCCCTGTAAGCACTGTCATATATCCCAGAATCCGGGAAAAAGAAATCATCCGCCGGTCCGGATAAAACTCCTCCCGGACCGTGATCGCAAGAGAGATTCTCCGGAAAAAATCACTGCTCAAAATCAGAAAAAGAACGCACAAAAAGGAATAAAGAAAGCCAATATCAAACAACTGGAACGGATTCAAAAGCAAAATCACTCCCGCAGCCGCCGCAAGTGTATTCCCGCCCCGGTTCTTCCGTAAGAAAACATGCGCAAGACACCAGAAACTCAACATAAGAAATGCACGGAACGCAGGTGCCTGCATCCCCGTCGATAACGCATAAATCAAAACAGGAACCGGCGCGATCAGCCAGCGGAAGCGGTAGGGCAGAAAACATAGAAAAAGCATCACCGCTGTAAAGAACAACCCGATATGGAATCCGCTCACCGATAACACATGAAGGGTTCCGCTCTCAAGAAAATTCTGTTTGATCTCCCCTTTGATCGGCTGACGGATCCCGAACAGCAATGCGGGAGCCATCTTTCCGGCAGTTCCATCCGGCATCCGCGCAGTCAATCTCTCCAGAAAACGGCTCCGCCAATCATAAAGTTTCCGCATCAGTCCGTTGTCACGATGAAGGATTTTGACCGATTCCGCATGGAACACCAGCACCGCGCCACGCGCCCGGGCATACGCCTGAAAATCAAAGGTCCCGCACAAATCCGGTTCCGTGATCCGCTCAAAATATCCTTCTGCAGAAATGATATCCCCATATCCGACCTCCATTGCATCTCTTGAATTGGAAGGAACAGTCATCAGAACCGTCTCACTGTAAGGACCTTTCCGGACCGTCCCGCCAAAGGTCACCTCCTGAAGTTCCGCTTGAGTAAAATATGGAACATTGGCAATCCAGCGGGGTGTTCCGCCGCATAATGAGGACTCCGTCAAACGGAATACTGCAGAAGCCCCGAGCCGCCGGTGATTCGCCATCTCCTGAACATGAAAACTCTCTTTTTCGTGGGAAATCAGAATCATGGAACTCAGAATCGCAAGTACCGTTGCCGGGATAAAACGGCAGCAGCTGTTCCGCAATCCCAAAATCAGCCAGGCGCAAAGAATTCCCGGAACACTCCAAAAACATACGGCTCCGGCAGTGAGATCCATCCCCAAAAAATAAACTGCTGAGAATCCATTGAGGATCCCCAGCAGTATCATAAAGCAGGGCAGACTTTCCAACCTGGAACGGAATATCCGGACTTGGGAAAGCATAAAAGAATGTCCCGACTCAGCTGGATTTCCGGATCACACCGAAGTAGCTGTACAGCAGAAATGCAAACATCGGTCCGACTCCGCCGACCAGCGGAGGAACCATCCCCTGCTGTCCCATAATCAGGAAAATTTCTGTCAGAGTCTGGAAAACAACAATTGCGGCGACCGCGGCAATGATAGAAAGAAAGATCCCGGACCGCTCGTTTTTCACTGCCAGCGGCAATCCGAGACAGACGCACAACAGGCAGACAAACGGGAAGGACAATCTGTAATAAAGCAATGTTTCATACATATTCTTCAGCGATTTCGCCATGTGTTTATTGTTCCGGAGGATCCCGATCAAATCAGCCGAGGAAAGATCTTCCGGCGGTTTGACAGCATTCTGGATCTGGCTTTCCGTCTCATGGATCACATCATGTCCGTAAACCAGCTCTTTGTATTCTCTGGCAGGCCCGGCAAAGGGAATGTATTTCGTCTGACGGACATTATAAAAGACCCAACCTCTTGCGGGATCATACTTTGCTTTTTCGGCGATCAGCTCCCAATCCATCTTCCGGATCCGGGTTCCGGTGGTATCATCCATGGAATAATATTTCAGAATGACCCGTTCCCATTCGCCCTTTTCATTGAGGTTATGAAGGAGCCAGTCCCGGCGTTTATCCGCACTGCGGTACTGAAGCATATTGTACATTGTCCGGTCATAATCAGGATTTTCCAGAGATTCATGAATGATCTCAGCTTCCATGGAACACTGGGGAACCACTTTTTCATTGAACCAGAAATTGACGGCGGTCACGATACCCGCCACGACAAAGATTGCGCCGCCGCACCGGATCGTGGAGATCCCGGAAGCACGCATGGCTGTGATCTCTCTTGTCCGCCCCATGTTTGCAATGGTGTACATACAGGAAAGCAGAACAGAGATCGGAAAAACAAACCGGATATTTCCGGGCATTTTCAAAGTAAAGTAACGAACGGCTTTTGAAAAGCCATCGCTGCCCTTGTAACCGAGAAAGTCGGGCAGGTCGTTGAAAAGATCCCCGATCAGAAAGAGCAGGATAAAGGTGAAACAAAGCACCGAAAACGGGATCATGAATTCCCGGAACATGTATTTATCAAGAACAGAAAGATAACCGAAGCGTCTTCCTTTGGACGTCTCTTTTTTAATTGATTTCTGTGTTGGATTCTGCATAACTTCTCCGGGGTAGGGAAGAGATCTGGTCTCTTCTATCTGAACGGCATCTCTGCCGGTTGCAAAAATTCAAAAATGTTTTTCATGATTACATGGATCATGAAAAAAAAGGGGATCTCACCGGAAAAGCGGGATCCCCATTGCTGTCAACAAGATCAGCCGCGATGACGCTGTGTACGGCGTTTCTTTTCGCTGGGCTTCTCAAAGTGTCTCCGGTTGCGGAGTTCCTTAAGGGTGCCTTCCTTGTCAAGCTTCTTCTTCAATCTGCGGAGAGCGCGATCTACGGGCTCGCCTTTTTTCAGTCTGACTTCCGTGCATTCCATGTTGTTCACCCCCTTTCCTTTCTATTTAAAACGTTATTCTTCAATCTGTTGTAAAATCTGCTTCATCGGAAAGCAGAAGTTTCAATTTACTCAATGCCTGATTCTGGATCTGGCGGACACGTTCACGGGTCCTGCCGATTTCCTGGCTCACTTCTTCCAAGGTTCTCGGACGGTTGTTGTCAAGCCCGAAACGCATCTGAAGGATCATCCGTTCCCGTTCATCAAGATCGCAGAGAAGATCTTTCAGCCGCTTCAGAGATTCCACATCCCCGAGAATCCGGTCCGGTGTCATAGCCCCGCGGTCAGGAATAATATCCTGAAATTCTCCATCCTCACCCTGCTGAATCGGGTCATGGAGAGAGAAGGTTTTCAGATCCGCCAAACGCAATCCGGCAACTGTACGTTCGGAAAATTCCAGATTTTCTGCAATTTCCGCATCCGTGGGCTCTCTGCCGAGCTTTTCGGTCAATTTCATCTTCACCGATTTGATCTTATTGATCTTGCCGGCTGACTGAACAGGGATTCGGATCGTACGGCTCTGGTTTGCCAGCGCACGGCGCATGGACTGCTTGATCCACCATGCAGCGTAGGAACTGAACTTCGCTCCCTTCGCAGGGTCAAACTTTTCCACAGCACGCATCAAACCAATGTTTCCTTCTGAAATCAAGTCAAGGAGCGGAAGCCCCAATCCTTTGAAATCATGAGCGATCTTCACCACCAGACGGAGGTTCGCCTGGATCAATGTCTGACGGGCTTCATCATGAGTCTGGGAGTTCCCGCCATGAATCTGCGCCGCAAGCTCAATTTCTTCCGTTTTGGAAACAAGTTCGATTCTGCCGATGTCAGTCATATAGACTTTCATCGTATCATTCTTGGATGTCGGAACGCCGGAAGCAGCTTTTTCTTCTTTCGCCGCACGTTTCGCAAGTTCTGCAACATCTTCAAGATTATCAATATTTTCTTCGCTCGCCTTGCTGTAAGCTTCCTGGTCATCCAGATTGTCAAGATCGTCAATGGGAGGCTCTTCTATCATCTCCTCTTCCAGTTCCGGAGGAGGTACCGCCTCTGCAAGTTTCGCTTCTTCCAAAGAGCGGGCATAAGCCGCTTTCAAGGCATCAAGTTCTTCCTGTTCTTCTTTGGAACGTTTCAGCTCCAACTCTTTTTTGCGGCGGGCTTTTTCTTCTTCAGCTTTGGCTTTGGCAAGACGGCGCGCCTCTTTTTTATCGAGAACAACAGGTTCTTCCGCTTTGGGTTCTTCCGCCTTCACAGCTTTTGACTTGGCAGATGCCTTTGCAGGCTTCACTTCGACAACGGGTTCTGCCTTTACAGCTTTGGCTTTGGCGGATGCCTTTGCAGGTTTTGCTTCTTCGACAGGTTCCGCCTTTACAGCTTTTGCCTTGGCAGATGCCTTTGCAGGCTTCACTTCTTCAACGGGTTCTGCCTTTACAGCTTTTGACTTGGCGGAAGCCTTTGCAGGTTTTGCTTCTTCAACAGGTTCCGCCTTTGCTGTTTTTGCCTTAGCAGATGCCTTTGCAGGCTTCACTTCTTCGACAGGTTCTGCCTTCACAGCTTTGGCTTTGGCAGATACCTTAACAGGCTTCACTTCGACAGGCACTGCCTTTGCCGCTTTTTCCTTAGCGGGAGTCTTTGCCGGTTTCGTTTCCACGACGGGATCTGCTTTCACTTTTTTTGTCTTGGCAGGAGTATCTTTCACGCTCTTGACTTCTGCAGATTTCGCTTTTTCAGTCTTCCCGGCAGGAGCCGCCTTTTCAGAGGTTTTCTTCACGCTCTTGACTTCTTTTTCAGCGGTCTGTTTTTTAGAGGGAGACTTCTCAGCATTTTTCACAGCTTTTTTCTCTGTCCCCACCTTGGCAGGTGCGGCTTTTACTTTGCTATTTTTCGCTGACATGGAAACTTCCACTTGTTTTTTGTTAAAATTGTGTTATTTTTATGCAGTCTGGTTTTTTCATAAAGAAAAGACCGGCCTGCATGTACATGCAAACTTAAATAGTAATATACCACAAAAACCGGAAAAGTCAATGTGAAAAAGCAGAAAAGTGAAAATATTTCCATAAAAAAATGGTTTCATCTTTCGTTGAGTCCGGAAGATACGATTTTTTTTACTGAAAAATCCACAGCTGCCCTGGAGATTTTCCGGATCGCTGCCGCATTTTATCATCAAACCGGAAAAAAAGTTGTGGTTGCCCTGCCCGGTTTCGGAGAGGCGGAACAGATTTCCGGAGAAATCGAGATCTGGAACCATGCCCTGCAAACCGGAATAACCACTGCCCTGCTCCCGGAAGGGATCTGGAAAGGAAATCCCACTCCCGAAGATGAAGCCCCCCGGGCTGAAATGCTGGCGGCGGCACTTTCTCCGAACGCCCCGGATCTCTTTTTTGCATCGGTCCACGCTCTCCTGACTCCTGTGCCGGATAAAAAGGAATTCTCTCTCGGGAAACTCTCACTCCGGAAGGGCGACACCTTCAAACTGGCAGAACTGGCGGAAAAACTGGTCAAGATGGGATATGATGACGAACCGGAAGCAACGCTTGTCGGCGAATTCGCCCGCAGAGGCGGATTGATCGATATCTTCTCCCCCGGAATGAAACTCCCTGTCCGTATCGAATTCTTCGGGGATGAAATCGATACCATGCGGGAATATTCCATTGAAACAGGAAGATCCGTCCGGAATATCGATTCCTGCGAGATCCTGCTCCGCTCCGGAACCGTTCTGCCCGTCACCGGAGAGGCGTATCAGGATTTCTCAAGTTATGTCAATGACAGAATCCTCATGATCTGTTCCCCCCGGGAGTGTCTGCTCAACTTGAATAAATTCGGCGAAAAAGGATCCGAACAGCATTGGGAACGGTTCCGTCAGGCTTTTACGGAACACCCTGTGATTTCCATTCTCTCTGAAATGGATGACGACTGGAAGGACTCGCCGGACCGTGACTGTATCGGGGTAACGCCTCAGCTTCAGGCAGCGGCAGAACTCAATACAGATACCCTTGAGGAGCTTTCCAAAGGGATCGCTGCGGAAATGATCCGGCATCAGCTGGAACAGGGATACCGTATCTTTTTTGCCGCCGCAAAGGAATCGGATGAGATCCATATCTCCAACTGGCTGAAAGAGAACAAACTTCTGGAAGCTCCGGGAACCGATATCATCAAAATGCAGCTGCCCTGCGGTGTGACCTTCCCGAAACTGAAAGTCACCTACCTGACAGAGCGGGAACTCTTCATGACAACGTTCACAAAACGTGCCGTTCCCCGCGCTGCCATCATCAAAGAACGGGATCCTGAAGAAATCCGGAAAGAAGAACTTGCCCAGATGTCCGATATCGAAGAGGGCGATTTCACCGTCCATCTCAACTACGGACTCTGTCTTTACCACGGCATCAAAACCATTACCAGCGGATCCGAACGGATCGAATCTCTGGAATTGGAATTTGCCGACGATGCGATCATCTATATTCCCGTCTGGCAGGCTCACCTGCTTTCCAGATATGTCGGATCACGGGTCAATATTCTCCGGTTATCCAAACTCGGCGGATCCCGCTGGCTGAAAACAAAAGAGGAAGCCTCCGGAGCCGCACGGAATCTGGCGGCGGAAATGCTCCGGCTTCAGGCGATCCGGAACTCCTCCAAAGGAATCGCCTTCGATCCGGACGGCGTGGAAGAAAAAATCTTCGATGCCGCCTTCCCCTACGAAGCAACAGAAGGTCAGCTCAAGGCAATCGAAGCCATCAAAAAAGATATGGAATCCTCCAAACCCATGGACCGTCTTCTCTGCGGCGATGTGGGATACGGAAAAACTGAAGTTGCCATGCGTGCCGCATTCAAATGCGCCGCCTCCGGACGGCAGGTGGCAGTCCTCGTCCCGACAACCGTCCTTGCTCAACAGCACTACTTGAGTTTCCGGGAACGGTTCGCTGAATATCCCTTTCTGATCGAAACCCTTTCCCGCCTGAAAACCGCCGGGGAAAAATCCGCCATCAAACGGAACCTGGCTTCCGGCGGAATCGATATCATCATCGGAACTCATGCGCTCCTTTCCAAAGAGATCAAATTCCGGGATCTGGGACTCCTGATCATTGATGAGGAACAGCGGTTCGGCGTTGCTCACAAAGAACAGCTGAAATCCATCCGGTCAACCGTGGATATTCTCACCATGACCGCCACCCCCATCCCAAGAACGCTCCACATGTCCATTTCCGGTCTGCGCGATCTCAGCACCATCACGACCGCCCCCACAAAACGGCTCCCCGTTCATACCATCGTCGCTCAATATGATCCCGCGCTGGTGGGCGCAGCAATCTCCCGCGAACTGGTCCGGGGCGGACAGATCTTCTACCTGCACAACAGAGTTAAAACCATCGATGCCGCAGCGGAAAAAGTCCGGAAACTTGCTCCCGGCGCAAAAGTAGCTGTCGCTCACGGACAAATGACCCCTTCCCAGCTGGAGGATATCATGGGGGATTTCGTCAACGGAAACATCGATATCCTTGTCTCTACCACGATCATCGAATCCGGGATCGATATTCCAAATGCAAACACCATCATCATTGAACGGGCTGATCATTTCGGACTGGCAGAACTTCATCAGCTCCGGGGACGTGTCGGGCGCTGGAACAGGCAGGCTTATGCATATCTTCTCATCCCGCCGACCGGGGTCATGACAACCGATGCCAGACAGCGTATGTCCGTAATCCGGCGGTATACTCATCTCGGGTCCGGATTCAAACTCGCCCTCAGCGATCTGGAGATCCGCGGAGCCGGAAATATCATCGGAGCAGAACAGAGCGGTTACGTCGATACCATCGGGTTCCATCTGTATTGCCAGCTCCTGAAAGAAGCCGCGAACACCCTCCGCGGAATCAAAAATCCAAAACTGGTCAGCACCGAACTCAACATCGAATTCATCACGTTCGCTCTCGAAACATCCAAAGATAAACTGGCGGCAAGCATCCCCACAGATTATATCAATGAACCCCGCCTGCGGCTGGAGGCTTACCGCAGACTCGCCTCCATGACAAGCGAAGAGGAAGTCGATGATTATGAGCTGGAACTCCGGGATAAATTCGGGGTGATCCCACCCGAAGCCAAAAACTTCCTGGCAACCGTCCGACTCAGAATCATTGTTCATCAGGCAGGCTGGAGCTCCCTTTCCTTCCGCGATGGCAAAATCTTCCTGGAACGGAACGGGGAGATGTACCGCCAAAAAGGCTCCCTGCCGAAGATCCCGGCAATGTTCAAACCCAAGGAAAAACTGGATATGCTCCTCTATTTTGCCCGTCAGGTACGGGATGAATCACAGCATACGAAGTAGAGTCTGCCGAAAAAATGAAAACAAATGTCTGTATATTTCAGGCGTTGTCTCAAAATAATCTGTGACAGTTGGAATTACACATTGATTCTGCTGTAAGAAAATACTTTCTTTCCGGCGAGGATCCGGAAGTTTGTGAGGTAACTTCCGGGAAAATGATGGATGAGCGTTCTGCATCCGGCGATTTCCACGTCCACAACACTGCCGCCCCATTTGCGTTCAGTCCGTACCATGATCCGGACTTTGAATGGAGAATCAAGTTTTCTGAGATGATCCACCGCAAAAATAAAGCGTTCTTGAATTCTTCTGGCCGGATTTTCCCGGTAAAGAGGGAATCCGGGAATGGATAGTGGAGTCAGTGCCGCTTTGGCGAGTTTTCCATTGAGTCTGAACTCGACCTCTTCACCGGTCCCGCCGAAACGGATTACCAGATCTCCTTGCGGTTCGAGATCAAATTCAAAATATCCGTTTCCGGGAAATTCCGCATTTCCTTCAATTGTCTGCGGTTCTTCCCGTTCCGGCATAACTTCTTCCATCCAGCGGATGCCGGGGATTCCATCTTCCATCCAGCATAGTTCCCGGATTCCCAGCATACCGCCCCAGGAATGATATGCGGGGAGCCATCCGGCAAGAATCCGCCGATTGTTTCCGATATCCGCAACCATGGGCACCTCCAGTCCGTCATAAAGATCCAGTCCGGCTTCCCCAAGGTCAGATTTATCTGAAAATTCCAAATCGGAAGCCATCCACATAGCAGAAAATCCCACCAGCATAAAACATTTTCCATGCCAGTTGAAATACGCCGGACAGTCCAGATTATTCCGCATGAACGCATCCTGACCGCTGGGCAGAATGTGATCATTGACCAATTTGAAATCAGGCCATTTTTCCGCCCGGTACAGTTTCAAATTTCCTTTTCCGTATCCATGGTACATGAAAAGAGAACCATCTGCATCGTGGTAAGTACTCGGATTGGCGGAAAGATCATCATAAGTGATTCTTTCCGGAATAAAATGACCGTTTTCATCGCTGACGGCAATAGTCGCACCGGCAGGAACGGTACCGGGGATCTCTTCAAAGCGTTCCGAATGGATCCCGTAAGCAAGGGCGACTTTCCCTTGATGAATGAACGGAGTCCCGGTCCCGAAACTTTGCCATTGCTGTTCCAGAGGAAGAACAATACCGTCATCCTGCCAGATATGAAAATCCTTAGTGGAAATGTGTCCCCAGCAATGTCCCCCTTTGCCGAACTTGCTGCAGTGATGCCGCCGGTCAAAAAGGTAAAAAAGATGAAATATTCCATTGAAAAAACCGAGCGATACATCGCCGACCCAAGTATTCAGTCCTTCCGGACACCACAAATGCATCGGCTGTTTCCGGATGTGCGATTCTGACGGAATCGTCCGGACCTTTGAATAATTTTCCGGAATTTTCCCCACAGGCTCTCCAAACGGATATTCTGCATCCAGAATTTTTCCATCTGCAATCAATTGAAATTCTGTGCCAGTGTACTGAAGAAACAATTTTGACCCATGAGGAATTTCAGAGAGAGGAATTCCGATTCGCAACTGTTTCCAATCCGGATGATTTTTTGATTCCAACTCGATTACGCCTTCCAGCACAAGATTTTTAGAATCCGGTCCTGATACAATATAGTTCTGCAGATGTTCAAACTCTTTTAATGCCGGATCATTTCCGGTTTTCCGGAGCAGACAGCGGCAGACATCGGGATATTCAAACAAAATTCCCTCTTCCGGTTTATCCGGAATGACAATGGGAAAACAGAAGGTACGATACTTTGGTATTTCTGGAAATTTCATTTTTTGATTCTCCTTTTTATTTGTTGTGTGTTGCGATGAAATATAACACATTATTTTTTATTTTCAAACAGATGTGCCAAATATAAAATATGCAGGGAGGAAAATAATGTCCGGGCAGGATCAAAAGCCGAATGACCTTCCCTTTGTATGATGCTGCCTTCATCAATCTCAAAAGATCCGTTTGACGGAACATTTCTTTTTCCGGTGATGTATTATATCCGTGAACTGCTGCAGAAAAAACGGGGGGATGCATGGGATTTTTACGGAATACAACACGGCCGGTCAGAATCATGATCGGGATGGGAATAGGAATTGTAATCGGGATTTTATGCAATTTGTTTCTGAATCCAGAAACGGTTCAGGATTTTTTTCTGGTCCGACTGTTTGAGATCGGGGGAAATCTTTTTCTGAATCTGTTCAAAATGATTGTGGTTCCGGTGGTGCTGGTCTCTGTAACGCTTGGAGTTGTTTCCATGAACAGACCGGAATTACTGGGCAGGATCGGCGGGAAAACCCTGTTCTGGTTTGCCTTCACGACACTTCTTTCTGCTGCAATGGGAATTTTCTTTGCAACGGTTTTCAAAATCGGACACGGCACAACGATCTCTCTGCCGCAGGATGCCGGACTGAAACTGTCGGGCAAAGTCCATTCCATTTCTGAAACATTGGCGAATCTGGTTCCATCCAATCTGTTTCAGGCGATCGTAGAATCGAATATGCTTCAAATCATTGTAATTGCCCTGATTCTGGGCATTTCTCTGGCAAAGATATCCGCTCAGGTTCCGAACTTACGGATTTTTCTCAAGGAAGTGGATGCGTTGAATTTAAGCGTTGTAAATCTGATTCTTGACCTGGCACCGATCGGCGTTTTCTGTCTGCTGGCTCATACTTTTTCCTGTTTCGGATTCCGGGTTCTTTTTCCACTGAGCAAATATATTTTCTGTTTTCTGGGAGTTTCCGCTCTGCTGATGTTTCTGGTTTACCCGGCTCTGCTGATGCTGTTTGCCAAAATATCACCGGTAAAATTCTATCAGAACATGCTTCCTGTGATGCTGCTTGCCTTTTCCACCAGCAGCAGTAATGCGGTGCTCCCTGCCAATATCAATACCATCTGCACAAAGATCGGAGTTTCAAAGAATATTGCGACGTTCATTCTTTCCCTTGGGGCAACGATCAATATGAACGGGACAGCGATCATGCAATGCTGCGCCACTGTTCTGATCGCCCAGCTCTATAATATTCCTCTTTCCCTGGTGCAAATCATTGAAATCATCAGTATGACTCTGATTGCTTCCATCGGAACGGCGGGAATGCCCAGCGCCGGGATCCTGATGCTGGGGCTGGTTTTACAGAGTGCCGGTCTGCCCATTTCCGGAATTGCTCTTGTTTTAGGCGTTGACCGTATCGTGGATATGTTCCGGACAGTCGTCAACATTACGGGCGATGCTGTGACAGCGGTTCTGGTCGGCAGTTCAGAGAAAGAACTCGACCGCGAGGTTCTGAACAGGTGAATCAAAAATAAAGTTTTATTTACGGGCGGCAGCTGATATGCAAACCCCGGGCAAAGTTTCCAAACGCATTCCGTCAATACGGCGTTCAAAATTTTTAATACAGCGCTGTATTTTGCTCAGCAGACGCATTATTTTTATTTTGAATTTTTTTACAAACATGACATCGGTTTCGAAGATCTCAATTTTTTCAAAACCACTCAGCAAAAGCATTTGACGTAAACTCATCATGGTATAGCCCATCACATGAGTAAAATCATTATAACGCATCAGCAATCCGTCAATGGATGCCATATTCGGTGTTTCAATCAAAAGCACTCCGCCGGGAGCAAGGGCTTTACGGCAAGCTTCGACAAAACTGAGAATCTCATCCTGCGGGATATGTTCAACAACATGAAACAAGGTAATAACTGCATACTTATCAGGATGATTATTCAGAAATTCTGTGGTATCCTTTACAAGTGTACATTGATACCCCAATTCTTTGCAAGCTTTGACGGCTGATTCTGAAATGTCAATTCCTTCATAATTGGAATATCCCCACTCCTGCATCTTTCCCAGCATTTCGCCATTGCCGATTCCAATATCTAAAACATACGCCGTTTTATCTTCCGGGAAAAATCTGCGGTAATTCACTTCCAGAAGTTGGATTTTCCACTCACACTGTCCACGTCCGACTACTGAAGTCTCCAAATAGTTATCATACAGCTGGTTCATTCGTCATTCCTGTCATCATTTTTGATTTTTTAAACTCCGCTGCCGTCAAAAGCAGGGATGAATTCCTGACTTGCCGAGGGCTCCTCCTGAAGAAAACCATCTTCGATCTCTGAATCCATCAGCGCATCTTCCACGCGCTGATATTCTGCATGAGTGATCCGCCGGTTCAGTTCAGGAAATTCCGTATCCGATACTCTGCCGTATGGAATATACTGATGCATCAGACTGAACATCACCTGTCCGGGTTTGAAGTTGGATTCGATCCATTTCAGCACCCGCAGCGAGTTGGTCACATGTCCGGGCAGGATCAAATGCCGGATGATCACCCCCCGCTGCATGATCCCGTCATCATCGATCTCAAAAGAACCGGTTTGACGGAACATTTCCCGGATGGCAGCCGTTGCAGTTTCAAAATAATCTTCCGCCCCGCTGTACCGTTTTGCCATTGCTGAATCAGCATATTTCAAGTCCGGAAGATAAATCTGAACTTTTCCTTCAAAACGTTTCAGCGTTTCAACGGAATCATAGCCGTTTGTGTTGTAAACCACCGGAACGGGAAGAGGTTTTTCCAGCGTTTGCAAAATGGCATGTGTATAATGGGAAGGCGTTACAAGGTTGATGTTGTGTGCGCCTTTTACGATAAGTTCCTCATAGATCTCCCGCAGGCGCTCCACCGTTACGGGCTTCCCCTGATGCAGAGTGCTGATCCCGTAATTCTGACAATAGACGCAATGAAGATTGCATCCGGAGAAAAAAACAGTCCCGGATCCGCGGGTTCCGCTGATCACGGGCTCTTCCCAGAAATGGAGTCCGGCACGGGCAAGAACGGGTTCCAGCGGACTCCCGCAGAACCCTTTTTTTCCTGCCGCAGAACCCGACTCCTGACGGTCAATTCCGCATTTTCTGGGACAAATCGTGCAGATCATCTGAGATCAGACACGTTCAACAACAATTTCAGGATCGACTTCAGAACGGAGAACCTGTTCCACGCCTTCCTTGAGGGTCTGCTGTGCATGAGGACAGCATCCGCAAGCACCTTTCAGGGTGACTTTCACAGTTTTGCCTTCAATTGCAATCAGTTCCAAATCTCCGCCGTCTGCCTGCAAATAGGCACGGAGCTGTTCCAATACTTCTTTGATCTTGTCTTCCATGATGATTTTCCTTTCAAGTTATGAATTATATTGCGGTAATGTACAACCGGTTCAGTAATTTTTCAACAGCTCATCCAAGGTATTTGCGAAAAATAATACCTCTTCAGGCGTCGTATCATCAAAAAAAGAAACCCGCAGCGCACTGTAAGCCTCTTCCGTGGAATAGCCCATTGCCCGCAAAACCGCCGAAGGTCCCCCCTCCTCAGAACTGCATGCAGACCCCGCAGAAACCGTGATCCCTTTCCCTTGAAACATCCGCACCAGAATCCCGCTCTGATAGCCGGGAAGAAGAAAATGGTTGATCCACGGAGAGGATTTTTCCGCTTCCGAAGTGAATTTCACATTGGATCCGGCAAGAGATTCCCGCAGAAGATTCCGCAATCTCTCCGCATGTGCCCTCCGGGAAGCCAAGCCGGAAATCCCTTTGGAAACAGCTTCCGAAAGAACCGCTGCCGCCGCAGGAACACATCTGCCGATCCCGTGTTTTTCCAGCCGGACAGATCTGATCTGTTTCTCATACTGTTTTCTGTAAAGAAGAGCCGCACCGCAGGGAGCCCCGATCTTGCACCCGGAAACTGTCAGAAAATCAGCTGCCCCCGCAGGAACCGGGATCTTGCAGACTGATTGTGTCGTATCCAGAAGCAGCGGGGTTCCGGACAATTCTTTTTTCCATTCTGCCGGATCCTGAATGATCCCCGTTTCCGCGTTGACGTGATGCACCGCCGCCAGATCCGCCCGGATGCCATCCGGAATCAGGATCCTGCCGCTCTTTTCCATTTTACAATACCGGAGAGAAGAGTGTTCCTCCAGCGCATGAAGCAGCGCAGGATGCTCCGCTTTCGTCGTCAGAGAAACTGCATTCTGCCGGTTTTCCAGAACTGCGCGGACCGCCAGATGCAGAGCATCGGTTCCCGTATTGCAGAAAAAAACACCGTATCCCGGGGCAAGGGCTGATGCCAGCTGTTCTCCGGCAAGTTCCACAGCCTTTGCGGCAGAAACTCCGGCAGCTCCGGCGGATTCCTGATTGGCATAAAGTTCCATACTCTTTTCCGCAAAGAGTTCCGCTGCCCAGGGATAGGGGCGGCATGACGCCGCATTGTCAAGCATGTTATTCATCGTACAAAACAATCTCAGCGGATGGATTCCAGCATCTTCTTCCAGTTGTCAATGCCCAGTTCGGAAAGCAATGCAGCCTTCTTTCCTTTGGCTTCGATCACGCGGACGGTATCATCGTCCACAGAAACCGCCACAAGATAAAGATAATCGGTTCCGTGGATATTCGTTTCCGCCTGGAACCAGAGAGCTTTTTCTCCATCAATCACACACTCGGAACAGCTGATTTTTCCATTGAAACGGGTCTGCAATGCCTTCTGGATCATATCTTTATAAAACTCAACCGGGGCATATTTCTTTCCATACCAGCGGATATCTGTCACCGCATTCCTAATTTCACGGAATCTCAGATTGCAGTTGTTCCCGGAAACCGCATAATCTTTTCCGGCAAAGAAGAATTTCTCAGGAAGAGTCACCCGGAACGGAACCGTCACTTCTCCCTGATTTCCGGTAATCCAGTTCTGCATTCCCTCCCCGAGTTTGTTGATCCACTGAAGGGGAACATTGGCGGAAGGCGTGACTTTGACAGGGACGACTGTCCGGAAATAAACGGTGATGGTCACATAGGCGATCCGGTTCGTCAGGTTCTTATCCGCCGCCTGAAGCCGTTCCAGTTCTGTTGTAACGCGGTTCAGTTCCCGTTCCACCTGGGTAAGGTCCTTCACATTTGCGGTCCGGTCCATCAAAGACAACAGGCGTTTCCGGGATTTTTCCAGATTTTCCATCCGGATCTTGAGATCAGAAACCTGTTCTGTAACATCGGTTCCCTGAATGACCAGATCGGTAACTTCCCCCATTCCGGCAAGAGTATTCAGGAAGGCATCGCCCTTTGCGACAGGAATCGCAAGGACAAGCATATTGTTATTGAGGGTTTTGACATACCCGCCGGAAGCCATTGTATTCTTCCGGGTATCGGCGATGGCTTTTTTCACATCTGAGACATAGAGATGGATCGACGCAGTAAACGCCATTTTTCTTCCTTCCGGCGCGGCAAAACTTCTGTCGGAAACCCCTCCGCCGTTTGCCGCCATCGTTTTCCGGGCTCTGACAGGAGCAGGCGCCGCTGCGGAGGCCACATGCGAATAAACCATGGTAGCTCCGGCTTCCTCGACTGCGATATCAGCATCCGGCATGTCTGTTGCGCATCCGGCGAGGAAAAGTGCCGGAACCATAAAAATGATCTGCTTGAACTGTTTCATAGAAAATGCCCTCCTGGATTTTAGTTTCTGATCATCTGAATCTCTCCGATCCGAATATACATGATTCTCCGGAAAATATCAAGGAAAATTTGAAAAAAGTTTCGGTTTTATTCCGGGCGGGCTCCGGATTGAGAAAAAAACTGCAAAAAAAAGCGTTTTTTCAGGTTGAAAATCTCTAATTTTGTGGTATTTTTAGTGAGATAGCCCCCCTGAAGGGAAGATCGGCAGTTTTTATGAGTTGTATTTCTTTGTCACTCTGCCGGAAAAAGGGGCGGCAGCTATAAGAGAAAGGTAAAAAATATGGCTTCTGAAAGAATTATTCTCAGTGGGGATGAAGCAGTTGCTGAGGCAGCTCTCTCCTGCGGGATCAATCTCGGGGTCGGCTACCCGGGAACTCCCTCTACTGAAGTGCTGGAACATTTGTCAAAGATCGGCGGAAAGGCCCAGTGGGCTCCCAATGAAAAAGTCGCGCTGGAAGTCGGCGCAGGAGTTGGATTCGGCGGAGGAAGAACACTCGTTACCATGAAACACGTCGGTCTGAACGTTGCAGCGGACCCCCTGTTCACGCTCGCCTACACCGGAACAAAAGGCGCAATCGTCATCCTCGTCGCTGATGATCCCGCCATGGCATCCAGTCAGAATGAACAGGATAACCGGAACTATGCAAAAGCGGCAAAACTCCCCATGCTGGAACCCGCTGACAGTCAGGAAGCTTATGATTTCACGATCCGCGCTGTGGAACTCTCTGAAAAGTTCCAGATCCCTGTGCTGCTCCGTATGACCACAAGAGTCTGTCATTCCAAATGCATTGTGGAACGCTGGAAAGCAAAAGAAGAACCCAAATCCAATCTGTTTGAATTTTCCGTGAAAGAACGGGTGATGGTTCCGGCATTTGCCAGACCCGCCCATGTCAGACTGGAAGATAAACTGGAAAAGATCGCCTCTTCTGCGGAAGCCAATGTTCTGGCTCAGAAAGAAGCAGGTTCCGCTGAGCTCGGAATCATCTGTTCCGGCATCTCCTATCAGCATGTGAAAGAAGCATTTCCGGAAGCATCCGTGCTGAAACTCGGGTTGACCTGGCCGCTTCTGAAAGAACCGGTGAAAGAGTTCGTTTCCGGTGTCAAACGCTGTGTAGTCGTGGAAGAAGGAGATAAATTCCTGGCAGATGCCATCCGTGCCGCAGGAATCTCTGTGGAAGCCAAGGCAGACGCTTTTGTATTCGGTGAACTGAGCGTTTCCCGTGTGAAAAAACTGGTTGCCGGCGATTGTTCTCCGGAACCGGCTGCCGCTCCGGGCAGACCTCCCCAGCTTTGTCCAGGCTGTCCTCACAGAAAATCCTTTGAAGGATTGCGGGATCTCAACTGCATCGTTTCCGGTGATATCGGCTGTTATACCCTGGGAACCCTCCCGCCGTTCAATGCGATCCATACATGTGTCTGTATGGGTGCCAGCATCGGCGTCGCATTGGGATTGCGCCGTTCCCTCAAGGAAGAAGATGCCCGCCGGGTCGTCAGTGTGATCGGTGACAGCACCTTCATGCACAGCGGTCTGACCGGTGTTGCGGAAATGGTCTACAACCGTCCGGAAACCGGACATCTTCTGATTATTCTTGACAACTCCACGACAGCGATGACCGGACTTCAGGAACACTCTGCAACGGGCAGATCACTGAACATGGAACCTGCCAGCAAGATCGATATCGAAGCTGTCTGCCGTGCCATGGGAGTGGACAATGTGGATGTGATCGACTCCACCACAGAACATGAACGTTATATGGAACTGATCAAAACCCGTCTTGCCTCCAACGATATCAGTATTATCATCGCAAGACGTCCCTGTATTCTCCAGATCAAGAAACTTGCTAAATTTCAGAAAGGCGGTGCAAAATGAGTAAGGAAGTCACCAACGTTTTGTTTGCCGGAATCGGCGGACAGGGGATCATTCTTGCCAGCGACCTCCTCTCTGAAATCGCGTTCCGCGCAGGATTCGATGTCAAAAAGAGTGAAATCCACGGTATGAGCCAGCGCGGCGGAAGCGTCAGCGGAGATGTCCGTTTCGGAAAAAAAGTTTACAGCCCCATGATCCCTGCCGGAGAAGCTGACTACCTTGTGGTCCTTTCCGAAGATCAGGTGGAAGTCTGTAAAAATATGATTCATGAAAATACAGTGATCCTGACTCCGGCTGTTCTGGGAGATTTTGATCCCGGAAAGAGCCTGAATGTTGCCATGCTCGGTGCATTGAATGCCAGTCTGAAGCTGAAGGAAGAATTATGGTTCGAGCTCCTGGGAGAACATTTCAAAGGAGATCTTGTCCAGATCAATATCGAAGCTTTCCGCAAAGGGGAAGCTTCTGCCAATTCAATAAGTTGAAGGAATCAAAAAAATGGCTAAGCCCTACAATCCGGTCAGTGCAGCAGACTATCTGCCGCGTTACCTGCTTCAGGAAATCCAGCTGAAGCGACTCCAGAACATCGTAAAGCATGAATACGATAATGTCCCGTTTTACCGCAAGAGGATGGACGAAAAAGGGGTAAAACCGGAAGATATCAAGACATTGAAAGATATTCAGCTTCTTCCTTTTACCATGAAAAAGGATTTGCGGGATACCTATCCCTTCGGATTGTTTGCTGTCCCCATGGATAAAATCGTGCGTCTGCACGCATCCAGCGGAACCACCGGGAAACCCATCGTTGTGGGATATACTCAGGAAGACGTGGATTCCTGGACAAATTGTATGGCTCGTGCTCTCGCAGCAGGCGGTGTGACCTCCTCTGACATCATCCAGAACTCTTACGGTTACGGTCTGTTCACAGGCGGGCTCGGCGCGCATAACGGGATCGAAGCACTCGGCGCAACCGTCGTCCCCACCTCCGGAGGAAACACAGAACGCCAGATCATGCTGATGCGTGACTTCGGCGTCAATGGAATCTGCTGTACTCCCAGCTACTTCATCCACCTTTGCGAAAAAGCTCAGCAGATGGGTGTCAACGTCAGAGAACTGCCCATCCGCGTCGGATTCTTCGGAGCAGAACCCTGGACTCAGGAAATGCGTCAGCGCATCGAAGAGGCTTCCGGAATTGAAACCTTCGATATCTACGGACTCTCCGAAATGAGCGGTCCCGGAGTCGGTATCGAATGTGAATGTCATTGCGGTCTCCACATCTTCGAAGAAACTTTCTATCCTGAAATCATCGATCCGGATACCGGTGAAGCATTGCCCGACGGCGAACGCGGCGAACTCGTCTTCACCACCATCAACAAATTCGGTATGCCCATGATCCGTTACCGGACACGGGATTTGACCCGGATCATTCCGGAACCCTGCGCCTGCGGAAGAACCCTGCGCCGGATCGACCGGATCTCCGCACGCAGCGATGATATGTTCATCATCCGCGGCGTCAACGTCTTCCCCTCTCAGGTCGAATCCGCATTCCTCTCCGTGGATGCTACCGCGCTGCCTCACTACCGGATCACCCTCACCCGCCGTCCCGACGGTTTGGATGATATGATGGTGGAAATCGAAGTCCGTGAAGATCAGTTCACTGATGATATGCAGAAAATGAACGAACTTCAGAAGAAATTCTCTCATGAGATCGAGCGGATCCTCGGAATCCGTGCATTGGTCAAAATCGTCCAGCCCGGCGCAATTCCTCGCAGCGAAGGAAAAGCAAAACGGGTCTTTGATTTGAGAAACACAGCAAAGTAAAGGAGATTTTATTATGTATTTGAAACAGCTCTCTGTCTTTGTAGACAACAAACCGGGTGCTCTCTATGCACCTTGCAGCGTCCTGGCGGAAGCAGGGATCAACCTCTCCACAATCTTTCTTGCTGACACAAAGGATTTCGGGATCCTGCGGATCATTACCAAAGAAACCGAAAAGGCTCTCAAAGTCCTCCGGGAAAGCAATTTCGCTGTCAAATCAACTGATGTTCTCGCCATCGAAATCGAAGATGCCCCCGGTGCTCTTTCCAAGATCCTGAAAACACTGGAACAGAAGGGGCTGAACGTCAGCTATATGTATGCCGGAACAGGAACCGCCGGAAAACCTGTTATGATCTTCCGGTTCGATGATACGGATCAGGCTCTGGAAAAACTCCGGGGAACCGATTGCCCCATCATCACTTCCGAACAATTCTTTGCCCGCTAAACTCAGAAAAGGAAAATGACTATGAAAAAATTCTTTCTTCCTGCCCTCTGCACCGCAGCTCTTGCACTCACCGGATGCGTCGGCAGCTACAACGAAGATGATCACATCGCAACTCAGCCCGAAATCATGAAATCCATCGCCGTCGAAGGCGATCTGGCAGATGCTCTCCGGATCACCCAGACAAGCAAAATGAAAACGGAGCAGGGCATCGAAGTCGTCTGCATCCGCGGACGGCTTAAACGCGAAGGCTTCTGCGGATTCGTTTTCAGTCCCGACACCGAAGTCAATATTTCTTATAAATTCACCTGGTTTGATGCACAGGGCAAAGAAGTCGAGGCTCCCGCTTACAAATGGCACTCTCTTGCGGTCAAACCCGGCGGAGAATTCGCATTCGTCTCCCACGCACCGGCAAAAGATATCGTGAACGTCAAACTGGTCATCTGCCAGGCTAAACCTCAGGCAGATATGAAAACAGTTCCTGCCGCAGCAGCCCCTAAAGCCGCACCGGCAGCCAAGGCAGCTCCTGCTCAAAAAGCTCCCGCAGCCAAGGCAGCTCCTGTTCAAAAAGCACCGGCAGCCAAGGCAGCTCCTGCTCAAAAAGCTCCCGCAGCCAAGGCAGCTCCCGTGAAAACCAATTGTCTTTGCGGATGTGCCTCCGGAAATCCCTGCTATTGTCCGGAAGGCTCCGCTTGCCCGAAAGCCGGAAAGAAATAACAACAGAGGAAACTTCAACAGTCCGGTAATTTGACAGGAAAAAGGTTGTTGATGAGCTGAAAAACGCTCCATTTGAGAATCGCAACAAAAATTTTCTGACATTTTGAAAGACTTTTGAAATTGCCTCAATAAACTCAGAAGGATGAACTTATGATTTCAACAGAACTGAAACTCGATTTCGAAAAATGCGGCGGTCTGATCCCCGCAATCGCTCAGGATTGGCAGACAGGTGAAGTTCTCATGCTCGCTTACATCAACCAGGAAGCATGGGAAGAAACGCTCAAATCCGGAAATGCAACCTACTGGACCCGTTCCCGCCAGAAACTCTGGAAAAAAGGCGAAGAATCCGGAAACGTTCAGAAAGTCAAAGAAATTTACGTTGACTGCGATCAGGACACCGTGATCTTCAAGATCGAACAGATCGGCGGAGCCGCTTGCCATGAAGGCTATCACTCCTGCTTCTTCCGCAAATATGAAGATGGTAAACTCGTCATTCAGGGCGAACCTGTCTTCGACCCCAAGAAGGTCTATAAGAAGTAATATGAGCAATCCCCTGCACGATATCCTGTTCGCAAGACTGAAAACAGCCCTTCCCCGGTTGTCGGTGAATCCCGAAGCCTCATGGAAGAACGCTGCAACTGCCGGAACAGGAGCCGCTCCTTTTTTCCTGATCGAGCCGGCATCCGTGCGGGAACTTCAAACACTCCTCATGGTTTTGCGGGAATTTCCTCTTTCCGCAAGACCCCTCGGAGCAGGGTCCAATTTCATCGGGGCAGACCGGGAACTTTCCACGGTCTTTCTCCGATTGAAATCCCCTGAATTCTCTGCTGTCCGGCAGAACGGATCTCTGCTGGAATGCGGCGCGGCAATCCGTCTTTCCCACCTTGCTGAAGAAGCGGCAAATCTGGGATTCGGAGGGCTTGCACCCCTTTGCGGGATCCCCGGCTCACTTGGCGGTGCCGTCAAAATGAATGCCGGTGCAAATCACACGGAAATCTCTCAGTTCATTCTGGAAATGAACGGATTCCATCTGGCGGACGGTTCAACTTACTGCTGGAAAAAAAGCGATGGCGGATGGGCTTACAGAACTTCCCCCATCCCCCAGGATGTTATGATCACCTCTGTTACTCTGGAACTCCCCCGTGCGGAAACAGAATCAGAACTCGCTTTGATCCGTCAGGAAAAAAAACGCAGAGCCGCTGTAACCCCAAAAGGACGCTCTGCCGGAAGCACGTTCCGGAACCCTTTGCCCGCAATCGCAGGAATCCTGCTGGAAAAGGCTGGCTGCAAAGAGATCCGCTGCAAAAATATCCATGTCAGCAGTCAACATGCAAACTGGATCATCTCGGAACCGGTTGATTCACCAGCATCAGAACAGGATTATCTGGCTGTTCTCATGCAGATGAAACAGGCGGTGTTCCAACATTCAAAAATCAATCTCCACACGGAACTCTGTTTCGCCGATACAGAGTCGGAAAGGCTTGTCAGAAATATGGATCAGAAATTGAAAATCGTTGTGCTCAAGGGCGGAACCAGTTCCGAACGGGAAGTCTCTCTCATCTCAGGCGGAGCTGTGGCAGAAGCCCTCCGTCAGGCAGGTCATGATGTCACCGAATTCGATATTCTGAAGCCGGAAGTCACCGACGATATGCGGAACGCTGATGTCGTCTATCCTGTCCTCCACGGCGGTTTCGGCGAAGATGGAACCCTCCAGAAAGTGCTGGAAAACGAAAATATCAAGTTCGTCGGATGCCCCTCTCAGGCTTGTATCGACGCAATGGACAAAGTCATTTCAAAAAAAATTATGGAAAAAGCCGGCATCCGTTCTCCGAAATATTTCGTGACAGATTCCGCAGATACCCCCTTCCCGGAAACATTCGGACTCCCCATGATCGTCAAACCCCCATGCGAAGGTTCCACATTCGGATTGACCCTCGTGGAATCCCCCGATCAGTGGAAAGGCGCCCTGGAACTTGCTCTCAAACATGATAAATGCGCCCTCGTGGAAGAGTATATCGAAGGCATTGAAGCAACCGTCAGTATCCTCGACGGTAAAGCCATGCCCCTCGTGGAAATCCGTTATCCCGGAAAACTTTATGATTACGATGCAAAGTATACTCATGCCCTCGGCGAAACAGAATATATCTGCCCGCCGACAGGGATCTCTGAGGCGGCTCAAAAGGAAGCACAGGAGCTTTCCCTTTCCTTCTATCACGCCGTGGGCGCACGGGATATGCTCCGCGTCGATGTGATCATCGGAAAAGATGACCGTGTCTGGGTGCTGGAAGGAAATACTCTTCCCGGATGCACCCCCAGCAGTCTGCTCCCGAAAGCGGCGAAGGCTGCCGGAATCTCTTTCCCGGAAATGTGTGCTTCTCTTGCATTCGCCGCAGCACAAAGATAAGGTGGCAGAATGAATCTCCGGAAACAGGAAATCACCGTCACGGAAAAAGCTCTGGAACCCGTCATCCCCGCAGGCGCAACCGTCGTTTGTTCTCAGGAAATCAAACCGGAACAGGGCGATTTCGTGGTCTATTTCCCCCAATCCGGTATCCCTATTTTCAGAAAATGGAGACTCCTCTCCGACGGAAATGTTCTCCTGGAAGCATTGAATAAATCCGCCGATTCTTATCGCGCATCCATTGCAGATCTCAATGCAAGAGGAACGATTTATGTCATCCTTTCCATGAAACGGATCTTCCGGAATATCGCAGAAAAAAATATTGCAGAACCTCCGGAGCTTACCGTTGCCCCGGAAGATTTCCTCACGTTTCAGGAAGCTATGAAAATCCTGAAAGTCAAACGTACAAGAATGTATGAACTGCTGCAAAGCGGTTCTCTCAAAGCCTCTAAACTGGGCAGACTCTGGCGGATCGAACGTTCTTCCATCAACGACTTTATCCGCAATTGCAGAAAATAATTCCCCCTCAAATCGTTTGACCTGTCCGACCCGTCTGATCTGTCCGGCATTTTAAAACAAAAAAATGGCGGATATTTCTACCCGCCATTTTCATCAGTAGTATAACTGAATCAGCATTGATTACTGAATCTCGACACCCTTCTGGGTTGCTTCTGTGGTGGTTGTAACCAGCCAGTCAGCATGGACACCCTGTGTTGCAACTTTCCAGTTAGCAGACTGGATCCAGTTCTTGGAGGTGGTACCGGTGGAACCGGCAACGTGACCATCACCGAAGAGGATGTTACCATACATGGTGTGGTTGTAGGTGGAGGAACCGGAGATGTAACCATCAGCCATGATACCGGAGTCAGCACCAGCGGTAGCATCGAGACCGGGGATGTAAGCGTAGGAAACGGTTGCATCGGTTGCGTTTGCGCAGTTCAAACCAGTGTTAGCAAGGGTTGCGCCGCCGGAGGGAGCTGCACCCTTCTTGGTGGTGGAGGAGGGGCAAACATACACGCCATAGTCGGTGAGTTCGCCGGAAACGATCAGAAGACCCAGTGCAGAGGTACCTGCAGAGTAGTCAACAGCAGTTGTTCCTGCGGTGGAGGTAGGTCTGAGGTTTTCGCCAGCGGAGGTATAGTTAGCGAATGCCTGACCGAACTGTTTGAGGTTACCGGTACAATTGACGCGGCGTGCTTTTTCACGGGCAGAGTTCAAAGCGGGAAGGAGCATACCAGCGAGGATCGCGATAATCGCGATGACGACCCTCAAAA
>JAFTIQ010000031.1 GCA_017456805.1 Lentisphaeria bacterium
ATGAAGCGGCACGTTGTGCCATGAAGCGCACCTTCGGTGCATGAAGCGGCACGTTGTGCCATGAAGCGCACCTTCGGTGCATGAAGCGGCACGTTGTGCCATGAAGCGCACCTTCGGTGCATGAAGCGGCACGTTGTGCCATGAAGCGCACCTGCGGTGCATGAAGCGAAGCCTGACGGCTTCATGTTTTTTTGCCCATTTGGGCAAAAAAAATGGTCGGAGTGACAAGATTCGAACTTGCGACCTCTTGGTCCCGAACCAAGCGCTCTAATACCAGGCTGAGCTACACTCCGACTTCATAGAACAATAATATAGCCCGTTTTTTATAAATGTCAAGCTCATTTTCTGAAAAAATTAAGACTTTTGAAACTTTTTTTTACCGTTTCCGGGTGTTATAACATCAAGACAGGCGTTTATGTTGCTGTCAAACAGAAATTTGTACGGGAAATTCAGCTTAAATACTGATTTTTCTGAAATCTGTCGGGGTTTGCTTCATGATTTTTGTGAATTGACGGGAAAAATAGAATTCTCCGCCAAAACCACAGGCAAAGGCAATCTCTTTGATCAACATATCCGTCGTTTGAAGAAGATGCGCCGCCTGACGGATCCGTTGTCTTAAAATATATTGATTCGGCGGAACCCCGATCTTTTTACGGAACAATCTTCTGAAATGAACCTCCGAAAGATTGTGTGAATCTGCAAATTCTTCAATATTCCAATCCAGTTCCGGATTTTCTGAAATTTTTTCGGCAAATTCATTGATGATTTGATGATTAAAGGCATCGATCTTTCGCTGCGGCGGCTGATTCCGGATCAATAATAAGGTTTTTTCCAGCAGAAGAACCGCTTCTCCAAAAGATATTTCAGAATGTTTTTTCAGCTTGCGGATCGTTTGCTCCATGATGGAAAAAAACTCCTTCTCATTGGTGATCACGATTTTTTCTCCGAAAACTCCGGGCATCAAACCTCCTTCCAGATACCGCTGTGCCCGATCTCCCCGGAAACAGATGTAAATGTGATCCCGTGTTCCGTTGGGACTGAAATAGGTGAATTCTTTCCCGGGACCGGTCAGGAACAGAACAGGGCCTTTTGTCTGCCAGCTGCTGCCGTCATCAAACATAACTTTGATTTCACCGCTCCTCACAAATTGAAGCCCATAGTAATCAAAACGGCGCTCTTTGACGATGGTTGCTGTATTCTTCAGAATATCGTAGCAGATAAATTCCATATCGGAAAAATAGGTCATATTTTTTGCTGGAGTGACCGTTGTTGCACAGTGTTTTCCTGTTCCGGATTTTTTCATGAAATCAATTCCTTGTTATTCCTTGAGAAGATAGACTTATCTTGTTTGACTCTATCTTAAATTATCACAGAAAGAATAAATTACAAGCTGAATATTACATAAAGTAATATCTTATTTGATCAAATAAGAATATTGAAAAATCCAGCATGGAAATTATGGGAGTTCTAATGCGGGGCGTTTCCGGCTGACGGATTTGTGGTACAGATATTTTCCAGCTTCTTTCCGGATCAGAGTGACTCCCTCGATCGGGCCCGCAGAGGGCAGGGAAGAATGTTCCAGAACAAGTGCCAGATCCTGATAAAAAAAGATATGTTCAATCCGGAACTCTTTCACACAGTGCTGCGTTTTTGCCTGCTGTCTTTGTACTTCCTGCCGGAGTTTGAGAACATGCTCTCTGCCTTGTCCGGTGAGATCCATCTTCTGATAATTTTTCAGCATTTCAGGTGTAACCGTTCCGCCTCTTCCCTCGATCAGAAGAGGCATGACCTCTGCCAGCGGCGGAGTTCCGGCGATCAGAAGAGAGAGAAATCTGCCGAGTTTTTCGGTCTGAGAATATGTGACGACTGCACCATCATGCATAACGGAGAGCGCTGTTTTTGCGCAGGATGATTCAAGCAGAGCCGGATATTTACTGAAATCGGCGGTACGGCGGGTATATTCCATCACAAAATCGCGGACTTCCTGTTCAGAAGCAGTATCCTGAGATCCTGTCATTTCCAGCATCATTTCCCGATAGATTTTCCAGGAACCTTTCTCTTTCCGGAGAAGGACGACCCCTTTATATGCGACTCCGAAATTGCCCTGATAGAAAATCACGGCATAATTTTTATAAAAAACGGGTTCGGAATAAACCGTATTTTTCAAGATGACCGGGATATTTTTCTTGAGCATTTCAATTTGCCGCTGCAGGTGGGCTCTGGTTTGCTGAACAATGCGTTTCCCGTCGCCGGATTGATCCACTTTTTTGGCATTTTCCCGGTCGGCATCAGAGAGAGTACGCCCCTGATTTTCTGCGTTGAGAGTGATCAATTCTTCAAAGGTCAGACCGGGATCGCTGAGTCTTTGGAAAAAGCGGGCGGATCGTTCCAGAATGACCCGGGTCACAACCTTATTCTGATTATCGATTTTCACATAATCCGAGGAGCAATATTGCGCCATCTCATTGAAATTAAATGTCATTCCTGCCTTCGTGCTGGATTCGATACACAGCTTGACAGCCGCCGCTTCATCAGCAGAAAAAACAAGTGTCATGAGAAAAAGAAAGATGGAAAAACAGAATATTTTTTTCATAAGACAGGTGCTCCTTGATTTTACCTTCTTCGTAATATAATTTCTCATTTGTAAAAATCAATGAATTTTGCAGAAAAATAAACTGAAAAGCGTTCAGAATAAGAAAAAAGAAGAGAATTATACTTGAAAAATATTGTAGTAATGGATATAGTATGACATAGTGGATCGCTTTTTTGTCCTCTTACTATTAACAATTATGATAAACCGGCAAGGAGTACAGACGTGACAGAAAAGCATGTTGTCAAAAAATTTTCGTCATTCCGTAAGTTTGCGGATATTCATTTGAAAGAAATATCCCCTGAAATTACTGGCCCCGGCTGGGATACGGATGTCAGATACTATCATATTCAGGAATACCGTTATTATTTGATGTTCAAGAAGATCCTGGAATATTTCCCTGATTCTTTTTCCAGGGCGGTGGATCTTGGATGTTATCCGGGGGATATCGGAGTGCTTTTGCGGAAGATTTATGGGGATGGTCCGGAGATTTACGGGTGCGGGCTCCATTTTACGGAAGATTTTCTGCAAAAAATGTCGGGATATTATAATCGGATGTTATATACGGAACTGGATCCGGAAAATCCTTTGGGCAGCAAGGCGGAAGGAACGGAAATCGATTTGCCGTCCGGATCTGTTGATCTGATCATTGCCGGCGAGATTTTTGAACATTTATACAATCCGCTTCACTTTATTTCTGAATGTTCCCGGATTCTTTCGGAAAAAGGGATCATTCTTCTGACTACTGACAATCTGAAATACATCGGGACCATATTGGGGATGCTGCGGAATAAGACTCCGTTTTCCGAGCTGAAGGAATCTCATATTTTTATGAATACAGAGTGGCGGCCTCATGAACGGCTCTATTTTTTCCACGAAATTGCAGAATTGTTCCAGCAGTACGGGCTGGAAGTGAAAGAGCATTTCTTTTTCGATAACCGTCATGACAAACACCGGAAATTGCCGTTCCGTTCAAAAATCAATCAGGCGGTCTGCAAGGTATTTTATCTGATCCCTTCGTTCCGCAACCGGCATTTCTTCATTCTGCAAAAAGGGGATGCGAATCGCTTCTGAGCAGATTCCCGGATCGTATCTTTCGAACAGTCCTACTTGAAAAATACGAAAAGATATGCTATATTATGCGGATTTTTTTTCAACAAAAAACTCATAGAAAGGAAACTTGAATGAAAGCAATTTACGACGGATTGATGTACCTGACTGGATGGCCTCTGGCAATGGTTCTGATTCTGGGCGGACTCTATTTTACGTTCCGGACCGGATTTGTTCAGATCCGCATGTTCTGGGAATCCATTAAAGTGGTATTGGAAAAACCGAAAGTTCCGGGTTCTGTTTCTTCCTTCGGCGCGTTGATGATCTCAACAGCGTCCCGTGTCGGAACCGGTAATATTATCGGAGTATCCACAGCGATTTGTCTTGGAGGTCCCGGGGCAGTTTTCTGGATGTGGCTGACAGCTTTGATCGGCGGAGCTTCTGCATTCGTGGAATCAACCCTTGCTCAGATTTACAAACGGAAACATCCGGATGGTTCCAGTTACGGCGGACCTTCCTTTTATATTGAATCTGTTCTTCACAGTAAATTTCTTGCGATCGTTTTTGCGCTGGCATTGATTTTTACGTACGGAGTCGGTTACAATATGCTGGCTTCCTACAATCTTCAAAGTTCCTTTGAAATCTTTGCATTTTACAAACCGCAATATTGCTGGATTTTTGGGGCGGTTGCTGCTGGATTTTTCCTTTTTACGATTCTCGGCGGAAGCAAGCGGCTTGTCAGAATTACCGGTGCATTGGTTCCTGTGATGGGCGGTTTTTACATCCTTTTTGCATTGGTTGCATTGGGAATCAATGCCGAATTTCTGCCTGAAATGTTCCGCCGGATCTTCAGTGATGCTTTCAATTTTAAAGCGATTTTCGGGGGCTTTTCCGGTTCTGTTCTGATGTGGGGATTGAAGCGCGGGCTTTATTCCAACGAAGCCGGTATCGGTTCTGCTCCCAACGCCGCGGCAGCCGCAGATGTCTCCCATCCCGTCAAACAGGGATTGGTGCAGATGCTTTCCGTGTTTATTGATACAAATCTGATCTGTACTGCAACTGCGCTGATGTGCCTTTCCTCCGGAATTGATCCGACAAAAGATCTTGCCGGAGCAAAGTATGTGCAGGAATCTCTCAGCATGACATTTGACACTGCCGGTCCGATTCTGATTGCGGTTGCGATGATTCTGTTTGCGTTTACGACACTGCTTGGGAATTTCTATTATGTGGAAAGCTGTTTTGCTTACATTTTCGGAAAGAAACCGGGAAAGATTTCTCTGTTGATCATCCGGATCATCGGAGCAATCCTGATTTTCTTCGGAGCGGGGATGCAGATGGATCTGGCATGGGGAATTGCAGATATCGCCCAGTGTATTCTTGCCTTTATCAACATTCCTGTCTGTATTATTATCGGCGGAGTGGCATACAAGGCTTTGGCGGATTACAATGCCCAGCGCAAAGCCGGAAAAAATCCGGAATATGATGCGTCTCTTTGCGGCGTCAAACAGGAGACTGATTTCTGGAAGTGATTCCAACTGCTTTTTTACAGAGCTGTCGCAAGAAAAGGTTTTGCGGCAGCTTTTTTTGTGAAATTTTATAAAGTATAACAAAAAAGAAAACAATATAGAAAAATAATATTAAAAATCCGGCAAAAAAATAGGAAAATTGCCGTTTTTGTCTTGAAAAAGCATTTTCTGAGGATATATTAACCCGTAAAGAATAGAAAATATACAACAAAAGGTACAACAAAAAAATGTCTCTTACGAAATCAGAGAAGATTCTTCAGGAACTTTATTCCGATTTGCAGGCGGGTTTGCTTGGCGGAGCAGAAGAACGTTTTCTGACGACCCGCGAGTTGATGGAATTGAAGGGGGTTTCTCTGAAGACAGCTTTCCGTATCATTGAGAAACTGCGTGATTCCGGGGTGATCCGGAAAGTCGGAAGAGATTACCGGATCGTCCGGACAAAACCTGTTCAGAAACAGGAGAACCGGATGCTTCTCGGCTTTGTTGCGACTTGTCTGGAAAGTCCTTATTTTGCCAAACTTGCCTGTCAGGCGGAAGAGCTTGCCCATTCGATCGGTGCAAGTCTGATCATTGCCTCCAGTAATTACGATTTCAAAACGGAGTGCGAACGATTGCAGATGTTCTGCCGGCAAGGGGTTGCGGGGATCATAATTTGTCCCTGGGCATCCACTCCGCAGGAGGAAGCTTTTTATCAAACGCTTGATATTCCTTATGTCATGCTTGGACGTTGTCCGGAAACGGTTGATTGTGATGCAGTTCTTGTTGATAATCAGAAAGCTGCGCAGCAGATGGCGGAACATCTTGTTCAGCAGGGGTGTCGGGAATTTGCATATATCGGACAGGCTGGGAAACTGAATGATAAGCGTCTTCTCGGTTTCCGGAGCGGTTTGCTGGAGCACGGGATTTATTTGAATCAGGAAAATATCATTCATTCGGATTATCATTCCGCAGATAAGAGCAGGGCGGAGATCCAGAATCTTCTGGAGCGGAAACATCCCGGCAGACTCGGGGTTTTCTGCTATCATGATCTGTTTGCGACACGGACTTTGAATCTTTGTCATGAGCTTGGAATCAGGGTTCCGGAGGATGTTTCCGTTGCCGGTTTTGATGATCTTCCGGTGGCATCGGAAATTTACCCCTCATTGACAACGGTCTCCTATCCGGTGGATGATATGGCGCGGATCGCCTTTGAAACACTGTATACGAAAATCAAGTTTCACACGCTGGGCAGCGGGATCTGCCGCTACCTGGATTCCAAATTGGTCATCAGACAAAGTACAGTTATCAATAAAAACAAATAGAAAGGAAAATGCTCATGGCTATTACCCAAACAGCAATCAGTTATTATGGTCTCAACTATGTGGAACATGCGGAAAAAGATTTTGCAGAGATGCTGGATCATGGATGCACCACAGTGATCCTGGCGGTCACGGAATTTGATTTTGATTTCTGGAGACCGAATATTCCGAAAATCGTAGACAAAGCACATGAAATGGGATTGCGTGTTCTGATCGATCCCTGGGGCAACGGAAAGTATTTCGGAGGGGAACAGGTTTCCAAGTTCCTGCAGGATAATGTGGAGAACCGTCAGGTTTCCGCTTTGACCGGGGAAAAACTGCCTTATGCCTGTTTCAATACGAACAGCTACCGGGACTATTTCAAAAATTTCTGTACGACACTTGCCCGCGAATGTAATCCTGACGGATTTTTCTGGGATGAACCTCATTATGCCTTCCCCAAAGGGATCGCTTCCATCACCGGCGGAGTTGCTGATGATTGGACCTGTTACTGTCCGGTTTGCCGGAAACGGTTTGAAGATTATTACGGCTATCCCATGCCCCGCTATATGACCAACGATGTGAAACAGTTCCGCTGGCGGGAAGCTCTGGTTGTTCTGGAAGAGACTTCCAAGGCACTGAAAGAGATCAATCCGGCACTGGAAATCACCTGCTGTGTCCATGCAACTCAGAACGGATATTATGTTTCTGAATATCGCGGATATGACAATTGGGATATGGTGGCATCCTGTCCTTATTTTGATGTGTTCTCCACGACCATTGTGAACTGGGCGCTTCCGGAAGATTTCTACCGTGACATTACGGAGCGGACCGTTGCCGTTGCCAGAAAGCATGGAAAGATCGCAGAACGCTGGTTCATGGGCTATTACAAACAGCCGAAAGATTGGGCACAAGTCAATAAGTGGGTGGATATTGCAGAGGAAGCCGGGGTCGACCGGATTGCCGCATGGACCTACCGCGGCGGCTATGGAACTGTTGTCGGAGCACCCGATGCACTGAAACTCTGGGATACGATCGGCGAAAACTACAAGCGGGTTCTGAAAAAGTAAGCCGGAGGTTGTTATGCTGAAGATTTTTATTCCGAAAAATGAAGGCATTTTCAAGATTGCGGCGGATGAATTTTCTGCAATTTGGAGAACCATTACCGGAAAAAAACTTTCCATCACAACCAAAGATGATGGAAAAAGCGATTTTGTCGTGCTTGGCTCCGATGCGGTTAACGGTTTTACTCATGCCAAAATCATTGAAAAAGTGATTCCGCAGTTTGAAATCCGGCGCGATACGGATGATTATCAGCTTCTTTCTGCAGAACAGAATGGACGGAAGTATTTGTTCCTTGCGGGTGGGCGTCCCCGTGCGCTGCTCTATGGAGTTTATCACTTTTTTGAATATGCGGCGGGCTGCAGTTATTTCTGGGATGGTGATGTGATCCCGGAAATGAAGGATCTTGATATTGAGTGTATTGATATTTTGGAATCACCGCGATTTGAATATCGGGGATTGCGTTATTTTGCGCACCGTTCCTTGAACCGTTTTCAGGCGGAACAGTGGGATTTTGAAGAGTGGCAGCATGAGATCAAATGGATGTTGAAAAAACGGCTGAATGTCTTCATGCTGCGGATCGGGCTGGATGATCTTTTCCAGAAAGCATTTCCTGAAGTTGTGAAATATCCTGATGGAGAAGTCCCGGAATCTGTTCCCCGTTCATACGATGACAGAAATCTTTTCTGGTCCCTGAAATATCGTGGAGAGTTGCGGAAAAAGATTTTAGCTTATGCCCGGGAACGGGATCTTCTTCATCCGGAGGATCTTGGGACGATGACACATTGGTACAGCCGTACACCCTATGATTTTCTCAAGAAGTTCAAACCGGAATTTATGCCGCAGGCGACTGCCGGTTATAACGAAGAAACCGGACTTGTCTGGGATATTCGCAAAGATGAAAATCTGGAAAGATATTACAAATTGACACAGACTCATATCAAAGAATATGGATCTCCTGCGATTTTCCACACCATTGGTTTGGCAGAACGGATGTGTTACAAGGATCACGAATCTAATCATCAGATGAAACTTTATACTTACCGCCGGATCATCAGCAAATTGCGGGAAGAGTATCCCCATGCGCCATTGTTGGTCGGTTCCTGGGATTTTGGTGCATACTGGAGTGTGGACGAAGTAAAATCACTTGTCAGTGAGTTGAATCCTGAAAACACATTGATCTTTGATTACACATCTGACACCACCGATGAAGTCAATAACTTCATGAATTGGGGTATTGTTGGAAAGTTTCCCTGGATTTACGGGATTTTCCACGCTTATGAGCCTGCATCTGAATTGCGGGGAAATTATACTCAGATTGAACAGCGTTTCCCTGTGGCAGCGGAAGACCCGATGTGCAAAGGAGTGGTTTATTGGCCGGAGTGCTCTCATACCGATACCCTGATGCTGGATTTCATGCCGTCTATCGCCTGGGATCCCACTGGATATAAGATCGATGAATTCCTGCCGAAATTCTGTGACAGACGTTATCTCAATCACACTGATGATATGTATGAAGTCTGGCAGAAGGCAATGCCGCTGATCCGTAAGATCGCATGGAACGGATTCCGTGATACTCAAGCATATTTAGCATCATTCTGCGATATGGTGTTCAAACTGCTGAATAAAACATTAAGTACCATAAATCTCTATAACCTCCATCAGTATCAGAGACTTCAGTCGTTGTTCCAGGAAGAAGTGAAGGCGGTTCCGGAAATTTTCCGTATGCTGGAAAAACTTACGGGAAAAATCAGTGATGAGTTTATGCGTCGTGACATTGTAGACCTGGGCAGAACCATGATTTCCAGATTGCAGTCTTATGTACTTGCCACGTTATATTTGGAAATGGAAGATTGGCGGAATGGTTTGTGTGAAGCTGCAAAAGTAAAAGAAACTCTGAAAAATCTCCGTCTGACCATGGAGTTGGAGACTGCTTTGCTGGATTCTCACGAGGATTTCTCACTGAACGATTCTCTTGCATTGATTCAGCAGAAACAGAAAACCTATCCGGATTTTGAAAAGACCTTGAAGGGAAATGCGGAAAATGGCTATTGCCGTACTTATGCCAGCGAATTGTTCCATGGAGTATATTTGCCGGAACTCAAGGTTTTCGAAAAATGGATCAATGAAAAGCTTAAAAAGGATGATCGTTCTCCCTGGACCCGCCCGGATGAAATGTTTGATTCTGAACAGGCAAAGATCCGGGACGCTTTCTATGAAACGCCTCTGAAAACCTTTGCGCCTGATCATAAAAAAGCATTCAAAGCGTTGCCGCAAACATTCAGAAAACTTGCGGCAGAAGCAGAAAAAATCGTAAAATAAAGGAAGATTTGTTATGTCAGAACTCAATGATTTCGGCTATATAGCAAAGGCATTTGCCAACATTCAGGAAGTCGTGGAAAAACAGGGCTGCAACATTAAAAAAGCCGCTTCCATGATGGCAGATGCCATTCAGAACGATAAACTCATCAATATTTATGCAGGAGGCGGACATACCACTCTTGCGATGGGGGAAATGTTCTTCCGGGCAGGGGGGCTTGCCAATATCAACCCCATTATGGAAACCGCTCTTTCCGTGTTCAATCAGGCTTTGAAATACCTGGAATTGGAACGGACAGTCAACTTCGGCAGTTCCATTGTGAAATATTATGATCTTCAGAAGGATGATCTGCTGATCATTTTCCACAATATCGGGATCAATCCTGCAACGATCGATGCTGCGATGGAAGCAAAAAAACGGGGCTGTAAAATCATTGCCGTCGCCAGCTCTTACTGGCAGAACGAAATGCCCGCAGATCACTTCATCCGCCATCCTTCCGGAAAGAACCTCTTCGACTTCGCAGATGTCTGCATCGATGACTATAATCCCGTCGGCGATGCTATTGTGAATGTCCCGGGATTGGATACCCCCATTGCACCGGTTTCCAACGTGGTGGACTTCACCATTGCACATCTTCTGGAAATCGAAACAGTGCGCCAGTGCATTGAGCGGGGAATTACTCCGCCGGTCTGGAACAGTGCCAATACCCCGGGCGGCGATGAAAAGAATTCCGCCTATCTGAAGAAATATAAACCTTTGATCAAGAGCTTGTAACGTCGTTTTATGAAACAATCAGTCACAAGATATCCTCTCTCCCGGTTTGATGGTCTTGTTCCGCTGCTGATGCGGTGTTTTCCGGATTTCTGGGAACCGCGACTTCAGCGGAACTTGAGATCGTTCCCTTATGATCTCCGGCTTTTTACAGCGGAAATTGAGGGGCGTCTGACCGGCTGTATCGGACTGCATGGTTATCCGTTCCTGCTGGGAAATTCAGAGATCCAGTGCTATGGAGTCAGCGATGTGGCGATTGATCCGGATTTTCGCGGAAAAGGGTATTCTATTGAATTACAGCAGTTTGTGATTGCGTATTGCCGGAAACGGACCGATAGCGGATTTCTTCCGCTTTATACAGATAAACCGGGTGTTTACCAACGCTTGGGCTGGCGCGTTTATGAATCTGACCGAACCGCTGAGATCCGGATTGAGGATTTTCCGAAACGGAACACATTCCATCTGAATTACCGGAAACTCCGGCTGAGCTTTCTGCGGGGAAAAGGTGCAGCTCTCAATGAGGAAGAGCGGGTCGCCGGAAAGATTATGAAACTCTATCGGCAGGGCAGGACTTTTCCGGGCAAGTGCCTCCGTTCCGGGAAAACCTGGTGGGAACTGTTTGCTGATCCGGAATATGAATGGCTTCTGGAGGATGATGCTTATTTCCTCTATCGCGGCGATGTGCTTTTCGAAGCATATTCCACGAACCCGGAACATCCGGTCAATGCGTTTACACCCCGGCACGGCGGACACGACGATAACAAAGTCATGATCAATTTTGTAAAGAACAATCAAATAAAAGATGATATCTCTGCGGCGGTCAATGACGGAACATTGGTCTTTCCTGCGGCAGATGTCTTCTGAAACAAAAGGATAACAACAAATGAAAATCAAAGAAATGAATGGTGCGCTTCTGCAGCTTTGCGAAAAGTATGCAGTTGCAGCTTCCGGTTCTCTGGCTTGCGTACCTGAAGGTACCATCGGAGCCTCTTCTGAACTGAAAATGAATGACGGTTCCACGGTCAAACTTCTTCCCTGGCGGAAGGAACGCCGGTTTACGGAACTGAAAAATCTGGTGGACAACAAGACGTTGGAAGATGTTTCCACGCTTCGTTTTGCATGGCTGGCGAATGGAAAAAATCTGAAAGATCTTCTTTACCGGGAACTGGATCTTTGTGCCTATCTCGGGGAATCTGAAATCAAATCCATCTTTGCAGTTCTCAGCGGGAATACAGCCAATCTGATCGTGAAACTTCAGGATGATAAGAGCTGTTCCGTGGAATGTTCTGCGGCATTGCCTGCTGGAACGGATGAAATGGATCGTCATGAGATCATTGCCCGCCGCGGAGTTGCCTGTGACCGGGTGGTGGATACTCAGGTTCCTCAGTCTTCCATTTATCATTATTCTGCCAACGGCGAAAAACGCTATACGGATATCGATACCGAACTGTTCGGGTTTGATACGGAAGAAATTCTGTTGATCCGGGCTGCCTTTGCAGTTCTTTCCGATCCTTCTCTTGCCGCTGTCTGGAACAAGGCGGATGCCCGGGTGAGACAGCAGGTGGAAGATGCACTGAAAACAGAACAGAACGGGGCACCCGTCATTTATACGGAGGAATGAATTTATGAAACCAGTAAAAATTGCAATGATGGCTCTGACCCATGGTCATACCCGGAAATATTATCAGACTCTGCGGGAAAATTCCAAGCTGGATTGGGTTGCCTCCTGTGCGGCGGATCAGCGGGCTAAAGATGTTTATGACTTGTATGATAATGGAGTTCCCTGTTATCTTTCCGCAGAAGAAATGTTTGAAAAACATCCCGATATCGAGGCTGTTGTGATTGCATCCGCCAACGATCAGCATTTGAAGGAAATGAAACTTTGCGCCGAACGCGGAGTACATATTCTTTCTATGAAGATCCCCACTTTTGATCCGGCGGAATATGATGAAATGATCGAACTGGTGGAGAAAAATGACGTGATCTGTCAGGTGGAACTGGAAATGCACTACAATCCGGTTGTAAAGCGTTTGCAGAAAATCATTGCGGATGGGGAACTCGGAAAGATCCTGGCTGTTCAGGCGACAAATATCACATTGTCTCCGGTGTGGGCATTCCCGTGGCAGGGCGTCCCGGAAGCCAGCTATGGCAAACGCGTTTCTCTCCGTGACGGCGATCCCAGATTCCGCGGCGGCGCGCTTTGCGACCATCCTCATATTTTTGACTTGATCCGCTGGCTCACCGGTTCCGATTTCGATTATGTCTACTCAGAAGTTGCTCCCAACCTCCGGAAAGATCTGGAAGTGGAAGATATGATCCTGGTCAACGGAAAAATGAAGGATGGAACAAGTTTCCTGTTTGACCCCTCATGGTCCCGGATGGAAGAACGTCTGCCCGTTCCCGGTCCCGGATGGGAAGTTTTCCCCAAACGGATGGAAGTGAACCTGACCATCACCGGAGAAAAAGGAACTGTTGTCTGCGACTGTTTCGGACCAAACGTTTATCACAATGGCGCACCCAATGACCGTTTCACCGTTCAGTATACCTACTTCGACGAATGGATCGGTTTGATCGATGAGTTTGTGGCATGTATCCGGGAACACAAACAGCCCAAGATCAATCTGCGCTGGCACCGTCAGACGATCGACTGCATGAATGCCTGTTACAAGAGCGTGGAATCCAAACTCCCCGCAAAAGTCTGAACATGAATTCTGTAAGAAAAAGGATAAGCCATGAATTCCAACGAAATAGAAATTTTGACAAGACGTCTGATCCCCCGGCCGAGATCCATCCGTTTTTCTGACGGGGAAGTGTATGTTTTGAAACAAAAGTCACCAATCACGATAGAGGTTGCCGACAAAACAGGGATCCGTCAGAAGGCTCTTGACGTGTGCAAACTCTATTGGAATATCAAACCGGTTCTCACGCTGAGTGAAAGCGCAGCGGCAGAAAAATGCGGACCGGAGGCTTATCAACTGAGTATTACAGAAAAACAGTTGAAAATCACTGCAAGAGATTGGCGGGGAGCAGCGAACGCATTCAAAACTCTCCGTCAGCTTGCAGAAGCGGTCAGGGGAACAGAACAGACCGAAGGTTATCTTCTCGCCCCCTGTAAGATCAGCGATAAACCCGCTTTGCAGTTCCGGGGGATCCATATTTGCATTTTCCCGGAAACGCCCTTGTGGGATGTTGAAAAACAGATCCGGCTGGCGGCTTATTATAAATATAACCATGCAGTGATCGAATGTTGGGGGTGCTTCCCCTTTGCATCGCATCCGGAGATCTGCTGGGGCGATCGGAAATTGGATAAGACAGAGTTGAAGCGTCTGGTAAAACTCGGGAAAGAGCTTGGAATCACCTTGATTCCCCAATTCAACGTGCTGGGGCATGCTTCCGGAGCCCGCGGTGTTGCAGCGAAACATTCTGTTCTGGATTACAATCCGGCATTGCAGCCCTTGTTTGAACCGGAAGGCTGGACTTGGTGTCTGACAAACCCGCATACCCGCCGAATCCTCGGGGATCTGGTGACGGAGCTTCATGACTTCTTTGACAATCCTCCATTTTTCCATATCGGCTGCGATGAAGCACATGATGCCGGAAGCTGTTATGAATGCCGGAAATATGCTTTGAAAGATCTGATCCGTGACCACATCCTCTTTTTTTACGATATTTTCAAAAAGCGGAATGCGCGACTCATCATGTGGCATGATATGCTGTTGGAAATGACGGATGAACGCTGGAAAGGGTATATTGCCTGTGCCATGCAGAATCAGAATCTGGCAACACTCTATCAGGAGCTCCCGAAAGATATTGTCATTGCTGACTGGCAATACTTCTATAAGCAGAACGCAAGTGATCCGGAGCCGGAATGGCCGACTTCCAAGTTCTTCAAGAAAGAAAAATTCAACGTTCTGACATGTCCATGGAAAAATACGCAGGGAATTGAAAGCCTTGGAAAAATGGCGGAAAAAGAAAAACTTTTCGGGATGCTGGAAACCACCTGGCATATTTCCCATACCAGAGATTTTTTGAACACTTATCTCTGTTCCGCCTATGCTTCCTGGAGTCCGGAAGTCTCGCAAAAAGAATATTACAATGCAGGGATCTTTCTTGTATTCGCATCCCACATCCGTCAAATCATTTGGGATATGGGGATCAAGGAATACGAAAAAACCGGTTCTGTTCAGAATCAGGTCAATCCCGGACATTATCCCCATGCGGACTGGTGAAAACCGGTTTCTCCGATGATTTTGAGATGGAAAAGGCATAAAAAAAGCGACTGCTCCGGCAGCCGCTTTTTTACTGTATGGAAAAAGATCAATCCACAACTTGTTTTTTCCATTCTCCGAAAGCATATTTGCAGGTTGCAAGGAACTTTTTCAATCTGGCTTCGGTGATTCCGCCGGTGAAAGAAAGATCCATTTCCAGTTTTACATCGCCCGCTTTTTTCATATAGGTGCGGACATAACGGTATTTTTTATTGAATTCATTGCATCTGTGAACCGTTGCATTATCGGAATCGAAACCGATATAGAACTGAAGCGCTTCGTTGTCATCATCGAAGAAGATGAATGCTTTATAGCCGTCGATCTTCCACTGAATTGCGCCTTCATTGGTGATGGAAACGGAATAACCGGCATCTCTCATGATTCTGATGACAGAGGAGACGTTGAAGGTGTCATGGACCGTATCCTTCCAGGTTCCTGCCATGAGAGAGGAGATGGAAACGGTGAAGAGCATCAAGAAAGCGAGTACGAATTTTTTCATTTTTTAAGATTCCTTTGTTGAGTTTGTGTGTGTTTGCAATTTGACAGAATGGAAAAATCTGTCCGTTTCATGTCCATTTTTTTTTCTTGAAAAAACTCCTCCGTTTTTTTATGGTTGTTTTGTATAATGATAGAAAAGATTCTTTTACAATCTATCATTTATTTCAGAAAAATCAACTGGTTTTCAAGAAAGATCTGCAACTTTCCGGAAGAATTTTTATTTCTGAAAGATGCCAGCCCTTTTATTCCCGGAAATGCTGATAACGGAACGTCTGTTTCCGGCTTGAAAAAGAGTTGTTTCCCGTGTATATTATACGGATCTGAAGAGAAGATATTTCACAATGAAATGAAGGAAGTTTTTATGATCATTCAGGATTTATTCAAAGACCGGACATTCAACCGGAAACTTTGGAGTTTAACATTTCCGATCACTTTGCAAAGTCTGATGCTTGCATTGGTGGCAGCTGCGGATGCATTGATGCTTGGTCTGCTGAATCAGGATGCCATGGCAGCTGTATCCCTGGCGACCCAGGTTCAGTTTGTTCAGAATATGCTGCTCGGCGGGATCGTTGCCGGGGTGGGGATCCTTGGAGCACAATACTGGGGAAAGAAAGATAAAGTCGTTCTCGGAAGGATTTTCGGATTAAGTGTTCAGGAAACGATGATCGTTTCAGTTCTTTTTTTTATCGGATGCTTTTTTTATCCGGAAAAGCTGATGTATCTGTTTGCGCATGATAAAGAATTGGTGCGGCTCGGGGCAGAATATCTGAAAGTTGCCAGCTGGTCCTACTTGCTGACGGGGATTTCGCAATCCTATCTGGCAGTGATGCGTGTTACAGATCACGCCAGCCGGTCTGCATGGATCAGTTCCGGGGCTGTGGTTTTAAATATTGTTCTGAACGTTATTTTTATTTTCGGTTTTCTGGGGATTCCCTCCATGGGGGTGAAAGGGGCGGCACTGGCGACGGTTTTTGCCCGTGCCATTGAGCTGATCTGGTGTGTGATCTCCTCCTTTGAAAAGAGTTATATCCGTTTGCGGCTGAAATATATTTTTCATATTGAGAAGGCACTTCTGTTTGATTTCTGGAAATATTCGTTTCCTGTTCTTGGGGCATATATGCTTTGGGGAACCGGGTTTACAGCATATACGGCATTGATGGGGCACATGGGACCGGATGCGGCAGCGGCAAATGCCATTGCCGCAGTTGTTCGGGATTTGATGTGCTGTTTGTGCAACGGTGTTGCAGGGGGAAGTGCGATTATTGTTGGGAATGAACTCGGGGCAGGGAATCTGGAACAGGGCAAACGTTACGGCAGCCGTGTGACGCTGCTTTCATTTCTGATTGGCTTTTTCTCAATGTTTGTGATTCTGGGATCGATTCCGCTTGTTTCCCATTTTATCAAATTGACAGATCAGGCACACGATTATATGGTCGGGATGTTCCTGATTCTTTCGGTGTATATGATCGGAAGATGTGTCTGTACAGTGGTGATCAACGGCGTGTTTTCTGCGGGAGGGGATACATTATTTGATGTATACAGTCTGGCGGTTTGCATGTGGGGAATCGCATTGCCGATTGCATTTGCCGGGGCGTTCTGGTTCCATTGGCCGGTGCTGGTGATTTACGGCTGCACCTGTCTGGATGAAGTGGGAAAAGTACCCTGGGTGGTGCATCATTACAAGAAATATAAGTGGGTGAAAAACATTACCCGGGAGGGAATATGATGACCGATTCCATGATATCTTCTTATTTGACCGCGCTTGACTGTTGCGATGCAAGGGAAGTGAGTGTTGAAAATCTGTTCCGTCTGCAGTCTGCCCATCTGGAGCGGATTCCGTATACCAATCTTTCCTTTTTCCGAACCGGTGAGCTTTTTCCGCTTGACCCGGAATCTCTGTTTGAACGGCTGATCATCCGCCGGAAGGGGGGATATTGTTTTGAACTGAACGGTCTGTTCGGGGAACTGCTCCGGAATCTGGGATATGATGTGACGGAATATTTTGCCCGCTGGCATTTTGGCGGAACGGAAGCGGTTCCCATGCGGCGTCACCGGATTTTGAAAGTGGTGATCGGGGAAGAGGTTTTTCTTGCCGATGCCGGGATTGGAAGTCCCTGTCCGATTACTCCTTTGCGTTTTGAATATGACGTGGTTCAGCCGAAAAATTACCGTTCTTACCGGATTGTCAGAGATCCCGTTCTCGGAAATGTGGTCGAAGCAGAAACTCCGGAAGGTTTTCTTCCTTATTTTTCCTTTACGGAAGATCCCCATTTTCCCCAGGACTTTGTCTATGTTCATGCCTATTGTGTGCAGCAGCCGGATTCCGTGTTCCGGAATAAGGTGTTTGCTCACAGGCTGACTGCGGAGGAGCAATGGATGATCATGAATCCTGTTCCGGAAAATCCCGGATATTCGCTCCGTCATTGGAAAAATAATGAGTTTTCGTTTGAGCCGATTCTCTCAAAAGCAGAGATGCAGCGCGTTCTGGCAGAAGTGTTCGGACTGGTTTACCATCAGGAAGAACTGCCGGAAATGGAATAAAGGTCCTCAGGACAGAAAGGTGTCAGAAAGATGAAAGTTGGAGATACAGCTCCGTTGTTTACATTGCCGGATAAAGATGGACAGCAGGTTTCTTTATCAGATTTTTCCGGTAAGAAAGTGGTGCTTTACTTTTACCCCAAAGATAATACTCCGGGATGTACGCGTCAGGCTTGTGCATTCGGAGAACGGTTTTCTGAATTTCAGAAACGGGATGTCGTTGTGATTGGCATCAGTAAAGACAGTGTGGAATCTCACCGTAAATTTGCGGAGAAATATCATCTTCCGTTTCTTCTGCTTTCCGATCCGGAATTGCAGGCGATCCGGGCGTATGGAGTCTGGCAGGAGAAAAAACTTTATGGCAAGGTTTCCATGGGGGTGGTCCGGACAACATTTCTGATCGATGAGGCGGGAAAGATTGCGAAGATCATGCCGAAGGTGAAGCCGGATACCAATGCGGAAGAAATTCTGGCGGAACTGAATTGAAAAATAAGAGCGGCAATTTCAAAAGTTTTCAAAACTGCCGGAAATGGACTGAAAAATAAACGTTTTCAGCAGTTGTATTGTCCCCGGAGAAGATTTCCGGGACTTTTCAGGCGGAGATTGATCCTGCTGAACAGAATGCAGTATTCCGTTGTCTTATAAGAAAAATAAAACAAGAGGTAGTTTACATGCAGACGCTTCTCCTTCTTTTAATCATTATTGCGGGGATCGTTCTTCTGACTGCGGTTTGGAAGATCCATCCGCTGCCTGTGCTGATGCTGGGCGGTTTTCTGTTCGGAGTGTTTGACGGCAACGGAGTGATTGAAACGATCAATATGCTGTCGGAGGGTTTTGGCGGGACGATCAAAGGGATCGGTCTGATCATCATTCTGGGGACCGTGATTGGAGCTTTTATGGAGCAGCGCGGGGCGCTGAGGGTAATTGCGGAGAAGATCATAGGAGTGCTTGGAAAAAGCCGGGCCCCTTTTGCCATGGGGCTGGTGGGATATATCGTTTCCACATGTATTTTTTGTGATTCTGCATTTATTATTCTCATTGGGATCTGGAAAAAAATCGGGAAAATCGCGGGGCTCCCTCTTGCGGTGGGGGCAATTGCACTGAGTATGGGATTGCTTTCTTCCCATTGCTTTATTCCGCCGATGCCCGGTCCGGTGGCGGCGTTGACTGTGCTGGAAGCGGATTTCGGAAAGGTTCTTTTCTTTGGTTCACTGGCGGCTTTGGCTGGAACCATTGCAGGATATTTTTATGCCGCTCTTGCCGGGAAAAATGAAGTGTTGGAAGAAAGTCAGGAGGAACAGGATGTGGAAAAATCGGAATCTCCGGTGTTCCGGCATCATTGGAGCATTGCATTTCTGCCGATTGTTGTTCCGCTGTTTCTGATTGGGGCAGCCAGTATCGCCGGGATGTTCAAGGAGAATTTGCCCCCGGGATGTTATAAAATAGTGAGCACTCTCGGGAATCCTGTTGCGGCATTGTTTCTCGGTGTCCTGATCGCTGTCTTTCTGATTGGACGTTTCCGGCAGGATGAGTTGGCGGCGGAGGGAATTTTCGGGAAAGCGGTTCTTGGAGCCGCCAATATATTGATGATCACCGGTTCCGGCGGTGCGTTCGGCGAGGTGCTGAAACATGTGGATTTCAAATATCTGATCCCGGAAAATGCGGGAGCGATCGGTGCGTTTGCGATTTTGATTCCTCTGGGATTTGCCTCCATCCTGAAAATTGCTCAGGGCTCTTCCACGCTTGCGATCCTTACGACTGCCAGCGCGGTTGTTCCTCTGCTCGAACCGCTCGGATTGAGTTCTCCGGTGATGCGCGCTCTGAGTTGCTGTGCCATTTGCTGCGGTTCCATGATCGTCTGTCATACCAATGACAGTTACTTCTGGATCGTGACAAAATTTTCCGGGATGAGTGTACGGCAGGGATTGAAACTGCAAACGATCGGTTCACTGGTTTCGGGTTTGGCGGCTATGATCGTGCTGTTGATCTTTGCCTTGATTTTGTAAGACAGGCTTTACTGCTTTTTACCGGGGAAGATCAGTTCTGCAAGAAACTCTCTTGCTGCTGTAAAAATTCTGATCCCGCAAAGTGATCTGATGAAATATTCCATCCCGATCCCGCTCAGCATGATCCCCATGACCAGCAGCGGGTATTTCCAGTAAAGTCCATCCGGAAGAGCCGGAACGGAATGATCCCGGAGAATTACTGTTTTCCAGATCATCGGATGACATTGGATCAGATAGATTCCAAGAGAGTTGACGCTCAGGAAGAGGAGAAGTTTCTGAATTTTTCCGTTTTTGATTTGGATCTTACGGAACAGCAGCAGGAGTGCACCGGCTTCCAGAACACAGAAGGGGGAGGTGTAACTGAAAAAAATATGGGCATGGTCCCCCAATCCGAAATATCTGGCTGTCAAATGATACAGACAAGGCAGCAGGGCGCAGAGAACCGCAGTAATGCTCAGAAAAACAGTGCTGTGTTTCCATTTCTGAATCTCCGGCGCAAGCTCCCGAAGGATCTCTCCCCAGAGAAAACAGGCAATCAGCCATAACGTGCTGTAACCGAACCGGAATTCAAAGATATCCGGATAGCGCAGCACCCGGGGGAGAATCGTAAAAAGAACAAAGGTAATGATCAGGAAACGGACTTGTTCCGCAATGGAAAATCTGCTGGTGATCCCGGAAAAAACAGGAAGGAAAATCAAAAGTCCGAAGTAGGATTGAATATACCACCATTCACTGTTTCCGGCGAAAATCAGCGAACGGAACAGCTCTTTATCAAAGGAGACTTCCGGCGAAATCAGAACCCAGCCGAGATACAGCGGGATTCCCCAGAACAGAATCTTCAGCCACAGATCCAGAATCCGGCGGAACCATTTTCTGTCAAAATTCCCTTGCACAGGTTTTGCAAGATAACCGGAAAGTAATGCAAAACAGTTGACGCCGCAGAAACAGATGTATTCGATCAGATATCCGGCAGTATAAATTCCGGGTTCATGCTGACGGTTCAACAGATTGAAATGCTGAAAATTGACATGGAGAACCGTGATCATCAGCATTGCCATGATCCGGAAAAGATCCAAACCATAATTTCTTTCATTCTCCATTTCAGGATCATTCTTTATGTTCAGAGATTTTTTTATTGATGATTGCAGCGAAGATCGCGCCGGAGATGTTGTGCCAGACACTGAAGATTGCGCCGGGCAGGGCACAGCTTATCCCGAAAAACTGTTTGGAAAGAGCTGCCGCCAAGCCGGAATTCTGCATCCCCGTTTCAATGGAAATCGTGACCGCTTCTTTCCGGGAACAGCGGAACAATCTTGCAATGGAATATCCAAGCATCATGCCGATCCCGTTATGGAGAATCACCGCAGTGAGGATCAGCCATCCGGACCGTTTGACAGCCGCTTCATTCAATGCAACGATGATCGCAATGACAAATACGATCCCCAGCACAGAGACAAAGGGGCAGATCTTATTCAGGATCTCTTCTTTTTTCCGCATCAGACGGTTGATCAGAAGCCCGACCGCAACAGGAAGCGCAACAATGAGAAGAATACTCTTGAACATTTCCCAGACTGGCACATCCACGGTCTGCCCGAGATAAAGTGCCGAGAGCAGAGGAGTCAGGAAAATCCCGCCGATGGTGGAACAGGTGGTCATTGTAATGGATAATGCAACATCCCCTCCGGCAAGATAGGCGATCACATTGGAAGCCGTTCCTCCGGCAACGGATCCCACCATGACCAATCCGATCAACTGATCCTCCGGCAGTTGGAGAAGATGCCCGACAAGATAGGCTGTCAGCGGCATGATCCCGAATTGCAGAACAAATCCGATGATGACTGCTTTCGGTTTTTTGATTGCCGTAATAAAATCTTTCACAGAAAGCGTTGCGCCCATGCCAAGCATGATGAATCCCAGCAGGGGAACGATCAGAAAACCCAGAGGTTTCAGCACTCCGGGGAAAAGACAGGCAAGCACGGAGCAGAGTACCGCCAGAACAGGAAAGATTTTTACGGTCAGTGTGATCATTTCAGCAGGAACTCCAAATCTTCCATCGTGATATGTCTCATTGCTTCTGTGGGCGTTTCCACAAGATGTTCAAACAGTTCGGCTTTCCGTTTCTGCAGTTCAAGCACTTTTTCTTCAATGGAATCCTTTACGATCAGCTTGATGCAGTTGACAGATTTTGTCTGACCGATCCGGTGGGATCTGTCTGCCGCCTGAGCTTCAGCCGCCGGGTTCCACCAGGGATCGTAAATGATCACAGTATCCGCAGAAGTCAGGTTCAATCCCACGCCTCCGGCTTTCAAGCTGAGCAGAAAGACCGGAATATTCGGATTTTTGTTGAACCGGTCCACGTGTTCCAATCTGTTTTGCGTGGAACCATCCAGATATTCATAGCGCATTCCGGCGGAATCCATCCAGTTCCGGACGATTCTCAGAAGAGAAGTGAACTGGCTGAACAGCAGAACTTTGTGACCGCTGTCGATGGATTCCATCAGCAATTCTTTCAACAGATCGATCTTTGCGGATCCGGGAATTCCGGACATTCCTTCAAAGAAAGTTTCGGGGAGCAGTTCGGGGGCACAGCAGATCTGCCGGAGCCTGAGGAGGGCTGAGAGCATCTCAAACTGGGAATTGCGGGTCTGATTTGGAGATTTTTTGTATTCTTCAAAAAGACGTCTGCTTTCATTCAGGAATTTTTCATAGAAATTGCGCTGTTCGACTCCCATTTCACAGCAGAGTGCCTGTTCCTGTTTCGGCGGAAGTTCTTTGTGGACATCCGCTTTCTTTCTGCGGAGCATGAAGGGTGCCATTCTTGCGGCAAGTTCCGTATCTGCTCCCGCTGCGGGGCTGACCACATAACGGTTCCGGAAGGAGGAAAGCGTTCCGAGGAATCCGGAGTGCAGGAAATCGAAGATCGACCAGAGATCTTCCGGAGAATTTTCCAGTGGGGTCCCTGTCAGAACCAGCTTGTGAGCGGCAGAGATCGCTTTACAGCTCTGCGCGTTGGCTGTTGCCGGATTTTTGATGTGCTGCGCTTCGTCCAGAATCAGATAACGGAAGGAAACCGGTTTGATCAGTTCCACATCCCGCCGGACCAGACTGTAAGAGGCAATGCAGATGTCATAGCTGCCTGCTTTTTTCCAAAGCGGTTTGCGGTCATTGCCGGAAACGACCAATGTTTTGAGTTCCGGCGTGAATTTTTCCGCTTCCCGGGCCCAGTTGTCGATCAAACTGGTGGGGCAGATGATCAGGGCAGGAAGATTTTTTGCCGGATCGGAAGCCAGAAGTGCAAGAGTCTGGATCGTTTTTCCCAGCCCCATTTCATCGGCGAGAACAAGGTTGCAGCCGCGTTTTCCCATGGCGGACATCCAGAGAACACCCTGTTTCTGATAGTTCCGGAGATCGCCTTTGAAGAGTGGGATATTCAGTTCGCCCGGTTCCTGAGAGGAGACAAGGGCTGCATCTTCCAAATTCAGTTTCAGCCGGAGAAACTCCACCGGGACAGCTCCCGGCAAGCCGTCACCGAGCTTTGTCCAGAAATAAACTGCCGGTCTCATGATCCGGAGGATCTCGCCTTTTGCGGCTTCTTTCTTCGTCAGTTTGGTTGTGACATTTGTCACCACATCGGCAAGCCCCGCTGCAAATTTCCGGAGCTGTGCCGGGATCTTCAGAAGGAGTCCTTTTCCTGCTTCCAGGAACATTTCATCCCGTTCAGAAGCGGCGACCAGTGTATCCCAGGAAACGGTTGTTGCTCCGCTCCGGATGGAAACGTTCAGATCAAAAAATTCCTCTGTTTCATTGCAAACGGAACAATCGATTTTCAGGACGGAAGAGTCTCCGCAGAGAGCCATGAGGTTGGAAGACATGGCGAACTCTTTCTGTTCTGCCAGCCAGCGGGGGATCACTTCGTCCACAAAAACAGCGATCGCTTCTTTATCGGAGAGCAGAAGTTTTGTTTTTCTGCCGGAGGATGTGCTGGAGCGTTTCAGTTCAAATCCGAAATTGAGAAGCTTTTCCATTTCCGCCCGTTCGCCTGCCGTATCTCTCAGCCAGAAACTTCCGCCCCGGGAGGCATAACGTTCCTGATCGCCCGGACAGAGCAGCCCGGAATAGTTGTAAAGCAGTTCGATCTCCAGAGAGTTATCCGGTTTGAGCCGTGCTTCATAATAAGGAACAAAATGTTTCTGGGAGACTTTGACTTTCCGTGTTTCGATCACCTGGAAGGGCAGCCCCGGAGTGGTCAGAAGCGTCTCAGCCGTTTTCTTATCGCAAGGCTGAATCGTTGTCCGCAGGAAATTTCCGATCCAGAGCACATCTGATTGTGCCCCGACCCACCAGTATTCTCCCAGCATCCCCACCCAGCAGCCGGAACGTCCGGTGATTACTTTCACATCCCGCAGCGGCAGCGGAACTCCATTGACGATCACGGCAGAACGCAGGACACATTCCGCACCGTTATCCTCCACCAGAATTGCCGGAAGGGCAGGGGTCCGGTGGATCACCACTTTTTCTTTTTTGCGGAAAAACCGTTGAAAACCAACAAGACAATGGAAAAATTCAGCAGTCTGTTCCGCATCAAGTGAGAGCTTGGAACCATCCTGCTGAGAATTGATTGCCAGATACCGGATCAGCTGCCGGTCCTGGGGCGGAAAAGAATTGAGCTGTAATGAAACCGCCAGAGCCTTTCCAAACTGAAGCTGACGGAGATTGTTGTAATTTCCGGCATATTGCCGTCCGTTGTAATTCAGTGTGACCTGGAAGACGATCCGTTCCCATTTGCTTGGCATGTGGGGAAAATCGCTTTCTGTGGAGATGGTCACTGATGCCGCCTGAGGGGTCAGAACCTGCTTGATCAGAGTCGGCAGTTCCGTAAATTTCAATCCGGCATACAGGGCAGGGGAATCCCCTTCCATGCGTTCCTTTGGTTTGATGGTGTATTTTGCATGGTAAAGACAGGCTGCAACTGCATGTTGACAGAAGGTGTTTGCATTTTGAGTACAGGTACATTCCGACTTGTAAGGTCCGTTTGGAAATCCGCGCACCTCTACTCTGGAAACGAACCCTTTGCTGTCGCGGCAAACTGCCCGGATTACTCCCGGATCCGCTTCATAACAGCAGATCAGCTCATTCGCATGAAGGATCGCCTTCGCTTTTTTGAACGTATCCTTAGAGGACCGCTGCATCAGCGTTCCTTCAAAACTCAATGTTTTTTTATCTTCTTTTTTCGCCATTTTGTTTACTTCCGCTCTTTGCTGCAAAGGGGCTTCCGGAAAAGAAACACACCGCAGCGGTCATCTTTCAAAATTATATCATAGATAAAGATTCTGGCAATATAGCATTTCTTTGCAGAATATGCAAAGGGAAAATGAAAAAAAATGGGATTTTTCTTGTTTTTTAATGTTTTTATTCCCGGAAACTCTCATTTTTCATAATGCTTGAGAATCAGGAAATCCGAAAAAATAAAACAAATTCTGCACCATCTCCTGGACAGGTGTTGTTATTCGGCGGCTGCATGATGCCGGGCGGACGGGCAGCTGGCTTTGGCTGATGCTTATTCCAGTCGTCGGTTGGATCCTGCTTCTTTTTGCATTGAATGAGCGATCTGAACCGGAGGAAAATCTTTGAAATAGAAAAATATGCATTTGCCGGCTGCCCGTCTTTGAAGACAATTGAAATCCCGGACTCTTGTGAATATGCCAAAGGATTTTTGGATAGCAGTTTTCCTTCCGGCTGCAAAGTGATCCGCCGGGTGAAATAAAAATTTCATAAAAAAACGGCTTGATCTTCCGGGAAAATGCATCAGAAACCGGAAAATTTTCCTGTCAAGTCAAAAAAAGTCATGAAAAACAACATCTTTTTGCATTTTTTTTCAAATTTGCGCTTCCTTTTTTCATAAATGATGATATATTACCATGATAGCGGAAAACCGCAAAATGAAAAATACGGTAACTGAAAGAGAGAAGAACATGAAACCGAAGTACGAAAGCCCCGCCCGCACCAATCCTGCAAAGCGGGAATGGATTGAGAAGGAATTAACGGCAGCTCCAGCATGGTGTTCCGTCGACCTGCGCGACGGCAATCAGGCGCTTCCGCTTCCCATGAATCCTGCCCGCAAACTTGAGTACTTCAAGCTTCTTACCTCCATCGGTTTTAAAGAAATTGAAGTTGCCTTCCCCTCCGCATCCCAGGACGATTTTGATTTTGTCCGGGAGCTGATCGAAGGAAATCACATTCCGGAGGGAGTCAAGATCGGTGTGCTGACTCAGATGAGAGAGTCATTGATCCGCCGCACTGTGGAATCTCTGAAGGGAGTGAAGCAGGCTGTGCTTCATGCTTATCTTGCAACCTCAGATCTGCATGGTCAGATCGTGTTCGGGAAAAAACATGATGATCTGCTGAAAATGGCGATCGAAGGCACAAAACTGGTCCGGAAATGTGTGGAAGAAGCCGGAATGATCGATCAGATCACTTACGAATTCTCCCCGGAAGAGTTCACCGATACCGATCCGGATTTCGCTGTGGAAATCTGCAAAGCCGTTCGCGAAGCATGGGGCGAAACAACCAAAGATACCTTTATTTTGAACCTGCCCGCAACAGTGGAACGCAGACCTCCCTGGCATTATGCCGATATGGTAGCATATTTCCTGAAACATTATCCTTATGCCGATACAACAACCGTCAGTGTGCATTCTCATAACGATCAGGGCTGTGCTGTTGCTTCCACTGAAATGACTCTGCTTGCCGGGGCCGAACGCGTGGAAGGAACACTGTTCGGTCATGGAGAACGGACCGGTAATGTGGATATCTGCACCATTGCAATGAATTTGCAGTCTATGAATATTGAAACCGGTTTGGATTTCTCCAATCTGCCCAAGATCGTTCACACAGTGGAAGAAGCAACCGGGCTGGAAGTTCATGAACGGCATCCCTATGCCGGACAGCTGGTGTTTACTGCATTCTCCGGATCCCATCAGGATGCCATCCGGAAGGGGTTGGATAAGCGGAAAGATTCTCAGGATCTCTTCGGAGTTGACTGGAAAGTTCCGTACTTGCATATTGACCCCGCTGATGTGGGCAGAAGTTATGAAAAACTGATCCGTATCAACAGTCAGTCCGGCAAGGGCGGCGTGGTTTATGTGCTGGAACATGATTACGGGATCTATCCGCCGAAGGGAATGCATCCTGAGATTGGAACAGCAGTTCAGCGTTATACTGACCGCACTGGAGAAGAAGTTGATTCCCAGAAGCTTATCAAGATTTTTGATGAAGCATTTGTGAATGTGAAAGGACCTCTGGAACTGGTGAAGTTCGGGCGGATTCATCATGAAAATGAAGCCGAGGATAATGCGGTGATTTCTGTTGCGCTGACCATTCGTTACAATGGAAAAGAAATGGAAATCAACGGCAGCGGAAACGGTCCGATTTCTGCGACGGTTCATGCGATCCGCAATGAAGCCGGACTTTATGATTTTGTGCTGGAAGACTTTTCAGAACGGACCCTCGGGACCAATGCAGATGCAAAAGCAATCGCATTTGTCGGGATCCGCAAGAAGAGCGATTCCAGAATTCTCTATGGTGTAGGAGAACATTCCAATATTGATCAGGCGGCGATGCTTGCGCTGTTTGCCGCGATCAATAAGGCTATGAATGAGGATAAGAAATAAGGAACAGGGATGAAAACATCAACAGTTGTCATCATATTTGCTTTAATTCTTGGAGTTCACGGTTTGGTTCTGTGGCTTGTTCTCCGGGATACCGGAAGCACGCCGGAAGAGCCGAAGAGAGCTGTCGGAACAGAAGCTGCTGCGCAGGAAAGAGAGGCTGCACCGGCTCATACTGCACCGGCAGTTCCTTCCCGGGAAGAGAAGATGCGCAGAGCCCGGGCTCAGATCATCCGTCCTTATGATTACAGTTCAGCGGTGATCGGAAGCATTCCCGGATTCCGCAAAGGGCGTCCCGGCACAGCTGGGATCATTGTGGATCTGAACACCCGTAAGGTTTTGTGGTGCAAGAATGCGGAAAAGGCATTTCCGATTGCTTCCATGACAAAGCTGATGACAGTTCTTGTTGCTTATGAAATGACGCAGGATCCGCGGAGCGGAGTTACTCTTGATACGCAGGTGAAGGTCACGGTTGCAGCCTACAAAGTCGGCGGCAGTCAGGTTTGGCTTGATCCGAAAGAGAGTTTTACTTTGCGGGAACTGATGATGGCTGCATCGATCCAGAGTGCGAACGATGCTGCCTATCTCATTGCCGAATTTCTCGGAAACGGCGATGTGAATTTATTTGTACGGAAAATGAATGCCAAAGCCGCAGAGCTTGGGATGAAACATACGATCTTCCGAAACCCTCACGGATTGCCCGGCAAAAAAGCAGCCGAGGATAACGTGTCAAGTCCGGAAGATATGGTTCGTCTTGCCGAAGCGACGCTGCTTCACCCCCAGCTGATGGAATGGGCTTCCACATGGAAGGCGCCGTTCCGTAAACCGGGAACGAAGGGATATTTGGAGATGAGGAATCACAATCATCTGATTCCCGGCGGGAACATGCGTTCTCCCGGAGTGGATGGTTTGAAGACCGGGTTTATCAACCGGTCCGGATACTGTCTCGCTGTATCCTGTTTGCGTGGAGACCGTCGGGTTGTCGGAATTGTGATGGGGCATCCCACATGGAAGGAACGGGATCAGTTTGTGATTTCGCTTCTTGACTGGGGGTATGCCAGAATCGCCAAGCTTGAAACGGCCGCGGGAAGCAATTGACCTTGTGTCAAAATAATCTCTAACAAGTATCACCTGCAACATCAAAAGGAAAAGGTACTATGACAAAACGTGATATCATCGTTAAGATCGCCGAAGAATCTAAAAATCTTACCCAGGCAGAAGTCGGATTTGTTGTCCAGAAGACTCTGGATACCATTGCCGAAGAACTTGCTTCCGGAAGAAATATCGAACTTCGCAACTTTGGTGTGTTTGAAGTCCGCACCACCAAGAAACGCGTTGGCAGAAACCCTGCGAAACCCCAGGATGAAGTGATCATTCCCGAACGCGCAGTTGTGAAATTCCGTTCCGGAAGAATCCTCCGCGAAAAAGTCGGCAACCTGGTCAAATAACACCGGAGATTACCATGTCGAAATCCGCACCACCGCCGGGAACCGGGGATATCACCCCTGAAGAAGCTCCCGTTTGGAATCTTCTGGAAGAATCTGCAAAACGGATTTTTCATCTTTACGGATACGGAGAACTCCGCACCCCGATTTTTGAATATACGGAAGTCTTTCAGAGAGGGCTCGGTGATGAAACCGAAGTCGTCAAGAAGGAAATGTATACCTTTGAAGATCGCGGCGGCCGTTCTTTGACGCTCCGTCCGGAAGGGACCGCCGGAGTCATGCGCTCTCTGGCTGGAACTGATGCTGTCAACGGCGTGGAACACAGAGTCTTTTATATCGGACCCATGTTCCGCGGGGAACGCCCCTCTGCCGGAAGACGCAGACAATTCCATCAGATCGGCGTGGAAAATGCCGGAAGAGTTTCCCCGGAACTGGATGCGGAATGTATCTCCATGCTTGTTCATTTCCTCAATGATATCGGGATCACCGGGTTTACAGTGAAGCTCAACACCCGCGGTGTGAAGGCTGACCGCCCGGCTGCGGAAGCCGCTCTCAGAGAGTTCTTCCGTCCTCATCTCTCAGAAATGTGCCCCGATTGTCAGGAACGTTTTGAACGGAATATCTGGCGTATTCTTGACTGCAAACAGGAAAAGTGCCGCAATGTGATTGCCGGTGCTCCCAATGCAGCGGATTATTTCAGCGATGAAACAAAGGCTTACTTCAAGCAAGTCTGCTCCAGCCTTGATGCAATGGGAATCGAATATCAGGTCGATCCCGAACTTGTACGCGGATTGGACTATTATGTTCATACCGTGTTTGAGTTGACCCATCCGGGGCTTGGGGGGCAGAATGCCATTGCCGGAGGCGGCCGCTATGAACTGGCTCTTCCCGGAATCAATAAACCGGTGGAAGGAGTCGGTTTCGCTGCCGGAATGGAACGTCTTCTTATGGTGAGAGATTCTCTTGGAATCGTTCCTCCCGCGCTTGAACCTCCCAAACTGTTTCTTGCCTCCATGGGCGAACAGGCTTTGGCGTTCAATATTGCATTGGCTGCTAAACTCCGCAGAGCAGGGATCCCTGTCGCGGTGGAAGTTGAGGCAAAAAGTCTGAAATCACAGATGCGCAGCGCAGACCGTTTGAAAGCGGCTTACAGTATGATCATCGGTGATACCGAACTCGAATCCGGAGTCGCAAAACTCAAACGGATGGCTGATGGAAATCAGGAAGAAGTCAAGGTGACCGTTGAGGCATTGACAGACGTGCTGAAATGAATAGAGTTTATAACGTAAATATTGTGTCGCAGTCCCCCCTGCCGACACCGGAAGAGATCCATACAGAACTTCCGATTCCCTCCGAATCGGAAGATTTCATTGAGGCTTCCCGCCGGGATCTCGTAAATATCCTGAATCACAAGGATGATCGTTTCCTTGTGATTGCAGGACCCTGTTCCATTCATGATATTCCAGCTGCTATGGAATATGCGGAACGGTTCAAAAAACTGCAGCAGAAAGTTTCTGATAAACTCTTTCTGATCATGCGGGCATATTTCGAAAAACCCCGTACGACCGTTGGCTGGAAGGGGATGATCTATGATCCGCGCATGGATAAGTCTTTCCAGATCGAGGAAGGTTTACGCCTTGCACGGAAGCTGCTTCTTCAGATTACTGACATGAAGATCCCCGCCGCAACGGAGTTCCTTGATCCCATCATTCCCCAGTATCTTTGTGATTTGATCACATGGGCGGCGATCGGTGCCCGGACAACCGAATCCCAGACACACCGTCAGATGGCAAGCGGAATGTCCATGCCTATCGGATTCAAAAATGCAACTGATGGATCCATCAGCATTGCAATCGACGCTATCAAAACCGCAGCGGCCTGTCACAGTTTCCTTGGCGTGATTCAGGATGGCAGAACCGGTATTTTCAACACAAAGGGAAATCCCAACTGTCATATCGTGCTGCGCGGTTCTTCTATTGATCCTAATTACGGATCTGAATACATTGCATTCTCCCGTGAGCTTCTCCGGAAAGCCGGATTGAATCAGGCGATCATTGTGGATTGCAGTCATGGCAATTCTCATAAGATCCCGAAAAATCAATTGAAGGCAGCCAGAGATGTAATTGCTCAGCGGAGCAGCGGCGATAAATCAGTCGTCGGCATCATGCTGGAAAGCTTTTTGAAGGAAGGCAGACAGGAAATCGGCGATTACATGGTTCCCGGCTTATCCGTTACAGATGCCTGTCTCGGGTGGGACGATACGGAAGAGCTGATTCTCTCTGCGTATCACGCACTTTGATTTTCAATCCCGGCGTCCGCCGATGACTCCTGCCCGGAGCAGATAGTAAAGAAGCATCAGAAGAGAACTGACCGCAGAGGCGACGTATGTCATGAATGCTGCATTCAAAACTTCTGCCGCACCGGATTGTTCCTGCGGAGTAACGATCCCGCAAGTCACCATCAACTTTTTGGCTCGTGTGCTGGCATCCCATTCCACGGGCAGCGTGACCAGAGTAAACAGGACAGATACCCCGAATAGAATTGCTCCGACAAGGATCATTTGCTGGGACATGAGGAAAAATCCAAGAGGGATGATGATATATGCTCCAACCGATGTGATATTGGCAAGGGGAACCAAGCCCGTCCGTAAACAGAGCGGACCGTAGGCGGTGGCATGTTGGATCGCATGACCGGCTTCGTGACATGCAACTCCGATGGATGAAAGGGAGATCCCGTCGAAAACATCCGGCGAGAGGCGCAGTACCTTTGCGGACGGATCGTAATGATCTGTCAGAAAGCCTCCGACCCGTTCGATTCTGACATCATAAATCCCTGCGGATGAGAGCAGTCTCTGGGCTGCCTGCGCTCCGGTAATGCGGGAAGAAGCGCAAAAGCCTTTGTATTTATTAAAAGTCGAGTGCGTATAAGCTGATGCCAAGCCGGCAATAATGAGCCCCGGGATCATAAAGAGCCAGGAAAGAGGATCAATCCACATAGCAGGATCTCCTTGATTTTCAGCGGATCAAGACCGGATCAGGCACGGCGTCCGTGATGATCTCCGGGGAGGATTCCGCGTTTGGATGATTTGACGAACTCCAGGAATTCCAGCACTTCCGGGAGCTGGGGAAGTTCAGCTTCCACCTTCGCGATTGCATTGGTTGTGTTCAATCCGGAACGGAAGAAGATATTGTAGACTTCTTTGATGACTTTGATTGTATCCGGAGAGAACCCGTTGCGGCGCAGTCCGACGATATTGAACCCGCGGACACCGCCGTTTCTTCCGTCACCGATCATGAACGGGGGCAGGTCCATGGAGATCTGAGATCCGCCGCTGAGAACAGCCATTCTTCCCATTCTGCAGAACTGATGCATTCCGGAGAGCCCGGAAATCAGGCAGTTATCGCCGATTTCGCAATATCCTGCGAGTCCGCTGAAGGGGACCATGATTACTTTATTTCCGAGCTGGCAGTTGTGTGCGACGTGAGTATTCGCCATCATAAAGCAGCCGTTTCCGATTTTGGTCACAGTATTTTCATGAGTTCCGCGGTTGACGGTTACGCCTTCGCGGAAGCGGTTGTTATCGCCGATCTGAGTGTAGGAAACAATGTCATTGAACGCATAATCTTCCGGTTCTGTTCCCACGGAAGCAAAGGGATGAACGACATTGTTTTTTCCCATTGTGGTATAAGCCCCGATCCGGCATTGTCCGATCAAATGGGTTCCAGCCCCGATTTCTACATCATGTTCAATGACAGAATAAGGACCGACGATCACATCGTCAGCGAGTTTGACAGAGGGATCGATGATAGCGGTAGGATGGATCTGAGGCATTGTATCAACTCCGAATGGTAAAAAGTTGTGTTTGGGATCGAGAGATTCAGATAAAGAAAAAGCGGGGTCGAGCCCCGCTTTCAGCGCTTATTTTTTCTTGGAGCTCTTGGCTTCATTTGCTCTTTCTTTGAGTCTGTCCATGTAACGAGCATGGCGTGCGCGCTTTTCAATTTTGTTGTACTGCTTTCCCATTATAAAACTCCTGATGTTTTGTTTTAATGTCAGTTTGCATATCATCGTGTAATATACACGGTCATTCTGCAAAATTCAAACTGTACATCTGATTTTTTTACAGCTTTTCCGTTTTTTTTCTGATCTGCGGGTTGAAAAACTCTGTTCCGGTGGTAAAATACCATTGAGTTAACAACAGAGGTATTTATGGTAGAAGAACTGCTCCGGTATTATGAGGAGAATGCAAGAGATCTGGATTGGCGGCATAATCCGACCCCTTACCGGGTCTGGATTTCTGAAATTATGCTTCAGCAAACCCGCGTGGAAGCGGTGAAATCGTACTATGCCCGGTTTATGAAAGAACTGCCGACCGTGGAGTCTCTTGCCGAGGTTTCCGAGGAGAAACTCTTCAAACTCTGGGAAGGTCTCGGATATTATTCCCGTGCAAGAAATTTACAGAAAGCCGCGAAGCTGATCGTGGAAATGGGTAAGTTCCCCGATACGCTGGAAGAAATTGCAAAACTGCCCGGAGTCGGACCCTATACAGCCGGTGCGATCGCATCCATCGCATTCGGTTTGCCGACTCCTGCCGTGGATGGAAATGTTCTGCGCGTTCTCTCCCGGATCAAAGGGCATAATTATGATGCCAAAACGGCTTCCGCTGAACTTAAAGATCTTTATCCGCCCGGACGCGCCAGCGATTTTACCCAAAGCCTGATGGAACTCGGAGCATGTGTCTGCCTGCCCAATGGAAAACCTCTTTGCGGAATTTGTCCGGTGGCTCATGAATGTATTGCTCTGCGGGATGACCGGATCGATGAACTGCCTGAAAAACCGGAAAAGAAACCCCGGAAGATCGAAGAAAAAAATATTCTTGTTCTGGAGTTCAACGGAACGTTTGCGCTTCTGAAACGTCCGGCAAAAGGTCTTCTGGCAAAACTTTGGAGTTTCCCTGAGATCCCGGGGGATTTCAAACCGGTTCTCGAACAGAAAGGATATGCCGTTGAAACGGTAAACCAGAAAGGTTCTGCAAAACATATCTTTACTCATATTGAATGGAAAATGAAGATTTTTCATGTGCTGCTGAAGGAAATCCCGCAAGAGAATGAATTCGTCTGGGTTTCCCGGGAAGAACTGATAGAACATTATGCGATCCCTGCCGCATATCAGGGGGCTGTGAAAACGATTATGGAGGATTGAGTCATGGAAGAACAGGAAATCAATTTGACCTTTGAAGAGGCGATGGATAAGCTGGAACAGATCGTTTCAGATATGGAGCAGGGCGGAATCCCGCTGGAACAGATGATGTCCAAATTTGAAGAAGGCGCAAAAATGGCAAAGTACTGTCAGGAAAAACTTGCCGGATTGAAAAAGAAAATGGAAATCCTCACCCGCCGTCCGGATGGCTCTACTGCATGGGAAGAACTTCCGGAAGAATAATTGCAGAAAAAAGGACGAATTGACATAAAAACGGGATGCTTGGGCATACTTTTTTTTGCTTTTTCCGTTTATAATATAAATAATAATAATTTTCAGGAAGGATGAGAGAATGAAAAAGAAAAATTTTACATTGATTGAATTACTTGTGAGAAGTTCACATCTCAACTGTGATAGTGCAAAGCCTGCCCATGGGCAGGGTAAAGCATGCTTTACCCTTATAGAACTCTTAGTTGTGATTGCGATCATTGCAATTCTTGCCGGGATGCTGCTGCCTGCATTGAATCAGGCGCGGGAAAAAGGAAGAGCAGGTTCCTGTGTAAACCAGTTGAAACAGATTGGACTCGGATTTATGCAGTATCTTTCTGACAATGACGGGTTTTATCCCTTGGGTACGCTTGCCACGGAAAATGGCAAAGGGAATATCATTTGGTCCACTTGCCTTACACCGTATATGGAAGGATCGCATACTCTTCATTATACAAATCTGGTGAGAGTTCCGAAATGGCTGCAATGTCCTTCCCATACAACCAGCAATACCTATAGCGGAGCTTTTGACTACAACTGTTCTTATGCTTACAACCGGGGTGCGTTTGGAGATGCTTTGCATGATACCCGTAATAAAATGATCAAAAAAGTGGAAGCTCCCAGCGATACGATCCTTTGTGTTGACGGATGGTGGGGGAATGCAACGGAAGAGTCCCGTGCCAAGGGCGCAACCCGGCTCAGTGCAGGCTCCTGCAGCAACGGTGTCGCGTACCGTCATTCCAAACGAAGCAATGTTGTGTTTGCAGATGGTCATGCCGGTCCTGAAACATGGCATAAACTTAATTTTTCAGGATATGATTTCGGTTATCTTCCCTGGCGGGATCAGTTTCAGGCAAAAACGACGAACTTGAAATACGGTGCCACAAAACCCTATGAGTACGGGTATTCTCCGTACAATTGATTTGACCGCTTAATAGAAAATCCATTGCAGATAGCTGACGTTATCCCCTTGCGGTCCGGTAATTCCGAATCCGTGGAAGGAGAATGTCAGCCGTTTGCTGATTCTTCCGCTGCCGGTTTTTGACCGGATGTTCACCGTGTAGTATCCGCTTTCGTTCCAGGAGAGTCCGCGGCGAACTTTGGGCAGAAGCGTTGCATCAAGCTGATCGGAAAGTTTGATCCGTTCTGTCTGATATGTTTTCAAGGCTTCGAGAACGGTGAGAGCTTCTTCCTCTTCCAGATTGCAGAAAGTCATAAGCAGGAATTTATCTGCTGTGAAGATGCTTGGATTTCCGGCAAGATTGGCATTGGACCCGTTTGGCGGGATCAGCCGGATAGAGGTGAGTCTTCCATGTTTATCAGTCGGGAAGAAATCAGTAAAACCTTCGATATAAAAGAGTTCTGCGCGGAATTGCAATCCGCTGTTGCTGGGGAGCGGCTGTTTCTCTTCTGATTCATATTCAGAAATTTCCTTTCCATCGCCGCTGACGTTGTCATTGGAATCGGTGTAATCGGAGAGCAGATCTTTAAGGATATCGATGCGTTCATTCAGGTCGGTATCAGTGACCCATGCATTTTTGATCCGGTTCCAGGTGGCGTTTGCGTTTCTTGTGCTGAAATCGAATCCGCTGCGGGTATCTGTGATCGTGAACTCAACTTCCGTTCCGTAATAATCAATGACATGAACGGTTCCATCTGCCAGAAACCGATCGTACTCGAATTCTGAATAATCCAGATCTCCGGGAGTGGAAACCGGGTGCAGCTGTCTGTCAGCGGCAAGAAGCCACTGGACTCTGTTTGCCGCGCCTTCGTTGATATAAAAGCTGCGCTGGAGTTCCAGGTGCGGGCGGATGGTAAAGGTGTTGATTTTCGACATGGCAAGGACAGCCATTGTCAGGAGGGTTGCGCCAAGGATGAAGAAGATTGCCGCGCTGAATGCGGAGCCTGATTGCCGTTTCATCGGATCCCTCCTCTTCCTGAGGTTTGGTTCAATGCGTTCTGATTTCTGCGGGTGCTGTAAGTGGAGTGAGCGGAGGAGCCTGCGGTTCTCCGGAGCCAGCGTTCTTTTTCGCCGTTGAGCCATTCGATTTCCATTTGGATTGCCAGCGGGATCCCATCGTGATCGTCCTCGATCCACTCCTCAAGGAATTCCACTTCGCCATCGGTATTGCGTTCTGCGTAAAGGAAGGTGACTGCCTGAACGTTTTTCACCAGAATTTCCCGGGTGTAGCGTTCGGGCATATCGTTTTCCTCCAGTTCCCATGGGAGGAGAGGGTAGGGGGAGTATTCGGCGACCAGATCGTGTTCGATGAGCCGGATCCGCACAAAAATCAATGCACCTGTATCCCTGTCGTGACTGCGGCGCAGTGCGGTGAAGAGCATCCTATCAGGTTCTCCGAGGAATACATCCCGCATTTCATTTTTCTCCCGATCCTTCCATTGGAATGGGACAGCATTGCGGACACATTGATCCATGACCTGATCCACGGCGATATATTCTTTCATATTTTCCGTGATTTTTGCGCTGCGGCGGTAGGCGTTATAGAACATGGAAGAAGCGGTTCCGATCATTGCACCGACCAGCAGAAGAATTGTCATGGCGACCACCATTTCCAACAATGTGAAAGGAGATTTTCTCATGGATTGGTCTCCTCATAATCAAACCGGTCAACGATGATCTCTGTGACTGTTTTTTTATCGTTTTGCCGGACGATTTCGATTTTGACTCCGATCAGGGGGACCTGTCCCTGCTGATCATCCAGTTCTTCGGGCAGCTGATCGACGAGTTCCTGAAAGGTGACAACAGGATAATAATCCGGGTAATCGAAGATCTCTTCCGGGATTGAGATATCATCCTCTTTTTTCTGTTGGAGCAGCGTATATTCAGCTGCCTGCATGAGCATGTGAGTATGCTTCCAGCGCTCCATGGTTTTGCTGATCCGTTCCTGAGAGGATGTGAGAAGTTGAAGGAGTCCGGCGAGACTGAGTGTAAGGATCCCCAGCGCGATAACGACTTCGATGAGTGTGAATCTGGCTTTCACTCTTCGCTCTCCTCTGCGAATAATCTTCCTGTGAGGGGCGAAATTTTGTATCTTTTTTCCATAGATTTATAACGGAAAACCAATTCTCTCATACCGGAAGCTCCGCCATCGGGAAAGAAGCGGAAGAGTTCGATTGATTCTGTTCCGGGATCATTTTCAAGTGCGATGGAAAATTCTTCCGGGAAAGTCCAGCTTGTCCGGATTTTTTCCTCTTCTTCAGCGGTATCTGTTTCTTCTTCTGTTTCCGGTTCCTTCATGATGAGTTTCCGGTTTTGCAGATCCAGCGCGACGATCCGTTCTTCGCCGTGTTCCATTGCCTGATAACGGACTCCGGCACAGAAAGTTTCAAACTCCAGAGAGGTGCTCTGGAGTTTCCGTGCAGGCGATTCTCCCCGGTAAGCGGCAACAGCCAGCCCTGTGGCGAGAAGAATGATCGCCATGACAACTGTAATTTCTATGAGTGTAAAAGGATTATTCCGCTGCATAGTTGGTGATATCGGCATTTTCCCCGGTTCCGCCGGGCTGACCATCAGCACCGTAGCTTACCAGATCGAAATCCCCGTGTTCGCCGGGGCAGGTATAAACATAATCATTTCCCCAGGGATCTTTCGGAACAGCCGGCTTGATATAAGGACCATCCCATTTTTCATTTTCGCCGGGATTGACGACCAGTGCCTGAAGTCCTTCCTCCCCATCCGGAAAGCTTCCCATATCCAGCTTATATCCGATGATCGCATCTTCCAGAAGCTTGATCTGTGTTTTGGCTGTTCCGATGTTTGCCTTTTTCACATGATTCAAATAAAGCGGTGTTGCAATGGATGCCAAGGCAACCAGGATGACGATCACCACCACGATTTCAATCATCGTGAACATGTTCCGTTTGAATCTTTTTTGCTCTTTCATATCAAAAACCTCCTTAATTGATTGAATTTATTTCCATCATCGCGGCAAAGATCGATACCACCACGATCAGAACGATGACTGCCAGAAAAACGATGACTGCCGGTTCAAACAGACTCAGCATCCGTTTGATTTTTGCTCTGGTATCCGCTTCCAGATTGGAGGCGATCCGTTCCAGCATATCCCCCATGGCTCCGGTTTCTTCTCCCACCCGGAGCATCGGAACCATTTCCCGGGGAACAAAACGGTTCCCGGAAAGTGCGGCGGAAAGCTTTTCACCGCCTTTCAGCTTCCGGTCAATATTGAGGAATGCCTCTGAAATCACGGGGTTGACGATGATTTTTTCCGCGATCCGCACTGTTCGGATGATCTCCACATGGTTTGCAAGAAGAATTGCGAGGGTCCGGATATACCGGCACATTTCAAGATCGATCATGATTTTTCCGATCATGGGGATTTTCAATTTCAGCGCAGCGATCCGGTACCGCAGCAGCTCCTCCCCCCAGTATTTCCCCAAGAGAAGCCAGAGAAGAAGAATGCTCACCGGCAAGATCCATAATCCATGAAAAAATACCGAGCTTGCACCCATAAGAAATTCCATGGAGCCCGGAAGCTCTCGGCCCATATCCTCAAAAATTTTGGCAAACCGGGGAACAAAAACCGTAAAAAGCAGAATGGTAACTGTCAATGTGACTCCCAGGATCGCCAGCGGATAAACGCTGCTTGAGACAATGAAACTTTTCAATTCCCGGTTTTCACTCATGAATTTGTAGAGCTCTTCCACCGCCTGGGGAAGACAGCCGGATTCTTCCCCGGACTCCACCAGATTGGCATAATATCCGGGAAACAATTTTCCGTGACTCCGGATCAGATCAGAGAATTTTTTCCCTTCATGCAGCCCCTGTCTCAGAGAATTGACAAACTGTTTCTGCACAGATTCCCCGGAACTGTCTGCGATGATCGCAAGTGCCTGTTCCAGCTGGATATTCGCCGTAAGCAGAGGCGCAAGCTGCCGGGTGAATTGACAGGTGTCGATCTTTGTCTTGCTCCAGTAATGCTGTCCTTCCGCCGCGATTCCGGCTTCCCCGCAGAAACGGATCGGAGTCAAATGACGGCTCCGGAGTTTTCCTTGCGCTTCTCTCAGAGTATCTGCTTCGATCAGAATTTCATGGGGTGTTTCCCCCGGGGCTGCGGCAATATAACGGAACAGACTCATGAATTACACCTCAGCTGCAGATCTGTTCAGTTCTTCTTCTGTGGTGATCCCGCAGCGGACTTTTTCTTCGCCATCCTCCCGCAGGGTGATCATTCCGTCTTTTCTTGCAATTGTTTCCAGTTCGGAACTTGAGGCATTTCTGTTGACTGCCATTCTCAGTTCGTCGGAAAGGAGAAGCAATTCATAGATCCCGGTTCTTCCTTTATAACCGGAACCGTTGCATTTGCGGCATTTTCCGTTGCCATCGTTGCCGCTGCCTTTGCAGGCTGGGCAGATTTTCCGGACGAGCCGCTGGGAGAGAACTCCGCTGAGGGCTGAGGAAACCAGAAAGTTTTCCATTCCCATGTCCACCAGACGGGTGACTGCTCCGACTGCATCATTTGTATGAAGCGTGGAAAGAACAAGGTGTCCGGTCAGCGCCGCATTGATGGCAATATCTGCTGTTTCCCGGTCACGGATCTCGCCCACCAGAATGATATCAGGGTCCTGCCGGACGATGCTGCGCAAGCCGTTGGCAAAGGTCACTCCGATTTTTGCGTTGACCTGCATCTGGCACAATCCCTGCATTTTATATTCCACGGGATCTTCCACGGTGATGATCTTTTTCCGGGAGTCATTCAATTGACTGATCACACTGTAAAGCGTAGTTGTTTTACCGCTTCCTGTGGGCCCCACAACAAGGATCATTCCGTGAGGGATATTGATCAGCCGGTTGAATTTTTTCAGAATGTTCTCACTCATTCCAAGGGTTTGAAGATCAAAGGAAAGAGAATCCGAATTGAGCAGACGCAGCACGATACTTTCCCCGTTCATAATGGGAATGGTGGAAATTCGCATATCCAGTTCATCTTTGCCCAGCCGGATATTGGTTCTGCCATCCTGAGGCAGACGGCTTTCTGCAATGTTGAGATTTCCGAGAAGTTTGATGCGGGAGGCAATCGCCGGAAACTCTTTCAGCGGACAGGAAAGAATCTCGGTCAGCAATCCGTCAACACGGCAGCGGACACTTACAGCTTCTTCGTTCGGCTCAATGTGAATATCACTTGCCCCGAGTTCGATTGCTCTTGTAAAAATATCATTGACCAGCCGGACGATCCGGGCTTCCCCCGCCATGGAGCGCAATGTCAGTTCATCTTCTGCAACGGAATCCGCATGATCTTCCTCGATGGATTGAAGTTTGTTCAGAAGCCGTTCCAGAAACGGGCGTCTGGAAAAACGGAAGAGAAGCTGTTTGTTCCAGCTTTTTTCCACAAGGTAAGTGAGATGCTCCAGATCATAAGGATCTGCTACAAGAAGAGTCAGCGTTTCTTCTTCCCGCTCAATGGGCAAACAGGTGTTGGCATTGAAAAATTCCCATGGGGCATCCTGCTGGATCTCCGGAAGTTCGAATTCCTCTTCCTCTATCGGCGGCGTTTGAAAGGCTGTATTATAACAGGAGATCAGCTCCTGTTCAGAAATTTCTCCCCGGTTGACGGCTTCCAGATCTGCCTGCCGCGCTTCAGCCGCTGATGCCGGAAGGGCGCGGTTCAGCAGTTTTTCCAGTTGTTTCCGGGCTTCGATGAAATCAACGGTCATCGCCAGAACTCCCCGTTTTTCAGCATACGGTGATTTTTGTTCTGCGGCTTACTCCGTTCATGAATATCCTGATTGAAGCTGTTCAGAGAGCGGAGAGAATCATTGTACCGCTTGATCAGGTCTTCCACCTGGCTCTTTTCGTTGATGATATACCCGGTGATCAGAACAAGGATCTCTGTCCGTTCGATGTTGGCGTTTGTGTTTCCGAAAAGACGCCGGAGGACGGGAATCTGGTTGATCAGGGGGATAGAATCCAGGTAATCTGTTTTCCGTTCCTGGATCAATCCGCCGAGGATCATTGTTTTCCCGTTGGCAATGGTCATGGCTGTTTCAATGACCCGTTTGCTGAAGGTGGGAGAATTGATATCGGAGGAGGTGGTTCTGACCACAGAAGAAAGTTCCTGCTTGATATCAAGTGAAATCAAATCTGTGCTGGTGATCTGGGGGGTAACGGTGAGGATCACACCGGTATCTTCATAGTCGTAGTTCTGAAGGATCGTTCCGCTGCTGGACGTATCAGAGGTTCCCTGACTGATGTACGGAACTCTGTCGCCAACCTGAATGACGGCTTCTGTATGACTGGAAACCAGGAGCTGCGGACTGGAAATGACTTTGACATCTCCGTTTCCGGCGAGGGCGCGGAGATAACCGAATTTTTCCTGAGGATTATCCGGATTGGCGATTGCAAAAGAAAAACCTTCTCCGCCATTGGGGATCGGCGTCAAACCGGTCGTCCCGTCTGCATTGGTGCTGAAAGCATTGGAAAGTTCAGAGAAATTGGTTCCGAGAAGAGTTTTGTTTCCATTGATGCTGCCTGCCGCAGAAAATTCGATCCCGAATTTTGTGGATTCTGTCAGGGTGACTTCCACCACAAGAACTTGCAGCAGAACCTGAGGCGGAACGATGTCCAACCGGTCAAGAAGTGCCTTGATGGATGCATAGGTTCTGGGTGTTGTACGGATGACCAGACGGTTCAGGACTCCATCCGCAAAGACTCTTACATTATTATCAAACAGGCTGGAGGACGCATTGGTCTGAGTTCCTGTCCGGTTGCCGGTATTTGCAGTTGTCCGTGTCCGGTTTGCGGTGCTCAGCTGGGAGGTCCGGCTGTTCCCGGTGGATGTGTCCACCGTCAATGTAGCACCGGTCGTATTGTAAAGAACGTTAAGAGCCTCCGCCAGCTGAGCGGCTTTCCCGTGGGTGACTTTATAAACGAAAACCCGTTCCTGATCAATGGATTCTGAACTGTCAAAAATTGCGACCCATTTCCGGATTTCAGCAAGAGCCTCTTTCGTCGCAGCAGAAACCACAAGCACGCCGACGCGGTCGACCCCCACAAGCTGGATCGCTCCCGGAGGCGCATTCCGTTCATTGGTCTTTGTCACTGTGAACCCGAGGATCGGCAGGACATTCTGGAGTTCTTCCACCAGTTTTGTGGGGAGGACATACGTACATTTGATTGCTTCTCTGGGCCAATTGTTCCGGCTGCTCTGATCGATGGTTGCGAGAAGGGTTTTGATTTTCGGCATGTTGCTCTGTTCATCGCAGATCAAAATTGCGTTTGGACGGGCAAGTTCCACACAAACACTGTTCGCTCCGAGGAAAGGTTTGATCTGAGCAACGACTTCCTTTGCCACAGAATTTTTGAATGCATAGTAATAAATTTCCCCATTGCCGCCGGGCTGACGCGCCATTTGAGCCAGCGGGGTGATCCGGACCAGCGATTCATCCAATGTTGCACCGGCACCGGCAATAAAAAGCATCCGGTCAAAGGTGTTCCAGAGTTCCCGGCGGGTCATTTTTGAATTCAGATTCAGGGTGACATTTGTTTTCAGAGTGCTGTCTGCGACAAAGTTGAACCCGAGAATATCAGCGAATGCCGGGATCACATCCAGAAGGGGGGCACTGTTGAACACCAGCGAGGCTGTAATCTCTTCATCGGCATTGCTGATGATCAGATCATCAAAGAACCGGGGGGCATCCCCTGTTTGCGCAGGTGTCGCGGGCTGAGAACCCTGAGGATAGCTGACTCCCGAAAGAGACCGTCCGAGATCTGTTTGCGTTTTTCCATCCGGATAGGGAACTTCTTCCTGAGCCTGAGTTTCCTTTTTCCCGGCGGGGGCAGGGACTTGGGGAGAATCTTTCAGAAAGGCAAAACGATCTTCCGGCTCCTCTTTGACCTCTGTTTCCACCTCCGGGTTCGGTTTTGTCTCCCACGAGGCGCAGGAAGTCAGAAGAGATGTCAAGAAAACAACTGCTGAGATGAGATAAAAATGTTTCATGATTTTTCCTGTTGTATATTCATTTTTGCTATTATTTCAACGTCTGCGCGGAGACTGTCCGCCGCGGTTTCCTGCGGGTGCTCCGGGTTGCGGTGCTTGAGCTCCGCCCCCTTGCCGCATCAGCCGCATCATCTGCCATTGCTGAGTCCGCTGCATCTGGAGCATCTGCTGAAGAAGATTGTCGGTCGTATTTGTTCTCGGACGTCTTGGAGCTGCCTGAGGCTGATTCTTGGAGGCTTCCTGAAGCTTCAGCTCCATTCGATTTCCATTCAAAGTCAGAACAACCCCTGTCCGGGTAACTTCTGTAAGGATATAACCATTGGGAAGACGTTCTCCGACACGGACATACTGCTGAACTGCCTGTTGAACCTGTTGCTGCTGTTGTCCTCTCATGGGCATCCCGAAGGGCATGGGTGGACGGGCAGCCGTTTTCTGAAGAATGATCGCACCTTTCCATTTACCGACCATGGAAACACCCACCAGTGTGAGCTGGACTTGCCGGGGTGCCATGCCTCCGCCCTGAACCAATGGATTCCTGGCGGGATTGAATAAATTCTGATTGACGATCACCTGTTCCTGTTCTTCCGGTTTCGTGCGGATCGAACGGTTCGGCTGAGGTTTGACCGCTGCAGTTTTCTTGCTGCCTTTTTTGACAGAATACTCCTGCACTGATTCATCCTTTTTCATAATATTGAATGTGGTCATCCCCAGGACAACGGCTGCCAGGAGAATATTGAAAAGGAAAAATGCCTGTTTCATTTCGGTTCCTCCTGTATCCCTGAGACGATCACCCGCAAGGTTCCGTTGAGCGTCAAATTCTGATTATCTGTCTGCTGCGCATTCCGCTGGAAGCGCATATTCATCCGGACATCGAACCGTTTCCAGCTGAGTTCCGGTTTGATCGTTTTGACCTGAGAGAGGAAAGCCGCGATCACTTCGATGGATGTTGTGGCCTGAAGATCGATCTCGGCAAAAGAGAGATCGTTGTTGATTTTGATGATTTTGACAGAGCCGAGGCTGTTCAGGGTCAAACCGGCTTTTTGAGCAGCTTCCTGAACTCTGGACCGGAGATCTGTTTCGATAAATCCGTCTTTCCCCTGCCAGGATGCCTCGGTAAATACTTTGTATCGCTGTTCCAGTTCCTTTTGCTGCTTCATCTTCAGCTTCAGAGAAGCGTTTTCTTTCCGGAGTTTCTTCAGAGCCTCTTTTTTAGCTTCGATGGCACTCTGACTGGGGAACAGAGAATCCATTGGTCCCGCAAAGTGGAACAACAGGAAGATCCAGCTGATTCCGAGAATTCCCAGCGCGGCCGTCAATTTTCCTTTCGGTGTTTTCAACCATGCTTTCCAGTTCATTTTTTTCCCTCCGCGGGAACCAGCTTCAAGGTAATAACCGTTGTTGGACTGTTTCCGAATTTACGCTGCTGAAGCTGACCGATTTTCCAATAGGGGAGTTTCCGGATCGAACCGCTGATATCTGCTTGAGCCGAAGAACTTTGCATAAGAAGTTCCACTCCGCTTTCATTCCATCTGAGAGAGGTCAGCAGGACATCCTGAGGCAGTACGGCTGAAAGATCCGCCAGTTTTCCGCGAATCTCTTTCTCTCCCACATTGAGAGACAGAAGCCTGGTGATCTCTTTCTGAGATTTTTCTTTTGCCTTCAGTTTCCGTTTCATTTCTGCATTTTCCCGGAGAAGCTGCTGGGTCTCCTGTTCCAGAGAACGCATTTCCAGAAAGCTGTTTTTCCAGCTTCCCGCAGAACCCCAGAGCAGATTCAAAATCAGAAAGACTGTAAGAATCGCGGTAATTTTCAATTGTTTCCGGACACGTTTGGGCTGAAGCTGATCCGGCAGGATCTCCAATCCCGGATAATCCCCTTGCGCCAGAACCGTCCGGGCTGTGATGATATGCAGGAAAAAGTCTTTGAACGGAAACTCTTTCTTCGGCAGGAATTCATGTTCCAGCCGTTTCTGCCACTGCTGCTCAAGATCTTCCGGCACAGGAATCTTTTTCCAGGTCCCGTCAAGAAAAACATGATCAGGATCCATCTCAGCGGAAAAGAACGGAGGATCCTCTTTTTTCAGCGCGAGGGCAGGGTAAAGGAATCCATCGGCATGACTGCTGCTCTGAGTCAGCATGGCGGCAACCGGTTCGAAGGATTTTTCCGGGACAGCATAGACTCTCAGAGAGACGAATCCCTCTCCGAGCTGTTCCGCAGGCAGAAACTGAAATCTGGCATTTTCGGGAACCGTCAGCAGGTGTCTGGGAAGTTCCAGCTCCAATGCCTGCTTCTGAAATCTCGGTGCAAGATCTGCCAATTTTACATCGAAACAGATACCTTCCCGCAGGACTCCTGCCAGATAGAGCGGACAATCTTTGCCGCGCCCCATCTGTTTCAGAACCGTTTTCCATGCGGCGGAGGGATCTTTTTCTGATATTGTTTCACTGATCCAGCTTACCGGTTCCAGAAGATTTTTTGTCCGGCGGAAAAGAACCCCCCGTACGGTGCTTCCGGAAAAGGTGACAACTGCCAGTTTTTTTGCCTGTTGAAACTTCAATTACTTCCCGCTTTCTCTGTCATATTTCTGCATCAGTTCCCGGGTCATCTGCCGTGCTTTTGCCGGATCAGTTCGGCGGAGTGCCTGGATTTTTTTCCATTCTTCCGGATATTTTCTCTGAACCTCCCGAAGTTTTCTGTTGGGATTCTCTCTTACAGGAGGAGTTTCTTCTGTACCGGGAGCTCCGCCGGGAGCAATACCGTCTTTTTCCATCAATTCTCTGAGTTTTGCAAAAGCCGCTCTGCGGTCAGTTTTCTGCAATGCTTCGATCTCAGCCATTTCTTTCGGATATTTCTTTTTCAGCTCTGCCATTCTTTCTTCGAAAGATTTGGGCAGGGCAGGAAGGGTGATATTGGCTTTTTTTGCCAGTTCCTGCAATTTCTTTTCGGCTTCTTCCCGGAGTTTCAGGATTTCGGCGTATTCTGCGGGATAAAGTTCTTTCAATTTCTTTTCAGCTTCGGCTCTGGGATTTGTTCTGGGACCCCGCATGAACCCGCCGCGCCGTCCGGAATCTCTTCCGCCCCGCTGCGGCGGTGTCCCGCCGGGACGCTGTTCCTGTGCAAAGCAAATACATACAGCAAACATTAAAAGAATGACTGTGCTGATTCGGGATAATTTTTTCATTCTGACCTCCAGACAGATTTAAGTTTTTTTTCTCCCCGTTTTCCAGTAAACGCATTTTGCGGTGCTTTATTGTATAAATTCTTTCAGCCTGAGGAAAAAAATAAACTCAACCTTGCGTTCCACACTCAAATAGAGTAAGGTAGTACAGTTTTTGTTTTTTTCAAGCTTGTATCATTCTTTTTCAAAGATTTTTCCCGGATTGATCTGTGGGGATGGATCAAATGCTGCCCTGGATCTGTCAAAGAAACCGCAGAAATTAAAAAAAATCTGAAATATCTCTTGAGACAGACAAAAAAATTCCTTGAAAAATGATAAAAAACGTGATATATTAAGCGTTCCGTAAATTTCAGGAGTAACGCCGGAAGAGAGTTGAAAATCCGCAAAGGTGCGGAAGCCGGCAGAATAGAGATATCAACAAAAAGGTTCCATGACAGGATTATGGGAAATCAGAACATCAGAAATGTAGCGATCATTGCTCACGTTGACCACGGGAAAACCACACTTGTGGATCAGTTGATCAAACAATCCAAACTGTTCCGCGAAAATCAGGAAATGAATACCCGGTTTATGGACAGCAATGATTTGGAACGGGAGCGCGGGATCACGATTCTTGCAAAGAATATCAGTTTGAATTACCGGGATACCAAGATCAATGTGATCGATACTCCGGGGCACAGTGACTTTGGCGGACAGGTGGAGCGCGTGCTGAACCTGGCTGACGGCGCACTGCTGCTGGTTGATGCCGCAGAAGGCCCGCTGCCTCAGACCCGGTTCGTGCTGGATAAAGCACTCGCCCTCGGATTGAAAATCATCGTTGTCGTCAATAAAGTGGACCGTCCTGATGCCCGGGCAAATGAAGTTCTGGATGAAGTCCTGGAACTCTTCATGGATCTCAATGCCACCGATGAACAGATCAACTTCCCGATCCTTTATGCCAGCGGACGCGATGGCTGGGCAACCGATGATCTGGAAAACGGAAGCCGTGATTCCATCGTGCCCCTGATGGATGCCATGATCGATCACATCCCCCCGCCGCCCGTTCAGGAAGGTGCCGTGCAGATGCAGATCTCAACTCTGGATTACAATGATTATGTGGGCCGAATCGGGATCGGCCGTGTCAATCGCGGCGTGCTGAACCTGAATGAACCTCTTGTTCTGATCAAGCGCGACGGGAAAACTGTCAATGCCAATATCAAGCAGCTCTTCACCTTCCAGGGAATCGAACGGAAAGACGTTGACTGTGTGGAATGCGGAGACCTCTGCGCCGTCGTCGGAATCGAAGGAATTGATATCAGCGATACCATTGCCTCTGCGGAACAGCCGGAAGCAATGCCGCCGATCGCCGTGGATGAACCAACTCTTTCCATGATGTTCCGCGTGAATGACTCTCCGTTCTTCGGCAGAGACGGTAAATTCATCAGCAGCCGTCATATCCGGGAACGTCTTTTCAAAGAAGCGGAACGTGATGTGGCGATCCGGATCGAAGATACCGGAACAGATGCCTTCAATGTCAGCGGACGCGGAATCCTGCACCTTTCCGTCCTGATCGAAAATATGCGCCGGGAAGGATATGAACTTACCATTACTCAGCCGCAGGTGATCTTCAAGACCATCGACGGTGTCAAACATGAACCGATTGAAGAGTTGACCGTGGATTCCCCCGAAGGCTGCACCGGAAAAATCATTGAACTCGTCGGACTCCGGAAAGGGGAAATGATCAAAATGGAACAGCGCGGAACCCGCCAGTTCCTGCAGTTCATGATCCCGACCCGCGGTATCATCGGACTGAGAAGCAAGGTGATGAACGTTTCCGCCGGACAGGCAATCATGTCTCACCGTTTTGATAATTATGCTCCCCACAAGGGCGAAATCCCCAGCCGTATCAACGGGGTTCTCGTGAGTATGGGCGAAGGCAAAGCAATTCCCTACGCGATCGACGGACTTCAGCAGCGCGGGATCTTCTTCATTGAACCCGGGGAAGATACTTACGAAGGAATGATCGTTGGCGAACACTGTAAAGAAGGCGATCTTGAAGTGAACGTACAGCGGGAAAAGAAACTTTCCAATATGCGAGCTGCCGGATCTGACCGGAATATGAAGATCGCCCCTGCTCAGAAAATGAGTTTGGAAGAAGCATTGGAATATATTGCAGACGATGAATATGTGGAAACGACTCCCCATTTCGTCCGTTTGCGGAAAAAATATCTGAATGAGCTTGAGCGGAAACGGATGCGTTACGCAAAGGCGAAGGAAGATGGAACTTACATCGAAAACAAATAACCTCATTATAGAAGGAAGACAAACCATGGAAGAAAGCATGCTTCAGGAGATGTTCGCCGAACGGATCGGCGGAAACCGGTTTGGAAAAGACACTCAGATCTACAAGTTTGAAAAGATCAAACGGGCAAAACGCGCAGCATCTGCAGCAAACCCCGGAGTGGAACTCATCGATATGGGCGTCGGCGAACCCGATGACATGGCATTCCCCAGCGTTGTGGAAGCTATGAAAAAAGAAGTCGAAAAATGGGAAAACCGTATCTATGCCGATAACGGAATCAGCGATTTCAAAGAAGCAGTCGTCCGTTACATGAAGAGCCTTTACAATGTGGAACTGGATGCAGATACCGAAGTTTGCCATGCAATCGGAAGCAAATCTGCCCTCTCTCTTCTTCCCGCATGTTTCATCAACCCCGGCGATGCAACCATCATCACCATCCCCGGCTATCCTGTTCTGGGAACCTGGACCTCCTATCTCGGCGGTGAAGTCATCAAGCTGCCCCTGCTGGAAAAGAATGGATTCCTTCCTGATCTTGACAGCCTGACACCGGAACAGTGCAAGAAAGCAAAACTGCTTTATCTGAACTACCCCAACAACCCGACAGGTGCATCTGCCACCCCTGAATTCTTCGCAAAAGCAATCGAATTTGCAAAGAAAAACAATATCCTGATCGTCAGCGATGCCGCTTATGCTCCCCTGAACTTCAAGGGCAAACCCCTGAGTATCCTTTCTCTCCCCGGAGCAAAAGATGTGGCTGTGGAACTCCACAGTATGTCCAAGGGCTTCAATATGACCGGATGGCGCTTGAGCTGGGTTTGCGGAAATCCTCTTGCCGTCAAAGCCTTCGCAACCGTGAAAGACAATGCAGACAGCGGACAGTTCATTGCAATTCAGAAAGCCGCTATCGCAGCATTGGATGATCAGGAAGCGATCACCCCTGCCATCAGCGAAAAATATCAGCGCCGTCTCACCAGCATGGTCGACACCCTGAAGAAAATCGGTTTCAATGCAAAAGTTCCTGCCGGAAGTTTCTACCTTTATGTGGAAGCTCCCAAAGCTGCTTCTGACGGAACCGAATTCGCAACCGGTGAAGATTTCAGCCAGTGGCTCATTCACAACAAACTTATCAGCACCGTGCCCTGGGATGATGCCGGACGTTATGTCCGTTTCAGCGCAACCTTTGTTGCCCGCGGCGGCGATGCTGCTGAAAAAGCAGTTCTTGATGAATTCTCACGCAGACTTGCTGACGTGAAATTCATTTTCTGATCCTGCTTGGATTCCGGAGAGAGAGCATGAGCGAAGACCCATTGAGCAAGTTGGGCTCCGCCCCCGCAGGAGACATTCAGGAAAAGACGGTCCGTATCGATATGGATCAGCTCTTTTCCAGTGATAAGACACGCACGGTCCGTATTGATATGGACCGTGCTTCCACCGTTAAAAACCGGAATCAGCTTGATTCCTTCGGTGAATCAGCCGGCTCGGGAGATGTCCCGAAACTGACTCTGAAGCCGAAGGAAAAGTATATCTTCCGGAAAAATATCGGTCGCGGCGGTATGAAAATGGTGATCCAGGTCAAAGACCGGGATACTATGCGCGATATCGCAATGGCTCTTTTCCCGGATTCCGCAAACCGCCCCGACAAAGAAACAAAGCGGTTTATTGAAGAGGCGCGGATCACTGCAAGCCTCGAACACCCGAACATCGTTCCTGTTCACGATATCGGAATCGATTCCAATGGTTCTCCCTACTTTACCATGAAGCTTCTGCGGGGAGAAACTCTGGCTTCCATTCTGAAAAAATTAAACGCCGGGGATCCCGAGTATAAAGAGCTTTATACGCTGGATGCTCTGCTGCGCATTTTTATAAAAGTCTGTGATGCTGTGGCGTTTGCCCACTCCAAAGGAGTGATCCATCTTGATTTGAAGCCCGAAAATATTCAGATCGGCGACTTCGGTGAAGTGCTGTTGATGGATTTCGGTCTGGCAAAAGTTATTTCCAAAGCAGATAAAGATGAAGAAGCGGAAGCGCCTTCCTATTCCAATCAGAATTTTATCCCCGGAGTGACCATTGACGGTGTCACCAAGGGAACTCCCGGTTATATGGCGCCTGAGCAGGCAGCCGGAAAAAACAGCTTGAAGGATTTCCGGACAGACGTTTATTCTCTCGGCGCAATTCTTTACTCCATCGCTACCTATCAGAATCCTATTTCAGAACGCAGCACCACGATGAAAGAGATGATGACGGATACCGTCAAAGGGCGGATCATTCCTCCCAGAGAGCGAGCTCCGGAACGGATGATCCCTTATGCGCTGGAGGCTGTGATCCGGAAAGCCATGACTGTTCAACTGCCCGGACGTTATCAGAGTGTCAAAGAATTGCGGGATGAGGTGTATTCCTTCCGGAACGGTTTTGCAACTCAGGCAGAAAAAGCCGGAGTTCTCAAACGGTTCTTCCTTCTGATCCGGCGGAATAAGATTACATTCCCGGCAATCACTCTTTCTATTTTCCTGCTGCTGGGAATCTCTTTCTATGCCCTGGATGAGGCTTCCAAATATAAACCGGACTGGATCCCCGTTTACTCTGAGGATTTTACCGGACGTTCTGAACTTCAGGGCAATTATGCTTTTTATAACTCGACCGTTTATTCCACCGTTGATGAGTGGCGGCGGAACCGCAACGGAATGTTTATGAAGAGTCAGGAGTGGTTTTTCCTGAAAGATCTTCCGCTCGGCTCCGGAACAAAAGCCGTTCTGAAGTTCGTTCCGAAGTATGGAAGTGTTCTGCGAATCGCATTGAATACTCCCATCCAAAGCACTGCTTTCAGCTGGGAAAATCCCACCGGATATGTCTTTTCCTTATCAGCAGTTCAGGGCGGACATGATATTATATGGAAAAACGGAACATCCTTTGTTTCCGGAGATTCCACAATTATACCGGAAAAACTGAATACCGTTGAGATAGAACGGTCAGACAATCATTTCCGGGTTTCTATCAATGGAGAAGAGGCGTTTGACACGATTGATATGTTCCCGCTGACAACCGCCAAGATCGGTTCGTTCGGAATCCGTTCCGACGGCGAAGGAACCATTCTTCATTCCCTGGAACTTTACCGTCAGGCTCCGGCAGAAAAGGCAAGCCCCCTGATCGCCGGCGATGTGCTGCTGGAACGGAAACATTATGCCGATGCTGTGGAGCAATATCTGATAATCGCGGAGAGCTATAAACAAGGCCCCATTACAGATATGGCGATCATGAAGGCATACGCCGCTGCCGCATATTTGAGGGACCCCGGAAAACGGGAAACTGTCCGGAACGATATCAAAGAACGCCTGGTCCCCAAAATCCAGTCGCCGAAGTTCAGCGTTCAAATTCTGGAAATCGATGCTCTTTCTTATTGGAATGAACAGCGCTATACTTTGGCATTTGAAACCCTTGACCAAGTCTTTCAGTTGGATCCGAAATCTGAGATCATGCTGAAAATACTTCAGCTTCCCAATAAAAAGCTTCCGCCCAATGTGCTGGATGCCATGCTGGAATATATTGCAAAAAATAAAAATATCAACAGACTGGAGCTTTCCGGTTACGGAATCACTTCTCTGGCAAAATTGCAGGGGATGAGATTGAATTATCTCAACTGTTCCGGCAACCGCCTGACCTCTCTGGACGGATTGGAGCGGATGCCGCTGGAAGTGTTGAACTGCTCTGATAATATGATCCTTTCTCTGGATGCGCTCAGATACATTGCGCTGAAAGATTTGAATTGCAAGCGGAACCGGATTACTTCCCTGGAGCCCTTGAACATGGTCCGGCTGCGGACATTGGATGTTTCCTACAACAAGATCGCATCTTTGAAACCGCTTGCCGGTCAGAATCTGGATTTTCTGGCGATCCGCGGAAATCTGATCCATTCGCTGGACTCCCTTTACGGAATGAAACTGCGTTTTCTGGATGCTGGAGAAAATTCTTTTATCTCATTGATGCCCCTGAAAGATATGCCGTTGGAAATTCTGCTTGTGGATGGTTCCGGAATTTCCTCTCTTGCTCCGATCCAATCCATGAAACTGAAAAACCTCGGACTGTTCCAATGCAAGAGAGTCAAGGATCTTACACCGATTTTCAACATGGAATCTCTGCAATATTTGAGCTTGCCTCCGGATCCCGGAAATATTGAGCCGCTCCGGAAATTGCCGCAGCTCCTGTTTATCAGCAAACGTTACGCAGTTCCCCGGAGCGAAAAATCTGAAACTGCTTCCGAGTTCTGGAAACAATACGCTCAAAAATAACTCCCGCATTTTCCCGAAAAAAAAGCTGCAGTCTGCCGTTTCCAGCAGAACTGCAGCTCTGAATGTTTTATTCCGATCAGATCTTACTTGACCTGATTGTTTTCAAAGTAAGCGATCAATTCAGGATCCACGGGGGGGATTTCCCGGAGATGACCGTCTGTTCTCATCGCCTCATGAGCAAGAACACCTGCCGCGACAGCATTCCGTGCTGCCACGGGGCTTGTGTTTGTCTTCGCACCGAAACGGACGAAATCGATGAAGTTTGCAACGATTCTGGGGTCGCCGCCGCCATGAGTTCCGGAAATAGGCTTCAGATGATAAATGATATCGGGCTCAGAACGTTTGCCGCGCTGAGTCCAGACGTGGATCTGGCAGTCGCCGAAGTCCCCGATATTTTCCACCCGTCCTTTGGTTCCGATGAAGGTGTAGTTCCGTTCGGCATCGGGGGTGTAGTGACACTGGAGATAGGCGGCCTGAGTTCCGTTATCCAGCTGCATCAGAACCATATTATGGTCTTCCACATCGATGACAGGGGAGAATCCGTCACATTCCAGAGGCGGATACTGTTCATCGCTCCACTTTGCGCAGCCCGGTGTTTCAGGGGAACGGCGTTTACATCTGTTGTAAACGGAGAGCTGCCCCATTCCGGTTACCTTTTTGGTATAACCGCCCATGAGCCAGTGCATAACGTCGATATCATGAGCACCTTTCTGCAGGAGGAGTCCGGTGGCATTGCACTGTTCGGAGTGCCAGTCACGGAAGTATGCATCTCCGCCGTAGGAGATAAAGTGGCGGCACCATCCGGCCTGAATTTCTCCGATCAGACCGGAATCGATGACTTCTTTCATTTTGAGGACTGCCGGGAAGTGGCGCATATTGTGTCCGACAAAAAGTTTGGAACCGGTTTCATAAGCTGTTCTGAGGATTCTGTCGCAGCCTTCGATCGTGATTGCCATAGGTTTTTCCAGGTAGACAGCCTTCCCGGCTTCGAGTGCGGCAACCGCCATTTCTTCGTGAAGGAAATCGGGAGTAGAGATGAAAACCGCTCCGATTTCTTTTACTTTGAGGAGTTCTTTGTAATCCTTGTAGAAGGCGGCATTGGGGAACTGCTCTTTGAATTCCTGCTCCGCAGTTTCCGTGATGTCGCAGCCTGCAACGATCTCCACACCTTTTTCAGGATTGTGTGCCTGATAACCATTTTTTCCGCGTCCGCCGGTGGCGATCAAACCGATTTTTAACATTTCCATAAGAAAATTCCTTTATTTTTTTGATTCTTGACTGGAAATTGCCGAATTATGGATTAATTTATAACTAATTCAGTAAAGTTCAAGCTGGAATACAGCAAAAAACATGAAAGATATCAAAAAAAGGATGTAGAATATTGACAAGCGAAACTGCTAAAATGGAAGATCCGTTTCAGAAGGATGACTTCCCGTTTCAACTGATTGCGGCGACCCATGCCTATGCAGATGCCCGTACTCCTGTGATTGAACGGTCTGACTATAAAGCCTGTACAATCGAGTATGTGATCCGGGGAGCTGGTGTGTTGAAAATCAACGGGAAATCCTTTGCGCCAGCCACTGACAGCATTTATTTCCTGACGAAATGGAGCGACCACTGTTATGCACCGAACCGGGAAGATCCCTGGCATAAACTTTTTTTTGTGATTGATGGCGAACTCATGGTTTCTCTTTTGAAGGCATACCGGCTGGATGAGGTTTATTATTTCCCGGATTGTCCTCAGCTCAAACATTTCTTTGAGGATATGATGGCACTGAATCCCAACTCGGAAACCGTGAATCAGCAGAGTGCTTTGCTGTTTCATCAGTTTGTGAACGAACTTGCACGGGTGACTTATGGAACCCCGTCAGTTTATCCTCCCGAGGTGGAGGCATTGAAAGAAAAACTGGATGCTTCCATGACAACAGGATTCAATCTTGTGGAATATGCCAAAAAATCGGAGTATTCCGAGGCGCATCTGATCCGGATCTTCCGGAATGCTTTCGGGGTCACTCCTTACGATTATTTAATGTCAAAAAAAATGGAGCTGGCAAAACGCCTGCTGCTGTATTCCAGTTTCTCCATTAAAGAGATCGCAGCTCATCTTTCGTTTTCGGATCAGTATTATTTTTCCAACTTTTTCAAGATGAAAACCGGTCTTTCTCCGCGGAATTATAAATTGAAATACATAGGAAAGGGGAAAAACGAATGAGATTCTTACGCTTGGGCGCAGCCGGATTGCGCGGTGAAGTCGGAACCGCTTTGACACATCAGTTGGCGATCCGTTATGCATCAGCCCTCGGAACCTGGGTTTCCGTAACTCAGAAGACAGAACAGCCTGTGATCGGGATCGCAACGGATACCCGGGCTTCTTCAGAGATGCTGAAGTCTGCTGTCATTTCCGGACTTCTTGCCTGCGGATGTTCTATTGTTGATTTCGGAATCACACCTTCTCCGGTACTGCACTTCGGTGTCCGGAAATTGAAGCTGGATGGGGGGATCCTGATCGGAGCTGGGCATCATCCGGCGGGCTGGAATGCCCTGGTCGGACTCAGTGCCTCCGGTGCCTGTCTGACCCCGACGGAGTCTCAGGAAATGCTGGAGATCTATCACGGGAATGTATTTCATTCTGCCGGATGGGATGGCTGCGGGACGATCCGGCAGGCTCCAGAGACGATCGTATTTGACTATGTGGATGATCTGTTCAGCAGTGTGAATCTTGATTTGATCCGTTCCCGGAATTTCCGGATCGTGGCTGATTTCTGTAATGGTTCCGGATCAGTACTCTTCAACAGAATCGCGCGGAAAGCCAATCTGGATGCAGTGGTCATCAATGATTCTCTTTCCGGAGAACTGCCCCATGGACCTGAGCCCCGGCCCAGAAATTCCGCTCAGGTGAAGTCTATCATGAAGCCCCTGAACGCAGATGCCGGATTCGTATTCAGCAGCGATGTGGGACGCCTTGCCCTGGTCACGGATACCTGTGAAACGCTTTCCGAAGAATATACCTTCCCCCTCGTGGCAGAAAATATCCTTTCCGGAACAGGACCGGGCAAGATCATCGCAACCAATACCTGCTCCACCCGAACTCTTGATCAGGTCGTGGCGCGGCACTGCGGAAAAGTCTGCAAAGGTATGACCGGTGAAACCTATACCATAGAACTGATGAAAGAGAAAAATGCTGTTCTTTGCGGGGATGGCAGCGGCGGGACGGCTCTCAGCTCCAGCGGTGCTGCCGGATTCGACGGGTTTGCTTCCATGATGCAGATTCTGGAACTTATGGCGCGCAGGGAAACGTCTCTGAGCGCATTGGCATCCATGCTGCCCCGGTATCATATCATCAAGCGGACGATTCCCTGCCGTTCGGTGCACGTTTATGCCGCCAGCAAAAAGCTGATCAAACTCTTCCCCGATGCTGAGTTTTCCAGTCTTGACGGTTTCCGGTTTGACTGGGCAGACGGGTGGGTTCACATCCGGGCGTCCCGTACAGAACCCAGTTTGCGGATGATTCTGGAATGGAAAACCCGGGCAGAAGCAGAAGAAAAAGCAATGAATATTATCTCCATTTTGGAAAGGGTGGTGGGAGAATGAATCAGTACCGTAGATTGATCGTTGGAATAAGCAGTATCCGCGGTGTTGTGGGCGAACGGCTCCAGCCCTCTCTTGCAGCAGATTTCGCAGCCTCCTTCGGAGGATACGTCGGAAAAGGAACCGTTCTTGTCGGACGGGATACCAGACCTTCAGGAATCATGCTGGAGCATGCAGTGATTTCCGGATTGCTCGCAGCCGGATGCAAGGTGATTTCCGCAGGCGTGATCCCAACGCCCTCCCTGCAGCTTGCTGTGAAAGAACACGGCTGTTCCGGTGCAATCGCAATCACCGCCAGCCAGCATCCCCAGGAATGGAACGCATTGAAATTCATCAATCAGGATGGAATGTACCTCTCCGATCAGGAGATGTCTGCCCTTTTTGATATTTACAATCAGCCCGAGGATGGATTTATCCGGGAAAACGGATATCATGCGTTGAGTACAGATCAGGATCTCTTTGAAGAACATGCAAAAAAGATTTGGAGCAGGATTGATACGGCTGCGATCCGGGCAGCAAATCTGAAAATTGCTGTCGACTGCTGCAACGGAGTCGGTGCCGTTTATACCAAACGCTTTCTGAAAAATCTCGGAGTCGATGAGATCTATACTCTGAATGAAGTCCCAAATGGAATCTTTCAGCATTGCCCGGAACCGGTGGAAGCAAATCTCCGGGAGCTTTCCGAATGTGTCCGGAAAAACGGTTGCGATGCCGGATTTGCTCAGGATCCCGATGGCGACAGCATTACGCTGCTTGATGAAAACGGAACTGTTTTGAGCGAACAGAAATCCATTCTTCTGCCCTGTTTGCGGGTTCTGGAACGGACTCCCGGAAGTGTTTCTGCAAGTATTCAGACAACTGCCGCGCTCGAAAATATGGCAGAGGCAAAGGGCGGAAAGGTTTTCTATACCAAAGTCGGAGAGGCAAATATCGGACATTCCATTCTTCAGAATAACACCGTTCTGGGAGCCGAGGGCGGCGGCGTGATCTGGCCCGAGGTGCATCCCTGCAGGGACAGTTATACCGCAATGGCTCTGACGCTGGAAAAACTCGCTTATGCCAAACGGAAAGTCTCAGAACTGATGGCGGAACTTCCGGAATATCATTCCGCCGTGCTGACCGTGGAATGTAATGCACAATCCGCAGAAGATGCGATCCGGTCATTGGCTAACAAGTATGACCGTTTTCATCCGGAAGAACTGGATGGGATCCGGATCTCCATGGGAAAAGTCTGGGCTCTGGTCCGGAAATCCTATTCGGAATCCGCTATCAAAGTTTATGTGGAAAGTGCTGTCTCAAAGGCAGATGCAGAAGGCGTTGCTGAAACCATCCGCGAAGAGCTGAACAAAACACTTTCCGCAATGTGAAAAAACTCATTCCATGGGGATTTTCAAATCCCCTGAGAATCTGGCATACGCATCCATGGAAAGATCGGAGAATTTGCCTGCCTGATAGTAGCGGTAGGCAACTCCGGCAATCATAGCAGCATTATCCGTGCAATATTTTCTCGGAGCAAGGAAAACTTTCAGCGACTTCGGCGTCGCAGCTTCGAACCGTTCCCGCAACGCACCGTTGCAGGCAACTCCGCCGCAGAGAATCAAACTCTTTGCACCATAAAATTTTGCCGCATCCACAGCTTTGCTGCACAGAACATCCACAATTGCTTCCTGATAGGAGGCGAGGGTGTCATAAAGCGGTTCACCGTCCAGCCGGTCCGTTTTCAACTCTTCGCAGAGATTATGAACGTGATAAAGCATAGCAGTTTTGACCCCGCTGAAGGAGAAATTGAATCTGTTTGCCGGGTCAAGGGCACGTCCGGCAGAACCGGTCAGCGAACGCGGAAAATGATATTTTGCAGCATTGCCCAGTTTTGCGGCTTTTTCAATAATCGGACCGCCGGGATATCCGAGATCCAGCATTTTTGCCGCTTTGTCAAAGGCTTCTCCTGCAGCATCATCCAGTGTGGTTCCCACTAATTTGACGGATCCCTCTGAATCAATGATCACCAGTGCGGTATGCCCGCCGGATACCACCAGTGCCGCCATCGGAAACAGTTCTTTCTGCGCAAAAATATCTTCTTCCGCATCAAGAAAAACTCCATAGATATGACCGAGAAAATGGTTGACTCCGATGATCGGTTTTTTGTGTGCAGAGGCAAATCCTTTTGCGAAATTTAAACCGCAGAGCAGCGCAGGAACCAACCCCGGTCCATTGGTTACTGCGACACAATCGATCTCTTCCGGAGTGACTCCGGCTCCGGTCAGTGCTTCATCTGTGATCCGGCGCAAAGCTGTAAGATGTTCTCTTGCAGCTAATTCCGGGATAACTCCGCCGTAGGGCGCATGTTTTGCAATCTGACTTGAGATTGCACTGGACAGGACGAACCGTCCATCTCTGACAACCGAAGCCGCTGTTTCGTCGCAGCTCGATTCAAAACCAAGGATCAAAGCCATATTCAAAAGTTCCTTTCTGAAGTGTTGATCAGTTCTCTCTTTTCTTTCCGTTCACGGAACAGTTGGAATCCGACTGCGGCAAGAAGTGAGAGATATGGCAGGATCGGAAGCGAAAATCTGGGATATGCCACCGGTCCGGTCACTGTCATATAATAGAATCCAAACGGCAGAAAAAGCAAGGGCAAAACCCATTTTTTTTGCAAAATCAGCCGGAAAAATCCATATCCGCCGGAAAGATATCCTGCAAGAAGAAGCAGACAAAGGGGAAAAAGCATTGCCGGAAGAAGATAATTTCCCCCGAAATAATGCCGGATCCCTGCAAACAACCCATGATTGATGACCACATCCCATGTCCCCTGTCCGCCGCGGCTCAAACCCAGATTTTCCAGAAAACTCGGGACATCCGGAACATAGTTGACCGGATGGTAGAATCCTTTCAAATATGCGCCCGGATGTTTTCTTATAATTACTGAAAGATATTTTTCCTGATATGTCAGCTTGGCATCTTCTGTTGCAAAATGTTCCGGATCTTTTTCAAAGAGAGCCCGGAAATGCAGGTCATATTCCTCCCGGAATTCCTGTGCCGGTCTGCCCGTAACACGGCTTTCAACCACGGCGGCATTGTGTTTGAGGGAGTCTGCGGAAACCGTATCGATTCGCCAGCCGAACCCTTGGGCGTGATTCCGGAAAACCCATGGAACAAACATTGCCAGAAACAGAAGAAGAGAAATCAAGCAATCCCGGAGCCGGATCTTCCAATTTCCGGTATGAAGAATTACAATTGTAAAGAGAAACGGGAGGATCCAGAGCAGATTCAGCGGACGGGTCAGCACTCCGAGCCCACCGGTCATCGCCGCAAGGTAAAGCCAGAAACTTCTTTTCCGCTGAATGAATTTTACCGTCAGAAACAGTTCCAGCGCCGTGATCGTAAGAAAAAGACCATCCGAGAGAAACATCGGCGACAATGCAACAGCTGTCGGGGTCAGAAGAACCAGGCTGACTCCGAACAGAGAACTTTTTCCGGATAATCCGAACTCCCTGCATGAGAGCCAGATCAACGGAACACTCAGGGAGGAGAGAACAATATTTGCCAGAATACAAAACGCTCCGGCACTTCCCCCGTCCAGCCACAGCCACGGGAGGAGCAGCACAGGATAAAGCGGAACCCGCAAAGCCGTCGGAACAGTTTCATGTCCATAGATCCCGTGTTCCAGAAGTGCTTGCGCAGGAGCAAGATAAGTTGCTGAATCCGGGCGCATCAACAGTTCCGGATCATTCAATCCCGGGATTGCGAAAGCGATCCTGAGGATCAGCGCCGCGAAGAAGAGAAGCATCGCATAAACAGAATCCCGTTTCATCGGTCAATCCTCAATTCGCATGGTAACGGTAAATGTTCTGAGCCCTTTCGGCGGGGCTGGAATCATGGTCAGAGATCTCAAAAAACGCTCAACAGAGGCATCCATGACGGAGTTCCCGCTCCGTCTGACGATCTGGGTGGAAATGATTCTTCCGTTGGGAGCAACATTGAACTTGACATGCACCACCGGCCGCTGTCCGCCCAACGCGCTGACACTTGGCTGGTCGATCCATTTTGACCGCAGAAAAGCTCCGACTTTCACATAATAATCGTTTGCGTTAGGGGAGTAAGTACCTTTCGGTCCGCCTGCGCCGCCGGGAGTGCTTGCAGCTGTGCGGATATCTCCGGCAAGCTGGGAAGGCGCACTTGATCTGGGGTTTGTCCTGGAGGGATTCCGTCTGCGGCCCTGCTGAATTTTGATCTGCTTGGCATCCAATGGTTTCCATGTGCTCTTCGGCGGAGTCGGTTTCGGTGTTGGCTTAGGAGTCGGCTTGGGAGCAGGCTTGGGCGTCGGCTTAGGAGTCGGTTTCGGAGCAGGCTTGGGCGTCGGCTTGGGCGTGGGCTTCGGAGTCGGCGGAACCGGTTTCGGCTGAGGCGGCTGCGGGGCAGGGACTTCCTGCATTTCAGGGATATCTGGCAGATCCGGCGGAACCGGGGGATCATTGCTTGGAGTCGGTGCCGCTCCCGGGTTCAAAGAGGGGGTGGTATGCTCATTGGGCATACTGTCCACCAGCACAACTTTGCTGACCAGGACATCCTGGGGTTTGAGCCACGCGATCAGCGCCATAACGAGTCCCGGAATGATGATAACAGCCACATGGACACCGATCACCAGCCAGACGATGAACCGTTTTAATTTAGATCCAACGTAATGGTAAGGCTCATCGGGAGCTGCATAATGTGTCCGGGTAAGCAACATTCTGAGATTACTCCTCAGCTGCAGTTATCAGGGAGATTTCTGAAAATCCGGCATTTTTCAATTCCCGGAGAACTCCGATCACCGTGCCGTATTTCAATTCTGCATCAGCACGGAGGAAGAAGTTATATTTTTTATCCGTCGCGCGCAATGTTTTCAACTGTTCCGCCAGTTCTTCGATTGTTACTTCCCGATTTTCGAAAATGATTTTTCCATCTGCTCTGACATTGACTGTTTTGGAAAACTCATCCGGTTTGATTTCCTCCGCATTATGAGAGGGCGGGCGGACATCCATGCTGTACTCCAGCAGCGGAGCTGTCAGCATGAAAATAATAAGCAGGAAGAACAACGTGTCAATCAGGTTTGTCACGTTGATCTGATCAAATGGCTGATTCTGAAATCTGTGCCGGGCCATGATTCACCTCAGAAAAAACGGTTGTTTCTGGGATCTTGTCTTTGCGGGGCAGGGGACGGGGCTGCCTGAGGAGCTCTCTGAGGGACTTCTTCTGTAAGAAGCGCCCGTTCCTCTGCTGCGGCTGCTTCTTCCGCCCGTTTTTCCTGAATAACCCGTTCCATTTCAAATTTGGAAAGGGATTCTTCCACAAAGTTATCAAGAAAAACGGTGATTTGTTTAATATAGAAGGTAATATAGTTGTACCCGACGAGGGAGGGCATTGCCACGACCAGACCGAGGACGGTTGTCAGCAACGCACCGGAGATCCCGGGGGCAAGCGTGGAGATATCCGGTTTCCCCTGAATCGCCATCTCTGTAAAGGCAAGCATGATTCCCCAGACAGTTCCGAACAGTCCGAGGAATGGACTGATACTGACGGCTGTCATCAGGAAAATAACCTTATCTTCCAGAACCACGATCTGATCGGAGACTGCTTCTTCCAGTGCGGTACGGACAACCCGGAGTTCTCCTTCACTCAAAGCTTTTCTGCGGTGAATTTTTTCTTCTCCGCCGCAGAGTTGTCCCAATCTGGTATATCCGGCATGAAACACTCGGGAAACAGGTGTATCTTCCTGATCCATCATGCTTTTCAAGGCAAGAGGATTACTCTTTTTCCGGAGTTCGCCCAGCAATCTGCGGGAGTCCTTATATGCCTGTCCCAAACCGATCCCTTTGATCAGCATCAAACACCAGGTGATTACAGAAAAAATGCTGAGGATCACAACGATCCCCTGTCCAACCTTATCTGAATGAACGAATGCATAGTAAACTCCTGAGACTTCTCCCAGGGAAAGTGCGGCTGTAAAATTCATGAGTCCTCCTGAAAAAATAATATTTTTTATCCAAGGACAACATAGCGTATTTTTCCGGTTTTTCAAATGTCATTTCAAAGATTTTCTGAAAAAACTTTTGAGAGATTTTTTCTCCGGAGAAATGCTGTTCAAAAGATCTTTTTTCACGCAAAAAAAAGAAGCCGGCGAAAACCGGCTTCCATGGAATCTTTCTGCAGAAATTTTACTTTTTCATCTGCTTTATGGAGAGATCATAGATCTCTTTGAGTTCCTGTTCAGTAAGAGCCTTTTTCAGAATGATGACTTCGTCAAGAAGCACCTGCCCGACAATGGCATCTTTGCCGAAACCAAGTCTGATTTCATCGGTTGGTCCGGTCATGGGAACTTTCAATGTGGAGTGTGTCATGGCTTCGCCGTTGAAAGAAGCAGAGATCTTTCCGGGGGTCCAGGTCACAGCAAACATCTTCCAATCACCGGGATTCCAGTCAGCAATACAGAAGAATTTGTTTGTTCTGGTAAGACAGTTGACGTGTTTGATTTTCAGGCGGTGGGCATACTGGACGTAGCTGTTGAGGGGGGCTTTTTTCCAGGGCTGACCTCCCATTTTCCCGGAGAAAAGTGCATAGGAGTATTTTCCGCCGGAGACGCAGACTGCGATAAAGCCGGGTTCTTTTCCGTTGGGAGGAGGTGTCTTTACTTCTTTTTCCGGAGCGACCCAGTAGATCAGGGTTCCGGAGGATGCAAGATCAATGTTCTGGGCTCCTCTGTAATGGATCTGTCCCAACCGGAGTGCTTTTCCGGAAAGACCGTTGGCATAATCAGGGGTTCCGTAGGTACGGAAGGGGACACCCGTTCCTGTGGAAAGTGCCGCATTCGGACCTTCGTCAAAATTTACATAAAAGGTGACGTCGTCGGAATGTTTATCCAGAACGGGGTTGTTGAACTGTGCGTTCAGGACGGCGGTTCCTGCAAGAAGCAGGGCGGCTGTAAGAAGATGTTTCATTTCTTTTCTCCTTATTATTTTGTTTCAAGACCAAGATAGACCAGGTCATATTTTGCAAGTTTGATTTGAAGTTTTCCGTTCACGACCGGAATTTCTTTTCCGGTTTCCAGATTGACCGCTTTGGTGATCTGTTTTCCGTTGACAGAGATGTTCAGAGCCGTGTCAGGTCCATAGCTGCAAACCAGAAGCTGAGACTGTTTTCCTTTTTCCAGATAGATGGAGGTGTTATCTCCGCCAGTGATGCTGACAGGATAATCTTTCTTCCAGTAATTATAGACTTTGACTGCCGGGGTTCCATAACCGAATTCAAACCACTTTTCCATGATGTTCCAGTAGGGATCCACATCAGGACGTGCCCAGCGGAGTTCATGGGTCATGACGACCCCGGTTCCTGTCCGGATGCACCAGTTCATTTCCTTTGAACCGCTCTTTCCTGCGACTTTACCAAGCACACAGGGGAGACAGCCTGCCTGATAGCCGATGCTCAAAGCCCGGATATACTCTTTTGTATAGCGTTCCTGGAATGGAGCAAGCCCGTCATTATCTTCCCAGTCAAGCTGCTGCTGTGCGAAGGAAAGCACGGGAAGGATGCAGGTGTTGGTCATGTGAACCATGTTGTCAGGTTTTCTGCCGCGATCCAGCATGAAAATTGCTGTACGGCGGATCAGCTGACGGATATTATCCATTTCCATAGAGGGCTGGATTCTTCCATCGGGCAGACGGTAGGTTGCTGTCAGTCCGTTCTGGGCATAGCAGCTTACAAGGAAGAGGTTATCCCAGTAAAGCTGATCATCGATCTCATTATCGAAGAAGTTTTTGTAGCCCCAGAGCAGATAATCCTGGAAGGATTCCACGGGGGTTGCGCTGTATGCATTTCCGGTGTTGACAGGAACCTGCTGAGTCCGGAAATCATGGAACTCTTCCCTGAGCCAGTCATTGATGAATGTATTGGATTCATCGGAGTCGATTCTCAATCCGCGGGGGTTGGTGTAAAGCATGATCCGTGCATCCGGATAGGTCTTGAATCCGCGCAGCATGTAAAGGAAGTAGCTGACTTCGCCTCTGTATTTTTTCCGGATCTCTTCCGTGGGATAACCGGCGATCCATTTGTCCAGGAATCCCGGGGGAACGACACCTGTCTTTTTGATTTCGCGGGCGACTTCCCAGAGGGAATAATCGTTGTTTCTGGGAACATACTGATTGGTCATTGTCCCTCTGCCCATATCGCCGCCGGCAAAGAGAGTTCTGTTCTTGATATATTTCTGGATGGTTTTGTTTTTCCAGGTGATGTTCCAGGTCATCTGCGCACGCCAGTTTTCGGGCATGGGTTTGACAGGGGAAGCCTGGAACCCGAACCGGATCGGCAGGAATTTGAAATTTGCCGGAGCATTGGTGATTATGTTCCAGACAAGTTCGATCTTTCCGTTTTTCCGGAAGAGTTCCTGAGAAGAAACATCTTTTGCCCGGACCCAGCCGCGGTCGTTATCGGCAAAGATTGCCAGACCGGGGCCTTCGCTTCCGACCCAGAGATAGGGAACAAAATCATTCTGAATTTCTCCGCGTGCGGCATCGCCGGATTTCCAGATTCTTCCGTTGCCGGGAAGCATGGCTCCGCCGTTGTTGAAACGGAGTCCATCGGTACAGGCGTGGTAGAGAGGAACTTCATTTTCAGGGAAGGCGAGTTTCAGTTTCAGACTCTGCACCGGCTGAGCGCAGGGCTGAAGCTGGAAGGTGTACCACATCAGACCGTCCTGACCGAAGGCTCCTTTTGCAGTTGCTTTCAACGGTCCGGCTTCCCAGGAGGCTTCCAGTTCCACTTCAAGATCGGTTTTTTTCGTGAACCGGAATCCGGTGGATTTTGCCCGGTAGGTTTTTCCGCCGATGACTGCTTCCATAACCATACCGTCATTGGTAAGAATCTGATGTCCATCAGCTTTCAATCCGGCAAGCAGGCCGAGTCCGTTCATGGTATAGGTTTTCAGAACGGCATCAACATGTTTGTTATCCCGGACTTTCAGCGGGGTGAACGGGGGGATCAGACGCAATGTTTTTCCGAGATTATTGCCTTCCCAGGCAAAGAGTTTCCGTTCAAAAGGAATGACAAGCGGTTTATAATTCAAACCTTCGGTGATGAGGCTCAGCTTATACTTTCCGGAGGGATTCTTTGTCCGGGTATATTCTTTCAGATCAGGGAGCTGGAAGAGACCTTCGGACATTTTTTCCGCATCGGGCATGGGAAGTTCAAATTCAGCGATTCTGACATCTTTATCCGTGGAGATAACGGCACGGATTTTTTTCAGCTTGGCAAGATTCTGTTCTGCTTTGCAGTTGAGCTGGATCCGGATTTTGTTGGTGGAGGGATAATATGCCATTCTCGGGGTGATGTAAACAAGATCTCCGTTGAGCTGAGCAAAAAATTCATTGTCCTTGCCCTGTTTCCAGGCACAGGCACGATAATAGAAGGTGGTTTTCTTATCAGCGGATTTCACAACCAGACAGGTAAGGACCTGTTCATCGTTCAGAACCTGGGGGATAGGCATTTCAAAGACTTTGGATTCGCCCGGTGCAAGTTCGATCATCCAATTCCCGGCAGAAGGCTGGGACCGTTCCAGCTTGTGACGGTATTCCGCATAGAAGGTCTGCTTTTTGGATGAGGGATTTGTGATTCTGAATTGGCAGTCGGGCTTCCGTTCCTTCCGGGTGACAACGCGGAAGAAGTCCACCGCCGGAGCATCCGGTCTGTAATAGACAAGCGGAAGTTTTTCCACATCGATAAAGGCGGCGCGGAGCTGATTCCAGGTAGACTGTATGCAGCCTTCGTAGTATTTCAGATTCAAGTTCCGCCAGTTGCGGCAGATCCGCAAACCTATTGCCTGTCCGGGTTTCAACTCCTTGATCCCGAACTGTTCCAGAGGAAGATCCAGCTGAAGATGCCAGGTATCTCCGGAGTATTCGCTTTTGAATTTTTTTGTCAGCTTCCAGGCAGCGAATTTTCCATTTTTCATTGCCCGTGCGTAGACTGCGCCTTTTCCGTTAATAAAGAAATGATAATTTTCTGTTTTGTCATTGGGGCGGGGAAAGACGACGATTTCATAGCAATCGTCGCGGAACACCATGATTCCGCCGGCGGGCGGGTTGACCCGTGCGAGCAGACCTTTGGGTCCCAGCTCACAAGCAGCATTGATCCGCAGTGTCTTGCCGTCGGTCGCCAGCTGAACGTGGGCATCTGCCGGAGCAAGCAGAGACGGTTTTTCAAGGTTGAACTCATAACGGCTGAATCCGTTGAACCCGGAATACGTCTTCAAATCCTTTGATGGGGAAAGAGATACAAATGGCGTGACAGTAAAATCTTTTGCCGCTGCCAGTGAAAGCAGCATCCCCGCTGCCATCGAAAAAACTTTTTTCATTCGTGCTTTTCCTTTCGTCCTTTATTAGTAAATAGCAAACCAATGTTGTATTTCTGTATTCCACATATTTTCCTTCCAGATGAAGAAGGTCGTTTTAGCAACCCGTTCGGAATGTCCATCTATGAACAGAATATTGCATCCGTTGTTATGACGCATCACCCAGCCTGCGCCATTGTCCGGATAGATGAATGCTGACAGGTGACAGGCACCGTTTCCATTGACAGGATTATAGCTCGGGGAGTGTTTTCCTGCACCGTCTCCGGCATACATGAGACTGGATGCGCTGCGGATGGAGGATCCTTTGATAAACTTGTTCCGGAAAGCAAACTGTGTGCCGCCCTGTGCACCATTGATTCCAATGTTGTAAGCATCATCTTTCCCAGTACCGGATTCTCTGGAATCATTTTTTGCCAGCCCGGGGGCAGGGGAGTCCGGACAGAGCCAGAGCTGATAATTATCTCCGACAAGCGGTTTGAGTTTGGCGATCCATTTCACAGCGGTTTCAGGCTCCTCCCACTGGGGGATATACCCGTCATAAGAATCCTGATAGAATTGAACTGCCAGACCGATCTGTTTCAAATTTGCAAGACAGTTGGATGCCCTTGCATTTTTTCTTGCATTGTTCAGCGCAGGCAGCAACATTCCAGCCAGAATTGCAATGATCGCAATCACAACCAGAAGTTCGATCAGTGTAAAACTTTTTTTTGTTTGGATGCTTTTCATCTTTTTCTCCTTATCTTATTGAGTTTTTCTTTTTTTCGGATTCCATTTGACAAGGTTCGGAAGATAATATTCCACACCTTTATCTTTATGATTGAAGACCATTTCCCAGAACATATCCCAATCCCATTCCCAGGAAGCAAATTCCTGTCCGGTATGATTGGACCAGAAAGAATTATATGTTCCGATAAAATCCATATCTGCATACATCGGAAAATGGATATGCAACTGTTCCTTCAGAAGATAGAGCAGAGAATCACCCCGTGAAAAGGCTGCTGTCGGAGCAGGATTTTCCCGGAAAATCGTCCTGATCTTGGAATGATTGTTTTCAAAATCCTCCAGAGAACACCATTGAAATTCCGGAGAGCCAAGTTCCAGTCCAAGTTTTTTCGCCGCTTTCCGGAACTGTCTCTGTTTGAATTCCGGGAGCTCCTGATTATAACTTACAAAAAGGATCCTTTCATGCCCGGCATCAAGAAATGCTTTGAGCGTCAACTCTGTGATCGCATCCCAATCCGCCAGAACAGCAGATTCCGGTTTTTCCGCCTGCCATTCATATTGATTACAGAAAATGACATTTTTCCCGGCAGTCATACGCTGCAGTTTTTCATAGGGAAGTGCTTCAGCCGAGGTGCTGATATACACCCGGCGGGGATCTTTTTCCAACATGCTTTCCATGCTGGTATCAATCGGCGGAACGATCATTGGCACACTGTTGTATTTTGAAGCACATTGCAGCAATGCTTCAAAATAATTTTCCATCGTTCCCATCTGAATGGAGTTGATCACGCCGCACAGTTCATGCTGTTTCAGATTTTCCGGAATAAACAGCCCGGAACGGTTTGAGCTTTCAACCAGCCCTTCCTTTTCCAGCTGTTCCACAACTTTCCGGAGCACCATGGTGCTGACCCCGTAGGAATTGCCAAGATCCCGCATGGATGGTAATTTCTGCCCCGAACGGAACTCTCCGGAAAGAATCCGTTTCTTGAGCTTCTTCATTACAAATTCTGTTTTCGTCATGCTGAAAAAATCCTATATACCCAACTGTAATATCTGTGATATATTATACAACAGAGAACAAACAATGTCAAGAGGTGAAACAGGTTTTTTTGAAAAAAAACTGTGATATCCTTCAGATCAATTCTTCCTCTTCCCGGATTTCCCAACGGGGACGCCTGTGGAACCCGAACAGTTCTCCGTAAAATTTCATGGGAAGTTCCCGGCTGATCAGGTTTTCTGTATGTTGGATCTTCCAGAGAAGCATCTCTTCGCTGATCCCGTAGCGGTAGGTGTAGTTGAATGCAAGTTCCGGATACTCCTGAAGAATTTCAAGCGCTTCTTTGGCATTTTCCAGTTCCCGGAGCGCAATCTCTTTCATTTCAAGAAGTTTGGAGCGCATCTGTTCCGCAGAGTAGGGTGCATAATGGAAGGAATCCCGGATCTCATAAAATTCCGTCATATTGATCCCGTTTCTCAGAAAACTGCGGTAGAGACGCGCGACCGCCGCATGTTTCCCTGGAACATCTTTGAGCAGTTCGCACCCTTCATCCCAAAATTTCAGCATTTTCTTCGTGGTTTTCAAAAATGCCTTGACTCCAAAGGGGTGGACAAAGGAAAGGTCTGTGATCCACAAGGCTCTGTGTCCGCTCCGTTCAAATATTTCCGGGGCAGATTTCGGCGGATTCAGAAACAGCGGCTGGGCAGGCCCAATGTAAAACGGACCCTTGAAATAACCGGAAGTCTGATTGGAAAACGGGTGATGTTCCATAGACCAGTCGAAAAGTTCCCAGGCGGCAAGGACATTATCCGCATGAGCTTCTCCGAATTCAGAAACAGCCATCCGGCGGAGCAGATCTTCTGATTCCCCCATGGCAGTCATCCCGGCAGCAGCCTGAGAAAGTCCTTCATCGTTGAATCCCACAAATTTCCAGTTCATCAACGCCCCGGAGGCATATTTGACGATCCGCTCAAATTTCTTCTGCCATCTTGTCATCACCGGAAGATAGGAGATGGAATAACATTCCAGAGAGGTTCCGCTTTCGCATTTTGCCAGAAACGGAATCCCGTTCTTCAGCGCAGTCTCCCGCTGCTTGAGCGTTGGCTTCGAGGGCCCGATATTCCGGACAGAATAATCATAGACCATTCCGGAAGCACCTTCCACTTCAAAGGATTCATCCGTTTCAAAGTTGGACATCACACAGCAATCTTTGGAGAGGTTGGAAACAAATCTCTCCCCGCCCTTATCCGTCCAGGCAAAAATATTATAGTTCCAGACAATGAATTTTGCTTCCGGAGCGACCCGTTTCACCGCCGCCGCGGATTCATTGAACATCAGAGCAGTCTCTTTCTCAATATCTTTTCCCCGGCAGTTCGGACAGGTATCCGGCATGTTGGCTGTATGACAGTGGAGCCATCCTTCGCATCCGGCAATGGCAAGGATCCCGCCCAGCGCCGGAATTTCCGTGAAAAGATGCTCCATCTGCTCCGCATAAAATTTTCTGGAAAGCGTTTGTGAGGTACAAAGCACATAAAGATTATCTGTATTGACCATGCGGCTGCCCCGGATTTCCGGATGAGCCTGGAATACCGGATGTTCTCCCTTCAGGGGCTGGAGGTACAGCGAAAGATAAACTTCAAGCCCGAATTCTCCCGCCGTTTCAACGATCCATTGCAGTTCCGCAAGATGCTTGTCCGCACCGGGATGCGTCATTTGCGGAAGAAGGGAAGATTTTGTAAAAATAGAAAGGTCAACATTGATATGGAATCCCGTATAACCTGCAGCGGCGACCCTCTGAAGATAATTCTTGCTGTATGCCTCCTTCGGTCCGAGTTTGAACAGGGAATCATCTTTGAAAATCAGATGAGCCAATGCCGGATCGAGCGTGTTTTTAGAGTTCCAGGAACCTGTCCGCAGAAACGGTGCTTTTCTCAATACAAAGCGGGAACGGATCCGGTAAAGAGCCCGCACCGCTCCAAAGGGCGTGGCTGCTTTGATCAGAACTTTCTTTTCGGTGATCCGGAAGGAATGTTCCTTGCTGCGGCCCTCCGGAGAATCAATCCGGATCTCCAGCGGAAGTGTCGGACCGGAAACGTTTTTGAGAGAGTGATTCAGCAGTTTCAGTGCTGTTTTAACTTTCTGAGATGAAGTCCCTTTGATCAGTCGGAAGCCGCCGCAAGGGATTTCCCCGACGGCACATTCTGCCTGAGGATCCGCTTCGATCGGCGGAATCGGAGAGGTCAATCTTGTAAAAAGTTTTTTACTTCCCGGGATCGGGCCGTTCAAAAATAATTTCCGGTCAGAAAACATTTCAACTCCTTTTTTTACAGCGGAATTCTGATGATAAGCTCTTTGGAGTACCATAGCACTTTATGATACTTTTTCAAGCAGTTTTCCTTATGAAATACTGTTTCTCCTATATCTTTTTCAGTTCCTGCTTGAAAAAAAGAAGATCGATGATAAATTAGAGAACAGAGGTGGAAATCTGTTTATCAACTTGTGAATCAGGAGTTTGCTATGGCTTACAGAATCAACGTGCCGTATAATGGAATGTCGGTTGCAGAATGTGCGCAACGGACCAGAAATGCGATCTATCAGCTGCGCTGGGGGATTCCTTATGAAGGCCCGAACGGGATCAGTGCATCCGTTCCGATATCCTTTATATCATGGGGCGAAACGTTCCGCGTGGTGTTTTATCAGGATTTTTTCCAGGTGGAAAGTAAATGTGCTTTTGTCCTGCAAATCATTGACTGGGGGAAGAACCGCAGCAATGTGGATCAATTCATGCGCTGTTTTTATGCTTCGGCACTCTATTGATTTTTCATCGGATCAAAAAGAAGGGGCTGTTGTTTGCAGCCCCTTGTTTTTTTTCAGCGGGTCAGAGAGAATTGACAGCTCTGTTTCTGACCGGTTGCCAGTTCCTCTGCAAAAATCCGGAACGTGCCATCCGGCGCGTTGAAAGGAATCGTGATCTCCCCTTCCAGAACTCCGTTTTTCAGAACATTGTAATGATCTGTCAAAACTGTTTTTCCGTCAGCAGAAACAATTTTGATTCTGACAGGGATCAGACCTTCGCCGTTAACAAGCTCTGCTCTGTATTTGAGTCCGCTGCCCCGTGCAGCTGTTGCCGGAGATTCTACAGTGAGCACACCCAGTTTGTTTTTGGTAAAAAGGATGATTTTTCCGCCGCAGGATGGAAGATCAAGAGCGATCTGATGATTTTTGAAGGGAATCATCTTCCGGCTGGTCAAATCATAGGCATAACGGTATTTTGAAGTCCGCACTTCAAATGTGACCTTCTGCGGAACCCCTTTTTCCCGGACCTTTCCGAATCTTCCATAAACTTCTCCCGGAATACGCAGGTCATTGACTGCAAACAGGTAATGAGCTCCGGAAGCCTGCAAATGATTCCAGAACACATTTTGGGCATCGGTCATGAATCCGGTTTTGACATGCTGCTTCAGGATTTGGGGCAATCCGGAATCAAGAGCTTTTGCATCCGCTTCCCGGCGGAGCTCCTGCATCCCTTCAATGTAACCGGGGCTTGCAGTGTTCCCTTTGTATTGACGCAGCAGTTCCTGTTCTTTTTTCAGGATCTCCCGTTCATCGATTTTGGGGTTCCGGATTATTTGGACATTCTTTAACCCTTTGACTCTCAGGTTGTTATCCGCGATCAGGATCCCGCCGCGGTCGGTGAAGTCATTCAGATGCCTGACAGCCATTTCCGGCAAAGCATATCCGTTGGGCAGCACAATGACATCGTAATTTCCGATCCCTTTTTCAATATCATTATCATAAAGAATGTCAAAGGGGATCCCTGTCCGGATCAGCGCATTGCCGAGCGGTCCATAGTTCGGCCAGCGGATATTTCCGAAAAGCGAAGAAGCAAAACTGTTGATCATCGCAACCCGTCTCGGCGCGTTTTTCCATTGGGGCATCAAGGCTCCGAATGGAACCCAAAGCTCCCGGGAAATCTTCTGAAACTCATCTTTCAATCCCGGCGGCTGACAGTAAATGCTTAACTTTTTCTCCTTGATCGCCCGTGTTGTCGCAGCATAATCTCCATCCCCGGCAAGCGCAATCACATCCTCCGGTGTTTGACTTTGACCTTCGCTGAATGCTCTTCCTGTGTTCCAGAAAGAGATCACCCACATGGGTCGGCTGGCAACAATATAACATGCTTCCCGGAACATATCTCTGGTGGGAAGACAGTTGAAGGGGGCTGCCATACCGGCTTTGAACAGAAACTGCGGCATGGATGAGGTCGTCATGTGCGGCATCCCGCGGGTCACGGCACCCAGCCCTTCCACATGGCTGACCGCCGAACTCAGTTCCGGGTAGTAAAACCAATCCTGCGCAACATTGATCTTCCGGTAACTCTGAAGTGCCGGACGGCGCATGACAGGATCCTGCATCATCATGGTATCGGGCCGGATCGAAAGAATCGTTTCCGCAAGAAGATCATTGCTGACCACTTCCGTTCCGCCGTTGGAACTGTGACGGTCCCGCAAATAGGCATACAGCGGATTGTCTGCCGGGATCGCGCGGCTGGCAGGAATCAGCTCAGGCGCTTTCCCCGTATGAAGATATCCGCCGGGATGGAACGTTGCCCATCTCGTCCGTGCCGTTTTATCTTTCAGACGCCACCGGTTCAGATCCAGACCAAACTGCTCTTTGACTCTCCGGATCTCATGTTCCGCCAAATTTGTTCCGGTTTCACCGGCTCCTCCGGTATGCATTTCCGAGTTCAGAACAATGGCTTTGAAGGTGGGGGCATCCCGCAGCTCTTCTCCAATCATTCTTGCATATTTGATCACATCCTGCTGAACATATTCTGACCGGATATCCGGATAGATCCGTTTCCCGAAGGAATTCACAGCAAAATCTTCCGGATGAGTCGGTCGGGGCGTTCCGAAATAATTCAAATTGAAATTACAGTAAAGTCCTTCCCGGGCACGGGCATTGATATCATCCGGATTTCTTCCGTACGCAATGGTGACTCCCGCCTCGGCAAAACCGGGTTTATATTCATGCCATGCATTGACTTGCACATTGTTCCAGCGGCGCATTTCTCTGACGATTTCCACCGGATATTTTCCGCTGATCCTGGAACCGTTTTTCCCGATACAGGTCAATTCCAGCTCATACTTCCCCGGCATCAGAAATGCAGGGTCAAATTGACAGATAACGCTGCTGCCGTCAATAGAAACCTTTCCGGTCCGGAATCCGCCGATCCGGAATTCTGCCCGTTCAATTTCAGTTTTACTTTGAAATCTGACCGTGCTTATCCCCGCGTTGACGGGGAAGACGCAAAAGGGGTCAGGCAGGAAACCTCCTTCTTCGGAAGTTTTTTGGAAAGATCAGGATCTTTTGAAAATTCCTGAATTTCCGCATCGGTCAGAGTCTGATCAAACAGAGTGAAATTCCGGAAAACACCGTTTGCGGATGCCTGAATGGTGCGGCTTCCGATGTAGATCTGTTTTTTGGTAAAAGGTTTACCGGGGGCTGCAACTTCTCCAAGTTTCTTGCCGTCAACCCAGATCGCAAATTTATCTTTATCCCAGTTCACAACGATCTGATAGGTCTTGCCAGGTTCAAATTCCGCGTTTTTGGTCCAGAGCTGTTTCCCGCGGAATGCAACCTGATAACGGTATGCCGTCTTATTATAAATATTATAGGTACATGAAATTTCAGGTCTCCAGCCGCCATCGGTTGAGAAGAGATCGTTCCAGCCGCATTTGACCGCAGGGGTGTAGGAGAAGGCGATTGCTCCGGCAACTCCCATTTCCGGTTTCAAGCCGGGAAGGAAAAACCGGTCTGCATCACGATGCGCTCCGGGAGCAACGTAAGTTGTGGGACCATCAGGATTCGGATAGACTCCGGGGCCTTCCAGCATGGGAGCGGAGATGACCACATCTTCCCCCTGGAAATCCGCCCGGAAAGATTCCGCAAATGCATCAGGTTTTTTCGCTGTCCCGCCATCGAATTTGATGAAATAGCGTTTCCATTCACCGGTCAGAACAAAGTTTTCTGCCGGGAGTGTTTTTTCGCTTCCGCTTGCTTTAAGTTTCAGAATTCCGGTAACTTTCAGCGTTCCTTTTCCTTTGGCATAGAAAGAGAAAGTATGCTTGCCGCTGAGCATGGGAACCAATTTCACCGGATTCAATTTCCAGCTTCCTGAAAATGCAAAACCATCCTTATAGATTCCGGCTGTTTTTTTCCCGGCAGGGGTAAAAATGCTGCCGTCAGCAGGAAGAATATTTACAGCTCCGCGTTCTTTGTCTTTCCCCCCGTGTTCCATCAGAAGACCGCTGTTCCAGAAACGGGGAATATTGGTTCCAACTTCCTGAAAATCAGGAGTTAAAGCTGTGGAGTTCCGTTTGAAAACAGCTTCCATGGAAACGGCACCATTGGCAGAATAGACACTGAGATCTTTCTGCAGCGGCATATATTTGTAGATTTTGTCCTTGAGTTCTGCATGAGCTCCAAGAACCGCAAGCGCGAGTGTTCCGATCAGCAATCGTTTCATTTCTTGATTACCTCCAATTTATTGATAGTTTTAAGGTTTCCGAATTTCAATTCTTTTCCGGTCCGGTTGATGACAACGTAATAGACACCGGAATCTGCTGTAATTTCCCAGACAGCTGAGAGGGGATCAGCCGGCGTAAACGGCATGCTTCTGACCGCTTTGATCCGTTCGCTTCCGCCGTTTTTCACCACGTCAAACGCACAGGCAAATTCAGCATCTTTCCCCTGCTGCCGCAGCAGAAGCATGGGGCCGGGGGCAGGTTTGTGGCCTCTGCCGATCATGAATTTTGCGACCGTTGTTTTCTGAGGCAGGGCGAAGGTCAGGTAAAGTTTCCGATCCGGTTTCGGTCTGACATCAAAACCGCGCAATGCGGTGGATCGGGGAATATCCACATTCACTTTCAACCCGTCTGCGGCAGGGGCACAGAAGGAACTTTTCACATGTTTGTAACTTGTTTTCAGCTGTTCCGTAAAATTGCCCGGGACATTGAATTCGAATGAGCCTTTTTTTGCCCAGGGCTGCCAGGGGGCATAGAAGGGCCAGTCAAAGGTGTGAACCTTGCCATCGCGGGCATGAAGCTTGTCTCCGATAAACATGATCCCGTCAAAAATCGCCATGACCCGGGAGAAATCAATATCGGGATAGAGTCTGGATTCCGGATTTTCTGTGATCAGCAATGCCGGCATGGATTTTCTTGGCAGAAATACCGCCAGCGTGGAGGGGTTCGGAGCTGCATCTTTTTCATCAACCACGATCGTATTATGGGAGATGGTTGCATCCATAGCCGCGCCGGGATTGGTGTAGCCCACACGATGGACTTCATGAGAGAGCATTCCGTTTTCGTCGAAGAGACGGAAGTTCAGCCGGTCAAATTCCAACCGGTCCCAACCCATGATCCAGTTGATTGCGGCGGCACGATAACCGTATTTGCTTTTTTCCCTGAGCCATGCGTAACCGTTATTTTTCTGAAGTGCGCTGGGCAGATCAAGGGTATCGGGCACATCTTCCGGTTTGATTCCTTCCGGCAGCTTGTTGATCAGTTTCAGCGTGGGAAGATATCTTTCATCCCGGAAAAGTTTCCATGCCTGAACATAAGTGCTGCGCAAGGTGGAATCTGCAACCCCGGCGGGAGTGTTTTCAATCCCGTAATCATAGATCGGTTTGAATTTTTCACCGATGAGTTCCACACCGCATCCGCGCATTCTTTCTGCAAATTTCAGCAGAGGAACTACGCCGAACCAGTGATAAACCCCGCCTTCCAGAGCCATTCCGTCAGCGGTAAATCCCTTATCCTGAAAACTGTGGAACCCGTGATCTCCATAAAGTGCATCTCCGAACAGGTTCTGACAGCGGTTCAGGACGATTGCCGCTGTGCCGTATGCGCCGATATGGTGCAGCTGCATGTTGGTAAATTCAATGTTATGAGTGTAAAGTTCTTTCATCAGAGGCAGAAAAATTGTATTTTCAATGGATTCCCGGTCACTCTTTCCGAACGCAGCAGAATCTTTGACCGCAGCATAACCTTCCACACCGTCCACAAGGAAATAACTCAAATCAAGGGTGGTGAAGGTCAGACGGGATCCTCCGGAAGTGGAGGAAGGTGCTTGCGGCGGAAGGAAATTGAACCAGTGAACATATTCCAGAAGAATATCCCGGATCTTTTCAGCATAAGCCAGATTTCCGGTCAGTTTGTAAGCCTGACCCATCCGCTTGATCGCTGCAAAGGTCTGCTGGTGATGATGATAAATATAGGAAGCTGTCACATTTTTCTGATCGCTGATATCTGCCCCGGTTTTCCGGTCGCGGACACGGAAGAAGCTCAGAGCCTCCATTTCTCTTGGTTTGAAAATTGCGCAATATGCGGGAACCACCTGCGGCGGAACACTGAAAGGAACCAGGATATCCTGATCTGCCTGAGCAATCAGTTTTTTCCGGTCAGCTTCTTTTGCCGGAAGTTCCAGCTGATATCCGCTCTTCTGAATGGGAATGGTCGCCCAGACGTAACGCGGGCGGAATCCGATCAGCGGGAAGACCGGAGGAGCATCCGGGAAGACCAGTTTCGGAAGGACCCGTTCGCTGTAAAGAACAGGGAGCTTTGCTGCATCTCTTTTGCTGATAGAGAGTTCCAATTCAACCGTTACCTGTTCCCGGGGGGCGAGTGATAAGGTCTTCTCTGTCCAGTTCGCTTTGAAATGTTTCAATCGTTTCGTATCAATGACCATATTGATTTTCCGGGGGGAGGCTTCCCGGTTCAGGACGGTCAGTTTATAGCGCCAGGTGTAAGAGAACCAGCCTTCTTCAAATTCAGCGGCAAGTTCATCGAAAGAGAGATCTGCACTTCGGCGGATGAACTCAATGGAATGGATTTCCGTTTCCCGGTCAGCGGGCTCACCGGGCGTTCTGCGATATTTTTTCACAAGCGAGATTTCAAGTTTTCTTCCATCTCTTGGCTTTTGCCCGTGCCACCAGCCGTCATCGTCGCGGCGGAGATCAAAACGGAGATCGGTCAATTCCTTTTCTGGAATATCTGTTTTGGAATACCAGCTCCGCATCTGATCCTTTGAGGGATAATCCGTGATTCTGACCATCAGCCCGGAATTTGCCTTTGTATTTTTCAAAAGCACCCGGATTTCATCATAATCGTTGGGCATGACCTTCAACGCATCCAAATCCAGCACGATTTTCTGTTGTTCCAGGTTTGCCGGGATTTTCCAGAGCCACACACCGGAGGCTTGTTTGATCAATCCGCTCTTGCTGAGATCAAATTTGTAACTGGAACTTTTCTGCGATTGCGGAACCGGTGCCGCAATGACACCGGCAATGACAGCTGAAAATAAAATGGTTAGAAGCTTTTTCATGCAGCAGCCTTTTGATTTTTTTTGTTCATATTCTATACCGGAATCATTGATCCCGGTATGAAAAAGAATATATCATCTTCAGAAAAATGCAAATCTCTTTGCGAAAAAAATCTGTTTTTTTCACAGTCCCGGAATTTCCGGAGTCCCGACCACTCTGCCAAGATGGAACACTGTATTCAGCCGTCCTCCCTGAGAGACCGTCGGATATGATTCATAGGAAGGGATCCCTTTATATCCTCTTGTTTCTGCATGTCCATCTACAAACACAACATTGGCTTTTTTATTATGAATGAAGTGTGTTCTTGTTTCCCCGGAAGCTGAACTTTCCGTTCCGCTCCAGTTGCCGTGACGGTAATTTTCCACCATCATCCCGCTTCCGGACGGCTGCCGCAGACTGGTGAACTTCCGGATCGGTGTGCTCCATGCCCCCGCATGAAATCCTCCGTGACTGATGGTTCCGGATGCCATATAAATATTCATGCCGTAGGTCGTTTTAACGGCTGAATAACCGCCCATTTTTGCAATGATTGAAGGACAGTTGGACAAATTCACGCTTTCTGAGCCTGTGTACTGTATTTTCAATCTTTTCTGCCAATACCAGATATCGCTGTAAACATATGCCCCGTAATCAACTCCTTTGTAGGTGGTCTTCACAAAAGGAAGATAATCATCGCTGTCGCCGGCGTAGAGCAGACAGAGAGCTCCCATTTGCTTGATGTTGCTGAGACAGTTTTTGGTGCGTCCATTTTCCCGTGCACTGTTCAGTGCCGGCAGAAGCATCCCGGCAAGAATTGCGATAATTGCAATCACAACCAGAAGCTCAATCAGGGTAAAAATGTGTTTTTTTCGATGATTTGTCATAACATCCTCCTTGTTAAAGTATTTCTTATCATAAATTCAGGTCTGATATCTACCCTTACATTTTTTCTGCGACCGGAGCAGATCTCTTCATAAAGATGAATTACTGCAAGGGACCCCATCTCTTTGAAATTGAAATCCAAACTGCTGATATTAAGATCACGGCTCCTTGTATTGTCAAATCCGATGATCGCCGCATCTTTAAAGGGCTTGATCCCTTTTTTCTCCAGACTGGCGATCCAGTACGGCAGATATCCATCCCCGCAGAAAAAGCATCCGGAAATTTTCCGTTCCGGAGCAGAGAATCGATCGCTTCCGAAAAATAAGGGATCAGGTCCGCTGATAATTTATAGGGAATTTCAACACTCCGGCAGTATTCCGTGGAATATCCGAACTCTCTCAGACAGTATAAAAATGTCTGTTCCGATTCAAAATGATGCAGGATCTGAGTCGGAAAACCGATTCTGGAAACAAAGATCCCGCTGATCCTCTGATACCCCAGTTCCTGAAGCGTTTTGATCACCTGATAATGTCCGGCAAGATAATTCGGCATGAAATAATTGATATCAATCCCGGGGATATACTCATTCAGCATGATCTGCGGCAGATCTTCCGGAAGATCTTTCACAAAATAACTGTAATCCTCCAGCGGGCCGACTGTGAGAAGTCCATCAAATTTCTGCTTTTGATAAAGTGCAGCAAGATCCTGCGGTTCCGTGACCAAAAGCTGGTAATCCAGTTTTTTGACTTCGTTCTGGATCGCAGAGATGAGCGGTTTGTAAAAGATTCTGTCTGACTTCCGCTTGACGATTGCCAGTGCGATCTGGAAACTTTTAGCGGAGTGGAACAGTTCCGGTGCATGTTTTGCGCAGTATTCCCGGATTTTCTTACGGAGTTCCCTGCTGCATTTTTTGCTGTCCGGCCTGTTCAGGGCATAGGATACCGTAACCTGGGATATCCCGAAAATCTTTGCTATGTCGCTTTGTGTCATCAACCCTTCTCTCCATTAAAATCCTGTCCTAATATATATTATAAAAAATGAAAAAACAACCCCCGGAGCATACCGGCAAGCTATAAAATAGGCTATATTATCTGAAATTTTATTATTTTTCCCGCAGAAACAATTCCTGAGAACATTATGATTGAAAAAAATGGTGAAATTTTCTGTTTTATCCTTGAAAAATCACTCTTTTCTGATATAGTAATTTCAAAATACAGAAAGGTTAATTTCATATTATGAAGTCATTGCAAAAAGCGTTTGACATTCTGGAATATGTGATATTGCAGAATGGAGCGAATGTAACTCCCAGTGAGGCGGCGGATGCGCTGAAAATCAATCTTGCCACCTGCACCCGGATCATGGGCGAATTGGTCCGGATGGGATATCTGGCAAAGATTTCCAGAAAATCCGGTTATGTTGCCGGTCCGATGACGGTCTCCCTCTGCACCAGAGATCAGGTGTATAAACGGATCGCCGATACCGCAGAAAATCCGGTCAGGACCCTTTCAGAAGAATTGGGGTGTCAGGTGAATATTTCCGTCCTGCATGAATCTCAGCGTGTGATGCTCTCATATCATTTGGGGAATCCCTATACAGAACCCTGGAAGGTATTCCGTTTTACGGATCATCAGGATACCGCGACGGGGCGCCTTCTGCTTGCTGTTCAGAGTGTTTCCGGCGCGGAAGAGATCTGCCGTTTATGCGGTCTCCCTCTGTCCGGAGAGGAGTATCATAACCGGATTACCCGGGATGGATTTCTCCGGTTTGAACTGGATGGTTTGAGTATCATCGGATATTTGATCCGGGTGCCGGGATATCCGGTTTCCGCATTCGGTTTCGGCGTGCCGAAAGTCTCTGCGGACCGGGCGTTTGAGCTTGCAGCGGAGACTGCACGGATCATTACAGAAAAACTGACTGCGCCTGTCTGTCAGGCGTATTGAACAAAATAAAGGAACAGAAAAATGAGTGAAAAAGCTTATAAAGCAGCCATTGATTTCATGGAAAATGAAAAACAGTTCCATCTGGGATTTCTTCCTACGGAACAATCCAGTCCCATTACCCGCGGATTGGATGCAAAATTTGCCTCCTCCTGCGAAGCCGGGGTCCGGAATCTTCAGGAAGTTGACCGCAATGTGCTTGAGATGGCAAAGCGGATTTTTGCATCTGCCGAATTCAAAAAACTGGTGGAAACCGGAGTTTCCGTGATCCGTAACGGCGGAAAAGTCGTCTTCTCAGGCTGCGGTGCAACCGGACGTTTGAGTATTCTTCTTGAGTGCATGTGGCGCGATTGCTGTGCCAAAGATACCGCAGCGGCTCCTTTTGCAAATCAGGTGTTCAGCATCATGACCGGCGGCGATTATGCATTGGTCAAATCCGTAGAATTTTTCGAAGATTATCAGGTTTTCGGACGCCGTCAGGTTCAGGAAATGGGCATGGATTCAAACGATATGCTGGTGGCGATCACCGAAGGCGGGGAAACCTCATCCGTGCTCGGTTCTGTGTTTGAAGCTCTCGACCGCAGTTCCAAAGTGTTTTTGATGTTCAACAACCCCGCAGATCTTCTGGCGGAACATCTGGAACGTTCCCGGAAAGCGATCCGGGATCCCAGAGTCTGCGTGCTGGATCTCCATTGCGGTCCCATGGCTCTTGCAGGTTCCACCCGGATGCAGGCAACCACTTCCGAACAGCTTGTCGCAGGCGGTGCTCTGGAATCCATGCTGTGCTGTCTGACCGGTAAACCTCTGATGGATTATGCTGCTGAGTTCGGGGCATTGCTTGCTCAGCTGGAAAGCCCGGAAGCTGTTAAAGGAATTGCCGATTATATTGCATTCGAATCTGATATTTACCGGAAAAAGGGTTTGATCACCTATTTCGCCAATGATTATCTGCTGGATATCTTTACCGATACCACGGAGCGCTCTCCCACATTTATGCTTCCGCCGTTCCGCAAAAATGATGACACCGTTTCGCCCCGTCCCTGGGCATTTGTGAAGAATCCGCTTTTCTCCACCGAAGAAACCTGGCTCCGCGGAATGAACCGGAAACTGCGCTGTCTGGAATGGGAGATCAAAGATTACAAAGAAATGAATATCCCGGAAAATATTTGCAGCAATCCTCCAAAGATCCGCAGCACGGAACTTTTAAAATTTGAAGTCGGCTGTGAACATCCGGAAGACCGTTCTGTTACCGGCAATGATGCAGCAGTTCTGATCACCGTCGGAAACATGCCCTGTCCGGCAGAATTGAAAGAGGGATTTGCCAATGTGAAAGCGGATTTCTCCTGCCGGAAATATCTGGCTGTCGGAGGAGCCGCTGAAGCAGATTTCTCAGTTCCCTGTACCGTGAAAGAATCCCCCTTGCATCTGATGGGACACATGGCAGTGAAACTTGTTTTGAACACAGTTTCCACTGGCGTTATGGCAGTTCTTGGACGGATCACCAGCAACTGGATGAGCTGGGTGAATGTTTCCAACAAAAAACTTATGGACCGCGGGATCCGTCTGATTTGTGAAATCGGCGGAATCGATTATAAAACCGCGTGTATTATGATCTACGAAGCTGTGGAAGAATTGGAAAATAACTTCAACGCCTCCGAAGAGCAAGTTTCTGTTGTTCAGCATGTTTTGAACAAACTGAAGAAATAATTCAATAACAGAAAAGAACCAAGGACTGCTGCAATCTCTCCCCTTGAGGTTTATGCAACAGTCCTTAGTTTATTTATAGAAATCCCCTCTCTTTATATTCCCCTTATTTCAGGTGAATACAAAACGATCAAAGATCATCAAAAGCTGTGGCACGGCGTTTTTTCACCGGAGCTTTTGTCGGACGGCAGATATAGCCTTTTTTGATCTTTCTTTTTCCTTTACGGGAGACGACTTCAGCGGTGGACTGCATGGGGCGGACATCGGTGATCTTAATCACAGCGACTTCCATTTCCACACCATCTTCTGTGACACGATAGACCTTGAAGTGATCGCCTTCTTTGACACGTTCTGACTGAACTTTGATGACAACTTCGTCTTCATCTTCAGCCATCATGGTTTCAATGGGATAGCAGAGATCCATCAGAGCATCGACGACTTTCTGAGCGGCATCTTTGACACAATCCTGGTAGAATTTATCTCCGGCGGTACGCTGAACACTTCCGCTGGTCGCCGCTCCCTGAAGAGTGGAGGTTCCGACAACTTCTTTATCTGCAACGATTTTTCCATCGCTCAGACGGAGGAAGCGGACACTCAATGTGAGATTTGCAACGTGACGTGCCATTGTAGCTCCGCCGACTTTTGCCGCTGTGGATTTGATTTCAAAAGAAGTCAATGTGGCAATCAGTTTATAACCGACTTCCGCGATCTTCTGAGACTCCGGATCTGTGCTGCCGTTCGTCAGACCGGCATTGGCTTTGTTCCATTCAGCAACGATTTCATCAATCCGTTCGGATTCAATAACATCAAACTGTCTGGTGTTGACAATGGCGGTGTTCAGTCTGGTAACAAAGGTTTCGATTGAAACATTTTGTCCGGACTTGTTGAGGACGTTGCCGACGCAAATTGCCGGTTTGGGAAGTCTTTGTTCTCCTTCTGCCAAAAGTACTGACGCACCGCAAAAAACAGCGAGAACTGCAAATAATGTAAATTTTTTCATAGTTGTTCTGTATCAATGTTGTTGAGATTTTATTTGTTGAGAGCGGCAAGGGGCATCAACATTCCGTTATTGAAGTAATATTCCCCGCCTCTCATGACGATTTCGACGACCACCGTCCTGGCAGCCATTCTGGAATTGTTGTATTCCAATTTGATTTGCCATGAGGAATAACGTCCGTTATCCCGGATTTTTTTGAGATCAGTCCAGCCTTTGAGTCCTCCGGATACTTTGAGATCTTCCACCATGAAATACTCAAATTTTCCGAATCCGTATTTTGCTCTGAAATCGGGTGACATCAGGAGATACATCCCTTCAAAATCATCCTTGGAAGCAAATTTGAAATATGCCTTGAAAAGATCTTCCGCTGATTTCGGAGGGGTAACCTTTCGGTCAGCAGAAACCTGTTTCTCGGGATATTTGCTTGAAGCAGCTCTCTGATTGCCAAGTAGATCATCGAAAAGATCCGCTCTGGCTGCCGGAACAATTACCGACAGCAGAGACAGAATAGCTGTAATTGCAAAAAAGTTTTTCATACTGAAAACCAGTGCGAATTACTTTTTAACACCGCGCAGACGGACAAGTGTGTTTTTCTGCACAAGACCGGGTTTGTTGACACGGACCCAGCACTTTTTATCTTCCAGATAAGAAGCATCGTCTTCAATGATTTCACCGGAAGCGATAGGAACTTCAACAAGTCCTTCTGCATCTTCATCTTTGGAGTATTCAAAGAAATCAAGGGTGGAACCGACCTGAGCACCGAAACGTTTTCCGATGTTGACCAGGACAGCTGTACCTTCACCTTTTGTAGCAATCACTTTTCCCGGAGGTCCGAATTTGATGGCAAGTTGAGCAACCAATTTGCTGATTGCATCTTCAATCGCTTTCTCGAGAAGCTGTTTGTCTCCGTCTGCTCCGAGTCCGGATTCTCCAACAAGAGCAAAGTCAATGGTGGACTGGTCAGCAACATTGAGCAGGGTAACATTCAATTCAGCTTTTGCATAGGTATCAAATGCAGCGGCAGTTGTGGCTGCGGCATTGGCGGAAGATCTTCCGATTTTTCCTCCGGGAACAGGAGTGCCTCCGGCAAGCTGTCCGACAAGAGCAAGTCCTTTGTTTTTGGTAAATTCGCAGCTGACCAGTTTGTAAGTGATCATGAAATCAGTTGCATCAACAGTAACGTCAGAGCTCTGTCCGCCGGTAGCTGCCGCTGTCTGCTGCATTTTGACGATGGATCCAAGATGTTTCGTCGGAATAACTTTGAAATAGCTCAATGCGGTAATTGCCGGTGTAAGTTTGTCGGAAAGATACGCTCCATTGGCTTTCATCGCAGAGGTTTCTTCTTCTGAGGGGGCGAGGGTTACAACAACTTTTTTCGCATACTTAGCTTTGATTTTTGCCGCAACAGCTTCCCCATAGGTGTTGCTGGCTGCTCCACGGTCAAATTTGGTGACTTCCAAATCTGCAATGGGGGTAGTGCAACCGGATAAGAGAAAACTCAGTCCGGCAGCGGCGATTGTTGTCGCAAAAAAACGGTTTTTCATTTTTTTTCCTTTCTTGTTTTAGTGTGAAACGTTTTTTTGTATTATCCTATATCGAGGATCTTTATTGAAAAAGAGGGAATTTCGACAGTGAAAAAAGCCGAAAAAAAATGACACAACCATAGAGAAAGTGGTTGTGTCATTGTAAAAATTTGAAATAAGAACAGACTGCAGGATTGCAGGTTTATTTACTGTCTGTCTGTCTGTCTGGGGAATACCCTAAAGGCACTATTTCCAAACGCGGATGCATATCCGGAAACTGCGGACAGCAAAGAAATGTTTTTGGAAATTGTACTCATGGATAACACCATCATCTTTTCAGTTAGTAAAGAAATTTAAATAGTAATATAAATTAGCATGTTTTTAGAAAAATACAAGCTTGGAACAGAAAAAATCTGTTCCCAAGCTTATTTTCAGAGATCAAATTATTTCCGGTTGACGGTCAATTCCTGATCTTCTGCCATCAGGGTGATTTTTCCTGTAACGGGATGGAAGATCCCTTTCAGATCAGCAAATTCCAGAAATTCCGCCGGATAGGTGAATGTGAGATTTTTTGATTCTCCGGGATCCAGGGCGATTCTTATTGAGCCTGCAAACTGTTTCAGGGGTTCCCAATCTGGACCGTCTTCATGTTTGAAGAAGAAGAGAATCACTTTTTCCCCGGCGCGGGAACCGGTATTTTTCACTTTGAGCTGACATGTGATTCCTTCCTTCGCACTGTTCTCTTCCGGGGCGGTCAATCCGGACGTTTCGAAGGTGGTATAACTCAATCCATATCCGAAGGGATAAAGAATATTATCCCTGCAGTAGCGGTAGGTTCTTCCTTTCATGGAATAATCTTCAAAAGCCGGAAGCTGATCGGTCGATTTGTAGAAGGTGAGGGGGAGTCTGCCTGAGGGATTGACTTTTCCTGTGAGAATATCAGCTGCGACCCGTCCTCCTTCCGGCCCGGGATAGAAGACTTGCAGAACAGCATTCATGCGTTCGTGAGGGATTGCCATTGCACTTCCGGAGCAGTTCAGAAGGATCATTGGTTTTCCGATCGCGTAGAGTCTTTGCAGCAGAACCAGCTGCTGATCGGAGTATTCCAAATGCCGTTTATCGCCGTCATCTTCCGCAGAAGTACAGCCTGATTCTCCTTCAAATTCCGGAGTCAAACCCATGCAGAGGATCACGAGATCCGAATATTCAGCGGCAATTTCCGCTTCTGCCAGACGGTCATTCGGCATACATGCAAGTTCTGTTCTGTCACCGATGATTTCACTGCCCAGAGTGTAAATCACCTTATCTTCGCCGAATGTTTCCTGCAGTCCTTCCAGCAGCGTGACATACCGGCTGGCTGTTCCGGCATAATTGCCCCGCAGGACTTCAATATCTCTGGCGGTCGGGCCGATCACTGCAACACGTTTGAGCTTTCCCGGATCCAGCGGAAGAATTCCATCATTTTTCAGCAGGACCATGCTCCGTTCGCTGATACTGCGGGAGAGTTTCCGGAATTCCGGGCACTCCACCCGGGTGAAATCCGGCAACTCCTGATGATCAAACATTCCAAGACGGAATTTCAAAATAAGCTGATTCCGGACAGCCCGGTCGATTTCCGGTTCTTTCAGCAGTCCGCGTTCCCAGGCTTCCCGGAAGTGTTCATGGGAGAGGGGATCCACTTCCATTGCAACATCCACTCCCGCATTGATTTCCGCCGCAAGTGCTTCCGGGATATCCTTGCAGCATTTGTGTTCCTTCACCAGATTATCTGCGGTTCCGACATCGGTGATCGTCACCCCGTCAAAGCCCCACTCTTTCTGCAGCCGGTCGCAGATGAAATATTTGTTGATGGAAAGCGGAGTGCCGTGAATCGCATTATAAGCGGTCATAACACTTTTGCTTTTTCCATGTTTCAGACAATAGCGGAAGGCATAAAGATAGGTCTGTTCCAGATCCAGTTCAGAGACTTCTGTATTGAACCGGAACCGTTTTCCTTCCGGACCGGAGTGAACCGCAAAATGTTTCAGCGTTGTGCTGCAATGCAGATGCTCCGGATCATCGCCTTCCACCCCGCGGACAAAGGCCGTCCCCATGAGAGAGGTCAGAACCGGACATTCCCCATAGGTCTCGTGTCCGCGTCCCCAGCGGGGATCCCGGAAAATATTGATATTGGGAGAACACATGGTCAATCCCGCATAAATTCCATGGACCCCGTGATGTGCCGTGTGAAGGTGTTTGATCCATGCTTCTTCCTGAGTGACTTTTCCCATTTGGAAGGCATATTCCGGGGTGAAGGTTGCAGCCACAGCAATGGGCTGGGGAAACATCGTTGCTTTTCCGTTCCGGGCAACCCCGTGAAGCGCCTCGTTCCACCAATGATATGCGGGAATTCCCAATCGCGGGATCGCCTTGTTGACCATATTCAGCTGGCTGAGTTTTTCCTCAATCGTGAGGCGGGAAAGAAGATCTTCTGCCCGTTCCTTCGCGGAGAGGGAAGGATCCTGATATTTATACAGACGGCTCATTGCGATTCATTCCTTTCTGTTCCAATCGTTATAGAGTTTCCTGATAATCTGTTCATTGGCAAATATAGCATAATTTTAGAAAAATAACCTTGACAAAATCACCAATAAAGAGTAAATTATCACCATTATGAAAAATGAGATCATACAGATTGCCGGAGATTTTTATTTCAAACGCGGTTTCGTTCCGGTTGCGATCCGCAGAGTGCGCGGAACCGTTTTGACTCATTCCCATGATTATACGGGGATCCCTCACTGGCATGATTTTTCAGAATTGGTGATCGTTACATCCGGCAGCGGAGTGCAGAATATCAACGGTTCTTCCTATCAGGTCTCTGCCGGGGATGTTTTTGTGATCACCGGAAGAACAGCCCATTATTTTGAAGATTACCGGAATCTCGAACTTGTCAATATTATTTTCAAAGAGAGTATATTCAAAGGGATGCAGGAATATTTGAACCGGATTCCCGGATATCATCTGGTTTTTCAGATTGAACCGGAATTGCGGAACCGGCGAAAGTACCGCAATACTCTGAATCTTCCTGCTCATTCTCTGGCGTACGTCATGGGGCTCGTCAGAAAAATGAGTTTGGAGTTTGAAACAGATAAAATCGGCAACGAGGCTGCAATTCTTTCCATTCTTCTGGAGTTGACCGTTTATCTTTCCCGGTTTTCTGATCGGCGCGAAGCGGATCAACCCATGTCCCGGCTCTCCGGATTGTTTCCGATCCTTGAAGCATCTTACCAGGAAGATTGGAGTTTGGAACGCATGGCAAAATATTCCAATATGTCTGTCAATACTCTGCTCCGCACATTTCAGGCAGCTGTAAAACAATCTCCCCGGCAATATCTGACTGAGCTTCGATTGAAGGAGGCTTGTTCTCTTTTGATTCAGACAGACTGGCTGATCGGAGAGATCGCCTTTTCATGCGGTTTTCATGATTCCAATTATTTCTCAAAATGTTTTCACCGGAAATATGGAATCACTCCTTCCGAATTCCGCGCAAAAGCCGGTTTTTGAATTTACCATTCCCCCTGAATTTTTTCTGAGAGGGAGTGTTTTCTCTTCCCGATATGGAGCAGAAGAAGCTGACGGACTTCCTGAATCGCTACCGGGGAACTGTGGACACTGTGATCGGATTTTACGATCAATTCACTGTCCGCATGGTCCAGGTGACTGCTCCAGTAAGGAACAATTCCATCCGTTCCGCCCGGGATGAGTGCTTCTTTTCTGTTCCCGATAATGGAATGAAAGTGGACCGTTTTGGATATGGGAAGGTGATTCAAAAGCAGCAGCGTTCCGGAATCCGGTCTCAAATTGTCGATCCCCGTGTTCCGGTTCTCCTGATGCAAATTGATTTTCCCGTTTTGAACCAGTTCATTGATGATTTTCACATTCAGTTTGACAATATCGATCGGCAATTCAATGAGGGAGGCGCCCCATTCTCCGATCCAGCTTTGTGCAATTTCCGATCCGCGGTGGGGAACTGCAATGAAAATTACCCGTCTGACAAAGGGAAGCGGTTCAAAGTGAATGTTCTTTTCAATGATTTCCAAAAAGGCAGAATCTTCTTCCCGGAGTGTGGGGCTGCCCGGAATTCCGAAAAAATCCGATGCCGTTTTGAGCGAACAGGAACTGATCTGGAGCCGGCTGAGAAGTCCCCCCATCGAATGACCGATCAGTACCATCTGATCAAATTTTTCAGTGGAAAGATGATTTTCCTTCAACCGTTCCCGCAGCGATTGAAGTTCTTTCCGCAGGATCGCCGCAGAAGAAAATACCGGATTTCCGCTGGAATAGGAAAAACCGAGAAATTGATACCGTTTCCGGATCTCTTTGTCATGCAGCAATGTGTTGATCATTTGCCCCCATGTGCGGATATCTGACATCAACCCGTGAATCAATACGATAGGGATCCGGTTTTCATCGTAGGGCTCAAAAAGATAAAGTCCGGAGAAATCGGAAGCCTCCTCTACTTTGAAGGTCCGTCTGAGAAAATGGATCGCCGGGGGGATCGCAGATGCTTTTGCAAGAGGCGTGGAGAAATCCGCCGCCAGCGGGAATTTTCTGTTTCCAAGCAGAACAGAATCCTGCGTCCGTGCGTAAAGATACCGGATCTGGCCTTCCATGACGCGGGTTTTCTGATGGATTTTGAAATCAATGACGGCTGTTACTCCGAGTGGAAATCCGGGCAGGGGGAGCCCGACGCTGTCCCGGCTTTCCTTGCGCAATGTTGCGATCAGGGGAATGCCCACACCGAAAACCTTCGTATTATGAGTCAGATTTCTGGTGCTGTATCCTGCGCATGGGGTAAAATCCGCCACCTCTTTTTCTGAAATGGGAAAATCAAACACCGGTGCGGAAAATTGAATGAACCGTTCTTTCCCGGGCAGGGCGATCTGAAAGCCTCCGGCACGTTCCAACCCCTGCTTTTTCAAAAAATAAAAAAGTTCTGTCGAGGCAAGATTATGATTCCGGATCATCCGGATCCTCTGTTCATCACAGAGATCCTCTCTATTGTCAAACTGCTTCAAATACAGATTGCTGTAAAAGGCAGCCGCAAGAAAATATCTGATACGGAGTTCCCGGTTGGAGCCGGTCCGGAGTCCGATCTGCAAAGCGGCATCTGCCAGTGCCGTGATGATCGTTGTTTCCCCGGTTTGCTGATAAAGCTGTTCCAGTTTCCGGATCATCTGTTCCGGCGTTTTCTCATAATCTTCCATCAGCTGATAATTTTCCAGAAGATTTATCGTGTGTCCGCCCAAATCCCGGGTGGAGAATTCGCTGGAATCATAAGATAACCGTTCAGATTCAGAATTGACTCTGATGGAGATTTCAGAACTGCATCCCGCAGTCAACAGGCACAGAAACAGGCTTGGAAAAATGATATTTATTTTCTTTCTGATTTTTTTCATTTCTGTTCCTCCTGTGGCGTGGTACTGTAATCTGAAAATGGAAAAATATCAAGTCATGAAACTGTTCCTCAGAAAAAAAACGGCAAAAAAAATCCGCACGGCAGGAATAAACCGTGCGGAAAAGGAGAGAAAAATGACAAATTAAGTAGATCTTACGCAGCGAAATTTCTGCTGACGATCGGAATATTCTGCATCCCGATTTCTGTAATGGAAAGGGAAAAATCCATGATCGGTTCCAGAAAATCAATGGGCGCAGAACTGCATTTCATCCGATCAATTTCCATTTCATGTTTCACTTCATTGAAAATCTGTTTATATCGGCTGTGCATCCGGGAGACAGTTGTGGAGACTTCATTTTTTGATTTTTTATACTCAGAGGAGAGTCTTTCGATGCTTTCATTGGCAAAACAGCGTCTGGTGAAAATTTCCATAGAAACTTTATTGCCGGTAACTTTTTTCCAGAGACGTTTCAGCGTTTCAACGGCGATCAGACGGAAATATTCAAAGGTCTGGTTGTCATTGTGAGTGATCTCATAAAATGAGGAAGTATTTGCATTATCAATTTCCGTTTCCCGATCCTGGGCGCGTTTTCTTTCCCGCAGAAAATCCTGAGCGGTATTGGAAGTGATCCGGTAAAGAAAGGTTTCAAATTTGCCCATGGTTTTATCATAATTGATTTTGCCGCTGGCATATTTGATCAGAATATCATTGAAAAGTGTATTGCAGTAAAAATCATCAATATTCTGTTTCCGCAAAAGAGCGATGATGTAATTTTTATAAGATTTTTCAAATCTTTTTATTTCATCATTGCTCTTCCATTCGATTGTCCTGTCAAGTAAGTTTGAATAATCTCTCATTTTCATTTTCCCCGTTAGTTGAGTTTTGTCTTCCCTATATTAGGTATTCTTTTTGAAGAAATCTGACAAAAAATAACAAAAAAAATGAAAAAAAAACTGTTTTGTTGCAAAAAAGACGTTTTTTGTTACATTTTTAATTTCCTTGTTTTAGGTTCAAAATGAAACTGAATGATGAAACGGACGGCGAAAATTTTGTTTAGAGATGGAATTTTTTCTGATTTCGCTGTTTCCAATGGAGCAGGGCTGCTGAAGAGGAAAAACCCAGTTCATAAGCCATTTCTTTCAGAGAAAAATCTTTATTGATAATGATTTTAAAATATCGGTCCACCCGTTTTCTGAGCAAATATTCCCGGAAAACCATGCCTGTATATTCTGCGAATCTCCGTTGAAAATGCACTTTGCTGTATCCGGCAAGAAGTGCCAGGGAATCGAGAGTGCAGTTCAAACTCGGCATGTGATCAATATAATCAATGATTTTTGCCATGATTTCATATTGCATCCCTTTGGGCAAGGTATGTTTTTCCTTTTCACCGTTTCTGAGAAAATGGTTGATCAACGCCGTAATGATATGAGCAAGCTCTTCTTCTGCCCCGGCATTTCCTCCAGATGGGATCTCATCCCACAGATGATATATAAAATCATTAAATGTCCCCATGGAAAGAATCTCCGAATCAGCGATTTTATTCTCTTCCCAAAGATGGATCCGGAGCATGTCGGTCCAGAAGGATCCCCACCAGAAAACGGAGTTTTTTTCCGGATAATGCCCTTCTGTATGGGATTCCATGGAATTCAGGAGAACAATATCTCCCGGATTCAGTTGAAAAGTTTTATTTTTCAGATTGAAAAAGCAGGTTCCATCGACGACTGCCATGATCTCTTTGAATTCATGTTTGTGATGCTGGTTTTTCAGCCATTCCATAATATCCGGTGCGGGTTTCTGAAGCTCTGCCTGCCGACTGTAAGAGGTGATGATCCGTCCCGAAAATTTGAATTTCTTCATCACTTGCGCCTCCTTTCTTATCATGATATATTCAGTCACACAAATGATATCTTTGATCAATGCTTTCTTTTTATTTTACCTTGTTTTTTGAAAAAGTCAAGTTATTTTTAAGACAGAAACCCTTAAAAAACAGGAAAGGAAACAAAAAAATGGGAAAATTGGCAATTAATGGCGGAACCCCGCTTTTCGGAAACAATGAGTATCAGGTAATGTCCTGGCCGCCGGTCAGCGAATCCACAGCAGATAAACTCCGTGAAATCTATCTTTCCGGAGCCTGGAGTTTCAACAGCCCCACTGAACAGGAATTTGAAAAAGAATTTGCGGCGTTCCATGATGCGGAATTCGGAATCCTGATGAGCAACGGTACCGTTACTCTGGAATGTGCGCTGGAAGCTCTTGGTGTCGGACCCGGGGATGAAGTTATTGTGCCGGATCTCACCTGGATCGCGACCGCGATGAGCGTCCGTTATGTGGGGGCAACCTGTGTGTTTGCAGATATTGAAAAGGATAGCTGCTGTCTGAGTCCGGAAGCCTTTGAACGGGCAATCACCCCCCGGACGAAAGCCGTGATCCCTGTTCATCTTTACAGCGGGATGGCTGATTTGGAAAAGATTCTTGCAATTGCGGAAAAACATGGCATTGCTGTGATTGAAGATTGTGCCCACATGCATGGCGGCAAATGGAACGGCAAAGGCTGCGGTTCCTGGGGCGCAATCGGAAGTTTCAGCTTCCAGCAGAGCAAAGCAATGTCCGCCGGGGAAGCAGGAATTTGCATTACCAACGATCAGAAACTTGCGGAACGTCTCTACCGGGCAAAGCATATCGGTTATTCCCGTTATGACAAACAGGGGCAGGCGGGGACACCTCCTCCGCAGGGGCTTCTCTGTCACAACTATCGCGGTCTTGCGCTCCAGGCTCAAATTCTCAGGGATCAGCTTGCCGACTTCCCCGCATTGAATCAGAAACACAATGCGTTCAGTGCTTTGCTGGAAAAGGAACTTTCCTCAATTCCCGGAGTCCGTTTACAAAGCAAGGGCCGTCTGGCAACCCGTCAGGGATATTATGCGCAGGGCGTTATTTTTGATGGAGACGGTTTTGAGAAGATCAACAGTGAAAAAATCCGTGCCGCCCTTTCTGCGGAAGGGATCAAGGTGATCAATACAACATACGGATCTGTCCGCAACCATCTGCTTTTCAACATGTCTCCGGAAGATTACCGGATCGCTCCGGAAGGCTGTCCCAACGCAGAAGAACTTGTTCAGCGGATGATGGTTATTCTGCACTACGGCATGACAGATCAGGAAAATGCTGTCAGATTTGCTGCTGCGGTCAGAAAACTTGCTGAAAATAAAACTGAGCTGATGTAAGGAGTCGTTATGATGAGAGCCGGCTTTGGAAAAGCTGACATCACTCCCCGGATCGGTGTGGAACTCTATGGGTTCGGTCCGTTTCTGAACCGGAAATCCATAGGGATCCGCGATATTCTTGAGTGCCGGAGTGCTGTTATGGAGTGTGATGGTCACAGAGTGGTCATCATATCGCTGGATCTTTGTGCGATCCACCACAGGGAGATTATCCGGAAAATCCGCCGTTTGATACAGTCAAAGCATCCTGAGCTTCAGGATCAAGATATTATGATCAACACAAGTCATACCCATTCCGGTCCGGCGATTCACACCCGGAATACCGGATGGGGTGTTACAGATCCCCCGTGGCTTGCCATTCTTCCCGGGAGGATCGCTGCCGCTGTTGACGAGGCTTACCGGAATCTTGAACCGGTAAAAGTTTCACAGGCTATGGTTCCCTGCCGTCACATGGGGTTGAACCGCGTGTATGACAAAGATGCGCCGCCGTTAGCGGATGTTCTCAAAGAAGATTGGGAGCCCGCCAAACCGGAGCTGACTGATACGGAATGCCGGGTGATCCGGTTTGATTCTGAGGAGGGAAAAATGATCGGTTTCATGGCAAACTTCGGATGTCATCCGGTAGTTTGCTGTGCGGCGAGCCGGTACATTCATGGAGACTGGCCCGGGGTTGCCATGCACAATCTGATGCGTGAGTTCCCCGGCTCGGTCGGGATGTTTCTGCAAGGCGCAGAAGGGGATGTCAATTCCGGATGTGTCCATAAAGGCGAACAGGAATCCCTGCTTGCTCTGGATGTGTTTGCCGCCCGGTTTGCAAATGCTGTCCGCAAAGGATTGCAGCAGGCGGAAGAAATAGAAATCCCCTTTATCCGAAGTGTTTGCAAAGAATTTTTCTTTCAGGGCAAACCGGTCTTTTCTATGGAAAAACTGGAAGAACTGCAGCGGGAACAGGAGGAGATCCTTCTTTCTGAAAATGCGACCGATGAGAACGGTGAATGCCGGATGGCGGCTGTTTATCTGCAGGGCATTGAGATTGTAAAAGGAATTCTGGAACGGGGAGAAACCGGCTTGCGGGAAGAGCTTCAGATCATCCGGATGGGAGACCTGCAGTTTATGGGATCTCCTTTTGAGATCATGCAGGCAATCAAAAATGAAATTGTTTCCGGCTCGAAAGTCAAATATCCCATGGTCATGAGTCTGACCAATGGAAGCCGGGGCTATGCTCCTGATAATGAATCACTTCAAGGGGTCAATAAGATTACTGGAAACGGGCGGGAAGGGAATTATGAATCCATCAAAGTTCCTCTGATTGCCGGACAGCTCCCGTTTGCAGATATTCATAATGAACTGGTCCGCTATATGGCGGAACTGGAACAGGAACTTGATGGAGAATAAGAAAATGATTCGAGTTACAATATGGAACGAGTACCGTCAGGACCGGAATATTGATTTTATCCGTGCGGTTTATCCGGAAGGGATCCATGCTGCGTTGAAACAGGGATTGGCTTCTCCGGATCTGCAAATCCGCACGGCGGTTCTGGATGATCCTTCTCAGGGATTGAGCGATGAGATTCTGGATTCCACCGATGTTCTGATCTGGTGGGCTCATGCTGCTCATCAGGAAGTCACCGATGAAAATGTCCGGCGGGTTCTTGCAAAAGTGCAGTCCGGAATGGGTCTGATCGTGCTTCACTCCGGACATTATTCCAAGATTTTCCAGGCTGTTTGCGGAACAAGCTGTTCACTGAAATGGCGGGAATCCGGAGAAAAGGAACGTCTCTGGTGTATTCAGCCCTTCCATCCTATCGCAAAGGATGTGCCGGAAACATTTGTTGTCCCGCAAACTGAAATGTATGGAGAACGCTTTGATATTCCGGACGATGCAAAGACGATTTTCATGTCCTGGTATGAGGGCGGGGAAGTATTCCGCAGCGGTATAACCCTGGAACGCGGCTACGGAAAGATTTTTTACTTCTCCCCCGGACATGAAAGTTTTCCGATTTATTATCAGCCGGAGATCCTGAAAGTGATCAGTAATTCGATCCGTTGGGCTGCACCTCTTTGCCGCGGAACGATTTCAGCTCCCCGGGTGGAAAATCTGGAACCGCTTTATTCTCTGAAAAAATGAAAGAATGTTCATGATAATGCCGGGTCGGCCATAACAAAAAAATAACCGTTATACAACGAAAAAACAAGAGGAAACAACAATGACCAGACGTATCAGACTTGCCCATCGCTGCCAGCCAGCAAAACATGTGCACCATCGCTCATCGAAAAGAGATTTTACCCTGATTGAGCTTTTGGTTGTGATCGCCATTATTGCAATTCTTGCCGCCATGCTTTTACCGGCTCTGCAATCTGCCAGAAATTCCGCCAGACAAAGCAATTGTGTCAATAATATGAAACAAAATCTTCTGCTCTGGCATAATTATGCAGATTCCAATGACGGGCGGGCTTTGCCCAACAAAATCTCCGGTAACGGAAGAACTGATAACTGGGTGGATTTGATTTTCCTTCATAAAGCGTTCGGTGAACTCTCCATTAAAAAAGATGGAACCGTTTCCAGAATCGCCACTTTCAACTGTCCCGCAGCAACAGAATCAAAGACTGTTTACAACTGGATCGAGGCGAAAGTGGATTACATGTACCGGGAATGGTTTTCCGGAAGTGCCATTCCTTACGGAAGTCAGATCAAACAGATGGAAAAGCTGACTCAAGCCGGATCCTTTGCTTCAAAATCGCTGGTTTGGATCGATACCTGGCGCAGTACCGGTTCCGTCACAACGATTTTCTTTCAAGGGGCAAAGCGTTTTGACAGCCGGACGGATATCGAAGTGAATATCGGGGAGTACCGGGCGCATCCTTCCGGTGCGGTCCAAAGCTTTGTGGATGGGCATGTGGAAGTGAATAACTATATCTGGGTCACCGCAAAAGGGGCTCCGTCCTGGGGTTATAAATGGGTGAACGTCTGGAACTCTGATATCAGCGGCGGGGTCGCGAAAGATTTCCGCTGTAAATAATCTGGAGAAAGGATTTTTTATGAAACATTATCTTCTTTCTCTTCTGTGCTGCTTTGTTCTTTCTGCCGCAGCACTGGAGATTACGCCGGATCATACGATCGTGACCGGTGAGACGTTGTCTGTAACCGAGACAAAAGCAAATGCTGTTCTGTTCCGTTATCTTTCTGAGATTTTCGGAAAACAGCCGCGCCGTACAACGGAAAAGCAGTTTGATGGAAAAGGAAAAGCGATCTACCTCGGAAACACTGCTTATGCCCGGAAAAACGGGATCACACAGGAGTCCATGAAAGAGGAAGAGTGGCTGGTTAAAGCCATGCCGGATGGAAACCTGATCATTACAGGCGGAAAACTCCGAGGAACGCTCTACGGCGTTTATGAATTTCTGGAATATGCCGGATGCAGATACTTTTCTGTCGGAGAAAAATATATTCCGAAAACCGCGTCCGTTAAGGTCGATGATCAGCTCCAGCTGAAGGACGTTCCTTTTATGGAATCCCGTTATACATTTCTCGGATTCACCGGAATGGTTCCACGGGAACTGTTTTCCTGGAACAAACAGAATCGCGATTCAGCTCCTGATAATGCCGACAGCGAATTTTTCAATGTCCGTCAGTGGGGACACTGTCACACGTTTTATCTTTTGAGCAAAGGTTTCCCTGCAGAATGTTTTTCTCTTGACAGCCGCGGAAAGCGGCAGATTGCAAAGGATGGAACAGGTCCCGGACAACTTTGTTTTACAAGCCAGCTTACCCGGAAAAAGATAAAAGAAAAACTCGGTCAGATGATTGCCGCGGATCGTGCAAAAGCGAAAGCAGGCGGTTTTGAGCCGATCCGGCTTTGGGTGATTTCCCAGAATGATACAACTGAGCGCTGCCTTTGTGAAAACTGTCTTGCATTGGAAAAAAAATATGGTTCTTACAGCGGAGTTCTGCTGGATTTTATCAATGATATCGCCGCGGCCTTCACGGAAACATCGTTCCAAACCGATGCTTATCAATGGGGCGAAAAACCTCCTGTGAAGGGAATCCGTGCCGCAAAAAATGTTTATATTCAATTGGCATATCTCGGTTATGAATGGTCCGGAAACAATGACACCATGAGACCGTTGACGGATCCTGTGAATCAAGCCACTCTGCAGAAAATCCGTGCCTGGAAAGGGTTTTCTGACAACTATGCAGTATGGGATTATCTGGTTGTCGGAAAAATGGGGCACCCCGCTCCTTACACAGTCATCCCTGCCATGATAGAAAATTTCAAGGTGTATGGTCAGGCCGGTGTCAAACGTTATTTCAGCGAACTGGAAATCGCTTCCGGGGCAAAGCACAGCATGTTCTCCATGAGTTTTCATGATCTGACGCTCTATCTGAATATGAAACTGATGGAAAATCCTTTCCGGGATACCAATGCGCTGATTGATGACTACTTTACGAAGTATTATGGTCCGGCAGCCGCCCCCATGCGGGAATTGTTTGATACTCTGGTCAAACGTCAGACAGCGAACACTCAATCATTGGGAAAACTTCCGCCCCGACAATGGAAGCATGCAGATCTTTCATTCCTGAAAGCTGCGGAAACGCTTCTGGATCAGGCTGAAAAAGCTGCCGGGAACGATGAAACATACCTCCGCAGAATCGGTTTTGAACGTCTGCCCATCGATACGATGCTGCTGCTGAACCGTCCGAAAAACGCAAATGATCCTGAAAATCAGAAACTGGTTAACCGTCTGAAAGCCAATTACCGTATCGCAGTTAAACGGCTGATCGCTCCGGCAATGCAGAAGGCAACTCTTGAGATGCTGGAAAAGAAATTGAATGTAATCATCAATCCTCTTCCGCTGCCGCCGCAGTTTCCTGCCGATAGAACGGAACAACGGACAGTCAAATTCGGCGGATTTGCCGGAACGGTCATTGATGACCCCGATGCTTTTGAAGGGAAAGCTGTCTATTCCCCCAGAATTCCCGAGGAAAGTCACAGGAAGCATCTGCCGCAGATCGGGATCTTTGATCTTGCCGCGCGCCGGGATGCTGTCAAACGTACCATCAAACTGGAAGAGATCCCCTCTGATGGGAAATATCATATTTACCATATCGGCAGGCTTAAACCGGCTGATTATATGCAGCTCGCCGGCTGGGCTCATTATTCCTGGCACATGCGTTTCCCGCTGGAAATGCCGGAAGCCCAAAGCGAATATGATGTTTATGCATCCCTGAAATTTGTCGGGCCCGCCTATGTAAAAGGGGCTTCCGGAAAAAGCAATTTCCTGATCGACCGGGTCTTTTTTGTCCGGGCAGAATCTCTTCTTCCGAAGGGGCTTGATCCGGAAAAAAGCCTGATCCGTCAGGTGGCAAGTAATCCCTGGTTCCGCGGAACACGGGTCATGGATACCTCTGCCGTTGGAGGAAAGGCTATCTGTTTGGAAGGAAAACCGGAACGGCACAAAGGAAATATGGCTCTGGGTATTTTCGATATGGCAAAAAAACGGGATTTGATCAAATTCACATTCAAGCCCGGAACAGTTCCTCAGGATGAAAAATATCATCTGCATAAAATCGGGATACTGAAAAAAGGTCACAGCGGCAAGCTGGCAGGATGGATCCATTCCTCCTGGGGACTCCAGTTCCCGCCTCACAAATTGGATCCTGCAAAAGACTATGAGGTCTATGTTTCACTGAAAATGACAGGGCCCGCTTATGTAAAAGGTTCCACCAAACCCTCTGCTGTCTTTTGCGATTATGCGATTTTCGTTGAAAAATAACAGAACGATCTTGAAAGAGAAAGAATGATGAAACAAGATGTTTTTGCAATTTATTTTCCCAGCTGGCATCCGGACCGGCACTATGAAGCATGGTACGGGAAAGGATTCTGTGAATGGGAACTGGTGAAAAGCACCAAACCTTTGTTTGAGGGACATTATCAGCCGCGCCGTCCTTTGTGGGGATATTTTGATGAATCAGATCCGGAAATAATGGCAAAGCAAATCGACCTTGCGGCAGATAACGGGATTACCGGATTTCTGTTTGACTGGTATTGGTACAAGGGCGAACAATTTCTGGAAAAACCGCTGGATGATGCGTTTTTGAACGCGCCGAACCGGAACAGACTCAAGTTCGCTTTGATGTGGGCAAATCACAACTGGGGCAGGTGGCCCGCATTGGATGATGATCAGCATCAGGCTATGAATGGAAATGTCAATCAATCCAGCAATCTTTATTTGAAAATCTCTCATTCTGAAGAAGATTTGCGCAATGTGATCGATTTCTGTTCCAAAAAATATTTCTCCTGTGAGAATTATTGGAAGATTGATGGAAAACCGGTCTACTCCTTCTTCAATGCAAGGCGTCTTTTTGAAGATATCCCGGCAGAAGATGTGGTTCGGATCATGAATGAACAAGCTCGGAAAAACGGTTTCCCCGGAATGTTCCTGCTGATGAATATCGGCTGCTGCAATGATAATAAACGTTTTTGCGGATGGGGCCGCGTTCCCGAAATCAAAAATGCAGGATTCGATGCCGTTTTCGCTTATAACATCGTTGCACCTTCCTATTATCATGAACTGCCCCATGAACGCCCGGTCTTTGATTATTCCGGCATGATGGAGGCGCAGGAATTCTGCTGGGAAAAGATCGATGAAGGCGGTTTGATGCACTTCCCAAGTGTCACAATGGGGCTGGATGTCTCCCCCAGATGGAGCCGTTCCGTCAAATTCCCGATGGATTATGTCTCCCTGGGATATTGTCCGATTTGTACAGATGTCACCCCGGAAAAGTTCGGGATCATTCTGGAAAAAGCTTTGGCAAAAAAAGCTCCGGCTGTCATTATCAATGCCTGGAATGAATGGACGGAAGGAATGGCTCTGCTGCCGGATGAACTTTATGGAACCGGTTACCTTGATACCATTAAAAAGGTGACAGATCAAATCTGACCGGACAAAAAAAACGGGGCTGTTGCACTTCAGGTTTTGCAACAGCCCCATTTTGTATTGTTCAGAAATGCCAGCGGGGATGCTTCTGCCGGGAAAATGTAATGCCGTAATATTTTCTCGGCAGTTCTGTTTCAATCAAACGTTTTGTATGCATCAATTTATATTTGCACATCTCAACACTGATCCCGTAACGGTAGGTGTAAGAAAATGCGATCCGGTGATTCTGTTCCAGAATGGAAAGTGCGTTTTTTGTGTTTTCCATCTCTTCCAAAGCGATTTCCCGCATCCGGGACAACTTATTTTTTGCCTGCTCAGGAGAATAAGTCTCATGCTGGAAGGAATCCCGCAGCGCATAAAACTCCGTCATTGCCCTGGCTGTCCGGATAAAACAGAGAAACAGGCTGCAAAGCAGTTTGTGTTCTCCGATTTCTCTGGAAAGATACTCATCTTCCGGATGTTCCGGCAGAGAATTGATCAGTGAAACTCCTTCGGACCAATAGTGCTCCAATTTCTTCAATGCCTTCAGAAACGGTTTGACTCCAAAGGGTTCCACAAAGGAAAGGGTATTCATGAACATGGGGCTTTTCCCGTTTCTCCAGAAGAATTCCGCCGGAATATCTGCCGGGGCATCCGTTGTGAGCAGCAGCGGCTGCGCAGGGCCGATATAAAACGGTCCTTTGAAATATCCGGCACTGCCAATGGAAAACGGATGATGATCAATTGCCTTGTCAAACATCTTCCAAGCCTGAAGAACCGTTGCGGCATTATCGCTTCCGAAATGCTGGACAGCAAGACGTTTCAAGATGGAATTCTGTTCTCCTCCGCTCATCAGCCCTGCCAGTTCCTGAGATAATCCCTCGGTGTAGCCCACAAATTTCCAATTGAAAACGGCTCCGGAAGCTCCGGATTTTATGATGTTTGCAAATTTCCGTTCCCATCTGGTCATGGCGGGAACATATTGCAGAGAACAGTACTCCAGAGGGGTTCCGCTTTCACATTTTGCCATCATTTTCATATTCCGCGCCCGAACCGCAGCGGATTGTCTCTGATAAGGTGTGCCCGGACCAACACAGGTGAAAGAATAGTCAAAATAGGTTCCTGTTGCCCCTTCAAGCTGAAAATCATCCCCGGTATCAAAGTTCGACATGACGGTACAATCTTCGGAAAGAAGGGAGACAAACTTTTCTCCGAGAACGTCTGACCACGCATGAATTCCGTAGGTCCAGACAATGAATTCTGCTTCCGGCGCGGCTTGTTTCACCCCTGCCGCCATCATATTGAACATGGCAGAAACGCTTTCCTCCGGATCCAGCTCCCTGCAAACAGGACACTCGCACCGTCCATCCGGCGTTTGTGCACAAGCTGTATGACAATGAAGCCAGCCTTCACAGCCGGCAATCATCAGGAGTCCGCCCAGCCCGGGAACTTCCCGGAAAAGCCGGACAGCCTGTTCCGTGTAAAAACGTCTGACAAGATCATTGGAGTGACAGCAGATATAAAGATTTTCGGTTCCGACAAAGCGGCTGCCCCGGATTTCCGGATGATTCAGAAATGCCGGATGGTCGTCCCTGATCGGTTCCAGATAATAGGAAAGATAAACATCAAGCCCGAATTCCGCTGATACAGCCACGATTTTCCGCAGAATTTCCAGATTCTGTTCTGCATCCGGGTGATCAAATTCACTCAACAATTCCGATTTTGCAAAAATCCCCATTTGGAGATTCAGATGAAAGCCCGTATAGAGAGATCGTGCCAGCCGTTTCAGGTAATTTCCGTGATAGGCTTCCGGATAATCCATCTCTTTTGTGCTGAACGTGCGGAATGCAAGATGAGCCACCGCAGGGGCGAGATCTGAACCGGAATCCAATTTCCTTTTCCGGAGAAACGGAGCCCGGCGCAATCTCATAACAGCCTGCAAACGGAACAGTGCTCTTGCTGCACCCCGGGGCGTTTCCGCAGTAATTCCGACACCCTCTTTTCCGACGGAAATTGAGTACTGAAGATCCTTTCCGTTTTCTTTCCGGCAGGAAATTCTGAGAAGACAGTTTGTTCCTTCAAATGGTTCCTGCAGAGCGTTCCGGAAGAATGATTTCAAATCATCCAGAGCATTGAGAACTGCCGGTTCTTTGCAGCTGCACTCAACGGAAATCCCGGAAAAAAGAATTTCATTTCCCTTTTTCTTTGCATTCCTGTCCCGAAGAAAAACGTGTCCCTCACTGGTCAGTTCATGATAATTTTCTGCCGTAAACGGAGCCGCTTCAGTATTCAGCATTTCAAGATCCTTTTCAGTGTTCTATTTTCAGCAGATAGGTTGCAACTTCATCAACATCAAAGGTAATGGAATCTGTATTTTCCCAAACTTTTCCGGAGTAAAGCTCTGTAACTTTTGCCGCTTTTTCGGGAAGATTGACCGTTATGGGTTCGAACCCGACGGCGTGGATGCAGACCAATTTGCTGGTTGCCCGGATTGCTGCCGGACGGCTGCTCCAGATATGGCAGCCTGCATCAATTGCAAGTTCCCGCATGACGTTTTCATTGATCACCTTATCGGTCCGGAATGCATAAGCAGATTTCCAATCCCCCATGTCTTTGGTCGGAACACCATCGGTTCCATAGGGGATTCCGCAAACCTTTTCCACGTTTTCCGGATTCCATTTTCCATCCTTGTCGATGACGGTTCCATAGGACCAGAGAACGGTTCTGCCGGAGTTGAGAACCTTCTCTTTGAGCAGAGCCATTTTTTCATCACTGAGCTGGAAAGCATGACACAGAACGATCAGTTTGTACTGCGTTGTATCCATCTTTTTCAAGTCATTCAAAGAACAGACGTCGTAGGGGATTCCGCTTTTTCCGAGGGCTTTGCGCGGGTATGAGTGGAACGTGGCGGCACGTTCATTCATGTCATTGATCAAATAAAGATTGTCGGGGTCATAAACGACCAGTGCTTCTTCCACAGACTTGCCCGGATCATGGATCTCCTGCTTGTAGATCTCATGACTTTTCGTCAGGGCATCATAGACTTCATCATGCTGATAGAATCCGCCCCACATATCGAACCACCAGAGAGAATCACCCTGCATCAGCGCCATGGAGGAGTCCCGTTTGATCCCTTCTGCCGTCCGCTTGGGAGAGGTCCATCCGTTGCCGCCGCCGAAGGTGAAGTTCTTTGCAAGATCCTTTCCATCAGTATTCTTGGACCAGGTAACTTCATTATCGACTTTCGGCGCGGGCAAAGTGCAGCAATCTGACATCACACGGTTGTAGCACCAGATCTTCTGGTCGAATTCCTGAAGCATCCGTTTCCCGGAAAGTTCAATGGTTTTGTGAACGGTAGCACTGACACTTCCTTCTCCGATACTGTGCTGGATCACCGGGGCGATCACAAAGTCAATATCAGGATTCTGAAGCAGTTTTTCGTATGCCAGATGACATGCGCTCATGGACCATGACATCATGCAGTAGCCAAAGAAACATCCCAGTTCCACATGATCCGGAATCACTGTTCTTGCTTCTTTCAAGAAGTAGCTGACAGTATCCACATTGAGTTCAGCGCAAAACCGGAGGTAATCGATCACATCCTGATCTTTTTCCGGAGAACGGAACAAGCCGAATCCATTGGGGAACACGCTTTCATACGCCCCGCCCGTGGGATCGTTTCCGTTGTAATAACTGCCGGTATCTTTAAAATCTGTGCAGAAATCGTAAGATCCGGAGTCACGGCGCATCCGGGATGGAATATCGGTCATTTCTTTTCCGTTTGCCTTCTGCCACTTCCGGAAAGCATCAAGTTTATAAATGCTTTCTTCAGAACGGGAACGGTCATGCCATTCCGTCGCACCGCCGCAGCCGAGAACATATCCTTCGATCCGGTCACCATACTTCTTCTGGGCATGTTCCATAACGGTCCGCATGTATTCCGCGGTGTCTTTCCGCCAGATTTCGCAGGCACTGATCTTGCCCAGTTCATAGAAGGAGTCGTAACGAACCCCGAATGCACCCAGATAACGGGTCCACCAGTGCGGGGTGTTCAAATCAAGCATCACAAGAAATTTTGCATCGGGAACAACGGAAATCACATCATCCAGTTGTTTGTCGAACACATCCAGATCGTACACTCCGTTCCACTTCCAGACACTCGGATATTTTGTGTAATGGAATCCCAGAGAGTTTGCTGTATTGGAGATCATCACGTTGTGAACGTTGACACCGACTTGTTTTTTGAACCGTTCCCGGGCTTTGAGTTCGGGCCAGAAAGAACGGTAAGCATAGTATTGTTTTTTTGTTTCGCGCATTTTGATTTCCTTGAAGATTTCAGATTAAGGTTCATCGCCCCAGAATGGTTTGAAGGCAAGACCTTTGTTATTGCTGGTGATGTATGAATAGGGATATGCTCTGGAGGGCCATCCGTTATTCGTAGTGATTGTTTCCATAGAGATTTTTTCCGGATATGAGTTTTTCATATACCGGAGATTTCCGCCGACCATCAGCATATTAAAGCCGTTTCCATGGGCATTATAGAAGTTCTGCACACTGTACCGGCAGTTAGTGGATGCGGTTGAATCAGCCATTGCAAACACTTCTGAGGGCTGCAGAATTCTGGAAAGTTTCTTGCTATCTGTGGAAACACAGTTGAGAATGACTCCTGTCCCCATCGGGAAAACATGTTCATTGGCACAATAACTGTATTCAAAGAATGTAGAGCCATCCCATAATTTCGGATAGGCATTTGTTGGGGTATAACCGTTCCGGGTGACAAAAACCGGGCACACCATTACATTGCCGGTCCTGCCATGTTTCACCTGCAATTCATTCATGATGGAAACATGAAGGTCGCAATGATATTTGTCGCTTGCATTGAATCTGATTTTCGGCAGTAAATCATCATTGCTGCTGGCATAGAAATGAAGTCCCATTCCAAGCTGTTTCAGATTGCCGGAACAGCTGGTGGTCAACCCCTTTTCTCTTGCTTTTGTCAAAGCCGGCAGCAGCATTCCGGCAAGAATTGCAATAATTGCGATCACAACCAGCAATTCGATCAAAGTGAAACTGGAATATCTGTTGAAAAATCTTGTTTTCATAAAAAGTTTCCTTTCTGATTTTTATTGTAATTTGAGGGCGGAGTTTGTTCCGCCCTTACTATACAGCTATCAATCAGCTTTTTCAAACCGGAGATTATCAACAAATGTTTTATCATCAGGATTTTTATGCCATTTCTTCTGGAAGTAAATAGCACCGGCAAAGAAATACATGCCGTCTCCGAATTCACCTGTTCCGATTTCAACATCCACATATTTTTTTCCGAGAACCGTTGCTGCCGGAACGCTCTTGCCGATCAGCCGCTTTTTGGCTGTTTGATTGTGAACACCAAAAGAGATCGTATCGGCATTTTTTGCTTCGACACGGATTCTGGCGATCAGCTTCAGTTTCCCTTTGGGGAATCCTTTGGGGAAAAAATAGGAAAGATACCAGGAATATTTCCCGATCTGCATTCCGGCAGAACCGTCCTGTGCTTCCGGATCCTTCACCACAAATGTTGCCTGATTTTTCCAGAGATATTTGAAATCGCTGTTCTCAATGACAAACGGAGTGATGTACATCTTTCCATAGCTGTCCATTCCCTTGTTTCCGCTGACGGTATAGGTGGGCTGCCAGCAGGAGACATGCCATTTTTTACCGTCATGACGCATCCGGAAGAAGTCACAGCTCATGATGTTGTTCTTGAGCGGAAGCCGGTCTTTGGGAATTGCAATGTAAAGAGTCCAATCCTTATCCGTGGGAACAGAAACGGATCTGTCCTTGAAATCGTATTCGTTCTGCCGCAGATCGTCGTTGATGTTCTGATAGATCTGACCGATGGGCTTGGAACCGGCTTTGGGTCCGTGCGCGTAATGATACATCGGAGAGATGGAGCCGTCTGTAAAGAAAAATTCGATATTTTCGGACCAGAGTCCTTCGTTCAGGAGCGGTTTCTGCTTGTCATGGTATTTGAAATAGACAAACTTGGAATCTGCCGCAACCTGAAGGGTTGAAGTACTTCCGATATCATTTCCGTTGATATCAAGCCATTTTTCAGTAGTATAAGCCTTGCTCCAATCCACCTTGGTCGGATCGCCGTTTGCGCCGTCCGCAATGGGTGTGAGAAGCATACTGCGGGGCGGAATCTGTTTCTGTTTCAGATAAATATCATGTTCCCGTCTGCCTTCCAGAGCAGGCTGCCATGCAGTCTTGATAAAACGTTCCAGACGTTCCTTTTCTTCAGGTGTCTTCACAAGAGTCTTTGCTCTTTCGATCAGGACCGTAAGCTTTTTGATCCGTTCATGGGACCCCAGATTGAAGTTGGCTTCCCGTGTCCAGAGATTGGTGCTCCACCAGGGACTGAAAATTCTTCCGCCGGGACCGTATGCGACATTGGGATCTTTTTTCCAATCGTTGGGGATGATTGCGCCGGACCATGCGGCATTTTCAATGATACGGTAGAACTGGAGCATGGGGGTGCCCGCATCTCCGTAATAATCTTCGAAGAACTTGGCGATCAGCTTGTTGGGATCAATGGAGGGATCATAGGCAAGTTTGGAAACAATATATGCTTCCAGATAGTTTGCGGGCATCTTGCATTCCGCGAAAACACCTTTGATGCCGTCTCTGTTGAACCGCTGCATCTGTTTTGCCATCTGCCAGGGATAGAAGAGGGGGAAGGGTTTGTATGCACCGTAGTGAACACTTGCATCATGCTGAGGTCCATAGATATAGAGCCAGAGGGTGAGAGGAGCTTTCCCCTTCATCGCTTTGACCCATTTTTCATAGTTTTCCATGCTCCTCTTGTAGATGACCGGATGCCACCATGCATAGTTGGTAAGACAGAGTTCCACGGAAACATTATCTTCGATTTTGATATCTGCCGGGAATTCCAGCGTTTCTCCGTAAGCCAGCGTTGCAAAACCGAGATTTGCTTTGGGATCGATTTCACGGGCACGTCTGACAAGTGCGTTCATGAACTGGAACTTGGTGTTGGAGAAGGAGTTGCCGTCAACCAGTTTCTGACATTCTGCGCATTTGCAGAACATGCCGGAATCGTTTCCTTCATAGGGATAGAAATAAGGCTTTCCGGGGAATCGGGGCATGAGATTCTTGTCGGGAGAAGAACTGCCGGCAATGTTCATCCAGCCTCCGAGAACATTCTTGCCATGAAAATAGGTCAACCCTTCCCGGGCATAGTAATCAATGGTTCCGGGATTGGTATAACAAAGCTGGGGCGGCAAATCCAGATCTCCGGGATATTTGCTCTCCAGAAAAGCACCGCAGGATGCGCCTTTGCCTTCATACCCCCGGGCAAACAGTTCAGGGCGTTTGGATTTGAATGCCTTGCTCAGCGTCGGATGCTTGGCTTTTCCCCAGTGGGAAAAATAGATGCTGTAAGTGTTATGATTGACTTTTGCATAAGTCACGCTGGAACGCCAGCGGAGCTTCCAGAGGAACTGATCCCGCTGGGTCAGTTTGATCGTATGACTGCGGAAATAGTCATCATAGAAATCGCGGAATCCATCCATTCCGGGAACGAAATCGCGGTTTTTGACAGTCACCCGCAGAGTTGTGCGTTTCTTGTAAGTGGTGTCGTTGGGCGCAAGTCCATAAAAATGAACATCGCAGTAATCTTCCAGAAAATCATAAACAGCAAAGAGAGAACCCTTCCAATGGTAATTGACCGAGGGGAACGTACCGGGTTTCTGATAATCCACTTTTCCGTAATCAGCAGTATCTCCGCCTGTCAGAAGGATCTTGTTTTCAGAGAACCGGATCCGGGTGGCTTCTTCCTTGATATCCTCATTTTCGCCGCCGATCTTGATGACCAGCTTTCCTGCGGGTGCTTCCGTTACGATCGGCAATTCCACCCCGGTAATGAGTTTCACATGATACTGAAGCTCAAAGGCTCCCATCTGGGCGCTTTTGGTGGGCTTCTTATCCAGCAGGATCACTGCTTCCGGTTTCCCCAGCCTGACAAGTGTCGCTTCCGCAGCACTGACAACTGCCGAGAGGCTCATCAGCAGAAGGATGAACCACATCGTTACTTTTTTACACAGCATTGTTTATGCTCCTCTCTTTGTTTTTTATGTTAATGAAACGTTTCATTGTTCAAAAAAAATAAAAATTTTCTCTCTTTCAGTTAAATTATACACCAAAAAAAGAAAAATGTCAAGAGGTTATAATAAAAAATCGATATATTTTCTCTGCCGTTTATTCCTGATTTCATTTTCGGGGCAGGGGATAAAAAAAGAGCGGATGTTCTTTGCAAAACGATCCGCTCCGTTTTTTTCAGAAATTGATCTGAGGATCAGAAACTCAGATCATGGGAAGACTTGCTGCTGCAACAGCCTGACCATGTCTGCGTCCTTTTTCATCAGGAATGCTGAATTCGATCTTCTTGGTGAGTTCGGGGAAGAGTTCATCCAAAACTCTGCGTGCTTCAGCGAGGATGATATCTCCGCCGCCGCCGCTGGTCACACGGCCGAGAATCAGCAGTTTTTCAACATCATAGAAATCGAAATACCGTGCGATGGTGCATCCGAAACAGACCCCGATGGTTTCAAAGATCTTTCTGGTCCGTTCATCGCCTTTATCAAACATAGCCTGAACTTCTTTCAGGCGGACAGCCAGAGGCATATCTTCGGGGAAATCGATTCCGGCCTGTTTTGCCAGACGGGCCACGCCCTGCTGGGAGAAATACTGCACTCCGCAGCCAAGGTCTCCGGACCATTCATCCGCAGGAGCTCCGCAGCGATAGTCAACAGGAACAAATGCAAGTTCATTCAGCCAGTCGGTGATATTGCCTTCGCGGTTCACATAACCGCCAGCCATGGAGGTTCCCATGGAAACACCAAGCACGCAGTTTGCATTCATATCCATGGAACCGGCAAGGGCGGTAACTTCCCCGTCGTTGACCACTTCAAAGGGAACATTCCACTCTTTGGCAAGATCCAGGAAAATATCGCGGACGCAGCTTTCGAAGTTTTCTTCGGGCACGCCGCGGAAGAGAGAAGCCAGACGGACACGGTTCTGAACGTAGACACCTGCAGAGCTTCCGCCGATCGCATCGACTCTGGGAAGGTGTGCCGCAGCGCGTTTCAGAGAATCATTGATTCCGGCTTTGTGATATTCCGGATCTTTCTGGAAATAGGGATCCCAGGTCACTTCTTCGGTGAAGACAACTTCCCCGTTGATGACTGCAGCGCATTTACGGTCGGAGCCGCCAAGGTCAAAACCGATTCTGCAGCCGTCAAGATGACGTCCGAGGGGCTGAGAGGGTTCCACATTTTTCGGAGCATCTGCCAGATCAGCATAAACCACTTCCATGGGAGCAGAGTAGATCTTTGCCATCATACGGAAATCAAAATCCCGTTCTGCACCGGCAGAGTAGATCTTTGCCACTTCTTCCGCAACCGCTTTATCGCCGGCGATGGTGACTTTATGTCCGCCCTTGAGCCAGAGCAGAGTCTTGACCAGACGTTCCACGTGACGGACTCCGGCTGCCAGTTCTTCTGCGGAAGCGTTGTCGAACACGACTGTTTCATAGGTGCTGACACTTTCGGGGTTGCGTTCGATTGCGATAATGAGTTTTTTGGATCTGCCGGATTCTGCAACAGCTTTTTTGAAAGCTCTGTCCCAGAGAACAGCTGCGCTGAATTCAGGATCAAGAACCGGGGTAATAGCGGGTTTCGCCGCAAGATTCAGTTTTTCAATCATTTCTGATACTCCTGTTTATGGTTAAAAATTGCAACAAGGATATTTTACCACATGTTCTGGAAAATTACAAGGTTATTTCTCTTTAATATTAGATGTGGAAAATTGACATTTTCCGCTGGACGCAGATTCCATTTTTATTTTCAATAATATTTTTGACATCATGCAAAAGTTCTTTTCAGGAAATTAACCTCTCTCCGCTCTTGAAAATCTGTCAACATTGGAGTATAGTATTTGCAGATACTATAAGGAGTACCCAATATGGCAGCGGAAATCAGCAATACTCTTATTGAATACATGGTCCCCATGCGGGATGGTGTAAAACTTTATACTCTCGTTCAACTTCCCGGACCGGAAGGAAATTTCCCAACCATCATCAAACGGAATCCCTATGCTGATGTCACACCGGAAATGGAACGGTTCCGGACGGAAAATACTCATGGTTATGCAATCGTTTATCAGGAGTGCCGCGGAACCGGAAGAAGCGAAGGCGACTGCATTCCGTACATCAACGAACATAATGACGGACTTGACACTCTTGACTGGATCCGGAAACAGGATTTTTACAACGGAGAACTCTTCCTTGAGGGTGCAAGTTACCTGAGTTCTGTTCATTTTTCCTATCTGAAAACCAATCAGCCCGATATCAAAGCCGCATGTCTGATGGTTCAGGACTCCGAACGGTATAACATTATCTACCGCAACGGTTTTTTCAAACCGGGACTGCATGGTAACTGGGCAGTCAATATGTATAAGAAAAAAAAGTTCCGGAAAAAGAATTTTGCATCAGAAACATTCCGTACACTCCCGTTGAAAGGTTTCACCGAAAAAGTTTACGGAGAACGTGCAGAGTTTCTGGAAGAAGAGATTTCCCACCCCGATCCGGCAGACCCGTTCTGGAAGTCTATTGAAGGCGGCTCAGATTACTCCGGAGCCATCCACGAAAGCAATGTCCCTGTTCTGCTGACAACGGGGTTCTATGATATTTATACAGACGGCATCTTTGATATCTGGAATACTCTCCCTGAGACCCGCAGAAAAGATTGTGCAATGATCGTTTCCCCATACGATCACGGCTGGAGTGGATATGACCGGGAGGGAATGCCTGTTTTCCCGAATGCGAAAATCTCTGAAGTCTGCCCCGATTTCGTTTATCTCTGGTTCGATCATTTCCGGACCGGAACTCCATTGGAATTTATCAAACGCGGAGAGATCGTTTATTATCCCATGTTCAACGGTCCATGGCAGCATGAAAAATTTTTGTCAAAAGGTTCAAAAACGGTCAGATTCTATCCTGATCAGACAGGAAAACTTGCCGCAGCCCAAGGAGAAAAAGGAGAAATCACTTATCTTTACAATCCTTATGCACCGGCGGGATTCAAAGGCAGCGGCTGCTATACTTTCGGTGGAATGCAGTATCAGGATCCGCCGAATTCCAGATATGATATCATCTCTTTCCTGTCAGCCCCTTTTGAAAAAGATTCTCTGCTGAAAGGAAAAAGTTCTTTGGAACTGCATGTAAAATCTACCGCTCCCGACACTTGCTTTTATGTCCGCTTGAGCATTGTCCGGGAAGATGGAACTTTGACTTTACGGGATGATATTGATTCACTCTGCCGGACAAATCCGGATTATCAGCCGGGGAAAACTGCAGTACTTCATTTTGATTTTACAGAACACTGCTGTGAGGTCAGAAAAGGAGAGCAGATCCGGCTGGATGTCTCATCCTCCTGTGTTCCGCATTTTCTGGTTCACACAAACCGGAAAGGTCCTATGTCAGAGCAAACCGGAGCAGATACCGCATACAACACGATTTGTACCGGAGATTCTGTGCTGACGCTGTACTTCGATGAACTCTGCTGACGACAAAAAATCTAAGGATCAAAAATGGATGCCTACATTGACGATATCGTTGTAACTCTGTTAAAATAAGGAGAGAATATGAAAAAAATGATTTATCAGAAACCCGGGCTTGCAGCGGAAGAACGTATCGTTCTGAAAGCAAATCTGCATACCCATACAACTAACTCCGATGGAAAATTTTCTCCTGAGGAGATCATCGAAATGTACCACGGAGCAGGGTATGATGTCATTGCGTTTACCGATCACCGGACAACAAATAAAGTCTCTTCTTACGATGGAAAAGGCATGACTCTTCTTTCCGGGATCGAGCTGCATCCCGTCGGACCCCGGGATATCCCCTGGCATATTCTTGCGGTTGGCGTTCCGGAAGATTTTCCCCATACCCATCCGGCAACCGGTCAGGAAGCAGTTGATAACGCTGTCGCCGCCGGAGCCGCTGTGTTCTGTGCTCATCCCTACTGGTGCGGTTTTACTCCCGAAGAAGTTATGTCTTTGAAACGGATCCTCGGGATCGAAGTTTACAATACCTCAACCCGGTACATCGGAAAAGAACTGAATATGTATTGCTGGGATGCATGTCTTCATGCCGGAAAAGATTATACCGCAATCGCTGTGGATGATATTCATTCCCGGAGAGATTTTTGCGGCGGCTGGACAATGATCTGTGCGGAAAGCAACAGTCCGGAGGATATTCTCAAGGCATTGAAACAGGGATATTTCTATTCCAGTCAGGGACCTGAATTTTCAAAAATTTCTGTCCATGACGGATTCCTTGAAGCAGAATTTACTCCTTGCGCGGCAGCTGTTCTTGTGGGGCAGGGCTCTGCCGGAAGAGTTCTTTCGATTGAGCGTCCGGATGGTCCCGGAACCAGCAGTGAAGTTTCAAGTATCAAGGTCGAACTGAAAGATTGTCCGGCAAAGATGTTCCGGATTCAGCTCAGAGATGCCAATGGAAATTATGCCTGGAGCAATCCGATCCGGAATATGTATCATTGATCTCCCGGCGAATAACAGCACTGAAATACAAAGGCTGCGGTACAGAAAAATATACCGCAGCCTTTTTTTAGTGCCATTCTCTCTTCTGATCAGAGAATGGTAACATCCACCTTGACTTTGGTTCCCTTCTGTGCGCGGGGGATCAGAGTCCCTTCAATGGGGGTGCCATCCACCACGATCTTGACATTCGGTCCTGTCTTGTGTTCCGGATTCTGAACTTCAATATGGTAAAGGGCTCCGGAAAGAATTCTGTCAACGCAATACCCGCTCCAATCAGCAGGAATACAGGGGACGATCCGCAAACCGTCAGCTTCGGGACGGACTCCAAGGAGGTATTCGTTTGCTGCCCGGTAGATCCATGCCGCGCCCCCGGTCAGATGAGTCAGGGCCGCTTTTCCGCAGTTTCCGTTGATCGGACCATAGACCCAGGAGGCAAACGCATAGGGTTCCCGTTCATAGAGATCTGCATCCAGAGCTGTACGGTAATCCGGGCGGATGTTCCGGAAATATTCCCAGGCGCGTTTTGAATTTCCTCTGACGGCTTCCGCGATCACTGCCCAGGTGTTTGCGTGATAGAACAGACCGGAGTTTTCCCCTGCGCCCGGAGCATTTCCGCAGTATCTTGTCCCATCCATGAGCTTGGTGAAGGGCGGATAGAAAAGCTGGATCCCGTAGGGCGTGTGAAGTTTTTCGTAAACGCTGTCAAGAGCTTTTCTGACATGTTCACAATCCAGCGTTCCGGCAAGGGCCGCCCAGGTTTGAACATTCAGGAAGAGACTTCCCTCGTCATTTTCCGCAGATCCCATTTTTTCATTGGGGAAGAGCAGACGGCGATACCAGTTGCCATCCCAGACTTCCTCCGAATCCAGGGCTTTGGTAAAATCTTCGATTTTCTGCTTCAGGAACGCAATATCATCGGCATATTTATCTTCCAGCAATCCTATCAGGATCTTTGCCGCAACGATATACTGCATCGCCACCATTACACTTTCCCCGTCACTGAGAATGGCACTGATGATCACAAGAGAATCGTTCCAGTCGCAGTTATAAAGCTTCGGCAAACCATATTTTCCGGTGCTGGTTCCGGTGAAACGCATTGCCCGGAGCAGAAGATCAATAACCGTTGATTCTTTTCCTTCGTAATCTGCAACCGGGGTGTTCAGAAATGCTTTATCTCCGGTTTCCGCAATATATTTTGCAATGGTGAAGATTCCCCAGACGATGGCATCGCAGCGGATGTGTTCCGGATTGGAACACTTGAGAGAAACCGGATCGATATTGGTTACGATTTGCCCGTTTTCCCGGATGGAATGCATCAGCAGAAGAATATTTTCTTTCGTTTCTTCCGGGAAGAAAAGGCTTCCGGACATAATATCCTGCATGGTGTCGCGGAAGGTTTTTGAGGTTCCGCTGCCGGTATGCCGGTGGGAAATGGAGCGTCCGCAGCGCATGGTGGTTTTGATATTTTTCGGGAACCACACATTGAGCATTTCGTTCAAGCCCTTTTCCGGTGTATAAACCTGATTCATTTCCAGAATGGAATCCCACCAGTTTGCAAAACGTGCTGCCGCGGCATCAACGGCTGCAAAATCATCATATTTTTTCAGCAAAGCTCCGGCATCTTCCAGATTCCGTTTTGCCGCAAGTTTGATAATGACCCGTTCGGACTCTCCGGGGGCAAGTTTGAAGTCCAGTTTGAATGTCCCGCAGATGTGGAATCCTGCTCCGGTGACTTCTGAATTGGAAAGGACTCCGCTTTCCAGCGCCGCCGGATTTGCTTCAGAACGGCAGCAGCCGATAAAAGAATCCCGCCGCATATCATAACTGGAAAACGGTTTGCTTGCATTGAACAGCGTGAACCCGGGATGCTGTGCCTCAAATGCAAAGTAATCCAGCATCAAAGCCTGATGTTCTTCGCAGTATCCGGCAGTCATCTGATTCCCGCAGAAATGATAATACATCACATCTTTTATAATGTCCCGCATGGAGAAATCCAAATAGGGATAGGCGGAAAACTCCTGTTCCTCCGCTCCCGTATTGGTGAATGTGACATCCCAGAGCATGACAGGATCTTCTGCTGGAATGAAATATTTCACTTGTGCGCGAAGCCCGTCTTTTTCTCCGTCAAACTTCGTATAGTACATTCCGTGACGGCATTCATACTTATCCAGCTTGGTGAAGGTCGGGGAGGCAGATGGATTCCAGACAATGCCTTTGGAATTCCTGATGTAAAGATAGAATCCCGGATGGTCTTCCGGCGTCGCCATATACTGATAACGGGTCAATCTGCCTGTATGGGGCTGCTTGTACCAGACGGTTCCCCCGGCACGGTTTGAAACGAACGCGTCCAGATCGCCCACCCCGCCCAGATAATTGATCCATGCTTTCGGGGTGTAAGGGGAGGTGATCACATATTCCCGGTTTTCAGAATCAAAATATCCGTATTTGCACTTGTTTGTATCAAGAGGTTTTGCATTGGTCATGGCTGGATCCTTTCCTTGTTGTCTTTTGGACAATATAGTCCTCTCTTTTGCACTTTTCAAGTTCAAAACGAAAGATTTTTTAACAGCAGTTCTGACAAATGTCCATCAATAAAGCGGCTTGCCGGTAACGATGAAATCCACTCCGCAGCGGGTGATTTTCATATCTGCAACAGGAATCGCTTCTGAAAGCGTGAGAGGATTTTTTCCGTCACAAACGGTTTTACTTCCTGCTCCTCCGAGAATCTTCGGCGCATAGTGAAATTCGATTTCATCCACAGCTTTTGCTTCCAGCGCCGAAGCCGCAAGAGCTCCTCCACCCTCAATCAGAAGCTGCATCACTCCACGCTTGCCCAAGTCTTCCAGAAATGCATTCCAGGATTCAACGGATGAAAGATTCACGAACTCCCAGCCATCTTTCTGTTCCAGCAATTCCGGATGCCTGGAGGCTGCAAACCGCAAGGGCGTCCGGAGAATCTTTCCGGATTCCGTCCGCACTGTCAGCGATGGATTGTCTGTCCGGTAAGTGCCGGCTCCGACTAAGATCGCATCCGAATTTTTTCTCAGCAGCTGAACCCGTTTCCGAGCATGGGCAGAGGTGATCCACTGGGAATTCCCGGATTCCGTTGCTGTCTTCCCATCCAGTGTGGAAGCCATCTTCAATATCACAAACGGGCGTTTATGGGTGATATGGTGAAAAAATGCCCGGTTCGCCTGAAGACATTTCTCTTCCAGGATCCCGGTTTCCACTGTGATTCCGGCAGCACGGAGAATTTCAAATCCTTTTCCGGCGTGTTTCCCATTGGAGTCGGTACATCCGGCAAACACCCGTGAGATCCCCGCCTGAATGATCGCAGAAGTGCAGGGGGGCGTTCTCCCGGTCGTGCAGCAAGGTTCCAAAGTCACATAGATATCTGCACCTTTCAGAGAGCGTTTCCCGGCGGAACGGATCGCTTCCACTTCCGCATGGGGCTGTCCGGCACCATGATGCCAGCCTTCTCCGATGATTTTTCCATTTTTGACAATTACCGCTCCCACAACGGGATTCGGCGCGGTAAATCCACGCGCTTTCTCTGCAAGATTCAACGCGCGCTGCATCATCTTTTTATGAAATAACTGCTGATCCATGATCAATTTGACTCCGGTTCAATGCTGAAAAGTCCGAGTGTAATGGGCCAAGCCTGAGAATAAGGCATTTTTTTGATCTCGTGTCCTTCGCCCCAGCAATCTGTGTAGATCACTTCCCGGGTGGAACTGTTGAAGCCGATGATCAGGCGCATCTGGGTATCTGAAACCTTCTCGGGAAGATCTTCCTTGGCGACTCCCAAAATTGTGTACCAGATCACCGGGCGTCCCATCACAATATTTCTCATGATATCCGATTGAAATTTATCCGCATTATGATCGATATTCCGGACTTTAAAAAAGAATTCCGGCTTCATTTTTTTGATGGTCTCGACCACAACGACTCCCTTTGCCGGTATTTCGATTTTAGGTTCGCCTTCGCGTTTCGCTTCCCGGTTGTAGCTGCCTACCAGATTTTCCAGTTTCCGGGCGGATCTTCCTCCTTCAAAAAAGAGAAAGTCAGTGGTTAGTTTCAAACCGTTTTTCTCACAGATTCCCCTGAGCTGAACGACCAGTTCTTCCACATCAGAGGAGTATTTCGTTCCCTTTTTGACTGCAGGAATCTCAATGGGTTTTTCCGGTTTGATCCCGTAATATTCCAAAATCCTCTGAACCGTGGAAACCGCACTGTTTCCTTTGTCGCCCTGTTCAACCATGGGAACTCCGCTGATAAAAACGTTTCCGTTTTTCCGGCGTTTGACATTTCTGCGGATATCTTTTCCGAAGACCGGACGGGAGAAATTGGTTTTTCCGATGGATCGCCGCAGAGGATCGTTGACTGCAGAAACCAGATCAAATTCAATTTGCAGGTATTCCGGTTTGGAAGAACCTTTGATCGCCCATTTCATAAGACAAGCATAATTGCCGGATTTCCAGTAAAGAGCATTGACATGCAGATCATCGGAGCGTCTTTCCCGGAGCAGTTTCGGCTTGATTTTCGGATAACGCTTCTTCAATGCGGCAAAAATAGCTTTCATGTTGTTCCGGAACGTGCTGATCTCTATCGCATTTTTTCCATTATACTGGTAAAGAGTCAGATAAATGCTGGAGGGATGATCTTTTGTGAACTTGACCAATGCAGATTCCACCGGCTGTCCGAACAAAGTGAGCTTATCTTCACTTTTCGGATCTGCCGGATAAAATGCTTCGATCTGAGCATCAGAGGTCCACATAAAATATTTTGCAAGCGAACTGGAAAACGTATTCCTGCTCCGGGTGAAAAACTCATGATTTCCTCCGAGAAGTTTGGAAACTTCTTCCGCCGCAAAAAGGGAGAATGAGAGAAATAGAAAGAGAAGGAGGCATTTTGATTTCATAATGATTGATCCCAAGGTTAATAACGTTTCCGTTCCCGGGGAATAAGATAGAGCAGCCGGGTCGTGATGGGCCACGCATGTTGAATCGGCATGGATTTCAATTCATGCCCGATCCCCCAGGTGTCCGTATAAAGTATTTCCTGATTTTTATTGTTGAATCCAATGATCAGACGCATGTGCCCGCCCCGGGATTGGGGAGAAAGTTTTTCTTCCGGCATGATCCCGAGCATCACACACCAGATCACTGGAACTCCATCCAGAACATTTTTCGTGATTGTCCGGTAAAAATCCCGGTAATCCGAATCTTCATTCCGGACCTTTGCATAAATTTCCGGATCCATGGAAAAAATCGTTTCATCCAGAAAAACCATCCGCCCGCGGATTACCATTTTGACTTCTTCTTTTTTCTCCCGTCTGGCAACTCTGTTGTATTCTGAGACGATCTGTTCCAATTTTTTAATGGCGTTCCGGTTGTCAAACAGCTGGTACTGATCCCTGATTTTGACCCCGAATTTTATGCTGACATCTTCCAGAGTCCTGACCATTGCCTCCGTAGAGGTTCCCCCGGAAGCCGTCGTTCCGCAAAGCTGGGCAATGGTATGCTGATTCACCGGAACATTGTAATAGCGCAGAACCCGTTCCAGAACGGCTGCAACACAATAGCCTTTGTCTCCCTGATCCACCATGGGGATATTGTCAATATAAACATTGCCCGCACGATCGCGTTTGACGTTTTCAGGGAGATTTTTTCTGGCAACAATTCCGGTCCGGTCAGCACGAGCCAGAGGCCGTTTCGCCGGATCCCGGGCCGGATCAAAGGGTTCAAATTCCACTTGCAGATATTCGGGCCGCTCTGTCCGTTTGTTTTTCCCGCTGAGACTCCATTTCATTGTGCAGGAGAACTTTTTTCCGCGCCAGATGATGGCGTTGACGAATACTCCTTCGGAGATTTTTGCTTTCCGGGAAACCGGTTTTTCATTGGGGTAGAGCGTTTTCAGCTGATCATACAGTTTCTTCATCATCTGATGAAACTGTTCCCCGTTGATGGGACGGTTGTCCCCGCGATTGTAAACAGAAATATAAATGCTGGAAACCAGATTCCCTTTGAAGTGAACGATCACCTCTGAAACCGGCTGTCCGAATAAAGTCAGTATTTCTGAGATATTCTGATATGCCGGATAACGGGCTGCCACTTTTTCATCAGAGGTCCAGCGGAAGAAACGGGCATTGGAAGGTTTGATGAAACGGGGTCTGCTTTCAGAAAAGATCTTGAAATCTTTCCCGATCATATCCATCAACTCTGCGGCAGCAAGGTGGAAGGCTGTCAGCAAAAGCAAGATTGTAAGAATGGATATCCGTTTCATAATCAAACCTCCTGTTGTTTATTGTTCCTCCATGCCGAACATGGCAGAAGCATAACTGTCCGGATTGAATTCCTGAAGATCTTCCGGCTGTTCTCCGAATCCTGCGAAAAGGACCGGCAGCTGGAATTCCGACTGGATCCGTACAGCGCAGCCGCCTTTTCCCGTTCCGTCCAGCTTGGTGAGAACAACTCCTGTGACTCCGGACGTTTCAGAAAACTCTTTTGCCTGGGAAATCATATTCATTCCCATAGAGGTATCCAGTGTCAGAAGGGTTTCATGGGGGGCATCCGGCAGAAGTTTTGCAATGATCCGGCGCATTTTGGCAAGTTCATCCATCAAAGATTTTCTGTTCTGCTGGCGTCCGGCTGTGTCAATGATAAGATAGTCAGCTTTCTGAGCAATCGCGGAAGAAACGGCATCGAAAGCCACGGCTGCCGGGTCAGCTCCGGTTTTGGAAGCAACGATTCCGGAACCTGTCCGTTCCGCCCAGAGTTTAAGCTGTTCGGAGGCAGCGGCACGGAAGGTGTCACATGCGCCCAGAACAACTTTTTTCCCGGATCTGGTAAGGATCCAGGCGAGTTTCCCGGCAGTCGTTGTCTTCCCGCTGCCGTTCACTCCCACCATGAGGATCACGGTCGGACCTTCTGCAGCCTTATTCAGTTCCGTCCGGCTGCTCCGCATCATATCAGCAATTTCATTCCTGGCGATTTCCAGAATATTATCTTCACCGGAAAGAAGTCCACGGTCATAACGGTCTTTCAAGCCGTCTTTGATTTTTTTAGCGGCTTCAATTCCGAAATCAGCTTCGACCAGCGCATGTTCCAACGCGGTAAAGGTGGATTCATCCCAAGTCTGAACATCCTTGAAAATAGATGTCACACCGCGGGTGATCGCTGTTGCTGTTTTTTGAAGTCCTTTTTTGAAAATCGAAAATAAACCCATATTTATTCGTTCCCTTTATCTTTTGCATCGGGGGGAAGTGAATCTTTTACACCATTAAGGATTCCGTTGATAAAAACACCGGATTTTTCTGTTGCGTATGATTTGGAAATTTCAATGGCTTCATCAATGCTGACGAGCACAGGGATCTCGGGGCAGTATTTCAGTTCAAACACCGCAATCCGGATGATGTTGCGGTCAACTGCAGCCATCCGTTTGATATCCCATTTTTCCGAAAATGATTCCAGAATATCATCAATTTCTTTCATGTAAAAGAGAACACCGTCGATGATCTTTTCTGCGTAATTCTTAGCTTTTTTGAAAACTCTTTCTTCAGAAGTGAGTTCACTGTTTTCAGCCTGTTCCCAGAACATGGCACGCGCCTGATCCAGATCATCCGCTGAATCGGTTTCCGGTGTCATGTCCCGGAGATAGAGATACTGCATGGCAAGTTCTCTTCCCAGACGTTTGAAATGGGTCTGGGAATTGACTCGCACATTGAGATTTTTATGCGGGAAACTCATGGAATTACTTCTTCCCTTTCTGATTCATCGCTTTGGAAAGATTTGCCATTTCAATAGCAGAAACTGTCACATCAAATCCTCTGTTTCCAGCCTTGGTGCCGCTGCGTTCAATCGCCTGTTCAATATTTTCTGTCGTGAGAACTCCGTAGATCACAGGAATTCCGCTTTCCAGAGAAAGCTGTCCGAGAGATTTGGAAACCTGTCCATTGATGTAAGATGCATGTGCAGTTGCGCCCTGGATCACACAGCCGAGCGCGATCACCGCATCATATTTTCCATTGGCAAGAAAACGGGAGGCAACGTAGGGAAGTTCATAACTTCCGGGACACCATGCCACATCCACATTATCCATGCTTCCGCCGTGACGGATGATCGCATCGTATGCGCCTTCCAGAAGTTTTTCCACAAAAAAGGTGTTGAATCTGGAACATGCAATCGCGATTTTCAAGCCTTTGGCATCCAGTTTTCCTTCAAATACATTTGCAGGTGCTGTCATTTTTTTTCTCCTGTATTTTTGAAATTACATCTTTTAATTTTATTTCAGAATTTCGTTGAAAATATGCCCCATGCGTTCCTGTTTGGTACGCAGATATTTCTCATCATGCTGCTGCGGCGGGATCTCAATGGGAAGACGTTCCCGGATTTCCAATCCATAGCCGGAAATTCCCACCAGCTTCTGGGGATTGTTGGTGAGAAGACGGACTCCTCTGATCCCCAGATCTGTCAGAATCTGTGCGCCCACTCCATACTCCCGGAGGTCCGCAGGAAAGCCAAGTCTTTCATTCGCTTCAATGGTATCGCAACCGGCTTCCTGAAGCTTGTAAGCATGAATCTTGTTCTCCAAACCGATCCCGCGTCCTTCCTGACGAAGATAGACCAGTACACCGCATCCTTCGTTGGCAATCATCGTCATTGCCTTGGAAAGCTGATCTCCGCAGTCACAGCGGGAAGAACCGAAAACATCTCCGGTCAGACATTCACTGTGCACACGGGTAAGAACATTATCTTTGCCGGCAACATCACCGCAGACCAGTGCAAGGTGGGTTGTTTGATCCACGAGAGAACGGTAGAGATAAAGATCAAAATCTCCGTATCTTGTGGGAAGTTTCACCTTTTCTTCGCAGACGACCAGTTTTTCTGTCCGGCGGCGGTATTCTACAATATCTGCCACGGTGCAGAGACAGAGTCCATGCTTTTTCGCAAACTCTCTCAATCCGTCCAAACGGAGCATCCGTCCATCATCGCCCATGATTTCACAAATGACACCAGCGGGCTTCAACCCGGCAAGTTTTGCCAGATCAACTGCTGCTTCCGTGTGTCCGATCCGCTGAAGAACTCCGCCGGGGCGGGCTGCAAGCGGAAAGGTATGCCCGGGCCGTGCAAATGCACTGGCAGGAACTGTATCATCCAAAAGATCCTGGATGGTTCTGACCCGGTCAAACGCAGAAATCCCGGTGGACGTTCCGTTCAGAGTGTCAACACTTTCGGTAAAGGCTGTTCCGAAATGGTCCGTGGAAGGTGGACGGGAAATTCCGAGAGCTTTTGCTCTTGCTTCCGGGATCGGTGTGCAGATCAGCCCTCTGGCATGAGTTGCCATAAAAACAATGGTTTCCGGGGTCACCAGCTCTGCCGCACAAACAAGATCCCCTTCATTTTCGCGGGATTCATCATCGACAACGATGACCATCTTGCCTGCTTTGATCTCAGCAACTGCTTCTTCAACTGTGTGAAAGATCTTTTCTTCCATAACGCTCATGCGCCTCCTGTTTGTTTTTGAGCCGGCGCACGCAGAATATCAAAACCGTTTCAATATCTGCTGCGACCCTCTCCCTTCCAGACTCGCAGAATTTCTGCATCACTGTCGGTTCCGGAGTTTCACCGGATCTGTCCTGTTACAGACTCGCGGACTTTACCGCCGGTCGGGATTTGCTTTTCAGCGCACCCAGCCCCGAAGATCGCTCATAATTCTATTGTTTCAGAAAAGGATATCTCAAAAGTCTTTCCGGAACGATTGAAATTTCCTTCCTGATAATATACAGCATTTTCCGTTTTATTCAAGGGGACTTCAAAGAGTTTTTCCCTCTTCCGGCGGAATCAAAAGCTCACATAACGCCTTATCCGCTTCCAAAAAGTCCAAATCCCGCATTTCCTGTAACGGAATCCACCGGAAATTCTGCCCCTCTCTGGCAACCGGTTCCTCTGAATTTTTCCGGAGACAGCGGAGAAATACCAGCCGGATCGCCCCGGCAGGATAGTGATGAATAATGTCAAATACAACATCCAGCGGAAGAACTGCCAAACCAAGCTCCTCCTGCATTTCCCGGATGATACATGCTCCGAAACTTTCTCCGGGCTCAACTTTACCGCCGGGAAACTCCCATTTGCCCGCCGCCGCTTTCCCCTCAGGACGGCTCGAAACAAGAATCTTCCCTTTCTCCCGGATGATCGCCGCACAGACTGTCTTCATTTTGCCTCGCTTTCCCGGAGCAGACGCCAGGTCAGAAAATGGGCACAGATCATCCCGATCGTTCCCGATAGAACATCCGCGCCCAGCCGCGCTCCGAAAATCCAATTCATGTTCCCAAACTCCGCCGCAAGAAGCGTAAAGGGAATCAGACAGCCAATGATCCGTAACGCACTCAGCCACGCCGAAGCCGCAGGTTTGTTGCAGCCCGTAAAAACAAAGCCGGAATAACGGTGCGCTTCCAGAAAACCGAATCCCCAGGGAACGATCCGCAAATACTGCTCCATCACTTTCGCCGCCCCTTCGCTTTCACTGCAGAAAATATTGGAAATCTCTGGCGCAAACAGAAAAATAAGCCCCGCAAGTGCCAACTCATAAATCAGCGCAAATCTCATGGCAAATCTGCGGCATTGGTTGATCCGGTCAAAACGCTTCGCTCCAAAGTTTTGCCCAACCATCGGCATCATGGACATCCCAAGAGCCATCGGGACAAGGAACGCGACCCCTTCCAGGCGGGCAGCCGCATTCGCTCCCGCAACCGCAGCCGTGCCAAATCCGGAAATCGCTTTCGTTACGATCGCACTCCCAATGGGCATCAGAACCATTCCGAGAATCGAGGGAACCGCCACCCGCAGCACCATAAGCCAGCCCTTGCTGATAAACCGGAAATCCAGCGGAATCCGGGAAATCAGATGATGCTTCTTCCAAATGAAAAACAGAATGATCAGCGACGATAATCCCTGAGATATCACCGTTGCCAGCGCACCTCCGAAAATCCCCGTCCCGGGAATGATCCACCAGCCGAAAATCAAAACAGGGTCAAGTATCACATTCACGATCATCCCGAAAATCATCATCCCACTCGCCAGTTTCGAATCCGCAGCCGTTATCAAAATGGAATTCCCTGCCATCCCGATCACCGCAAGAGGAGTCCCGAGATACCAGACAAACATATATTCCCTGATCATTCCATGAAGTTCCGGAGTCGCGCCGAGAAGCGTAAAAACCGGATTCATAAGAAGAATTCCGGTAAGAGCAAGCAGACTTGTCAGAAGGATAATCAGCACAAACCCGGCAGTAGTGATCGCTGCTGCCCGTTCCTGCCGTTCCCCTCCCAGTGCATGAGCAACCAGAGTCATCATCCCTGTGCCCAGACCATGAAAAATACAACCGGCAAACATCGCCACCGGCATGGTGAATCCCACCGCAGCCAGTTCAGGCTCTCCAAGTTTTCCGATAAAATAAGTATCCGCAATGTTGTATCCGGACATTGCAAGCGTGCCGGCAAGCATCGGCACAGCCGTTTTGATCATGGTCCAGCCGATCGGTGCTGAAACAAAATCAGATTTTCCTGCAGGATTGCTCATAAAAAATAAAACGGATCACTGAATGACCCGTCCTCCCATCGGTTGATATTCCCAGTATGATTGGGAATTGAAAGGTTTCGGATTGATCCCTGCACGTTCCTGTTCAGAGGAGAAAAATTCACATCCGCTGCAGAGAAGCAGCACCATGCTTCCGGCGATAACAAGGAATAAATGAAATCTGTTCACAAGGAAATCCTTTGTTATAAAAACAGTACTGCAAAAGAACGGAATTCTTTTGCAGCACTTCTGAATGATCAACAGATGTAAACTCTGTTATTATTTGAATACTTTTTCGATGATCGGATCCACTTCTCCGTAAGCATCCAGCTCAAGGATTTGAAGACCGATCGCTGCGCAGATCAGCAGGAATGAGATGATCCCGATGATTGTAAAGGTTTTTGACTGAAGCATATTGTTTACTCCTGTTTCCGACGATTACTTTGCAGACTCGAATTTGAATCCTTTGAAAAGGAGATCCATATCATCTTTCAGGAAGATAACAACATCGCCTTCTTTGATTTTGGAGCGAAGATCTGCCTGGACATCAGCAATGGAGTGATCGCCATGAACTTCTTTCAGAGTGATCTTTCCAACGATCTTGGGGCTGCCGGAGTCAAGATCACGGACAATTGTCATTGTCACGTTGGCAGGAATATCAAGGATCGTATTGAAGGTCTTTCCTTCGATTGTCTGGCTGACAGTTTTCTTGGTTCCGAGGTCAAGGACAACGAAGTTCCATTTGTGATCGACTTTTCTGACGGTTGCTTTGATCAGAGAGTAGAGATTGCAGTAGAATTCTCTGTCTTTGGGACCATGAAGAATACGGTCGATATCAGCATTTCCGGAGGGATTGAGTTTGTAAAGCAGATCTTTGATTTCTGCATTTTTCTTGGCAATCACGCCGTTGAGCCCGGTAATCTTTGTATTGAGTGCGTCTTTTTCGTTGAGAAGAGTCTGGATTCTTTTGTTTGCAGCAGTCAGGTTGCGGGTGGTTGTATCAAGCTGAGATTTCTGTCTTGCCACGCCCTGGTTCACGCTGGAAGAAGAGGGCTTGTACTGAGCTTCTGTCTGCTGGAAACGGGTTCCAACAGTGGTTCCGATGCGGGAGAGGCTTGCTTCGTAGGTAGAGATTCTTGCATTTTTCTTCTGGACAGCTGCACGGATCTGAGCGAGGAACGCGCCTCCTCTGTCACCCTTGATTGCCTGTTCAGAGCCGCTGACACCAACGGTTTTACCGGCGTTGATGAAATTGACCAGGATTGCCTGATTGCGTGCATGGATTCCTCTGACCTTCTGAAGGAGATCTGTACGATGAGCTTCATAGGTTTCGACAGAGGTCAATTTTGCCGGGTCGCCGGATCTGACTTCCACAGCTGCTGCGATATCGCAAACAGTTCTTGCCAATGCATCACGCTGAGCGATCAGCTTTTTTGCACCTTCGGAAAGTTCTTTGAGTTTCCGTTCCATTTCGTCCAGCTGCCGATGGGTAAGTTCTTCCTGTTTCAGGCTGTCAGCAAGCTTTGTGCCGGAACCTCTATCCAATTCCTGTGCTGTGGCGTTGATTTCCTTCGCCATCATTTCCCAGCCTTGCAGCATCTGGGTCCGTTTTTCATACAGAAAGTAGGAAAGAACGGCTGCTCCTGCTGCTGCAAGCAGGATAAAAATCAATACGATTCGGTTGAGGACGCGCATGTAGAACTCCTTCGTTTTTTTATATTATGTTTAATTACGTTTTCTTCTCCGGAAGCATTAACCCTGTAAATCTATATTGAAAAATGCGTTTTGTCAAATTGAAATCGCTTTTTTTTTCATATTTTTTTACAGATACTTCTCTTTTTACAGAAAAAATATTTCTGAAATCACTTTCAAATGAGCAAAAAAGGTACAAACCTCCCTTGGCCTTTCTCCTGTAATATATCATCACTCCGGGTAAATGTCAAAATGAAAACAAGGATATCCTGCATTTTTTTTGTTTTTTTTCGCCGGATTTACAGAAAAAGCCGCTTTGAGTCTTTCCCAAAACGGCCTTTTCATGATTTTATTTACGGATTCAGAAGGAAATCGTGCAAAGATCCTCTTTCCGGAAGCTGCCGTCAAACCACAGGGTCGATGTTGCTTCATCCCATTCGTATGCTTGCGGGATTCCGTTGATCTGGATTTCCGGGCGTTTTGCTGCAAGAATTCTGACAGGTGCACGCAAGGAGGCATCCGCGCGGAATTGGAGAGAACCTTTTTCCGCCTTGACAGCTTTCACAGGAAGTCCGATTGCGCACAGCAGGACCGGATGTTCCGGAATCGCTGTTTCCCGGATCACTTCGAGGGTTTCCTGTTTCTGATCCGCAGGTTCCTGCAGAGAACCGGGAATTCCCTGAAGTCCGGAAGCATAGTTACCTTTGCCGGATACTTTCAGAATCTTGCCGTTCAGCCGGTCAATACAGGATTCCGGACCGTCTCCGGGCATCCAGTAGAATCCGCCGCGGTGGATGAACCATCCGGCAATTCCGCTGATTATCGCCTGTGCTGCCGCTGTTGCAGAGAATGCCTGCCAGCAGGAAAGCTGATGTGCATCTCCATCGCAGCCGGAAAGATTGAAGGTTTCAACCGCAACTTTATACTTTTTGAAATAGGAAAGGTAGGCATCCATACAGCGGAAGGCTTCTTCTGGGCGCCCGCCGAGACGGGCCGTTTTCGCTTCATGTCCGCAATGCTGGTTCATGTGGACACTTTTCCACATTTCGCAAGGAACTGCGCTGTCGGGTGCAACAGCAGTATGACCGCAGGGATGATAGAGTTTTTCTGCCTGATATGCGGCGAGATCCTTTGCGATATTGCGGAAGAGCCATGCTCCGTGAGGATAATCCATTGCCAGAGTATGAGTATTCTGGAAAATCTGGATTGCCGGCGCCACGCCGTTGACGTCTGTCGCCGCCCGGAGGTAGCCTTCTTTTTCATCAAAGAATGTTTTGACATAATTGGCGTCGACGAGGTCGGCTGTTTTCCGGCATTCTTCTGCGAGTTCTGCATCACCGGTTTCCGAGGCGAAGTTTTCCAGCGTTCTGAGGAAGCTGAACCACCATCCATTCAGGCAGCTTGCCTGGAAAAGTCCGCTCAGTCCGACTTCTTTGGAGTTATCCACGCCCACATTCAGAGAGGTGGCAAGAAGTCCGCTTTCCTGATTGCTGAAACGCATGTTGAACCGGAAAAATTCTTTGAATCGCGGCATGACTTCCCGGAGGAAATCGGTATCTCCGGTATATGCAATATACTCATCCGTCTGAATGATCAGCTGCAATGTGATCCAGGGACAGGTTTCCGACCAGGGATAATTGATGAGATACCGCAAGGCTTTTTTGCAGCGTTCCGGTTCTCCTGTCACAAGGAAATCCCGGGAGGGATAAATATGGTCCCAGAGCGCAAAAAATCCGAACTTGCCGGTGGAGGCTTTGATCGCCACTTCCCGGTCTGTTTCCGCCAAAAGAAGGCTTCTCTGCTGGCCGGGGTAGACACGGATGAATTCGGATGCTTCAGGGAGTCCTTCGATGGTGATATTCAGGGCAGGTGCACAATTTTTTTTCTGGATCTCAGCAAGTTCAGCGAAGGAGACTTCTGCATTCCGGAAGGCTTCTTCCTCGGAATCGCCAAATCCGAATTTGAGTTCAAATTCAGCCTTTTCGATGATTCCGCTGAATTCCATTGCGTTGGGGATCTCCCGCTCGGTAATGGCAAAGGGGAAGGTGATCGCCCAGTAAACAGTCTTGCTGTAATCAACGAATTGACATTCTGCGGAGAACAGGACAGATTTTTCCTTTACGACCGGAGCTTTCCGGGTGAAGATCATTTTATCTTCCGGGAATGGTTTGTTCTGGTCGAAACCGGGACCGCGCAGCTCTGCCGGAAGCCACTGGATCCCGCTTGCCACTTTGGAACACTGGTTTTTCAGCGTATCAAAAGAGCCTTCGCACATGTGGAATTTGGAAAGATTTACAGAGAACACTTCTCCGGGTTCCGCTTTAAACCGCAGAACAACCGCTTTTTCCTGCATGATCAGAGAATAGTTCTCCGTATGGAATCCATTGGGGTAGAATTCCGGATCGACGGGATAAAAAAGTTCTTTTCCATGGCGGAACTGAATTGCCGGAGAGTACAGTGGGCGTCCCATGGTTCCTGTGCCATGACGGCGAAGCCAGGGCAGGGGATGCCGGTCAGGATAGAGTTTCCCTTCAAATTCTCTGATATCAAGAAGCGCAATGGAGTCGATTCCGCCGAAGCGTTCCACCCGCATGGAAAGAGGTCCGATCCCGAATTCTTTAAATTGTTCGGGGAACAATCTGTTAAAATCAATCATGTTTATTTCCCTGCTGTATATTTCTGATAAAGAGCTTTGACTTCTTCCGCAGAAAGCTGTTTGTCATAAATGGTATATTCGTCCACAGCCATTCCCTTTGCAATGTTGATGGGGAACAGTCTTGCCAGATTTTCTGTTGCAATCTTGTGGGGAACTGCAGTTTTAAGGAATTCTTCTCCGTTGACATAAATGGTAAAGTTCAGCCCATCCCATGTCTGGACGATGTGATACCATTTTCCGAGCTGGAAATCATAGTTTTTGGAGACGTTAGATTTTTTGATTTCCTTGAAGCAGGGGAATCCGAGCCAGAGGAGATCTTTTCCGCCGGGGACGTGGGACGTCATGCGCTGAAGAACAACATAACCGTTGGGACTGTAAGCTGTGGAGATGATTCCGCAGGAGTAGGTCTGTTTCCATTTTGTCTTGCCCTGATTCGGGGTGTCTTTTGTCTGAACGATCCATTCTTTCGGAAGGATCCAGGTGCTGACCGTTCCGGGCTTGCTGAAATCAAGATTGTCTTTGATCGTGAAATAAAGAGCATCATTTTTTGCTGCACAGTAGGCTGCTTTCCCTTTGATTCCTTCGATAAAGGTGAAATTTTCTTTGACAAGTCTTCCGTTCTGGATCTTATCATTTCCCCGCGCCTGATCGGGCAGCAATGTTCCATCAAAGCTGTGATAGAACATAATATTTTCGTACAGGGGATCTTCTTCCTGTGCGGGCAGGGCTGCCGGGATCATTCCCGCGCAAAGGAGCAATGCAAGAGCATGATTTTTCATAGTTATTTTACCTCCAATTTAATGAGTTGCATTCCATATTTTCCCAGTTTGAGTTCAAAACTGTTGTTTTTGACAGAGTAGGTTTCTGCCGGATAGGTTCCGGCGGCAGAACGGATATTCCAATTTTTGAATTGAACCTTGACAGTTGTCGGTTTTTCGTTCCAGGAAGCAAGGATCAGTATCGCCTGATTTCCGTTCCGCAAGACGATATTTTTCACGGTTGCTTCCGGGGTGATGATGACGGGTGAGTTCTTTCTCCAGTAGTCAAACACCTGACATTTATTTGTGCCGAGTCCGAAGTCATTGACGATTTTGTTCATGGGGGTGAAGTTTTCTCCGCGCATATCGTACCGGAGAACACCATAGATCATCCGCATTGCCCAGTCGGTACGAACCATCGCTTCATCGATCTTGCCGCGGAGATAGGTGGGATCTTCATGAACGAGTCCGCATCCGACGATGGGGAAGTGTGCCTGAGGATAAGCCCCGATCTGCCGTCCGGTGGTTTCGATTTCCAGCAATTCCGTGGGGAAGGGTTTGTATCCGCTTGCCCAGCCCCATTCCAAATCGAGCTGAATATCAGTCCAGCAGACAATGGGAAGGATCATTGCATTGGTGATATGCAGAGAGACCATCAGGGGCCATTCCACAGAAGGCTGCATCTGTTTGGTCAGCACCCAGAGACGTTTGTGGTATTCCCGCATGTCCCAGATGTCGGAAGAGGGCTGCCAGGTGCCGTCCGGACGCTGATAGGCATTGGAGTTCAAGGGATCCAGACTGTTTCGCGGGAACGAGTTGTCGCAATAGATCCCGATTCCGCGTTTCAGCCATTCCCTTGCATACCACATGACAAAGTCCTGATAGGATTTTGTCGGAGTGATCCCGATTCCGGCAGCAGAGCTGAGCGCACCGGTGGTCAGATCCTCTTCCTTCAGCCACTTTCTCGGGGTGAAACGGTTCAATCCCCATTCATCCTGGAACACCGCCCATTCCGGAGTGGTCTGATCCTGACAATGTTCTTCCAGATAGAGCATTGTCGGCTGTTTTCCGCGCTGAGCCATCATGGAGTAATGTCCGCCCCGTGCATGAGCCCGATAGTTGGCAATTCTGTCTTTGGGAAGTTTGCTGTAATGTTTCTGAATGAAACTTTCAATATATGCCGCATCAATTTTTCCGGTTTTCCGGGCGATAACCATGCGGTCAACAAATTCCCAATCGTATTTGACAGGATATTTTCCTGCATAGGCCGGGCGGATTCCCCAATAAGCATTGGATCCTCCGTGGGGCGGGATCACCAGTTTCGGTTTCCGCCAATCGGAAGGCATGGGCTTGACAGGGGAGGGCTGCATCCCGAAAACGATCGTCCGGGGCTGATCCAGCTTCAGGGCTTTGTTCACAAAATGAACACGGAGAATCAATTTTCCGTTCTGACGGATCAATTCCTGAACCGGTTTTTTCTCATCAACAGAGAAATAACGGTCATTGTCCGCAAACCAGGAAAGTCCCCGTTCCACTTCTCCAAGCCAGATGTAGATATGCATGTTGCCGAAGAAATCGCCGTTGCTGACTTCAGAGCTGCGCCAGATGACACCTTCTCCTTTGGGGACGTAGACCGCCGGGTTCGTCCGGATATGGCCGGATTTGATCACATGAAGCAGCCGGATCTGGCTGTCATCCAGAGGAATATCAAGATGGAATGTGTCGAGAACCGGTTTTTTGCCGGAATCCGGGAGCAAGGTCATTTCATAACGGGTGCATCCGTCATATTCCGTTTTGGCAACGGTTCTGATCCGGAATCCAGCATCTGTTGATGCAACCCCTTCAAAAATACATTCCGCCGCAGAGCGTTTTGTGAATCTGCCGGTACTCTTCGTGATTTTTCCGGCATTGCCGTTTGCACTGAAATGATAGGTAAGTTTTCCGTTGAGAATCTCTTCCCCTGCCGGTTTGACAGAACTGTAAAGCCCGGTGCCGTCAAACGCAAATTCCGTCATGACACTTTTCAGTTTATTCCCGCTGACCTTCAAATCTTTGAACGGGGGGTACACCACATCTGTGATCCCCAGATTATTGTTTTCCCAGGGGAATACTTTCCGGAGGAAACTCTGTTTGGAAGAACGGATCTTGACAGCCCCTTTATACATGGTGAGTTCAAGCTCATAGGTTCCGTCCTGAAGTTTGGGCAGCGCGAAAGTGCAGATGTTTTCTTTTTTCAGAGGTGCAAATTTCTGCCGGGAAAGAACCGTATTTCCGGATTTTACAGAAATCACAGCATGCGTTAATCCGGATTCTGCATCAAAACGGATGGTTCCTTTCTTTAAATAAGGGTATATGGCAAACTGGAAGTTTGTGTTGACTCCTGAACGGATCTTCCAGCGGTTTTCTTCATCAAACGGAAGCTTGTAAGGAATTTTGACGGAGTAGACGACCTTTTCGCCCTCTTTGACCGTCAGCGAGACAATGTGGTTCGTGCGGAGATGGATCCGTCCGCCGTCATCATGAAATTGAATCGTTCCGCTTTTTCCGGGGGCGATCGTGAGTTTCTTCACGCTTGTGGTTTCCGGCATATCCCCGTGAAAGAAATGAAGTTTGGCTTCATACGTTTTTTCTGATCCGGAGTTGTTGCGGATCAGTGCATTGAGATCAAAAAGCTGTTTTTCCAGCAGTCCGAGATCTTTGATGTTGATCGCCGGTGCTTTTTTTACAAACACAAAGGTGGCGTATCTGGAAAGATCATTGAAAGGTGCTTCATTGACGATGAAGGGCGTTTGGTTTGCGGGCCGCTTCCAGTTTCTGGAAACGAGGATCTTGAACTGTTTTCCGCTGGGATCCAGCTCCTGGACGGGGATTTCAAATTCTGCCACCCACACATTCCGTTTTTTATCAAGGAAATTGACTTTTTTCCATTTGGCGGTCCAGGTTTCATCCGGGATTTTTCCGCTGCGGTAGTGTTTCAGATCGTAAACGGTTCCCAGAGGGTTCATGGTGAGCTGATAATATTCATCTTTTCCGGCAGAAGCGATCCAGAGTTCCACACTGTCATCATGCCAGACTTTGCTGTCCTGGCGTCTCTGGCTGGCAAGAAGGCGAGCCCCGTTTGGCGGAAGTTCCGATTCGATTCTCAGATAGAAATTTCCTCCGGAGGTTCCGAAGAGCGTTCTTCCCCGGCGCAGTTCCATCTGTTTGGTTGTGCGGACATAAAATCCGTAAGTAGAGTTTGCCGCATCCCAAACGGGGGAATCTTTTCCGTCAAGTGCCGGTTTGGAAGGCAGTTCCGGGACAAAAAATACGGGGGCTTTCTTTGCTGTTTCCGGCTGAGCTGCAAACGATGTTATTGCCATCATAGCGGAACATACAAAGAAAAGAAATTTGTTTTTCATCATCAATATCCTTTCAGTTTTTTTAACTGTTGTTATATCTGTTACGTTAAAATATAGCTTGAGTTTTAGAATTTTCAAGGTCCGACACTGACAATATGGATAAAAAGGTGTGATATTTTGTTTGAAAAAGGGAGATGATGTGATATATTAAGCGAAATTTTGATCTGTCAAAACATGGTGCGGCGTGGGAAAAATACATTTTTTTGAGACATTGGATTCGACGAACAGTTATGCGGTCCGGCATTTTGATGAATTGTCGGATGGCGATCTTATTGTTGCGAAAACGCAGACTGCCGGGCGGGGCAGGCTGAACCGGAAATGGATTTCCACCGAAGGAAATCTGTTTGCTTCTTTTGTGATCAAAGAACCCTTTGAAGAACCTTTTTATGCTACGATGGTATCCTCGTTATCTGTTGTTGCGGCGATCCGGAAATGTTATCCTCAGGTGGAAGCTGTGATCAAGTGGCCCAATGATGTTGTTGTCGGCGGAAAGAAAATCTGCGGTGTATTGTGCGAAGGGGTGATCCGGGAAGGAAAATTAAAGGGGATCATCTGTGGAATTGGTGTAAATTTGAACCTGAGCCGGGAAGAATTGGATTCGATTGATCAGCCTGCAATCTCTCTTTCCGTGGCAACCGGGGAAAAAATAAATTTAAAAAAATTTACAGATGAATTGGCAATTTACCTGAATTGGTATTATATTACCGGGAATAATTGCGCGCCGGATCTGTACAGTACATGGAAATCTAAAAATGCTGTGATTGGCGATCTTGTGCAGTTATATCCGCCTGCAGGAGATCCTTTTTTCGCGAAAGTGCTTGATATCAGTAGAGATGGAAAGCTGATCGTAGAGAGGGAAAGTGGGGAGATTCTTTATTTTTCCTGCGGTGATGTGAAATTGAAACCAAGTGATAACTTGAAATAAACAAACCAAGAAAGGGTTGAAAAATGAGTCCGATTTTAGACGGATTGAAACTGATGGCAGCAGGGATGGGCTTCGTGTTCTCCTTCCTGGTGATCATGATCATCTGCATGAAGATCATGGCAAAACTTCTGAAACCGATCGAGACATGTCTTGATCCCGCGGCTCCCGCTCCGAAGAAAAAAGCTTCTGCCGGAGATGACAATGCTCGCCGTGCAGCAGCTGCCGTTGCAGCTCTTATCGCAAGCAAAAAATAACCAAATTTTGAAAGGATTATAATAAAATGGCAAAGACAATCAAATTCATGGATTGCTCCTTCCGTGACGGTTTCCAGTCATGTCTCGGAGCCCGTGTAAAAACTGACGACTTCCTTCCTGCTCTGAAGGCAGCTGCTGAAGCTGGAATCAACCACATTGAAATCGGCGGCGGTGCCCGTTTCCAGAGCCTTTACTTCTATTGCCAGGAAGATGCCTTTGAAATGATGGATCTCTGGCGTGCAACCGTCGGTCCGGATGTCAACCTCCAGACCCTTTCCCGCGGTGTCAACGTCGTCGGCCTTTCCTCTCAGTCCTCCGATATCATCGATCTCCATGCAAAACTCTTCAAAAAGCATGGTATGACCACCATCCGTAACTTCGATGCTCTCAATGACGTCCGTAACCTCGATGTCTCCGGCCGCGCAATCCATAAGCATGGCTTGAAACACCAGATCACTGTCACAATGATGGGTCTCGCTCCCACACTGAATGAGCCCTATGCTCATACTCCCAAATTCTATGCTGACAGATTGAAAGAAATCCTTGACAGCGGAATTCCGTTTGACAGCGTTGCATTCAAAGATGCTTCCGGAACCTCCACCCCCGCAACTGTTTACGAAACCATCAAGGCAGCCCGTCAGATGCTCCCTGCTGATATCGAAATCCAGTTCCATACCCATGACACCGCAGGTATGGCAGTCGCTTGCAACTACGCTGCTATCTCCGCAGGCGCAGATGTCATCGACCTCGCAATGGCTCCCCTCTCCGGCGGTACCTGCGAAGCTGATATCCTCGTCATGTACCAGAGACTCCGCGGAACCGAATACTCCCTCGACATTGATCCCGATAAGATCCTCAAAGTCGAAAAAGTCTTCAAGGATTGCCTCAGCAAGTACTTCATGCCCCCGGAATCCATGCAGGTCTCCCCTGAAATTATCTTCAGCCCCATGCCCGGCGGAGCTCTCACTGCAAACACCCAGATGATGCGCGACAACAACTGCCTCGACAAGTACGATGCATGTATCGCAGAAATGCGCGAAGTCGTTGCAAAAGGCGGTTTCGGCACAAGCGTTACTCCCGTTTCCCAGTTCTACTTCCAGCAGGCTTTCCGTAACGCAGTTATGGGCAAAAATGCTGACGGTTCCTGGAAACTCGATCCCAAGGGCTATGGTCTGATGGTTCTCGGTTACTTCGGTAAAACCCCGATCGCTCCTGATCCGCAGGTCGTCAAATGGGCTCAGGAACAGCTGGGCAAAGAACCCACCACCAAAGCTGTCGTCGAAATCAACGATGCAAACCCCGAACTCGGAATCGCAGCTGCAACCAAGACTCTCGAAGCCAACAATCTGCCTGTCACCGATGAAAATATCTTCATCATCGCAGCTTGCGGCGATAAAGGTCTGAAATTCCTCCAGGGCGACAAACCCATGGGTATCCGTTACAATGATGAAAAGCCCGCTGCTGGTGCTGCAAAGACTGACAACAAGTCCTACACCGCAACCGTCGATGGCAAAACCTTCAATGTTCAGGTCGTTTCCGATGATACCGTTACTGTTGACGGAAAGACCTTCAAGGTTGGTATCGGAACCGGTGCTGCCGCAGCTGCTCCGAAAGCAGCCGGATCCGGCGATGCCAAGGAAATCGCGTCTCCGCTGCCCGGAACCGTCCTCCGTATCTGCGTGAGCGCAGGGGATGCAGTCGAAGCCGGTGATGAACTCATGATTCTCGAAGCTATGAAGATGGAAACCCCTGTTAAGGCAGAAGCTGCCGGAACCGTTGCTGACATCCTCGTGAACGAAAAAGATGTTGTCACCGCCGGACAGGCTCTCCTTTCTATCGAGGAGAAATAATTCATGAAAATGATGAAAACATTGGTAATTGCCCTTGCCGTTCTTCTTGGAACGGCAGGTGTGATGGCTGCGGGAGAAGCTCGGCCTGATTCCAAATCCGTCCTGGAACAGGATCCCAGAAATGGGATCGGAACGCCTCTCGCAGCTCTTCCGCTTCCCAACAATGATAAAGTCGCAGAAAGTCCTGAGGAAGAAAAGGTTGCGGTTGCAAGAGCTTTTGACAAGAACTTTACAGACAGTGTCAAGAATACTCAGTGGAAGTATTTGACCGAATACGAAGATGATGTCTTCGCCTGGTATCAGCTTCCCGATGGCCGTTATGCTCTGGTTTACAAAGAAACCAACAAACCCGGTACTCTTTACTCCGTCACCTTCCAGAAAGGACAGAAGATCACAGCCGGTCGTGAGATCATGGTCGTGACCATTCCCGGACGCAGTAAAGCAAAAGTCAAAAATATGCACAGCTTCCTGCCTCTGGCTCTGAACCCTGAACTGAAAGCTGCCGGAACCATCGAGCCCGGTATGATTCTTGCATACTTTGCTCCGGAAATCCTTTCTCATGACTCTGTCAAAGAAGGAGGCTCTGCGAAGACCCTTGGTCCCATGAAAGATCTTCTCTGGGGACTTTGGGAAAGTACCGGTCTTTATGATGTGATCGCTCAGACCAGAGCGGATTTCGGCAATACCTGGCTGCTCGGTCTTGGTCGTGTCCTGATGATGCTCGTCGGTATTCTTCTGCTCTACCTCGCAGTTGTCAAGGAATTTGAACCTCTGCTTCTGCTTCCCATCGGTTTCGGTGCAATTCTCTCCAACATTCCTGTTGCAGCGATCTCCGGTCCGGATGGTCTGCTTGGTATGGTCTACAACGTCGGTATTGAATCCGGTGTGTTCCCGCTTTTGATCTTCATGGGGGTTGGGGCTATGACTGACTTCGGTCCTCTGATTGCCAACCCGAAAACAGCTCTCCTCGGTGGTGCTGCTCAGTTCGCAATCTTCTCTGCACTGCTCGGTGCTTTGATCCTTGCAGAATGCGGTATCCCGTTTGACCTGAAAGATGCCGGTTCCATCGGTATCATCGGTGGTGCTGACGGTCCGACAGCTATCTATCTGACCAGTAAGCTTTCTCCGAAACTTCTCGGATCCATTGCGGTTGCAGCATACAGTTACATGGCTCTTGTGCCTGTGATCCAGCCTCCGATCATGCGTCTGCTGACCACCGAAAAGGAACGGAAGATCAAAATGAGCCAGCTCCGTCCGGTTCACAAACTTGAAAAGGTTTGCTTCCCTCTTCTGATCACATTCCTCTGCGCATTCCTCCTGCCTGATGCAGCACCTCTTATCGGTATGCTCATGTTTGGTAACTTCATGCGTGAATGCGGCGTTGTGGAACGTCTGAACCAGACCGCACAGAATGCGCTCTGTAACATCGTTACCATCTTCCTCGGACTTGCAGTCGGTTCCAAACTTTCTGCTGACCAGTTCCTGAACTTGCAGACCCTGGGTATTCTGCTCCTCGGCTGCGTGGCATTCTGCTTCGGTACCGGTGCCGGTGTGATCTTCGCGAAGATCATGAACCTGTTCCTCAAGGAAAAGATCAACCCGTTGATCGGTTCTGCTGGTGTTTCTGCTGTTCCGATGGCAGCCCGTGTCTCCAACAAAGTCGGTCTGGAAGCTGATCCTCAGAACTTCCTGCTGATGCATGCTATGGGACCCAACGTCTCCGGTGTGATCGGTTCTGCTGTTGCAGCCGGTCTGCTCCTGAAGGCTCTCGGCGGACTTTGATCTGCTGAATCAGTATGAAATCAAAGGACGGTTTCCGGTAAAATGGAGCCGTCCTTTTTCTTTCGGATGGATTTATGAAAAAAGAATTTGAAACAGTCTTTTTCGGGTTGAAACCCGGCGACAAAGTGATGGTTGCATACAGTGGAGGGGTGGACTCCTCCTATGCTGCCGCATTGTGCCGCGATCTGGGGTTTCAGGTCGAAACAGTTACAATGAGTTTGTTTCCCGAAGCGCAGGAGACTGCGGCCTTTGCGGAACGGACCGCCCGGGAAGCGGGATATGTTCATCACACTCTTGATCTTTCTGCCGAATTCCGGGAAGAGATCATGCATCATACATGGCGGCAATATACAGCCGGTTTGACACCGAACCCTTGTGCTGTCTGTAATATAAAATTCAAATTCGGCAGATTGAAAGAGTTTGCCCGGTCGCGAAACTGCAAAGCATTGATCACCGGACATTATGCCCGGATCCTGCAGAATGAATCGGGAAACATTGAATTGCGGAAAGGTGTCTGCGCAGAAAAAGATCAATCCTATTTTCTTTTCGGCGTTTCCCGGGCCGCATTGTCATTTTGCCGGACTCCTCTCGGGATTCTGCAAAAGACAGAAGTCCGTTCCGGAGCGGAGGAGAAGAAATTGGAAGCCGCAAAATCCAAAGAGAGTCAGGATGTCTGTTTCGGAGGGGATTCCATGCCGGAAACGCTTTCCGCCCTGTTCCCGGAACCGCCTGCGGAAGGAAATTTTCTTTCCGATGAGGGAAAAATTCTCGGGAAGCATAAAGGGGTTCAGTTTTATACGATCGGACAGCGGAAGGGAACCGGGGTTGCACTGGGATGCCCTGCCTACATCAGTTCCATCAATGGAAATACGCGGGAGATTGTGATCAGCACTGATTCCGGAAAATTGTTCCGGAAGGAATTGATTGCCCGGGAATGTAATTTTCTGGAAGATTTGCCGGAAAAATTTACTGCGGAGATCCGGATCCGTTATCGGAGCCGGGCTGTGACAGGGACGGTTGAGAAGTTGGAAAACTGCCGGTGCAAAGTGACGTTTTCGGAGCCTGTGCGGGCAGCTGCTCCGGGGCAGGGGGCTGTTTTTTATGATGGGGATAAAGTTCTCGGCGGCGGCTGGATCGAACCGTTTGAGGAATAACGCATAAGTTTTCCGGAATCATTGAAAACATTTTAGCGGAGTCTCTTTTTGTTTATTTTCTTAACGCAGTCATGGAAGAGAAGCTTATTTTTTGGTGATTTTTCAGATTTTCCCGGAGGTATGGGAAGATTTGTTGAAAAAAAATGAAAAAAAACTGAAAAATCCTGTTGTAATTTTAAAATATTGTACTATGTTTCCTTATATTCCGGTAAAAGGCAGGATCAATGTATGAAAAACGTGGGTTTTGTTTTCCGGGATTTAATATAGTCGTAACCGGAAATTACTGTTTCGCCAAAGGGGCAAGACGGAAAAAGAGCGGAAACGTGCAAAGGGAAGTGAAATTTTTTATGATATTCAAGGATAACAATATTCAGAGATTGGATTTTCTCAAGGGGAATCCATTTGCACAGGCGCAAGCCTGCTGATTTTTAGTTCCTGAAAATACCTTCAAAAAGCCACCTTTCTTTCACGGTACGCCGGAAAGAGGAATGAAAATGCAAGACCGAACGGAAAGGATCCGATCCGCGATGGGTGGTTTTTATTGTCTTTATTCCGATCATTTTTTTGCTTGCCGCAGCTGTGGAGGCTCTTCCCGTGTCTGATGAAATGAAATCATCGAAGAAGCTTCTGCGGAAACACTTTCTTGGATTGCGCACAGAGATTGGTGCGGAAGATCGGCTTTTGCTTGATAAAAGGATAGCAGATCATGTTCGCGGGATGAAGGAATTTCAAGAGGCGTCTGTTGTTGCCGGTTATGTGACCGACGGCACGGAGCCGGATGTGATTCCCTTGCTCCGGGATGCGCTCCGCCGGGGATCAGAGGTGTGTCTTCCGAAATGGAACGGAACAGAGTATATTCTGTCCTATGTGAGAGAGGACGGCATTGACAGGCTTGAGCCCGGGAAATGGGGGCTTTTGGAGCCTGTTGCGACTGTTCCTGCTAATTTGGAAAAGATTGGCGGGAATCTGCTCTTATTGGTGCCGGGCGTGGCTTTTGATGAGTCATTTGCCAGACTCGGCAGGGGCGGCGGGATCTATGACAGATTCCTGGCTGCCGGAAGGCGTTCATTTGCGCTTGGCGTCTTCTATGAATGTCAGAAAACACTGACACTCCCCAGGGAGGAGCACGATGCATTTCTGGATGCAGCTGTGACGGAATCCGGGGTGAGAAAGCGCATAACATAACAGCCGGCGGAAGAAATTCCAAACGGCAGAATGAGGTTTATATATATGGAAAACGTAGTCTGGATCATCGGTTCAGCAGCAGTGGGCGGCGTGGCTGTCGGCTACTTGCTCAACGTGTTGAAAGTCAAAACAACCGGTTCTAAAACCCTTGCTGAAGCAGAAAAAATGAAGCAGGATGCCAAACGCGAAGCGGATCAGTACCTCCGTGAAGCAAAAGTCTCAGCCAAAGCTGACGTCCTGAAAATGAAAGAAGCGGCTGAGGAAGAACTCCGGGAACGCAGACGGGAACAGCTCAGTGCTGAAAAACGTGTTGCTCAGAAAGAAGAAAATTTACAGCGGAAAGAGGATTCTCTTGATTCCAGAATGAAAAATCTGGAACGCAAAGATGCGGAAGTTGAAGCGTTGAAAGGACGCCTCAATGCAAAGCAGGAAGAACTCAAACAGCTGATCGCAAGTGAAGTGGTGGAACTGGAACGCGTTGCCGGACTCGACCGGGAAAGCGCAAAAGGGATCCTCCTTGAAAAACTCAAAGGGGAAGTGGAAAATGAAGCCGGTATTCTCATCCGGAATACTATGGAAGAAGCCCGTCAGCGCGCTGAACGGGAATCCCAGCAGCTCATGGTCCAATCCATCCAGCGGTATGCCGGTGACTGTACTTATGAACGTACCACAGCAACCATTCCGCTGCCCAATGATGAAATGAAGGGGCGTATCATCGGACGCGAAGGCAGAAATATCCGTGCTCTGGAAGCCGCAACAGGGGTCAATATCCTGATTGATGACACTCCGGAAGCTGTGGTGATCTCCTGCTTCGATCCCGTCCGCAAGGAAGTTGCCCGCAGAATGTTGGAAAAGCTGATCCAGGATGGACGGATCCACCCGACCCGTATTGAGGAACTGCTCAAGAAAATCCGCAAAGAAGTGGATGATGAAATTTTCCAGTATGGCGAACATGCAGTGCTGGATGCTGCGGTTCAGGGTGTGCCCAAACCTCTGCTCTCCCTGCTTGGCAGACTTCAGTTCCGTTTCAGTTTCTCTCAGAATGTGCTGAAGCACTCTATTGAAACTGCTGCATTCATGGGGATCATGGCTGCAGAACTTGGATTGGATGAACAGAAAGCCCGCCGGATCGGTTTGTTCCATGACATCGGGAAAGCCGTTGATCATGAGATCGAAGGAACCCACGCCGCGATCGGTGCTGATATTCTCCGGAAATACAATGAAGCCAAAGATGTTGTGAACGCAGTTGCAGCCCACCACGGAGAAGTGGATGGAACAACCGTTTATGCAACTCTTGTGAATGCATGTGATGCGCTCAGTGCTTCCAGACCCGGCGCAAGAAGCGAAACAACAGAACTTTACCTGAAACGTCTGGAACAGCTGGAAGAGATCGCCAACAGCTTTGAAGGCGTGGAATCCTGCTTTGCACTTCAGGCAGGCCGCGAAGTCCGCGTGGTTGTCCAGCCGGAAAAAGTGACCGAAGCCAAGGCGCAGGTCCTTGCCAGAGATATTTGTCTCCGGATCGAAAAAGAGATGAATTATCCCGGACAGATCAAAGTGACCATCATTCGTGAAACACGGTCTGTGGAATACGCGAAATGATCGGTTACTCCGAATTTGAACAGCGCTATATGGCGTATGTGGATACGTTCCGCCAGAAGGATGGAACGTTATCCGAGCCTATGGCGCGCAAATTGGAACATACGATGGAAGTGGTTCGTTTTGCGGAACGGATCGCTTCCGCAGAGGGAGCCGGAGAGCAGGAATTTCAGCTTTGCCGGCTCGCTGCATTATTTCATGATACAGCCCGCTACAAACAGGTTGCGCTGCATCATACTTTCAATGATACAGAATCAAAGTTCGATCATGGTCATCAGGCGGTCCGGATCATGCTGGAGCATGAGCTGCTGGCAGGGTTGCCGGCGATGGAACAATGTGCTGTGTTGACAGCCGTTGAGCTTCACAACAAACCATGGGTCGATTTTTCACAGATGGGAGGAATTTTTGTGCCTCCTGCAAAAAATGTCCGTGATGCAGATAAGATTTCCATATTGCGTCTGCTGACGGGATATATTACCGGTGAGATCAAGTTTGAGGATTCCTCGATTTTTCTCCTGCGCCGTCCGAACTCGCCTGAGATCACGCCTTCCATCATTGAGACGATCCTCTCGGGCAAGCCGGTGCTGTATAAAGATTTGAATACCCTCAATGATTTCAAGATCTCCCTTTTTGCCTGGTGCCGGGATTTGAACTATTCAGAATCCGCACGGATGGCTTTGGAATTTTCGTTTTATGATCAGATACGGGCGAATCTGCCGGATCAGCCCGGAGTTGACCAGATTTACCGCAACGCCATGGAATCATTACAATGTCTCTCCTCGAAGTCCGCGAATTAAAAAAACATTATCCGCTTCCGCCGGAACGTCTGTTTGGTGCAAAACGTTATGTAAAAGCATTGGATGGGGTTTCCTTTACGTTGGAGCGGGGCGAAACTCTTGGTCTTGTCGGAGAATCCGGCTGCGGCAAGAGTACTCTCGGAAGGACGGTTGTCCGATTGGAGGAACCCACATCCGGAGAGGTGCTTTTGAATGGAGAAGATCTGCTGCAGCTCCGGGGGAAAATGCTCCGGAAAAAACGTGGATCTTTTCAGATGATTTTTCAGGATCCCTATGGTTCCCTGAATCCCCGGATGACGATTTATTCCACGCTTGAGGAGCCTTTGCTGCTGCATACGGTGTTGACGGCTTCCGAACGTTCTGACAAAATTGCGGAGCTCATGAGAATGGTTGGTCTTGAACCGAAATTAGCGGATCGTTATCCTCATCAGTTCAGCGGTGGACAGCGGCAGCGGATCGGGATTGCGCGGGCATTGGCGGTGAATCCGGATTTTATTGTTGCAGATGAACCGGTTTCCGCGCTGGATGTCAGTGTTCAGGCGGCGATTGTCAATTTGCTTGGTGAGCTTCAGGAGAAGCGGGATTTCGGCATGATTTTTATTGCCCATGATCTTGCGGTTGTGGAACATATTGCTGACCGTATCATGGTGATGTATCTCGGGAAAGCGGTAGAAGTTGCTCCTGCGCAGCAGCTTTGCAGGGAGCCGAAACACCCTTATACGGAAGCTCTGCTGTCGGCAGTTCCCGGAATTCATCCGGAGAAACAGGAACGGATCGTTTTACAGGGCGATGTTCCTTCCCCGTTGAATCCGCCGAAGGGATGCCGTTTTCATCCCAGGTGTCCGAAACGGATGCCGGTTTGTGCTGAGATTGAGCCGGAAATGAAGCCGGTCAGAGGATGTCCCGGCTGTTTCTGTGCCTGTCACCTTGTTTCCTGAGATCTATCCGCGGCGTCCGAACCGGCGTTCGATTTCCTGAACGGAAAGATGAATGATCGTGGGTCTTCCGTGAGGACAGCAATAGGGCAATTCACATTCCCCCATTTGCCGGAGCAGGATTTTACACTCGGCAAGAGTCAGTTCATCATGCGCTTTTACAGCAGCTTTACAGGCCGCTCTTGCGATTGCCGGAGTATCGATTTTGCCACCGCCCCAAGCGCCTTCTTCTTTGACTTTTGAGAGAAGATCCCGGAAGACTCCGCCTGCATTTTCCTGGGAAAGCGCAGCTGGAATTGCCTCGATTTTAACGGTGTCACCACCGAAATGTTCTATGGAAAACCCTGCATTTTCAAAGAGTTCTGTATTTTGGATCACGAATCTGCAATCTGCTTTTGAGAGTTCCAGGGAGAGGGGCAGAAGAAGTTTTTGCGAGACCACTCCATCAACGCCTTTGAGGATCCGTTCATAAAGGATCCGTTCGTGCGCCGCATGCTGATCGATCAGAACCAGTCCGTCGTTCATCTTTGCCACGAGATAGGTGTTTTCCACGATCCCGATGACTTCCAGATCTTCCGGTCGGAATTTTTGTACCGGCTGTTTCGGGGGTTCTTCCTGCCGGACAGACTGCACAGGTTCCCCGCCTTCCTGAAACAAATCATCCGTTTTTATCAGCTGGACCCCTCTGGACATGGGCATATAATTGATTCTGCACTGTTCGAGAATTCTGAGAAAATCCGGCGACGGAGCTTTCGGTGCAGAATCAGCTTCTGCTTCCGGGTACGGCTCAGGGGTGCGGACAGGCTGATCCAATGGCCCCTGTTCCGGGAGAAAATCTCCGGGAGAATGGAACGCGACAGCTTTCGGAGCCGGGGTATCAGGGAAGGGATAGACCTCTTCCGCAGACCGCAGAGCACCTTCCACGGCTTCTTTGACATGTTTTGTAAGTTCATATTCGTTGCGGAACCGGACTTCCCGTTTTGCGGGATGGACATTCACATCCACGAATTCCGGCGGCATTTCAATGAAGATCACTGCCGGATGGTAACGTCCCTTATCCAGCATGGGACCGCATCCGTCACGGATCCCGCGGTAGACGGGCAGCGCTTCTACAGGGCGTTCATTGACAAAGATCCTCTGTTCGGAGCGGGAGGGCTTTGTAACACCCCGTTTCGTGATATATCCGCTGATCCGGAACGATCCGGCTTCCAGATTGACCGGCACCATGGAATCGGCGATTTCCCGTCCGAACACATCCCGGATCCGGGGCAGGAGGGTGCTGCAAGCCGGACTCATCAGGATCGACCGGTCATCGGCAAACAATTCAAACGCCACCTCCGGATGTGCCAGAGAAATGACGGTGATGATATCAATGATATGCCGCTCTTCCGTCGCTTGGGATTTCAGAAATTTCCGTCGGGCAGGTACATTATAAAAGAGATCTTTGACCGCTATTTCTGTCCCGGGAGCACAGCCGACGGGCAGGGCGGAAAGTAAATTCCCTCCGTTGATCGTAACGCAAGTTCCTTCCTGAGAATCCGCTTTCCTTGTTTTCAGGGTAAGTCGCGCTACGGACGCAATACTTGGCATAGCTTCCCCGCGGAATCCGAACGTGATGATCTTTTCCAAATCATCCGCTGTCCGGATCTTGCTTGTTGCATGAGGTTCAAAGCAGAGAACCGCATCATCCGGATCCATTCCGCAGCCGTTATCCGAGACCATGATGAGGCGGGTTCCGGCCCGTTCCACACGGACAGAGATTTTTTTCGCTCCGGCATCCAGAGCATTTTCCACAAGTTCTTTCACAACAGAAGCCGGACGTTCAATGACTTCTCCCGCCGCGATTTTATTGCTGATATCATCAGTCAGAAGATGGATCAAACTCATTTCAGCACCTCAGCTGCGGAATTGTATTTTTCAAAAGAGGAGCGCATGGATTGAAAAACGTTTTCATTCAGAAGCTTCGTGATATTTGCTCCGGCATCTTCCGCACGGATCAGAATCGCTTCTGTTTTTCTGGCATCTCCGGTGTAGGCATGGTATCTTGCAAGAAGTGTAAGCATCTCCTTGTCATTCGGAACCATTGACAAGCCTTTTTCAAGACTCTGAATGGCTTCGTTGATTTTTCCCAGACGGAACTGGGCAAGAGAAAGATTCCGGAATCCCATGGGGTGTCCGGGATACAGATCCGCTTTTCTCTTGTAAAGCATTTCGGCTTCCCGCATTTTTCCCTGATAGAAGAAAATCGTCCCCAGGTAGGAGAGCGCAGTAAAATTATCGGGATCAAAAATCAGAATCGTTCTGAAATCGCTTTCCGCTTCATCCGTCATTCCCATCCGCCATTTTTTGATTGCCAGATGAACCAGCTGTTCCTCCTGCGGAAACGTTTCCAGCATTGTTTCCGGATTAGAGAAATTCTGGTGAACAGAGGAGGGCGGAAGCTCCGGAACCGGATGCACAGAACCAAGCAAATTCGAACCGGAACTCGGACGCAGGTTGGAAATGATCACTGTGAGCAGGATCACCAGCGTAAGCAGCATGATCAGCGGCAGCAGGGGGTTGGATAATTTCTCTTTGGACGGCAGTTCCATAATTCAGTACTTCTCCGGAAAATGACAGGCACAAAGGTGATCTGGAGTGATTTCCCGGAGCGGCGGAACCGTTTCCCGGCAAAGTTCTGTTCCTTCCGGGACTTTGCTGCACCGGTCACAGAAACGGCACCCGGGCGGGAAATCTGACGGCATGGGGACTGTTCCCGGAATCGTGGAAAGTTTCCCTTTTTCCCCTCCCAGAACAGGCACGGCCTTCAATAGAGCTTTTGTATAAGGATGCCGGGGCCGCTCCATCAATTCCCGGACCGGCGCAGTTTCAACGATCCTTCCGGCATACATGACACAGACTCTATCCGCCATTTCAGATACGATCCCCAAATTATGTGTAACCAGAATGATGGACATCCCCTGATCTTTCCTGAGCTGTTTCAGCAAATCCAGAATCTGCGCCTGAATCGTTACATCCAGTGCAGTTGTGGGTTCATCCGCAACAAGAACAGAGGGATTGCTTGCCAACGCCATCGCGATCATAACACGCTGCTGCATCCCTCCTGAAAGTTCATGGGGATATGCTTTTGCCCGGGTTTCCGGGGCAGGGATCCCGACTTTTTTCAGAAGAGAAATCACCTCTCTATCCTGGTCTTCCACATCCGGACGGTGAAGGCTCAAGACTTCTTTGATTTGTGTATCGATCCGGAATACGGGATTCAGGGAGACTGAGGGCTCCTGAAAGATATATGCGATTTCCTTGCCGCGGATCTTTCTCAATTCTTTGGCGGAAAGCCCGAACACCTCAATTTCCGATCCATCCTTTTTTGTCAGTTTGACAGATCCGGAAACGACTGCCGGCGGGGAAGGAAGAAGTTTGGATAACGACATGCAGCTGATGCTTTTTCCGCATCCGCTTTCCCCCACCAAAGCAAGAATTTCTCCCCGTTTCAGTTGAAAGGAAACATCGCTGACTGTCGGAACAACCTTTTTCTTTCCGGAGAAAAATCCGATATTCAAATCCTTGACACACAAAACGCACATAAAACAGGAAACTCTTTCCGTTTTGCTCAGCGATTGTTGAAGGGAGCATGTTCTTCCGCTGCTTTTGTGACAGGGGAAGAGCTGTAACGGTATTGCAGAGGTGCTTCTTTCAGTTCAAGTGCAAATGCATAGAGCCGGGCGATATCGCGTTCGGAAAGATCATGCAGCAATCCGAGCAATGCAGAAAGAACCGGATGGTCGGTATTTCTGCAGGAACAACCCTGTGTACAGCATCCTTCAGAGTGCATATCGGAATTGATCAGTTTCATAATCTTTTCCTGATTTCTTGCACTGATTGAAGCCCCTTTTTTCCAATTGGAAATTGTATTCTGAGTGATTCCCATTGTTTTTGCGAGATTTGCAAATGATTTATGATTTTTTTCTGCATAATCAAGCAGAGCAGCCATTACTTTTTTCTGTTCATTTGTTTGCATAATTCATCCCCTTCGTTTACTTTGTTGCTGCAATAATAAATTTTCCTTCTCTGATTGTAGTTTACACCGGTTTTATAAAAAATCAACTTCTTTTTTTACTTTTTATATAAATTTTATCTTTTTTTACGGTTTTCTTCATTCAGGATTTTGAGTTGATTGACAAAATGCAGGGAAAAGGGTTCCTGTATCAGGGGGTAAAAAAGAGGATTCCGGGCGCAGTCAGTTTTATAAAAGGATCCGAAAATATGTTGCGAATCGTCTTTTTGAAGAGGAAATAAGGATAAAAAATGCTGAAAATGAATTTTTTTTTACTTTTTTTTCAATTTTTTTTCATTTCGGACTTGAATACTGGAAAAATGGAGATTATACTTACCACGGAAGTAGGGCAGGGCCGTTTGCCGTACAAGAACCATCCAAACAAGGAGTATGTCTTATGGAAATCATTGTCAGCGCACGCCATTTCGATCTGAGTGAAGCACTCAAAGTCGCATCGGAAACAGCAGTTCATGGAGCTCTCGATGATCTGAATATCCCCGTCACATCAGTCAGAGTGACCCTTGATGTCGTGAAAAACACCCATTCCTGCACCATGTCCGCAGTAATGAAGAATTACACCGCAGATGCCTCCTGTTCCAATATCGGAGATATGAACAAGGCAATTGCAGAGACGGCAGACAAGCTTCGCGTTCAAACAAAGAAATATCTTGAAAAAATGAAAGATCATCGTGACCGGGAAACCCTGAACGATGTTGCAGAAAAGGAGTCTGAATAATACCATGGAACCGTCAATCACCATCCTCGGCAGTGCAGCTGCCGAGGGGATCCCCGCAATGTTCTGCGGCTGTCCGCTTTGCAGGAAGGCTGCAGAACTCGGCGGAAAAGATCACCGTTACCGTACCGCTTACAAAGTCAATGACCGTGTCCGGATCGATTTCGGACCGGATACTCTGGCTCAGGAGTATAAGTTCCATCTTCATTCCGAGCGGCTGCGCCATCTTTTCATCACGCATCCCCATGAAGATCATCTTTACTGTAATCTTCTGTTCTACCGGATGCCCGGCTTTTCTGCTGTCCCGGATGACAATCTTCTGACCATTTACGGATCCCGCGGAACGATCGCTGAAATCATGCAGGCCCTCTGGTCTACCAATGGTTTCAACGGTGATTTGAACCGTTACAAGCTGAAAACCGTGATTTTTGATTATTTCGAAGTGATCAAGCCGGAAGGGGAAGACATGGAAGTGATCCCGCTCCCTGCATCACATTATTTTGACCGTCCCTACATTCAGCCGGCGATTTATGTGGTCCGCAACGGAGCAAAATGGATCCTTGTTGCCAATGATACCGGCGATTTCCCCGATCCGACTTGGAAGTTCCTCGAGGAACAGGAATTCCATTTCGATATTGTGATCTGTGACTGTACCTATGGAACCAGAACTGTAAAGGATGGTCACATGGGCGGAGGTGCAGTGCTCGAAGTCAAAGAGCGTTTGGAAAAAATGGGATCTATCACGAAAGAAACCAAATTTGTAGTAAATCACTTTACACATAATGCTCAGAATACCCATGAGGATCTGCAGAATTATTTCAATCCCCATGGAATCTTCGTCGGATACGATGGAATGGAATTGTAACAATGATGCCCGGTGATTTCCGGAAAAGACTTCTGCTTGAGATGGAAGCCGCCGGAGTGGAAAATGCCGGGCAGGAGTCTCTTTGGTTCTGCGCAGCGGCAACCGGTTTGCCGCCCGCAGAATTTTCTGTTTCAGAGAGGGAGCTTTCCCCGGAGGAGATTTCTGCTGCTGAAGCATTTGTACAGCGGAGGATCCAGGGAGAGCCTTTGCAGTATATTCTCGGAAATGAATATTTCGGAGAGCTGGAATTCCTTGTGGGGCCCGGTGTTCTGATTCCCAGACCGGAAACATGGTTTCTGGTGGAGTTCGCCACGGCGGTTTTGCCGAACAGCGGAATGTTCTGTGAATTGGGAACCGGTTCCGGGGCAGTTGCTCTCAGCGTCGCATCCCAAAGACGGGATGTTTCTGTTTATGCATCTGAGATTTCAGCAGAGGCGATTCAATGGGCGTTGAAAAACAGAGATCGTTTGAATTTGCCGGAAGCAGAGATCCGGCTTGGATCGTTTTTTGAGCCGTTCCCGGAAGAAATGAAATTTCATTGTGTGGCGGCAAACCTTCCCTACATTCCCGAATCTGCCCGCCCGGGATTGCAGAAAGAAGTGCGGGATTTTGAGCCGGAACGGGCCTTGTTTGCTCCTGATGAGGGAATGGCGGATATCAAAACTGCGCTGGAACTGCTTCCGGAACGTCTGCTGCCGGGCGGTTATGGGATTTTTGAAGGCGGCAGTGAACAGATGGAACCCTTGCGAATCTTTGCTTCCGGGATGTTCCGGAATGTTACGACAGCAAACGATCTTTATGGAAAACCACGTTTTCTGATCGTTCAGAATTGATAAGGATAAATCATGTTGTTTCACCGGAAAAATTATCTTTTACTGTTTTTGCTTTGCGGGCTTTTTTGTTTTTGTGTAAACGGAGAACAGCTCAGGAAAAAGGCGGAAGCAGGCGATGCGCAAAGTATGTTTCAGCTCGGAAATGAATATTTTTACGGTTCAGCAAAGATAAAGCGGAATCATACCCTTGCGGCGTTCTGGTTTCAGCGTGCAGCATCAGCGGGCGTTGTGGATGCCATGTTCAATTACGGAGTCTGTCTTGACCGGGGATTCGGTGTGAAACAGAACCGGTACGAGGCGTATCAGTGGTATAAAAAAGCTTCAGAAGCCGGTTCAAAACATGCCAAATTCAATATGTGTCAAATTCTTTTTTCCGGAGTTCCTGCGGATGAAGAGAAAAAAATCAAAGAAGTTCCGGCTTCCCCCTCGCTTGCGCTTCATTATTTGCAGGAACTTGCAAATGAGCATTTTGAGCCGGCAGAAATTCTTCTGGCTGAGATGCTTCTGGAACATCGGGACAATCAGGAATATGCCAATCGTGCAGCAGTGATCCTGGAACGTCTGGCGAAAAAGGAAAAGCCGAATCCGAAAGTGCTCCGGATGCTTGCAGATTGCAAATATGCGGGGGTCGGAATGAAGGCTGATCCCGCGGGAATGATCCGTTTGTTGAAACAGGCAGTGGATCTCGGTGATGGAGAAGCCGCCGGAAAACTGGCATTCTGTTATGAATACGGACGCGGGATCGCTTCTGATGAAAAAAAGGCGTTTGAGCTCTATAAACTTGGTGCAGAACGGGGAAATGCCATGAGTCAGTTCAAGTACGCGGAATTCCTGATCCTCGGCCGTCCGGAAGGAAAACAGCCGGATATGCCGGAAGCATTGAAATGGTATAAAGCCGCTGCAAACGCAAAAAATCCGCAGGCTCTGTTCCGGATGGGGGTCTTTTATCTGGATGGAATGGGCCCGATCGGGAAAGATCCGAAGAAAGCCGCTGAATATTTTTATGAATCTGCAAAAATGGGCTATGCTCAGGCACAGCACAATCTGGCGGTTCTGTTCGAGGAAGGGCGCGGCGTGATGAAAGATAATGCCGCAGCGTTGTTCTGGTATATGCAGGCCGCACGGAATGGGGATGCTGCCGCTGCACGGACAATCGGTTTGTTTTATTTGGAGGGAAAAGGTATCTCCCGGAGTATTACGAAGGCGGAAGAGTGGCTCAGAAAAGCGGCGGAAGCCGGAGATTTCGAGGCCCAGCGTATTTTACGCACAAGGATCCGGCGCTGACGGGATCATGCTGATCAGGCGTTTGATTGCGCGGATCGTGGATTCCGGCGCGTTTTCTCTTTCCATTGCTTCGGGAAGAGAACATTCTGCCGGGCAAGGTTTTCCATTGATTTTATGAATCAGTTCCGGTGTTTTGAGAAAGGCTCTTGCCAATGCGATTCCGCGGCAGCCTGTTTCTGATATCATTCGATCCGCATCTTCCGGTGTGCAGATATCACCGTTTCCATAGAGGGGAACACTTCCGGCGAATTTGACTGCTTCCCGGATTCTGTCCCAGCCGTTTTCAACCGGGAAGTACATTTCTTTTCCTGTTCTGTAATGAAAAAGGATCAATCCTGCACCGGAATCGGCAGCTGTGCGGATGAGTGTTTCTGTCATTGGCTGTTCCATGCCGGAACGGAGTTTGACACTGAGAGGGATTTTTCCGGGCAATTCTTTCCGGACTTCCGAAATGATTTTTCCGATCAGTTCCGGCTGATTCAGCAAAGCGGCTCCCGCACCGTTTCCTGTAACGGTGGTGCTTGGACAGGAAAAATTCAGATTGATTCCGGCAACCAGCTCAGTCTGAACAAGATGCAGAGCGCATTTGACAACGTTGTACGGATCCTTTCCCAGCACCTGCGCTGTGACCGGGATTCCGGTTTCCGTGTATGGTTCCAGTCGTTTCCGGAGGATCCTCCGGGATGGAACAGCCCCTCCTGTTACAGAGAAAAAGGGTGTGATCCAATGTTCCACCGCTTTTAATTTTCCGCAAGCCCGGATAAACCATGGGCTCATGACCCCTTCCATGGGGGCAAGGAGTGCCCGGTATTTCAGAAGGGGGTCATGTTCGTCAGGATCAGAAGCCATCAGAGATGTCCCATGGCGGTTTTTTCCAGATCATCGCAATAGTCACAATAGAGTTTATATTTTTCATTGTAGGCTTTTGAATTTTCCGGGATGGGGAAATATTCAGCATCGAATCCGGAATTCATAGCCTGAATGGCACTTTGCATATCTTTGTGGAGACCGGAAGCTGTTGCGGCGAACATTGCGGCACCCAGCGCACAAGCCTGATCAGTTTTCACGACTTTGATCGGCATGTTCAGAATATCGGCAAACGTCTGCATGACAAATTTTGATTTTTTTGCAATGCCCCCGATGGCGAGGATGCTGTCCACCTTCACGCCTTCTTCCGCGAAACGGTCAGCGATCCTGCGGGATCCGAAGATCGTGGATTCCACCAGAGAACGATAGACCATCGGAGCGGTCGTACCGAGATTCAATCCGAAGATTGCACCGGTCAAATAGGGATTGGCATCCGGGGTTCTTCTTCCGTTCATCCAGTCAATCGTCAATGTGCTGCTGATGGGGAGCTTTGCAGCATCCGCTTCCAGCTGGGGCAGGGTGACTTCTCCGCCGTAGCTGATGAACCGGCGGAACCAGGCATAGGCATCTCCGAACGCCGCCTGGCCTGCTTCCACTCCCGTGAATCCGGGCAGAACAGAACCGTCCACCTGACCGCAGATTCCCCGGATACAATGATCCACAGCAGGGGCTGCCATAATATCACAGGTGGAAGTTCCGATCACTTTGACCAGCACTCCGGGAGCGACGCCAGCTCCGACTGCTCCCAAATGGGCGTCGAAGGCTCCTCCGGAAATCACCACATCGGTTGGAAGTCCCAGTTTTTCCGCCCATTCCGGACAAAGGGTTCCCACAGGAACATCCGCGGTGTAAGTTTCCGTATATTGCTCCCGTTTTCCTTTCAGGAGGGGATCGAGTGTGACCAGGAACTCTTCCGGGGGAAGTCCGCCCCAATCCGGATGCCACATGGCTTTATGTCCGGCAGCACAGCGGCTGGGTTTGATGGGCGCATCCGCAAGAATGGAGGGAATCCAGTCACAATGTTCCACAAAGGCATGACACGCTTCTCTGACAGCGGGATCGTTCCGGAGCATATAAAGATATTTTGCCCAGAACCATTCCGGGGAATAAACGCCGCCTTCATATTTAGTATAATCGGTATGCCAGCGTTTGGCAAGTTCATTGATTTCTGTGGCTTCTTTGATGGCGGTATGATCTTTCCAGAGGAAGAACATTGCATTGGGATTTTCGGCAAATTCCGGCAGAAGGGAAAGGGGGATTCCATCTTTATTGACCGCACAGGGGGTGGAGCCGGTGGTGTCGACTCCGATTCCGGCGACACGGGCAGGATCCTGTCCTTTCAGAACCCCTTTGATGACAGCTTCCATTCCTTCCAGATAATCCAGCGGATGCTGCCGGAATTGAGCGATTGCGTTATCGGAGTAAAGTCCTTTTCCCCAGCGGGTGTAATTATGAACGCAGTTCGCGAGTTCTTCTCCTGCAGCCGATACGAGAACTGCCCGCACGCTGTCAGAGCCGAAATCAAGCCCGATTACCAAATCTTTCATATTGCAACTCTTTCCTGTTTCGCAGATCTGTTGATCCGCAAGTTCAAAATACTGAATCCAGCTAAGCAACTGATTTCATCTGTAACATATTCCCCCCGGTTCCTGTATTCTATCCCGGAAATGATGAAGGGGGACGTATTTCAGTAAATTAGCATGAAATGATCTGTTTTCAAGTTCGATTTTTACCATTTTCCGGAGAAATTCAGCCGTCAGATATTGATTTTTTCATAAAAATTCAAAATTTTTTCTTTATTTGTAAAAATATTTGCAAAAATCCGGAGCTTATGTTATATTACTCAAAATTCGAACCAGGAGGTTTATAATGATGAAAAATCTTTCAATAATCACTGCATTTTGTGCAGCCGGGTTACTGACAGCCGATTCTCTGGCTGTTAAATATAATATGGAACAGATGCAGTACAAAACATCCGATGGAAAGGTGCTGAACTATTGCCGTCGGGAAATGAATTGGGATCAGCCCGGAAAGGCTGCAGTACTGCTGTTCCTGCACGGAGCCGGAGAACGGGGAGCTGATAACGAAAAACAACTTTTCCACGGTGCCCGGGAAATTACGGAGTGGTGCAGTAAGAATAAAATGAAAGTTCTGCTGATTTTCCCTCAGTGTCCGGCAGGAAAACAGTGGGTCGATACCCCGTGGAATGCGCCCTCGCATACGCTTCCGGCAGAATCGGAATCCATGAAACTGGCGATGGGGATGCTGAATAAGGAATTGGAACGGAGTGATGTTGATCTTCAACGGGTTTATATCGCAGGGATTTCCATGGGCGGATTCGGGACATGGGATGCGCTCAGCCGTTATCCGGAGAAGTTCGCCGCAGCATTCCCTGTTTGCGGAGGAGCTGATCTTGCAATGGCGGAACGGGTCAAAGATATTCCGATCCTTACCTATCATGGCGACAGCGATACTGTTGTTCTGACAAAGCGCACCCGTGAGATGTTTGCGGCTGTGAAAGCTGCCGGAGGAACCCGGATCCGCTATGTGGAAGTGCCGGATTGCGGACACAACTCCTGGACTCCGGCATTTTCTGTGGAAGATAACTGGAAATGGCTGTTCAGTCAGAAAAAAGATAATAAAAACTGAGGATTTTGAATCATGTATCAGATGATCAATGTTTGGAAGAGCGGGGAGCTCGAAGTATGTTTTTTCAAAGAGGAGAAAACGGAGATCGTTTCCATGGCAGTTCTGCCGTCGGGGGCCTCTGAAAAAATCGTGCCTCACCGGGAAGGAATACGGGATACCGTCGCGGCAAAATCCATTTGCGATACTCTTGATTTTGCATTTCCTGCCTCTACGCTGGAAAGTATGGTTCAGATCAAATTTGCCGGAGACTTCAGTTTCGCTCAGCATGGACCCGGAGTGGATATGCGGAACAGCACAACGATCAACCGGTTCAAGCTGAAGGAACAGAAGGAAGAGGAAAACAGCCTTCTCTCCGTATTTGAATCCGAAGACGGAATGCGGCTCGTGCAGCGTCTGACCCGCCCCGAAGGGTGCCGTTTCCTGGAATGTCAAACCGAATTTTTCAATGGATCTTCCGAGTCCCGCCGGGTTGAAATGTTTACCAGTTTCTCCATGGGAATGATCTCTCTGCTCCATCCGGATGATGCCCCGAAATCTTTGAAACTTCACCGTTATCCGACCTTCTGGTCCTCCGAAGCAAGACATTTGGAACAGACTTTTGAAGAGTTGAATATGGAAATCAGCTGGCAGTCTGCCGGAGTCCGGAGTCAGCGTTTCGGACAGCGTTCCAGTATGGTGAATAAGGAATATCAGCCCTTTGCGGCAGTGGAAGATACAAAATATGGAATCATCTGGGCGGCAGCTCTTGAGGCAGTCTCTCCCTGGGAAATGGTCGTTTCAAGATATTGTGACTTTGTAAATCTTTCCGGCGGACTTCCTGACCGGGAATTTGCCGGATGGTTTAAAGATGTCGCACCGGGGGAAACTCTGACAAGTCCCGTTGCCCTTCTGACGGCAAGATACGGTAATTGTTCTGATGCCGCCCGGGATCTTCTTCCGTGGCAGAAAAGCGAGGAACCGCAGGAAGTGATGCATCCGACTTTCAGTGACTGGTGTACCACCTGGGGCAAACCCGCTGAAGAACGGCTCCTGAAAATTGCGCCCGTAGCGGCGGAACTGGGAGTCAAATATTTTCAGATCGATGCCGGATGGTTCCGTCAGGATGAGCCCTGGAATTGGAAGCTGAAAGAAGATCTGTATCCCCGCGGATATAAAGCTTTCTCAGAATCACTTGCGCAGTATGGCTTGAAATCCGGACTCTGGTTTGAGTTTGAAAATCTTTATCCAAAGGAAAAGACTTTGGAAGAGACCGGGAAGGCTGGCTGGGTCCATACGCTTGACGGCTATCCGCTCCGTTCCGGCGGGGCATATTTCCTGGATTTCCGGAAGCCGGAAGTCATTGCCCACATGACAGAAAAAGTTGCAGATTTTCTCCGGGATAATAAAGTGGGATACATCAAGATCGATTACAATGCAGCGATTCCCTTTGGGGTGGATGGCGAATCTGCCTCTCCTGCGGAAAATCTTCAGCAGCACATCAGATGTGTCCGGAAATTCCATGAAGATCTGCACCGTCTTGTGCCGGGATTGCGGATCGAAGAATGTGCTTCCGGCGGACATCGCATGACTCCCGGCTGGGCGAAAACCGGGGATTATATCAGCAGTACGGATGCTCATGAAGGGGTGGAGATCCCGCTGCTCTCCGCTGAAGCGATGAATTTCTGTTATTTTGATAAATCTTTGGTTTGGAGCACATTGCGTCCGACAGATGATGATAACCGTTTGTCTTACAGCCTGTGTGCCGGAATGATGGGGCAGATGGTTCTTTCCGGGGATCTGGAACAGCTTTCCGCAGAACAGCTTGCCACTGTGAAGAAGTATGTGAAGTTCTATGAAAAGATTTCACCGGATCTGCGTTTGAAGAGCAAGCTGCGGATTGACTGTAACAGTAAGAGCCGGATCTATCCGACGGGACGGCAGATCATGACATTGGAATCTAAAAATGAACTTCTTCAGATTGTCCATTTCTTTGAAACGGATGAACAGACTGCTGAAATTGTCCTGCCTGCCGGGGATTGGAAACTGGAGGACTGCGTAAAAGCGGATGCCCTGGAGTTTGCCGCTAATGAAAAATGCGTCAGATTTACCAAAATCGTCCCCTTCAGTGCGGCGGCGTTTCGGTTCCGGAAAAAGTAATCTGCAGGAACTGGGAATATGAGCTTCTTTTTTAACTGCCCTTTTTGTAAGAATGCAATGGAGTGTCAGGATGAGTGGAACGGTATGAGTGCCACTTGTCCTTACTGCAATCAAACGATTGTATTGCAGAATAATCAGGCAGTTTCCTGTCAGCCTGCTTTTGGCAATAATAATCCTGGAATGAACCTTGGTATGAATCCGGTGTCAGCACCTCCTCCCGGCTGCGTATCTGTCCAGCCAGTTAGATTTGGTGTATATCGCGTTATTGGAAATGTCAATCTGGCATGGTCAAAAGCGATTCAGGCAATGATTGACTGCAAAGTGAAAATAAAGCAGCAGAATTACGCTGCCGGGCGTATTTCCGGAAACTGCCGGTATGGAATCAACATCTTCGGAATTGGGGTGAATGCTTTGTTCCAGTCCGACAACACCGGAATGTATTTCTGCCTAAATGCTCATTTTTATGATGCTTTTGATACATTCGGGATATGTTCCAAAAAGGTGAATGAAATCGGATCCCGTTTTATGCAGTTATGCAATAATTGATATGGTATCAGATTGAATCTGAGAAGAATTTCAGAAAAGAATGGGCTGTTGCTTGTCAAATCAAGCGGCAGCCCTTTGTTTTTCAGAGAGTTATTCATAGAAGAGGAAAAAAATATCATTCCGGACTGAACTCTTTCCCGCAGAAGAAAAATTATCTTTTCGTGAAGATAAGTTGTGTATGTTTGTTTAATTTTTAACAAAGTATATTGAAAAATGCAAAAAAAAGATTGAAAAATCACAAGAATGGGTGTATATTATGGAAGCTTGAGAGGATATGAAATTTGAGATTTTTCTGAATATCCTTGAGAGATAAGAATATAGAACTTTAACAGAAACGGAAAGACGTTTCTTAAGGATATCAGATATGCGTATGCTTTGCAGAAACCGCGGCATTTTCGCGGAGAGGGGGGCACTATGTGCGTAGCTCTGCCCATGAAGATTGTCTCATTTGAGGATAAAACTCATTGTACAGTTTCCTTTTCCGGAATCGAAAGCAAAGTCAACATCCGTCTTCTTCCTGATTGTCAGATCGGGGATTATGTGCTTGTCCACGCAGGACATGCGATCGAAAAAATAAATCCTGTTGAAGCTGAAAACACGCTTGAAGTCTTCCGTCAGCTGGAAGAGGAGATGAAGAAATGAGAGCGGAACGGGCGATGGTGCAGGAGGTATTATGCGGATTGGCTGCCAAGGTTGGCAGACCTGTCCGTCTGATGGAAGTTTGCGGGAGTCACAGCTTTGCGATTGCGAAGGCTGGGATCCGGAATCTTCTTCCTTCCAATGTCCAGCTTCTTTCCGGTCCGGGATGTCCTGTTTGTGTTTCCGGGGAAGATTTTATTATGCGGGCGTTGAAACTGGTCCGCAGCGGAGTCCGCGTGGCTGTTTTCGGTGATTTGATGCGGATTCCTTCGCCTTTGGGAACGCTTGGTGGGGAAAAGGGGCTTCTTGTGATTTATTCACCAGAGGAGGTTTTGCATTATGCGGAAAATCATCCGGAAGAGCAGGTGGTATTTGCTGCGGTTGGATTTGAACCGACTCTTTCTGCGGCATCGGTTGTTCTGGAAAATGCCAAGGTGCGGGAGCTGAAGAATTTTTCCATGCTTTGTGATTTCAAAAATGTGCGTCCTGTTCTGGATCTGCTTTGTCAGGATCGGGAGAACAGGATTGATGGATTTCTGCTGCCGGGGCATGTGGCATCCGTGACCGGATCTGATTTGTTTCAGGGGTTGCCGGTTCCGGGGGTGGTTTCGGGATTTTCACCGGAAAATATTCTTTCGTCTCTGGCATTGCTTCTGAAGGAGATTGCTTCCGGAAGGGTTTCTGTTCTGAATAATTATCCTTCGTCCGTTGTTCCTCAGGGAAATCCGGAGGCTTTGAAGATGATTTCCAATGTGTTTGAGCCTGTGGATGGTGAATGGCGGGGGCTTGGGATTGTTCCGGGAGGGAACTGGAAGATCCGGGAAGCATATCGCGGATTTGATGCGATGGAACGGTTTTCTGTATTGCAGGAACCCCTTCCGCCGCATCAGGATCGCGGATGTCGCTGCGGGGATGTTCTGAAAGGCAGAATCACTCCGGAGGAATGTCCCTTGTTCGGAAAAGTTTGTACGGCGTCGCATCCTGTCGGAGCGTGTATGGTCAGCGAAGAAGGTGCCTGTGCGGCATACTGGCATAACAGGGAGGTCTGCTGATGGAACTGCCTGAAAAGATTCTTTTGTCCCAAGGAGGCGGCGGGGCTGCATCTGCGGCTCTGATTGAAGCGGAAATCGTCAGCCGATTTGCCCGGGAAGGTGTTCTTGCGGGGTTGCCGGATGCGGCGGCCTTGCCGGAAGGTGTGATTTTTTCCACGGACAGTTTTGTTGTGACTCCCCGGTTTTTCCCGGGCGGAAATGTGGGAAAACTTGCGGTGTGCGGAACGGTCAATGATATTCTTGTGAGCGGCGGGATCCCGAAATATCTTTCTCTTGCGCTTGTGCTTGAGGAAGGGTTCTCACGGAAAGAATTGGGAGAAATTCTGGATTCTGTCAAAGAGATGGCGGAATCGGAAGGGGTTCAGATTGCGACTGGTGATACGAAAGTGGTTCCTTCCGGCGCGGTGGATGGTATTTTTCTGAATACTGCGGGGATCGGATTTGTCCGGCCCGGCATCCGTCTCGGCAGGGAATATTTAACTGCCGGAGATAAGATCATAGTCAGCGGCGGGATCGGGGATCACGGAATGGCGATTCTTTCTGCCAGACACGGGATCAGCGGAGTGGAAAGTGATTGTGCCTCTCTGCGGAAATTTGCCGATGAAGCATTCCAGATCGCAGGGGAGGGGGTCAAGCTGATGCGGGATCCCACCCGCGGCGGAACCGGTGCTGTTTTAACAGAGTTGCTGAAAGGAACTTCTTTCGGTGCTGAGTTGGAGGAAGCGGCGATTCCGGTTTCGGAAAAGACCCGGACTCTTTGCAAAATGACGGGGATCGATCCCCTGTTTGTGCCCTGTGAAGGCAGGATGGTTGCGATCGTTTCTTCTGAGTTTGCCGATGAGATCGTGAAAAGCTGGAAAACGCTTCCCGGCGGAGAACTGGCATCTGTGATCGGAACATTGAATTCTGATGCGGAAGAGATCGTTCTTTGCGGAGAGTGGGGCGGAAAACGGAAACTGATCCTCCCGGAGGGGGATCCTTTACCGAGGATTTGTTGAGATGCACGAATTGGAAATAGCACAATCTTTATTGAGGACGATTGATGACTGGCGGGATCAGAACGGATCTCCGAAGGTGCTTTCTGTCCGGATAGAAATGGGCGTTCTGAGCGGTGTTGATCCCGATGCAATGCAATATGCATGGGAAGCTGCCTGTGAATTTGCCTGCGGCGGGATGATGAAGGATTGCAAACTTCTGATTGATCACCTGCCGATCAAATATGAGTGCCCCGGCTGCGGACGGGACTTTGAATCTGAAACATTGATTTCAGCCTGCACGTTTTGCGGAAGGGAATACCCCCGGCGCAAAGGCGGACGCGAGCTGAATTTGAAAAGTATAGAGGTGGATAATGTGTAAAGACTGTGGATGCGATGGGCATCATCACCATCATCACCATGATGATAGAATGCATGCTCATACCGGGGCTGACGGAAAGGTGTACTATCATTCCCACGAGCCTGCCACGCGCGAGGTTCCGCTGGAACAGGCAATCCTTGCGAAAAATGACAATGCGGCGGAGTTGAACCGTGCGTTTTTGAGAGGACGCGGAACCCGGACGTTCAATCTGATTTCCTCTCCGGGCTCCGGCAAGACGACTCTGCTTGTCAAAACTCTGGAAGCGTTGAAGGACGCAGGAATTGCAACAGCGGTGATCGTTGGCGATCAATACGGGGAAATCGATGCTGACCGGATGCGTGCTGCCAGGGTTCCTGTGACTCAGATCCAGGTGCATGACAGCTGTCATTTGACGGCTCAGCAAATCTCTGCTGTGCTTGAGAAATCAGTCCCGGCTGGAACACAGATCCTCTTCATAGAAAATGTAGGAAATCTGGTTTGTCCGGTGGCGTTTGATTTGGGCGAAGATGAAAAGATCGCTTTGCTTTCCACGGCGGAAGGGGAGGAAAAACCCCTGAAATATCCCGGATTGTTTACCGCAGCGAAGCTTGTTCTTTTGACGAAGATGGATATTGCGGATGCGCTGGGCTGGGATAAAACGCTTTGCTGCCGGAATATCCGCACCACGAATCCCGAGGCGGAAATCCTTGAGATCTCCTCCAGAACCGGTGTCGGTTTTGATGCGTGGATCGATTATTTGAAACATTCTGTTCAACAATAACATAACAACTAAGGAAGAGAAAACATGGAGAAAGTAATGACCTCTTTGTGCGAGATGACTCATTGGACGTTGATTGCCATGATCATCATCCCGGTCCTGCTTGGGACCATTTCATTCCTTGCCCGGAAACATGAAAAGCTCCGGACTGCAATGATCTGGATTGCCGCTGTTGCCGTAATGGCAGGCGGGATCCTGCTGGTCAGACAGTCCTTTGGAGTGGATTATGGGCTTCCGGCATGGGAACTCGAAGTTCCGGCATCGTTCGGAATGATCGGATTCGGATTGGAAGCGTTGGTGCTGATCGCGCTGCTTTACATCGGATTCAAAATTGAAAACGGCTGGATCGTTTTTCTGGGATTGATCCAATCCGCACTGGCGATTGCCTCCCACTTTGTCGGGGAACATCCGGATAAGACGATTCTGTTCCGTATCGACAGCCTGTCCCGGATCCTGATTCTGGTCACAGTGGTTGTGGGAAGCGCAATTCTTGTGTTCTCGATCAATTACATGAAAGAGCATGAGAAACATGCCCCGGAAGGTGCCGGATCGCTGGGAAGATTCTATTTCTTCTTCATCAGCTTCCTGGGATTCATGATCGGGCTTGTGACCTCCAACAACTTCTCCATGCTGTCAACATTCTGGGAAGCAACGACTATTTGCTCCTACATGCTGATCGGTCAGGATGGCGGAGAAGCCCGGAGAGTCAACGCTACCCGTGCTTTGCTGATCAACAGTTTCGGCGGAGTGCTGCTTCTCGGAGCGATCTTCCTGCTGAAACTCAATAACTGCGGTGATGACTTCCTGGGTATGTTTGCGCACAGCAATAAGGCGATGACCATTCTTCCTGCCATGCTTCTCTGTATGGCGGCATTTACGAAGTCTGCATTGTTCCCGTTCCAGAGCTGGCTGCTGGGCGCAATGGTTGCTCCCACACCGGTTTCCGCACTGCTTCACGCTGCAACGATGGTGAAAGCAGGGGTTTATCTGGTGATGCGTATCAGCCCTCATTACAGTCAGTACAATTCATTTATGATGATGATTGCGTTTACCGGGGCATTGTCCTTTGCCGGTGCAGCGTTCCTTGCCTGTACGCAATCCAATGCAAAGAAAGTTCTGGCATACTCCACGATTTCCAACCTGGGATTGGTGGTTGCCTGTGCAGGAGTCGAATCTCCGCTTGCTTATGCGGCAGGTCTTGCGATCATCACGTTCCACGCTGTTTCCAAAGGTTTGCTCTTCCTGTGTGTCGGGCGGATCGAACAGAAACTCGGCAGCCGTGATATCGAAAAAATGGATGGTATGCCTTACAAGATGCCGTTCACGACAATGGTCGCAATGGTCGGTATGATGTCCATGCTTTTGCCGCCGTTCGGGATGCTGCTGAGTAAGTGGCTTGCGATCGAAGCAACCATTCGTTCTCCCTTCCTGCTGGTGTTCCTTGTGACCGGAAGTGCCTTTACGGTTTATTTCTGGGCGAAGTGGATGGGACACATGCAGATTCAGGGATACCATCCGGATAAACCGGTGGAAGAGATCACTCCTTCCATGAAATTCTCTCTGGGGTATCTTGCGATCCTTGTCATCGTGACAGGGTTCCTCACGATGATCATTTTCAAGCATGTCTTTACCACAATGGCGCAGGGAACCTTCTCTGACATGGTGAAAGAAGTCGGTTCCATGTATGCGGAACAGGCAACGTTCCCGGCATATCTGGTATTCGGCTGTATCGGTCTGGCAGTGATCTTTACTGCGATTTTTGTAGTGTTCCTGGTCCGGAAGAAAAACATCCGTCCGCCGTATCTCTGCGGAGAGAATGCGATTACGATCGAGGAAGAACTGAACCCGGAAATGAATAAGCGCGGTCTTCGCAGTTACGACTTTTACTCTATTGGAGGCAAAGTGGAACATGCGGAATTTTCCAGCTATTATTTCCAGAACTATATTAACGAGAACCGCGTTTCCAGATATGTGAACTGGATTTCCTGGCTGACGATGATTGTATTGATCGGCTGTGTGGTTGCTGAGATCTGCAAGAAGTAAGGAGATAGAGAAAATGGAATTTATTGATATGATTTTGGAATCTCCGCTGTGGCGCAGTATTGCTGCACTGATTCTTGCTCCGACGATCGGAACGATTCTCAGCGGGATCGACCGGAAACTGACAGCCCGTCTTCAGGGGCGTGTCGGGCCCTCTTTCTGGCAGCCGGTTTATGATATTTTCAAACTGTTCGGGAAACAGCAGATTCTTGTTCACCGGACACAACTGGCATACGCTTTGCTGCATCTGTTCTTTCTGATGCTGACGGTTGTTCTGCTTGTTGTCGGGCAGGACTTGCTGATGATCCTGTTCTGTCAGGCATTCTCCGCCTTGTGTCTGGTGATCGCCGCCATGAGTGTGCGTTCTCCTTACAGCTGGATCGGAAGTCAGAGAAAGATTCTTCAGATGCTTGCTTATGAGCCGACGCTTGTGCTTTTGATTCTTGCTGTTTATCGTCAGAACGACAGTTTTCTGGGATCCAAGGTGTTGGAAAACAATACCCCGCTGATTTTTTCCATGCCGCTGATGTTCATTTCTCTGCTCTTTGTGATTGCGATTGAGTTTGAGAAATCCCCGTTTGACGTTGCTTCATCCCACCATGCGCATCAGGAAATCGTCAAAGGGACGACCCTGGAATTTTCCGGACCGTTCCTCGGCTTGATCGAAGTTGCTCATGCGTATGAAATGGCGATGTTCTTCGGTTTGATGGTTGCGTTCTGGCACACTTCATTGATCATGGGGATCGTGCTTGCACTTGTTGGTTTTATTCTGGTTTTGATCATGGACAACATCTGTGCCCGTCTTACTTCCTGGTGGATGGTTCGTTTTATGTGGACGATTCCGCTGACGTTGTCGCTTGCAAACCTTATCTGGCTTTGGAGGTAATCTGAGATGTCCAAATTTACAGGAAAATCCCCCTGGGTCGTCCATTTCAACTGCAACAGCTGCAATGGATGCGATATTGAATTTCTGGCATGTCTGACCCCGCTTTATGATGCGGAACGGTTCGGAGTTCTTCATGTAGGGAACCCGAAACATGCGGATATTCTTGTGGTGACCGGTTCTGTGAACAAGAAAAATATGCATGTTCTGAAAAACGTTTATGACCAGATCCCGTCACCGAAAGCCGTTGTGGCAATGGGTGTCTGTGCTGCAACCGGCGGACTTTTTGCTGATTGTTACAACGTTGTGGGCGGGATCGATAAGGTGATCCCGGTTGATGTGCATGTCCCCGGCTGTCCTCCGAAGCCCGAAGCAATGCTTGACGGTATTGTCAAGGCAGTGGAGATTCTGAAGAAGAAACAGAAGGATACGGAGACTGTTACGGAAGAACTCCCCGTTGTAATCGTGAAACCGAAAGAGGAGCCGGCAGCTCCTGCAGCAGCGAAGGAACCTGAAAAATGATGAAGATCAACGAAGAAGTCATGCTTGAGACAGTTGTCGAAAAAGTTGCATCTCTCCAGCTTTCCGGCTATCGTTTTGTTACGATGACCACAGTGGACTGCGATGATTATTTTGATATTTACTATCATTACGACAAGAATTATGAACTTTACACGCTGCGGCTCAAAGTGGAAAAACCGGGAGTCGTTCCCAGTATTTCCAAAGCCTGTTTTGCCGCATTGATCATTGAAAATGAAATTCAGGATCTGTTCGGGATCACCTTTACTGATCTTGTGATTGATTATGAAAAGCATTTTCTGCTTGCGCCGGATGCACCGGAAAAACCGTTCTGTCACGTTCCGGGCGTCAAAATTACAACCGTGGATTCTCCTGCCGCAAAGAAAGATGAGGTGGCGAAATGAGTATTGTTGTTCCTTTTGGACCTCAGCATCCGGTTTTGCCGGAACCCTTGCAGCTCCGTCTGGAGATCGTGGATGAAACTGTCGTTTCCGCTCTGCCTGTGATCGGTTATGTTCACCGCGGTCTGGAACGCCTTGCGGAACAGAAAGATTTCCAGCAGGATACTTATCTGATCGAGCACATCTGCGGGATCTGTTCTTTCATGCACAGTACAACTTACTGTACAGGGATCGAAGAGATCATGAACATTGAGATTCCGGAACGGGCAAAGTATCTCCGTGTTGCCTGGAGTGAAATGCACCGTATCCACAGTCATTTGCTGGCTTTGGGATTGCTGGCGGATGCATTTGGATTTGAAAGTTTGTTTTATCAGATCTGGCGCACCCGTGAACACATCATGGATGCCATGGAATATACCACCGGCGGCCGTGTGATGCTCAGTGCAGCATGTGTCGGCGGTGTGAGAAAAGATATCAATGAAGAACAGAAGAAGTTTGTTCTTGAAAAACTGGCTCTGATCGAGGCGGAATTCAAGGAAGAAGCACATGTTCTTCTGGATGATTACACCGTGAAATCCCGCACGGTCGGGGTTGGTATTCTTGATGCCAAGACCGCTTATGAACGCGGAGCTGTCGGACCGACTGCCCGTGCAAGCGGACTCAAGATGGACCACCGTATGACCGGATATTTTGCCTATGACAAGCTGAATTTTGAACCGGTTGTGGAAGATGGCTGCGATGCTTATGCCAGAACCAAAGTGAGGATCCGGGAAGTCTATCAATCCATTGATCTGATCCGTCAGGCATTGGCTGCTTTGCCGGATACTCCGCTGAAAACTGCATTCAAAGGCAACCCCAACGGGGAAGCAGCTGTCCGTGCAGAACAGCCCCGCGGAGAAGTGATCTATTACCTGAAAGGGAATGGCACTGATAAGCTGGCACGCTGCCGTGTCCGCACACCAACCTTTGCCAACGTTGCGCCGATGCTTCACATGCTGAACGGATGCAATCTTGCCAATGTGGGTGTGATCGTTCTTTCTGTTGACCCTTGTATTTCCTGTACGGAGCGCTGATATGAAAATTGTAGTTATGCTGAAAACATTGCTGAAGAACCTTGTAAAAGGTCCTGTGACCCGGAAATATCCTTATGAAGAACGGGAACCGTTCCCGGGAGAACGGGGAGTTATCATCATGCCGGATGAATCCAAGTGCATTTATTGCGGGATTTGTGCCCGGAAATGTCCGTCCAATGCGTTGGCAGTGACGCGTGCTCCGGAAAAGATGTGGAAATATGAACGTTTCCGCTGTATCGTCTGCGGTGCATGTGTGGAAGCCTGTCCGAAGAAATGTCTGGAGTTTGCTCCGCGCAAACAGGGATAATTCCTTTCTGACAGAAGAAAAAAGCCGTTGTCTCACCCTCTGAGACAGCGGTTTTTTTTTGCCGGATCAACGGAAAACGGGAAAGAAAATCGGAAATGATCATTGTAAAAATCTTTTTGGATGAAAAAAGCGGGAAAATTTCTAAAAAAAAGAGTTTGGGCAGTTGGCAAAAACAGTTTTTTGTGCTATAATTCTCAATGAACATAAATTCCGGTTTCAAGCCGAGTATTATGACACCGGATCAATGATAACAATGGGGCGTTTATGAATAAGAGACACATTTCAGGATTCAGCAAGTTTTTGATGATTGCGGCATTGTTGGCAGTTTTTGCTGCAGAAGGACAGGAAAAGAAACCGGGTTATCGTCCGACGACTCGCCGGAAAGTGGCGTATGAACAGCTTCAGGAGGGCGGCAATATTACCCAGATTTCTGATAACAAAGTGAAATTCATCCGCGAAGTTGTACAGTCTTACGTTGACTTTAAAGATGATATTACGAATCAGACGATCATCAATCAGATTTATGATCAGATTGAAAAAGAGTTCAAGATTCAGCCGGAAGGCAAGCCCGATAACCGGACGATTCAGGAATTGCGCGCAGAAGCGTTGCGTCTGATCAAAAAAGATTTCCCGATGGAAGAAGCGGAATACCGCAAGATGCTGGAAACACGGGCTGACAAGATTTATGCCACCATCAAAAACGGTGAGAAGGTTACGCTCACTTATATCAAAAACCGCCGCCGTTATAAAGTGACGGATGTGTTCTACGGCTTTAACGGTTCAACGGTCAAAATCGGATTGAGAACGCTTCCGTTTTATGATTTGATCGAGGAGGATAAAATCCGGGTCAGCGAGAGCTATGCAAAGCGCCGTCGTGCTGAATATGTCCAGAAAGAACTGAGCGACTATTTGAAAAAACGTCAGGAAGCTTTGCTTTCCATGGAAACGAAATTAGTGAATGATCAGCTGAAACATAATATCAACGGCGGCTTTGTTCTGTATCTGGAAAGATGGCGGTATCCGATCCAGGTGATCAACAATTTCCTGATCCGCAGCATTGAGGCTGATTCCCGTTATGCCGGGAAAGTCACCGGGTTGAATTTGGATTCCATTCAGCGGATCCAGATCAAATTTATTGAAAGTTTTGACCGGAACAAACTTGCCGACCGTATTCAGGCGAGAAAGGTTGCCGCTTTGAAATATAAGGGTACAATCGACTCTGCACAGGGATTCCTGGATCTGGTTTTCTGGGGATTCACCAGGGATGAAGTCAAACATCTGCTGGAAGCGCAGGGGTTGAATTTCATCCCCGGAAAAGAGTATGACCGTGCATTTACTTCTGACCGTCAGGTCAAAGAAAGCCGGCTCTATTATAAAGATAACCGTCTTGTGAAAGTTGTAACGATTTATAATGTTACGACCTTTGACGAATATCTTTCCATCCGGAAAAATATGCTTCAGAATTATGGAGCGGACAACCGGACGAAACAGAAAGCGGGTTATGTCCGTCCCGGTGATCCTCTCAGCTGGAGCGGATTGATCACAGATGGACATCTTTACGTCAAACAGAATCCTGAAACCGGAGCGATCGCTGAACCCATTACAATGACTTGGCAGGAAGTCACACCTGCACAGCGCCGCGCACGGGAAGCTCAACAGAAAAAAGGACCTTGATATGGTGGAATTGCACGAGAAACTTTATCAATCAGCAGAAATTTTTGAACAGAATCCTGATACGATCATCTGTTTTGGACCGGAAGCGGTTCCGGCGCTCAGCTGCGAGTTCAACCGTTTGGATGGAGAAACCGTTCTGGTTTGTACCGGAGGGGCGGGATCCTTTCTGAAAAGCGGCGCGTTTGACTCCCTGAATGCCGCTGTCGGAAGATCCGATGTCAATCTGCCCCGTTTTGAAAATATTCCGGCAGAACCCGATTCGGATTGTGTCCGTCAAATTGTCAGACGGATGGAAGAAGAACAGCCCTCAGCTGTGATTGCGATTGGCGGCGGAAGTGTTATGGATGCCGTGAAGGCTGCATATCTTTCCTGGCAAACCGGGATCGATGTGAAAGACCTTTTCGGAGTGAATGTTGCTTCCAGCCGTTTCCCCGGAAAAGAATTCCGCAGGGTATGGTGTCTGCCGACAACTTCCGGAACCGGTTCAGAAGTCACACCTTATTCCAATATTATTGATACAGAGACCGGGGTCAAGTGTCTGATCGTGGAGAATGCGATTCTTCCTGAATATGCATTTCTCAATCCGGATTGGACCGCCAGTATGCCAGAAAAGATTACCGTTGATACGGCATTGGATGCGATGGTTCACTGTATTGAAAGTTTGTTGAATATCAAAGCCGGCAAGGAACATCCGGAAGCTGCTGAATGGGCAGTTCTCGGCGTTTCTCTGATCCATACCGGACTGCCGTTTTTGAAGCAGAACGGAAATAATGAACTTATGCGGGCAGCTCTTTCTGCGGCAGCCTGTCTCGGGGGAATGTGTATCAAGGTTTGTCCGACCAGTTTGCCGCATCTTTGCAGTTTTTCTTTCTGCGGAAAGACGACTCACGGTGCTGCTGTTGCCGCATTGCTTCCTCATTTCTGGCGGTATTATCTTTCCAATCCGGAGATTGCTGAACGGACCATGCTTCTTTCCGGAATTTTCCCCGGAAAAACTCCTGCAGAAGTTGTGGATTCCTGTGAAAAATTTATTCTTCAGATGGGGATTGAAACAGCTCCCGGCACTTTGAGTAAAACGGATCGGTCCTTTATTGATGTGCTGGCAAAAAATGCAGTGCTGAACCCTGTGAAACTCGCAACTGCCCCGGTTCCCATTGATCCGGAATCTGCCGGAACCGTGTTCCATCAAGTTCTGGAGTCTGTCTGGCAGCGATGAAACGGCTTTTTCTTTTTCTCATTCTCTGGTTCGGATTCAGTGTTTCTCTCCTGGGACAATATTATCCGGAATTCAAAACGGTTCTCCCGGAGAGTCTGAAGGTTTATGCTTTGCCGCAATCCAATTCCGGGATCATTGTCCATTTGGAGAGCGGAACATTGGTTGGGATCCAGGACGTGAAGAATGGATGGCTGAAGGTCACATTTCAGCGGACGCTTGAGGTTTGGGTCGCGTCCTGTTTTTTGAAGGATGGAAAATTTGCTGATGGCGTGATTTTCCGTGTTGGACCGAGTGCTGCTGCATCTGCTTTGACGGTCGAAAATAAGATCGTTGGGGAAACGGCTGATATTCGGGAGGAAGTGGTCGGGGGATTCTGGAAAAAAATCCGTCTGACCGCCCATTTTTCCGGTTATGTTCTGCGGGATACGCTTTATCCTGTACAGAAAGAGTTCCGTCTTCAGACTCCGGGAAAGCCGGATGCGCGGCAGACAACTGTGGTTGGACGGTTGCTTCCGTTGGAAAAACCGTTGAACGGTGCGACACACAAGCTGGTTTATCAGGTGCACAAAGCAGAGCATCTTGTTGCGTATGTGCTTCCGGAAAAAGTCAACTTGAATCTTTGGGAAGATTGGACGATTTATTTAAGCGGAGAGATTCTCTGGGATTCAGGGATCCGGACTCCGTTTATTAAAGTTGCCAATATTTTTCCGGCGTATCGCTGAGATTTTTTGCCGGATGGTTCGAGACATCCGGCACGGCAGATTTTTTTACAGAATGGGCAATGTTCCGGACGATTGTATGATGATCGTTGCCGTAGGCGGTTCCAAATCCTGTTTTATTTCATCGGGAACATAAGAGGCGAACCAGGCATCGGGAAAAACTGCGGTTTGATTTCCGGTTGTTCCCGAGAAGGAAATGGTTCCTTTTTTTCCAAGAATCGCAATGATTTTTGCTGCGGTGGATATGTGATCAAGCACGGTCAGTTCACCATCTGTGATTTCGAGCTGTCTTCCCGGTTCAAAGGTTTTGCAAGGGGAAGAGTCATCTGTTGAGACATCAATTTTCCCGCAGAGCCTGACTCCCGGAATTTTCTTTGTTCTACATTCAAAATGGATGGACGGATCTTGCGAGCAAGTGACTTTGATATTGAATCCAGTTTTTTCAGTTGTCATTGGACACTCCTTTTGTTTTTTTGGGGTTCTGAGTGTCAACCGGAGTTTGATTTTAAGGAAACGTGCTGTATATTACTGAAGATTTGATAAGTACAAAAATAACCTGGAGCCTTATGAGAACAGATTTCTCCGGAATACAAAAATTTACTTTGATGGAACTTCTGACAGTGATTGCGATCATTGCGATACTTGCCGGATTATTGCTTCCTGCAATGGGGCGTTCCCGGGAACAGGGGCGGGGAAGTGCCTGTCTTTCCAATCTGAAGCAGATCGGAGCGGCTTATCTGATGTACAGTTCCGACTATGGATGCACGGTCAAGATATGGAATTCCGGTTCCAGCCGATGGATGAATACCCTTGCGGATCATTCGGGAATAACGGTTCCTGATTGTCCCTCCGACCGCCGCCCCGGGAGAGAAAATCATCCGTCCTATGGTCCATCTTATGTGCTTTCGGCGAATCCGGAATTTCAGGGAAAAGAATATCGGCTGTGGTACAATGTCCGGGAGAAAAATATCCGTTATCCCTCTCAATTTATTCTGCTTTCCGGGATATCTGATTCCTATTATTTCGGCAATGGAACAGTTTCAGAAGTGAAACTGGGAAAAATGAACGGAGAGCTTTCTGCTGTTGATGGGTTTTGCAAAAATCTTTCTTTCCGTCACAGCAGCGGAAATTTTCAGTTTTATGCTGGGATGGCAGATGGTCATGTCGCATTTTTCCGTTTTTATGAGATGTCGGACCGATACTGGGATTTGCAGGGCTCCGGCGGTTATGGAGGCGGGAAATGAGATGGTTTTTTCTGCTGCTCCTGCTGCTTTTTTCTGTGGGCTGTGCTCCGGAACGGAAAGAGAAAAAAGTTCCGGAACAGATTCTTTCACTTTCCTGTGCTGCGACAAAGATTTTATATGATTTGGAATCTCCCCCGGCAGCGATTGATGAATATGGCTTGATTGCAGCGGGCAGCCCTGCGCCGCAAGTAATTGGAAAAGGGAGTCTCGTTTCCCGGGAAAAAATGGCGGAACTCGGTATTGATTGTGTTGTTTTGTGGTATTATCAGAAGGATGCGGCGGAGCTGTTCCGGAAAAAAGGATTGCGCGTCATTGAACTGCAGCCTGTCCGGTTGAAAGAATATTCTTCATTGCTTCAGATCATGGGGGATTTGACCGGGAAGCAGGAGAAGGCTTTTTCTCTTCAGCAGAGGTTTCAGAAGGAGTTGGAATCGCTGTCACCATCCGGAAAAGAGAAAAAAGTATATTTTGAATTATATGGTCCGATGCAATCGGTTGGAAGAGAGAGTTACACCGGAGATCTTCTTTCCTATTCCGGCGGAACAGTTCTTTCAGAGAAAACAGGATTGGTTTCGATTGAAAATCTGCTGTCGTTTCAACCGGAGATTATTTTTTATGTGGAAGGATACGGTTCCGGCGAAATGATCCGGAATCGGCCTGGATTTTCCAATCTTCCTGCGGTGAAAAACGGCAGAATCTATGGGGTTCCCCGTCGACTGATCACGGAAGGGGTTGCCCCGCTGGAAGCCATTCAATTTTTCCGAAAAATTTTATCAGAGGAGTGACAAAAGATGTCATTTTACCGGATTACTCAAAATAAGAAATACGATTTTGCAACCCTTCACAACTGGGGCTGTACATTTCATTGTCCATTTTGCAGCTACAAGCTCCGGGGCGGGAAAAGCGGTTTTGCTTATCCGAAGCCGGAACGTTTTTTGAGCGTGGAAGAACAGAAAACGGCATTGCGGAATGCGAATCCCGGGAAAGTTTATTTTATGGGTGGAGAGCCGACTGTTGCGAAGGAACTCCGGGAAATGGTTCAATTTTCAAAATGCGAACTCGGAGCTTATACGAAGCTGGGGCATACCAACGGAAGTGATTTGCAGATTCCGTATCTTGATGCCGCAAATATCGGTTTCAAAGCGTGGAGTGAAGAGCTGCACCTGAAGCTGACCGGGCGGCCCAAAACCTTGATTTTTGACAACTTTTCCAGAGCATTTGATTCCGGAATGGAACTTTCCGCCAGCATGATTTATATTCCCGGATTGATCGGATTGGATGAAATGGAAGGGGTGCTGAAATATATTGCCGGGCTTGACAGAAATATTCCGTTTCATATTATGGGATATATTCCTGTTCCGGGGTTGGAGTATGAGCGGCCGAGCGATGCGCAGATGGCAGAGGCAAAAGCCTTGTGTGAAAGCTATTTGCCGAAAGTCGGCGTTTCCCATCTGACTTCAGAACAGGCATTGGATTTGACTGCCCGGGATGATCGGTTTCAAGTAGAAGTCATAGCCGGAGTGTAAGGTGAAATACGTTTGGTGCATTGCAGCAATTTTTTTATTTTTTCTCCTCTGGGGATGCGGTTCCGGCGCGTGCGGATATCAGGAGCTGTTTCAGCTTTTGAGTGGATGTGAGATCCCCGGGATGCAGCGGGAAATCCTGCTGGAGATCCGGTTGCCCCGGCTGCTTGCTGCCTTTCTGACGGGCGGGATGCTGGCGTCTTCCGGAGCTGCTGCACAAAATCTGTTCCGGAATGATTTGGCATCTCCTCATATTCTCGGAGTGATTTACGGAGCGGCTCTCGGGGCTGTTCTGGGATTGCTTCTGCCTGTACCGTCAACAGTGTTTTCCTTTTTATTTGCGCTGGGGGCATTGCTTTTGATTTTTCTGCCGGGGAAACGGTTCGGATGGGAAAGTGCCTCGCTGCTGCTTGCGGGGATCGCGGTCAACGCTTTTGCATCGTCGCTGACTTCCGGTGCGTTATATCTTGCGGATGAAAAACTTTCATCAGTCGTATTCTGGATGCTTGGGGGATTCTGGCGGATCGGCTGGGAGGATGTGCTTCTGCTGGGCATTGCTTTTGTGATAGGAAACGGATGTTTGTTTTTTTTGCGGAAGGAGATGGATATGCTTCTGCTTGGGGATCGCAGTGCGGCACTGAGCGGGGTTCCGCTGCATAGGGTGAAACCGCTTGTTCTGATAGCGGTTGCGATGATGACTGCCGCATGTGTCTGCTGCTGCGGAGTGATCGGGTTCGTGGGGTTGGCAGTACCGCATATTGTCCGCCGTTTTACCCGGGGCGTTTTTTCTGCCTTGCTTCCTGCATCGGTTCTGACGGGCGGGATATTGCTTCTTCTGGCAGATTTTGCTGCGAGAATGGTTTATATCCCCCATGAGATCCCAGTGGGGATTTTGACTTCTCTTGCAGGAGGTCCGTTCTTTTTCCTTCTGCTGCTCCGACGGAGGAAGTCGCATGATTGAACTGAAGAATATTCGTTTTTCGTATGGAGAGACTCCCATTTTCAATGGGTTGAACTGTACATTCCAATCCGGCAGATTTTACGGGATATTCGGTGCCAATGGGAGCGGAAAAAGTACTCTTCTGAAGATGATCACCGGGGAGCTGAAGCCAGATTCCGGCGTTATTCAGCCCTGTTATAAAAACGTGCTGGAACGCGCACAAATGATTGGTTTTATGGAACAGCATCAGGTGGAAATGCTCCCCTTGACGGTTCAGGAAGTGGTGGCACTTGGCAGTTATCCCTGGCGGAGAGCCAAACGGGAGAGTTCCATTGAACCGGTGTTGGATCAGCTTCATCTGCAATCATTGCGGAATCGGGCTTACAACACGTTGAGCGGAGGGGAAAAACAGCGGGTGATGCTTGGCCGGATCCTTGCTCAGAACACTCCGGTGCTTCTGCTGGATGAGCCTTTCAGCTCGCTGGATTTCGGCAATCAGCATCATTTTTACCGTATTTTGAAAGAACTTGCGGAGCAGGGGAAATGTGTGATCATGGTTTCCCATGATGTATTTGTTTCTGCTGATTATCTGGATGAAGCCCTGTTCCTGAAAGACGGCAGGATATATTGTCAGGGCGCCCCGGGGAAGATTTTCTCCAAAGAATTGTTTTCAGAAATCTATATGAAGTGATTTCAAAAGTTTTCAAAAATGTGAAAAAAAAGCAAAGCCGGGCTTGAAAAATCAAAAAAGTGTGACATATTGTACCAGTTGAATTCGTAACTGGGAGGTGTGACAAAATGTCCATAGACAGATGTGTTCCTCATATTCATTCCATGGAGCCGAAAATGCTCCATACGGTGATTCATAAACTTGCCGGAGAAAAAGGCTTTTTTGAAAATATTGCCAATGCGATCAGCGAAGGGATCCTTGTGATCGATAAAAATATGCGGATTCTTTACCGGAATAATGCCGCAGAGGCAATGCTCGGAATCCCGGAAGATTTTTCCAAACTCTCCGTCAACCGCTTTCTGAAAGGAATCGACTGGGAGTCGCTGATCAGCGAAAATGGAACAACTGCCCGTCATGAAATAGAAATCCTTTATCCGCAGCGCCGGATCGTCCGGTTCTATCTTGTTCCTCATGGCAAGGATGGACACTATATTGTGATTGTGACCGATGTCACAGAGGAGTATGACAAGCGTGCCTCCCGGATGGAAAGTGAACGGGGCAAGGTGGTTTCCATGCTTGCAGCGGGCGTTGCTCATGAAATCGGGAATCCGTTGAACAGTCTTTATCTGAATCTTCAGATTCTGGAACGGATGTTTCAGATGGAGGATCCTGATTTGGAAGATGCCCGGGAAAGTATTCAGGAGGCGCGGAAAGAGGTGGAGCGGCTGGATTCCATCATCAACCAGTTCCTGAAGGCGCTGCGTCCGGCAAAACTTCGGCTGGAACCGACTCAGATCCGGAATGTGCTGGAAGAAACATTATCTTTCATGCAGCATGAGATTCATGACCGGAAGGTTCAGGTGGTGTGCGACTGGGAAGAGTCTCTTCCGTTGATCAGTGCAGATCCTGCTCAGTTGAAACAGGCGTTTTACAACATCATCCGGAATGCGATCCAGGCGATGTCCGGCGGCGGAGTATTGACCATTCAATGCCGGGAAGCGGAACAGGAGATCGTAATGCGGATTTCCGACACCGGAAGCGGGATTGCACCGGAAAATATGGCAAAACTCTTCCAACCGTATTTCTCCACCAAAGAGAGCGGAAACGGAATCGGTTTGATGGTGGTGGAACGGGTCTTCCGGGAACATGGAGCCAGACTTTCCATCGAAAGTGCAGGGGGAAAAGGAACATCCTTTATTATATCCTTCCCGCTGCACCGGATGAATGTCAGAGTTCTGCCTTCGCCCGGACAATTTGTTGCCGGGGTTCTGCCGGAAGCGGAAGGAAAAGGTGAGAAAGAATGAAAGAAGCAAAGAAATCAATATTGATCGTTGATGATGAGCGCGGGACAAGAGAAATGCTCGGGAAGTTCCTGCGGCTCAATTATGATGTAACTCTGGCTGAAGACGGTATGACTGCGATCAATCTGATCAGCCGGAACGAATATGATCTGGTTCTGACGGATATCCGGATGGGGTCCGGACCGGATGGTATGAATGTGCTGGATGCCGCACTTCAAAAAGATCCGCCGCCGCCCTGTATTCTGTTCACAGCATACGGTTCCATTGAAAATGCGGTGGAGGCTGTCAAGCATGGCGCATTTGATTTTGTGGCAAAACCTGTGAATCTTGACCGTCTGGAGCTTTTGGTCACCAGGGCACTGGAATCCGGTTCTCTCAAAAAAGAAAATCAGGCTTTGAAAAAACGGCTGGATGATAAATTCGGAACCAGGGGGATGATCGGGACCTCTGCCGCAATGAAGCGGATCCGGGAAACCATCGAACAGGTTGCGCCGACCCGTGCCAATATCCTGATCACAGGGGAATCCGGGACAGGAAAGGAACTTGTGGCGCAATCCATCCATCAACTTTCCGGACGGACCGGTGAATTTGTGGCGGTCAACTGCGCTGCCTTGCCGGAAAATCTCCTGGAAAGCGAACTGTTCGGTCATGAACGCGGAGCTTTTACCGGAGCTGTCGACCGGAAAAAAGGCCGCTTTGAACGCGCTGAAGGCGGAACCATTTTTCTGGATGAAATCGGTGAGATCCCGCTCCAGATCCAAGTCAAACTCCTCCGGGTACTGGAAAGCAGAACCTATGAACGGATCGGCGGAACCGAACTTTTGAAAACCGATGCAAGAGTCGTTGCCGCAACCAACCGGGATTTGAAAAAAATGGTGGAAGAAGGCTCCTTCCGGGAAGATCTGTATTATCGCCTGAACGTCGTTTCCATTGAATTACCGCCTTTGCGGGAACGGAAAGATGATATCCCGCTTCTCGTTGCTCATTATCTGGAACTCTTTTCCAAAGAGAACGGAAAGGAAATGGGGATCACCCCTGAGGCAATGGAACTTCTGACAGCATGCCGCTGGCCGGGAAATATCCGGGAACTCCGGAACTGTGTGGAGCGGATGGTTGTGCTCAGCAGAGAAAAAATGATCGGCGTGGATAATGTTCCCCTTGAGATCCGGGAACAAACGACTCCCGGCATTACAAAAAGTACGATCCAGCCGGCAACCTGCGATCTGGAACGGAATGAAAAGATTCTGATCACCAAGGCGTTGAATGAATGCGGCGGAAACCGGACCCGGGCTGCAGAAAAACTCGGGATCAGCCGCAGAACTCTTCTCCGGAAACTCAAAACTTATTCCATGGAATAAAAAGAGGGGTGTTTGAGCATTAAATCCTGATTGAGGAGATAGCCCCGAATGGGGCAAATGCTCTGAAGAAATCTATCCTCTTGAATAAACTTAATTCTGCCGCCCTTACAGGGCTTTATGTTATTCTTTTCATCTATTCCCGGGGCTGCACAGACTTTCAGTCTGTTTCCCCCGGGCTTCGTTCTGCAAGAGCCCTGCAATTATTTTTTCAGCAGACCGGTGAAAGGATCTTGAGGGATGAACTCTTCCGCATATCTTTTACATTTTCCATGAAAACTTTCATGTGCGGCGCCTGAAGATGTTTTTTCAGATGCTCAATGCTTTCCCAACATTCCACAAAGGTCAATGCATTGGGATCCAGATCTTTCTGAGCCGGAAGCCCGGAATCAAAATTTCCGTTCAGCTGGTACATGATACAGCCTTCTTCTGCGAGAACGTTCGGGATGTTTGCCTTGGCGATCTCAATAAATTTTTCCCGGCATCCTTCTTTCAGCTCAGATGTTGCAACAACATAAATCATAATCCTTTGCTCCTTTTGTTACAGTTTTATTTCTACAAGGTATTCTCCGGGATCTGCAAGGAAAATACCGTTTTTCTGTTTTTTGATACCGGCTTCTTTCAGGGCGGCATCCTGTCCCGGAAGTTTGACGATCGCAGTTGTTCCCGGCGGGACACAGAATGCCCAGAGCAGCACCTTATCTTCTCTGCGCCAGCTGGAAACGATAGGACCATACTGGGAAACGTAGGTGGCGGAGGCATAACTCATACTGTTGCCGAATTCAGGGGCAAGCATGAATTGTTTGAATCCCGCCTGATCCAGAGTGTCGGAAAGAGCCTGGATCCCGCAAATGGTTTCATAGAACCACTCCCCGACTGCGCCGTAGGCGTAATGGTTGAAGGAGTTCATATTCACATCGCCAAAGCCTGTCTGATCGTTCCAGCTGTTCCAGCGTTCCCACATGGTAGTTGCCCCCTGTGTAACGGGGTAGAGCCAGCCGGGATAAGAGGTCTTCTGAAGGATTTCGTAGGCAAGATCTGTTTTGCCGATGCTGCTGAGGGTTTTCAGGAGGATCGGCGTTCCGAGGAAGCCCGTTGAAAGGTGGTTGTCTCTGGACTTCAGGTTTTCCAGAAGATCATCGCAGACATTCTGTTTTGCGGCTGCGGGGGCAAGGTCAAAATGAAGGGTAAGAAGCGCAGCAGTCTGGGATTTTTCTTTCAATTTGTTATTGATGAAAAACTCTTTCTGATAAGCAGTTACAACTTTTTTGGAAAGAGCTTTCAGTTCTTTTGCATCCTCCTTCTTACCAAGAAGTTCTGCATGATGGGCAAGGAGTTTGGTCATTCCGGCAAGATATGCGGTGGAAATCAATTCTTCAGAAGTCGGATCATCCAGATTCAGCCAATCCTTGAAAACGGCATTTTTAACGATGAGGCTTCCCCCGGATTTTTTCAACTGTACCTGGAAATAATCTTTCATTTTTTCGAAGTAAGTTTCGATCAAACGGGTATCGCCGTATTTTTTGAGCATGATATCCGGGCAGATATAGGCGGCATCGGACCAGCCTGCAGCAAAGGTGTTTCTGCGGTAGGCATAGGGAACGTAATAAGGATATCCTCCGCCCATAGGTTTGCAGCTGTTCAAATCATGGATCCATTTTGTATAGAATTCGGGGGCATACATATTGTAGGTTGCCACATTGATGAACACCTGCGTGTCGCCAGTCCAGCCGAGCCGTTCATCCCGCTGAGGACAATCTGTGGGATTATCAAGGAAGTTTCCGCGCTGTCCCCAGACGATATTACTGAAGAGCTGGTTGATCATTTCATTGGAACATTCAAAGTGTCCGCAATCCGGCAAATCGGAATGAATGACGACTGCCTCGATCTGGTCGGGCTTCAACTCGCCGGGCCATCCGGAAATTTCCAGGTAACGGAAGCCATAGTAGGTGAAAGTCGGTTCATAAATGACTTGTTTTTTGCTGTTTGCAGCATAATAAACTGTTGTGGCAGCGGCACTTCTCATATTTCTTGTGTAGAGAGAACCGTCTTCATTGAGCATTTCACCGTGACGGATTGTGATTGATGTTCCCCTGCAAGATTTCTTCAAAAGGAACCGTTCCCGTCCGGTCAGATTCTGTCCGAAGTCAACAATATAAGTTCCGGCGTTTTTTCTTTTTTTGATGGAAACCGGGGAAAGAGTCATGATTTCCCGTACAGGGGCTCCGCTGTTCCAGACGATTTCCGGAAGTTTCTTGGAATGGTAATCCGGGCATGACCGGAAGAACTCTTTCCGGATCTCTCCCTGGAATACCTTTACCGGGACTTCCAAATAACGTCCCTCTTCTGAGGTCATCCAGTCATCCAGTTCCTCGTTTGCATCGTAGATCTCACCCATATAGATATCGCTGACCTTAATGGATGGAAGCGTCCGGAGCGTATTGAAACGGTTGTCAGAAACGATTTTTTCCGAGGTTCCGTCAGAATATGTGATATGAAGTTCCTGCAAAAGCATCGGGAACGGACCGTAAGCGATTTGACCCCTGTTCAGATCACGGGGGATCCCGCCGCAAAACCATCCTTCGCCAAGGAGATCAGCAAGAGTGTTGCTGCCTTGTTTCAGCATTTTTGTCACATCGTAAGCCTGATATTGCACCCGGTGATGGTAATCCGTCCAGCCGGGGGAAAAGAGATCGGGGGAGACCCGTTTTCCATTGAGATATGCTTCATAGAGCCCAAGCGCGGTGGTGTAGAGTCTTGCTTTCTGCACCTTTTTATTGATCTGAAATCTCCGGATAAAGCGTTGGACAGGATTTTTATAGCACTCGCCGATTTTATCGCAGATCCATTCAGCGGACCATTTTTTGCCGAGAAATCCGGTTTCAAAGAATGCTTTTTCGGTTGACGTTGATTTTTTCCCGCTTTCATCAATGACTTGAACTTTCCAAAAATAGCGGGTGAACGGCTGCAGGTTTTTTCCTGCGTAAACGATCTGGTGACATCTTCCGTCTTTGAGGAATCCGGAATCCCAAACGGTTTTTTTATCTTCTGTCAGGACGCAGATCCGGAACTGTTCCTGCCGGGAACCTGTCCCCTCAAGTTCATAGGAGAATCTCGGAAATTTTTCATCCATTCCGATCGGATTCCATTTATATTCGACTTTCAGATTGACAGCTTTCAACATAATCTTTTTCCTTTTTTGAAATTGATTTTTTTAACAAAAAAAGCACAGATCAGTGATAATCTGTGCTTTTTGAGTCGTAGTAATACATGATGAGATCAGAGAAGTTCCGGGAATTCTTTCTCGTAATACTTGGTGATCATCTTCTTAAGGAAGTTGATATCCAGCTTCCAGTCAAGGATTTTATCGCCGAGTTTTTCCCGGACGTTGGAGCTGTCGAAAATGATTTCGGAAGCGAAGTACGGCATGAGGTCGCTGATCATTCGCTGGACGAGCATTTCTTCCTTAGTGGGGTTGGGGACTTCGCCGAGAACCTGAAGGCCTTTTGCTTTCAGGACTTCTGAAACAGCTTCTTCGATCCACTTGGTTGCGACAGGGCTTTCACCGGTGATGTGATAAGTCTTGTTTTCAGTGGGGAAGGGGAAGAGGTTGACGATTGCTTCCTGAACGTAATCGATGGGCACGAAATAGATTTTATCGGTCATTCCGGCCTGAAGGCGGAGATTTTTTTCGAATGCGCTGTTGGGAGCGATTCCAGCCTTTGCGCAATGGTTCCGTTTGATCATTGCGAAGAATTCGAGGATACGATAGAACGCGAGGGGCTTTCTGATCACACCGTCAGAACGGCGTCCGACGATGATAGAGGGACGGTAGATGGTGTAGGGGAAACCGGATTCGCGAACGAGTTTTTCGGAATCGAATTTGCTCTTTTCGTAGGGGTTGTTGAATCCGGGAGCCGGCATGGTATCTTCCATGACGCGTCCTTTGCTGAGTCCTGCGACATAAGCTGTGGAGACGTAATGGAAAGTGGGGATATTTGCTCTTTTCGCGAGAGCGAGAGCTGCCTGGGTGCCGCCGTAGTTGGTGGCATAGGTTTTTCCCTGGGGGTCTTTTCCGAGGTTCACATCTGCAGCGCAGTGGAAGAATGTATCGTAAGGACCTTTCGCCAGCATTTCATCTTCGGGGAGTGCCTGAAGGGTTCCTTCGATGATTTCCACTCTGGAAAGAATGTCATCTGCTGCTTCCGGAACTCCATCAAACTCGCACTGGATACGGATAGTTTTTTCTGCACGGTCTTTTCCGCTTTCACCGCCGAATCCGCGGCAAAGGGAAACGATCTTGTAGTCCGGATGCTGTCTCAGCAATGAGGTGACGAATGCTGCGCCGACGAGTCCGGTGATTCCAGTCATCAATATTTTCAATTTCTCTCTCCTGTTGGGTTTATTATGCTTAATTACAAAAAATCATAAAGATAATTTAGCATGTTTTGGCAGGATTTCAAATGCATTTTGTGAAAAACTGTAAAAATAACAGAAAAAGAATCATGTGTTATATTCAAAAACAATCAGAACGAACATCAAAAAAAATTGGTTCTTTTCCAGAAAATCCCCTTTTTTTCTGAAAAAACAGGTATCTTGAAGAGCCGGAAAAAATCAGACTCTTGAATTTTCGGCGGTTTGTGGTATATTAAACTGTTTTTTTTACCTGCCGGAACACCGGCAAAGCTTAACTGGATAAAAAAAGGAAGAAATATGTCCCGGAAAGATCTGCAATTCGGCCGCTACGACTATGCCGCATTTTCAGCATTTACAATGTATTCAATTTGTTCTCTGGCGATTCCTCTGATGATCGTTGCCATGGGAAAAGAGCTTGGGTTTCCGCTTGATAAAGGGGGAATGTCCCACGGGGGATTCCTTCATGCCGCCCGCTGTTCTCTGATGATCTTTGCGCTTCTGATCTGCAGTATTCTTGCATCGAAATACGGGAAACGGATCAGCATGGGAGCGAGTGTTCTCTTTTTCGGCTGCGGGATTCTGATTTGTTCCTTTACTACTGCATACTGGATGCTTCTGCCCTGCCTGGTGCTTGTCGGATTCGGGGAAGGGGTCTGTGAAGGATTGGCGACACCTTTTATTCAGGATATGCACAAGGATGAACCGGAACGCTATGTAAATATCGGTCACTCTTTCTGGTCGGTGGGGATCCTGCTTGCGGTTGTTCTGGTCAGCGGTTTCCTGGCACTCGGGGTGAGCTGGAGATACATTCTCGGCGGAGCCGGTATCCTTTCCATCTTTGCTTCTCTCATATTTCTCTGGAGAGAGAATCCTGAGAAAAGATATCCGGAAACGAAAGAAAAGCTGGATCTTGGATTACTGTGGGAACGGAGCAAACTGATTTTCCGTCAGAAGAGCTTCTGGCGATGCTGCGGGGCGATGTTCTTCGGGGCAGGGGCTGAGTTCGGATTGACATTCTGGTCAGCTGCTTATATCGAATTGAACTTCAAGACTTCTGTTTTTGTGGCGGGACTCGGAACAGGCGTGATCGCGGTCGGGATGTTCCTGGGCAGATCATTTTTCGGTTATATTGCCAAACCGGAAACTTTGCGGTACATCAATTTTTATGCGGCTATGACAACGATCCCTGTTTCCCTGCTTCTTGTTCTGCTGAGACCCGGGATCATGCCCAACTGGGCGTTGTTTACTTTTCTTTTTCTTTTGCTGTTCCTTTGCGGGATCGGGATTGCACCTTACTGGCCCACCACGCAGGTTTACGGGGTGCAGAAAATGCCGCAATGCGATTCCACTCTCCTTTATATTTACTTTTCAGCCATGGGGGTTCCCGGATGCGGTTTCTTCTCCTGGTTCATGGGATATGTCGGAGATAAAATGGGGGATTTGAGAGCAACATTCCTTGTCGTGCCATGCAGTCTGCTTGTCTTCCTTGCTTTTACCTATTATGAATGTTGGATACGGAAGGATAAAAAATGCTGATATCAGTCAAAACACTGGGTGCCGCAGGAGATGGAAAGACGGATGATTCTGCTGCAATTGCAAAAGGGATCGCTCTTTTGAAAAAAAACGGCGGCGGCACACTTGTTTTTGAATCAGGAATCTATTTATCCGGAACCCAGCGTTTGTGCGATAATATGGAACTCCGGCTGGAGGCTGGCGCTGTTCTGAAGGCGTTGCCGGATCTCTCCGCATACGAAAGAGACAACACGGTTCCGGAGGCTTCCCTGAAATATTATCTGCTCCATCTGGATCATCTGAAAAATGTTACAATTACCGGTCCCGGGACGATTGACGGTTCCGGGCCTTCTTTCTGGGAACGGGAGTATCTTGTTCAGACGGTTCCCCCATTGAAGGATGGAGAGGAACCGCCGGATATCGTGCCGGATCCCATCTGGAAATATTTCGTGATGAAGCCGAAAAAAGAACGGATCGTCACCATTTATGCTTCCGGATGTTCCAATCTGACTCTGAGAGATTTGCAGATCCGGGATGCCGCAGCTTATACGGTTTGGATGATCGGCAGCGAATGGATCACTATCCGGAATCTTCACGTTCACAACCGCAGAAGCGGTCCGAATACAGATGTCCTTGATATCGATTGCTGCCGGAATGTCCGGATTTCTGATTGTTATCTTGCGGCGGGAGATGACAGCATTGCTTTGAAGAGTGATCCTGCGCGGACCGGGACAGATTTTGCCTGTGAAAATATCACGGTTACAAACTGCGTACTGCGCTCCTCCACCTGCGGGATCCGGATCGGATATGAAGGGGATGCGCCCATCCGGAATTGTGTGTTCAGCAATTTGACGATCTCCGATACCGCAACGGGGATCGATATGCTTTCTCTCAATTCGCCCTGTCCTTTTGCAAAACTGGACAAAGGAACGCCCATTGAACATTTGCTTTTTCAGAATATTATCATGCACAATGTGGGAAGAGCCTTTTTCCTGTGGGCGGGAAATCAATATCCGGAACGCCCTTATGAAGGCTGTATCCGGGATATTCATTTCTCCGGGATCCATGCGGATGGGCAAACAACAAGCTGGATCGGCTCTCAGGAGGAAAATGCTGTCTCAGGATTGGTGATGGATCATGTTAAACTCAGAATCCGGGAGAGTCTGGAAGCAGAACCGGAAAAGGATCCGACGGCTGTCCCGGGGATCTGGAGAGGACCGCTCAGATCCGGGGCTCTTGTCCTGCGCGGCATCCATGGAGTCACGGTCAATGATTTGGAATGTGAGATCCGGAATACTTCATCGACAGCTTTGCACTGGAAAGATTTAAAACAGTTCCGTCTTAACGGTGTTGAACAGGCTGAAGACGGTTCTCTGCAAAGAGTTTGACGTCAAAACTCTTCGGTTTTGAAAATTATCTTCTGGTCCGTCTGGCTCTTGGTCTTCTTCTGGCAGGTTTCTTGTCAGAAGAAGCAGCAGGCGGTGCATCCCCATACGATTTTTCCGAATGATTCTTTTCAGAAACACCTTTTTCATTTTTCTCGGATTCCGGAGCACCTGCTTCCGGAGCCGGAGCTTCTGTTTTTCCCTCATCGGCGGGCGTTTCGGTTGAGCTGTTATCCGCCGGAGCCGGAGCTTCTGTTTTTCCCTCATCGGCGGGCGTTTCGGTTGAGCCGTTATCCGCCGGAGCCGGAGCTTCTGTTTTTCCATCAACGGCGGGCGTTTCGGTTGAGCTGTTATCCGCCGGAGCCGGAGCTTCTGTTTTTCCCTCATCGGCGGGCTGTGTTTGTGTTTCAGCTTGTTTTGCGGCTGCTTCTGCGGCTTCTTTTTCCCGTTGTTCCCGTTCGGGATCGGGGAGAATTCTTGCATTTTTCAGGGTTCTTACTCCTTTTTCAGAGATTCCCTGGAAGGAACATGCGTTGATCGTTTTTACCATTTTCAGAAGGGTTGCCTGAGGAACTGTTCTGACGCTTTCCGGGATCGGGAATTTTTCAGAGACCGGAGCCAGCATTACGAGAAAGAGGAAAAATGCGATGACGATCATTCCGGAGAAGAAACCGCAAATCAGAGAACCAATTTTATCCATCGCTTTCGGGATCGGAATATTGATCTCTTTGTTGGGGACGATCTGTTCCAGAAGCTTTGACAGGACGATCCAGCATACAAAGAAAAGTCCAACCAATGCAATGATGACTTTATATTCTTCTGCAAGTTTTTTGATTTCCAGCATGGAAACGATGCTTGGAGTAAGGAAGATTGCAATGTAAAGAGAGAAACAGAAGTTGACCAGAAAACTCCAGTTCTGCAGGAATTTTTTTTTGTTTGCGGAGACAATTCCCAGAGCTCCGGCGATAAGAATAATCAAAGTTCCCATGAATCAGCCCTCAAAACATCACATTTACCCGTTCGAACTCGTCCAGGGAAATTATCCCGCGGATCACCATGTTTCCAGTAATGCTGAAAATGGTGTTTGCACCCTGAACCTGATCAAGATATTCCTGAATCGCGGTGATGGAACATTCCGGAGACTCCATCAATGCACGCAGCTCCTGAGTCATGACCATCGTTTCAAAAACTGCCCTTCTTCCGGAATAACCGGTATGATCACATTGGGGACAGCCGACAGCAGAATAGACGGAATCAAGGGGGATCCCGCATTGGTTGCAGAATTCGATCTGCGGGGGAGTCAGTTCCGCTTTCTTTTTACAATGTTCGCAAAGATTTCTTACCAGCCGCTGGGAGACGATCAGATGGAGACTTGCCGCAATGGACCGGAGCGGGACTCCGAGATCCGTGAGTCGGACAATGGTTCCGATGCAGTCGTTACTGTGAAGCGTTGCAATGATCAAGTGTCCGGTTTGTGCCGCATGAGAGGCGATTTCTGCGGTTTCTTCATCGCGGATCTCTCCGAGACAAATCACGTCCGGATTCTGCCGCAGAGAGTTTCTGAGCAATGAGGCAAAGGTGATATTTGCTTTGGTATTGACTTCCATCTGGCTGATTTCCGGGACAAACCGTTCGATGGGATCTTCAATGGAGATCACGTTTTTCATGGTATAGTCGATTTCCCCCAGCATGGAATAGAGGGTGGAGGTTTTTCCGCTTCCGGTAGGACCGCACATCAGGATCATTCCGGAAGGCAGTTTCAAACTGTTCCATACATATTTATATTGTGTTGCAGAAAGCCCGATTTCCGAAAGATTTCTCTTGCTGTTTTCAGAAGCGATCACGCGGATCGTGATTTTTTCTCCGCCGTGAACTCCCACGGTTGCGATCCGGAAAGAGGTGTTCAAATCATTGCAGATGATGGAAAATGCACCATCCTGCGGACGGCGTCTTTCTGCAATATCCATCCGGGCAACGACTTTCAGCATACTGATGACCGGAAGAGCGTTCCGTTCCGGGATCGTGTCATACGTCCGGATCATTCCGTCGATACGGAAACGGACGAGATAGGAATGTTCTTTCGGATCGATGAACACATCGCTGCAGTTTTTGACGACTGCCTCGTAGATCATCTTCTGGACATATTCGAAGATTTCCGAGTTATTATCGTTTTCCGCGAACAAATCATTGCCCTGAGAATCAAGAAATATCAGATTCAGAAAATCTTTTTTGCTTTTTTTCTTTCCTGCAGTAAAATGAAAGAACTTCAGAATTGTTTCCCTGTATTTTTTCCAGAGCTCCAGCAGGAGTCCGAGAGGTCCCAGGAAAAAGATCGGAAAGAGAAGCCAGGGGGAAATGTCAGCATTTCTGAGTCTTTTGACAGAATAAAAGCCCGAGAACAGCCAAAAATAAAGGATCAGCACTGAAATCCAATTTGTGTTCATAATGCGGTTCTTTCTGAAACAGCGTTGCAAATCTATAACGAAGCAGCATGCCGGGGTTCCGGAATGTTTTCTGATGTAATATACATCAGTTGCAGTATTTTGCAAATGAAATCAGAAACTTTGCCGAAGATTCTGTTTTTTGACTGGTTATGCCTGTGCAGTTTCTTCTTTTTCTTCCGGGAGCCGGAGCTTTGCCGCAAGAATGGAGTCGATCACAGCCTGCAATGCATAGAAAACCATGCAGGGAATGATCGCCGTGGTATTTCCTGCACCGATGATCGAAAGCATTGTCAGGGCAATGGTCAGCGATTTTGAACCGGCAGTAAACATCGCTCCGATTCTGTCAGCCCGGTTCATTTTCAGCAGAATTCCGCCCCAGAAGAAGATGACCAGGAAAATCAGCCGGAGAAGGATTCCTGCGCCGATTGCAATGGCAAGCAGTTTCAGGTCATAGGAGAGAAATTTATCTCTTGCTCCGGAGAAGAATCCGAGAATGAGGAGAATCACACAGACTGACGGCAAATAACCGGTCCATGCGGGAGATTTGAATTTTGCGAATTTCTGAACTGCCCAGCCGATAAAGAAGGGGAGCAGAACCAGAAGCAGAAGATCCAGGAACATTCCCAGGGGGTCTGTGTTGATATCGGCATTTCCGGAAACGCACCAGGAAATGACCAGCGGCATGGTGATCACGCCGACCAGGTTGTAGATCACGGTCATCATCATAGCAAGCAGAACATTTCCACCGGCGGTTTCCGCCATAACGATCCCGCTGGAGAGGGTGGGAGGAACACAGGAAATAATGATCAATCCGAGAATTGCCATTTCATCCAGCTGCAGTGCTCTGCCGAGTCCCCATCCGATCAGAGGAGAAGCAATCAGAGAAATGATCCCGCCGATCAGGAAATTAACGAGGAACTTTTTGCTGAAATCCATATCCCCGAACTTGGTGCGCCATCCGCAAATCAGGAAGATGATCACGATAAAGGGATTGGATCCGATCGTCCGTTTCATCCAGATACCGATTTCAGGGCAGAGAAACGAAAGGACTATGGCAAGAACCATTCCGACGGGTAAAAAGCATTTTTTGAACATTATGGAAGCTCCTTATCAGTTTTAAATCGAATTTCAGAGGCAATCTCCTTCAAAAATGTCAGGGATTACTTATGTGAGCTGCAAATGGATTATTTTCCGCTCCTCAACGATCCCCTGCCTGTCAAATTTTGCAGGAGTTTTGAGATAACCTCTTTAAAATATAAGATACACGCTTTTCCCCTGTTTTTCAAGTTACGGGAAAAAAGTTGCCGGAAAAAGTTGGAGAAAATGTATATTTTGAGCGAAAAAGCGCGATTTTGTTTGTTTTTGATTGAAAATTATTGCTTTTTTTTAAATTTTGACTGGAAAAGAGCGCAAAAGAAAGCTATATTATGGGTAAATCGTTAAAAACACAAAATCAAGAGGAGGATTTTGATACCATGCAGGAATTTGATGTTCTGGTGATCGGTGCCGGTCCCGGCGGATATGTTTCCGCAATCAGAGCGGCAAAAAATGGTGCTAAGACAGCACTTGTGGAAAAAAGTGAATTTGGCGGAACCTGCCTGAATATCGGCTGTATTCCCACAAAGACTCTGCTTGCAGGCTCTGAAGTTCTGCATCAGGTTCGTCATGCTGCTGACTTCGGTGTGAAAGTTGCCGGAGAAATCGGTGTTGACTGGAAGGCAATGCTTGGCAGAAAAGATAAAGTGATCGGAACCCTTCGCGGCGGGATCGCTGGTCTTCTCAAGGCTGCCGGTGTTACTGTTTTTCAGGGAAGCGCAACATTCCTGACCAAGAACAGTGTCCTTGCAGGAAATGAACAGATCAAGGCAAAAAATATCATCATTGCCACCGGTTCTGAATCCCTGGTCCCCGGATTTATTCCCCGCGGTCCCAGAGTGATCACTTCCACTGAACTTCTTTCCATTCCCAAGATCCCCAAGACCCTGCTCGTGCTGGGCGGCGGTGTCATCGGATGTGAATTCGCATGTCTCTTCAACGAACTCGGAACCAAAGTTACCGTCGTTGAAATGCAGGATTCCATCATTCCCGCAGTGGATAAAGAAGTGACCAGAACCCTTGCAGCAGAAATGCAGAAGGCCGGCATTGAAATTCTCAACGGCGTGCCCCTCTCTGATATCAAGGCAGATGCCAAGGGCGTTTCCGGCAAAGTCGGAGACAAAGTTCTCAAGGCAGAATATCTGCTCGTTTCCATCGGAAGAAAGAGCTGCAATCAGTCCCTGAATCTCGGTATCACCGGTGTCAAAACTGATGAACGCGGCTGGATCCCCGTGGATGAACAGTGCCGTACCAATGTTGCCGGTATTTATGCAATCGGTGACACCACCGGAAAATGGCAGCTTGCTCATGCTGCAAGTGCAATGGGTACCGTTGCGGCAGATGCAGCTTGCGGAAAACATGCTTCCTTCGATCCCCGTCACATCCCCGGATGTATCTTCACTTCTCCTGAAATCGGAAGTGTCGGTATGTCTTCCGAACAGTGTGCCGCAGCAGGTCTCGAAGTCAAAGTCGGTAAATTCCCCTTCGCTGCTCTCGGAAAAGCTATGGCAATCAACGAAACAGTCGGTTTCGTCAAGATCATCGCTGATGCCGCAACCGATCAGGTTCTCGGTGTTCATGTGATCGGACCTCATGCAACTGACCTTGTTGCAGAAGCAGCTCCTGTTCTTCAGCTGGAATGTACTGCCCGTGAACTCGGGAAAGCGATCCATGCTCACCCGACACTGGGCGAAGCTATGATGGAAGCTGCTCATGCTGTTCATGGCGAATCTGCTCATATCCCTTCCAAAAAGAGATAAGCAGAATTAATTCATTACGGACTTTCAGGGAGGGTGAAATATCCTTCCCTTTTTTTACATTTGAAGGTGGATTATGATTCAAATCAACCATGAAATTCTCTCTTTTTATGATTTTACGGCTGTCGCTGAGTGGTCCGTAAAAACAGTATTGCTGGTTCGTCATTCGTATCGTGAATCATTAAAGAACGGATCCCATGATCCCGGATTGACTCCAGAGGGTTGGGAATATGCAAAAGAGTGCGGAGCATTGCTGAAAGGTTTGAAAGATGTTTGTTATGGTTCTTCCAGACGCCAGCGGACTCTTCAGACGATTGAGGCATTGAGAGAAGGTGGTGAGCTGGAGCAGGGAGAAATCCGGATTTGTCCGGAGATCTTTGATACTGCGATCTTTCAAAAACCTGAAGATTTGGATATTACGATTGATAATGGTTCGCTTCCCCGTCTTTTGCAATCCTTTTATATGACAGGAAAAGCGGAGCGGATGATTGATCTGCCGGTTTATCATAAAAAACTTTTTTCCTTTTTAACAGAAACTTCATTTGAGAAGAAGAATGTTATTCTGGCATCTCATGATAATATCGTGGCGGCACTTCTGCTTCCTTTGAATGTATATCCGTTTCAACAATCTGATTGGTGCGGTTATGTTCAGGGGGCAGCATTATATCAGTCCGCTGATGGTGACTGGACCATCGGTTACATCGTTCCGGATAAGACGAAACGGAAAAAGCACGCGTTGTTTATTTGAGCATATCGGCGCAATAAAAAAAGGCATTGACTGTTTGACGAGTCAATGCCTTTTTTGGTGTTTCAGATCTGTTATTTCTTCTTTGAGAATGCAAGGAAGATCAGAGATCTGATGGTTTCCAGAGGAATAACAAGGAATGCAAGCCCTGCACAGATGCCCCAGGTTGCAGGTGTCAGCGGGGTGACAGAGAGCACTTTTCCTCCGAAGGTGACAAAGAGGAACTGCAAACAGATGATTCCCAGCATCACAACGATGAAGTTTCTGTTCTTGCTGATTCCCTTGAGAGGATTGAAGTGCGTGCTGCGTGCATTGAACCCGTTGAATGTGATCGCCATCATGAACGTTGCGAAAACCGCAGAACGCAGATAGGTGATATCTTCGGTTCCAAACAAATCATGGATCGGTTTCCAGAAGAGGATCACAAGGCAGAGAACCGTGATGTAAAGAGCATTGAAAATGATTTCACAGAACATATCTTTGTTAACGATGCTTTCTGACCGGGGGATCGGTTTATCCTGCATATATTCTTTCAACGCAGGTTCGCTTCCGAATGCGATAGCCGCAAGAGTATCCATTGCAAGGTTCACCAGAAGAAGCTGGACAACGGTCAGGACGATATCGCCTTCCACGCCGATGATGGGACCGAGGAAGCAGATCAGCACAGCAGAAACGTTGACTGTCAGCTGGAAGATCAGGAATTTCCGGATGCTCTGGAACATGGTGCGTCCATAAAGGATCGCTTTTTCGATGGAAAGGAAGTTGTCATCCAGAATGGTGATATCGCCGGCAGCTTTGGCAACCTCGGTTCCGCTTCCCATTGCAAAGCCGACGTCAGCTTTCTTCAGGGCAGGGGAGTCGTTGACACCGTCGCCGGTCATCCCGACGACAAGGTTCATTTCCTGAGCGATGCGGACCAGACGGCTCTTGTCAGTGGGCAGGGAGCGGGCGACAACCCGGAGATGAGGCAGGATCTTTTTCAGTTCATCATCCGTTTTTTCTGCCATTTCAGCAGAGGTCAGAGCGATATCCTGCGGAGAGGTGAGCAAGCCGGATTCTTTCGCGATTGCAACAGCGGTTTCTTTTCTGTCGCCAGTGACCATAACCACCTGGATCCCGGCGTTCTGGACTTCCCGGATGGCATCGACAGCTTCTTTGCGGACGTTGTCGCGGATGCTGAGAAGGCAGACAAGAGTCAGGTTGCTTTCGTGATGATCGCCTTTTGCCTTTGCCACAGCCAGCAGACGCATGGAGCGTCCTGCCTGAGTATCAATGTAAGCAGTAAGGAAATTCTTTTCAACCAACTCTTTTTCAGCACCGTTTTCATCGATGTAACGGGCGCATTTTTCCAGAATTTTCTCCGGAGCACCCTTGATGTAGGTGATATTTTCCCCATCGCGGCAAACGGTAACGCTGGAATATTTTTTGCTGGAATCAAAGGGGTCAAAGGAGCGGACCTCAGATTTATTCATGGTTTTGTCAGCCTTCGCATCCACGAGAAATGTCATGAGTGCGCGGTCAGTGCTGTTTCCGCCGATGATCGCGCCATTGCTGACAGATGCGCTGTTGTTGACCCCGATTCCGGTGATCACGTCCAGTGCCAGATTGGAGGGCATTTCCTTCAAAGACTGGAAAGGACGGACATTTCCGGTCACGAGTTCAACGACAGAGAGACGTCCTTCTGTAATGGTTCCGGTTTTGTCGGTAAAGAGAAGAGAGAGGCTTCCGGCGGTTTCCAGACCGTTGATCTTCCGGACCAGAACATTATCTTTTGCCATCTTCAAGCTCTGAAGAGAGAGAAGAATGGAAGTCAGCATGGGCAACCCTTCCGGCACGGCACAAACGATAACTGTGACTGCCACGGTAATTGCATTCATGATCAAACGGACCCATTCAAGCCAGCCTTCGGGCATTTCTGCACCAAGCAGGTTTTTGGCAAGGATTCCGATGACGATGGCAGTCGCCCCGATGTAACCGAACATGGAGATCTGTTTTGCAAGTTTTCCGAGTTTGACCTGAAGCGGTGTTGCACGGGTTCCTTCCTGAACTTCCAGCGCAAGTGCGCCGAAGAGTGTACCGTCGCCGACAACTTTCACTTCCATATAGGCTTCCCCGCCGCAAACCACTGTTCCGCGGTAGGCATAATGCTGATTCAGAAGATCTTTGATATTGTATTCTTCGCCATTTTCAACGGGCTTTTTCAGGGCTTCTTCTGTTTCTCCGTTCAATGCTGCCTGATCGACTTTTACTTCCCCATGAACGATCTCACCATCCGCTGCGATCTTATCGCCTGCCTGAAGGAAAATAATATCGCCCACGACCACATCGCTGACGTGGATTTCGCAAAGTGCGCCATCCCGCAGGACTTTTGCCGTTTCTTTGGCTTCTTCTTCCGCCTTCAAAGCAGAAGCCTTGTTTTCCTGACTGTATTCGCTGAGGGAAGATACACCGTTTGCAATGAGGATCGCGATAAGCACCCCTGCCGGTTCATACCAGTGGGATTTCCCGAGGCACCACAGCACCAGCTGCACAGCCAACGCCACCATCAGGATCATGATCATAGGATCTTTGAATCCGTGAAGGATCTTCAGCCACAGCGGATCCGGCGGAATTTGGGTTAAAAGGTTGGAACCGTGTTCTTTTCTGCTTTTTTCAACAGCCTCGTTCGTAAGACCTTTTGGAATCATTATCTCCCCTTTCTTGAGTAATATCTGTTTATTCTTTCTTTTTATACAAAACTATAAACCGTGAAGAAATCTCGGTTTATGCGATATAAAAGTTTGAAAAACCTGTTGAGAAACAGTATTTTATGGTGTTCAAATCCAAAGGAATACTAACTAACCCAACAGGTGATTCGATGATTAAGATAGCACAAG
>JAFTIQ010000045.1 GCA_017456805.1 Lentisphaeria bacterium
AATGTTAACGCGGAAAACAACAATAAAAGAAAAATCCTGCCGCGAAACATTTTTGATATCAAAAATTGAGTCATAAATGGCAAAAAATTGCCAAAAAAAGAAAATGTGAAGTCTTCAGGAAAAAAGCTTCACGGAATTAGGCAAAAGATAAATATACTCTGTTTTCAGCAAAAATCAACTTTTTTTGTCCGTATTCTGCATATTATTGGGCATTTTCTTCAGAGATTTTTTTATCGGAAACCTGAGACAAAAATAAGACTCCCTTGACAGACCTGGCGGTCAGAGCGGTCCTGTCTGTTTTTTTTCTGAAGCAGACCTTGCTGTACAGGGATATTTCCCGCCGTTGAGAAAAATCGGAAAACTTCTGAGTGGACGGGATATTCAGGATGCGTTTGTCAGAAGGGCGGCTCGCTGAAAACCTTTACTCCGGCAGAACGGATCTCTTCCAGGATTGCCTGGTTTTCTTCCGTTTCCACGGTAAAAAGAGCTTCAATTTTTTCGATGGGACAGACCCGGTTCATGGCAGTAACCCCGATTTTACTGTGATCGGCAATCAGGATCACCCGGTCGGAATGTTCGATCATCCGGTGGTTGATCCCGGCGATCAGTTCATTATGATTGTAAATTCCGGATGAAGTGATCCCCCTTGCGGAAAGAACGGTCACATCTGCATGGTAGGATGCTGCCGCGGCTTCTGCATGAGGTCCCAGAAAAAGTCCGCTTTCGGGATGAAAACAGCCGCCTGTCATGCGGATTTCGGGTCCGCCGCCAGAGGGAAAGAGTTCAGAGATGATGTTGCAGAGCGAGAGGGAATTTGTGATGATCACCTGTTCGGGGTTCCGGAGAAAAATCCCAAGATGTGCCGTGGTAGTTCCCCCGTCGATAAAAATAGAGCGCACCCCTTTCAGATATTCATAAACGCGCCAGGCGAGGTAACGTTTTTCGTTGGAATACCATTTTTCGCGCAGGGTGAAAGGGATCAGTTCGTCTGATCTGTTACTGTTCCGGCAGATTCCGCCGCGAGTCCGCTGAACGCCTCCATTTGCTGAAATTTCTGCAAAATCCCGGCGGATCGTTGCAGGGCTTGCCTGAAAAAGTTCAACAGCTTCTTCCACAGATAAATATTCATGTTCCGAAAGATATTCCTGAATCCGGCGTCGTCTGGCTGAAATGCTCATGATTTTCCTTTCATTTTTGCGCAATATATCATGAAAACAGCGAGTTTCAATCAAAAAAATGATCAAAAGAACGAATAATGATCAAAATAATTGATTTTTTTGCGCTGGATGATTATATTATGATTACGATAAACTTTTGAAAGAGAGAATAACACAAGGAGAGATTGCAAATGAAAACCAATGCAGTCAGATTGTATGGGAAACGGGATCTGCGGCTGGAATCCTTTGAATTGCCGGAAATCGGGGAAGATTCCATTTTGGCTCAGATCATTTCAGACAGCGTGTGCATGTCCACCTACAAAACTGTTGAACAGGGTGCGGAGCACAAACGGGTTCCTGATAATGTGGCAGAAAATCCGGCGATCATCGGGCATGAATTGTGCGGAATCATTCTGGAAGTCGGGAAAAAATGGGAAAATCAGTATCGTCCCGGAGAAAAATTTGCTGTTCAGCCTGTGATCGATGCAAAGGAAAGTTATGATACGATCGGTTATTCCTTCGGGACGGTCGGCGGCGATTCCGAATATGTGCTGATTCCCAACAGAATCATTGAAAAGGGCTGTATCCTTCCCTACACCGGAGATGCCTGTTTCAAGGGAAGTCTGGCGGAACCCATGAGCTGTATCATCGGCGGCTACCGTGCGTTTTATCACAGTGGAAAAGAAGAGTACACTCATGAAATGGGGATCATTGAAAACGGAAATATGGCGATCATCGGCGGTACTGGTCCCATGGGGCTTGGCGCAATCGATTATGCTCTCAACGGCCCCCGAAAACCGGGATTGCTGATTGTGACGGATATCAACCCCGATCGTCTGGCTCGGGCTGAAAAAATCTTTGCTCCGGAAGATGCCGCAAAGAAGGGCATTACATTGAAATTTGTCAATACCGCTTCCGGCGACGCGGAAAAAATCCTGATGGATCTCACCAATGGAAAAGGGTTCGATGATGTTCTCTGTATGGCACCGGTCAGTGCCGCAGTTGAAATTTCTGATCGGATCCTCGCGAAAGACGGCTGTTTGAATTTCTTCGCAGGACCTATGAATAAAGATTTCTCAGCATCGTTCAACTTCTATAATGTTCACTATGCATCCACTCATGTTACGGGAACTTCCGGCGGAACCGTCAGAGATTTGGAAATCGCATTGGAGCTGATGGCTCAGAACCGGATCCATCCGGAAGTCATGATTACACATATCGGCGGACTGGATGCCGCTATTGAAACTACCATGAATCTGCCCTCCATCCCCGGAGGAAAAAAGATCATCTATCCCGGAATCCGTCTCCCTCTGACGGCTGTGGATGATTTCAGCAAAAAAACAGAAGATCCTCTGTTTGCAAAATTGGCGGTTTGCTGTGAGAAAAACGGCGGGCTCTGGAATAAAGAGGCGGAAGATATTCTGCTGAAACATTTTAATTTACTTTCTTAACATACGGGAGAAAAAAATGGCACTTGTCAATTTGAAAGAAATGCTCAAAGATGCATCCTGCAGAAAATATGCTGTTGGAATGTTCGATGTCTCTGATCTGGAAATGATCCGTGCGGTTGCCGAAGAAGCAGAGGCACTCCGTTCTCCGGTGATCCTCGGTGCGCTTGGACCGGATCTGGAAGGCGAACGGCTGGAATATTGGTTTGCCCTTGCAAAGCTTGCGGCAGAACGTTCTTCTGTTCCGGTTTGTATCCATTTGGATCATGCCAATACTCTGGAACAGGTGAAGCGGGCAGCGGATATCGGATTTTCTTCCGTTATGCTGGATGCTTCCGCCTCTCCTTTTGAGGAAAATATCAGCCGGTCCAAAGAGGTCGTGGATGCTGTTCAGAAACTGGGGATCACAGTGGAAGCGGAACTTGGGCATGTTGGCAACGGCTGGGTTGGTTCCGGCGAAGGCAGCGAATCCGGGCCTGATATGCTGACAGAACCGGAAAAAGTTGCAGAGTTTGTGGAACGCACCGGAGTGGATGCGCTTGCTGTCTCTATCGGAACGGCTCACGGAGTGTACATCAAAGCTCCGGAATTGGATATTGAACGGCTGGATAAGATCACTGCCTGTTCCGATATCCCGCTGGTTCTTCATGGCGGTTCCGGGACTCCGGAAGATCAGATGTCACGCGCGATTGCTCACGGTATCAGCAAAGTCAATATCTATTCTGAGATGCTGACTGCCTGGAACAGTGCAATGCTGGAAGAGTTGAAAGCGCTTCCTCACATGGCTGCCTGGCCCGCAGTTCTCCGGAAAAAACCGGATGCCGCAATGAGAGAAGTGATCCGTCAGAAGATCCGTTTCTTCGGCAGCGAAGGAAAAGCCTGATTTTTTGATTCGATAATTGAAACAAAACGCGGGGAACCCAATAGGAATTCCCCGCGTTTTATTTATTTTGAAGCAGTTTTTCTGCGTCTTATTTCGGCAGATGGAATGCTTCGATGATTTCGTCAACCTGATCCTGATTGATCGGTTTCAAGGAGCCGATACGGTTGGCGAGAAGAATACATTTTGCAGTGAATTCTCCAACTTCCAGACGGTCAAAGGCTTCCAGAATATTCTTACCGGTGGTGAGAAGTCCGCAGTTTTCAATCAGAAGAACCGGGGTCTGCGGAGAAATTTTTTCCACAACAGACTCCAGGTCATTGAAGTACTGTTTTGCAGGAATCAGGGGGATATCCCGGAGGTTGATGTAACTTTCAGGAATGGTCCGGCTGTTCATTTCATGTCCGGTTGCGGCGAACGCCATGATGTTCGGGGGACGGGTCATGAAGATCGCATTGACATGTTTCTGTTTTTTGAAGATTTCGCGGCAAACGCGAGCACCGGTGGAGGGAACTGCGCCAGCCTGGCATTTTCCATTGCAGACACGGACGATCTCATTTGCATCAAGGTACATGGGGTCGAATCCGTTGGGGGTGATCACAAAATCATCCTCGCCGAGCCGGAGTGCAATAAATGCGCTGCCGGTGAAAAGCAGTTTCTGACGATAGCAGCGGGCACGGAAATTCACGATTTCATCCCGGAGTTCACATTCTTCTGCCGTGACACTTTCCGGTTCAAAGGTTTCCCATTCGGTGGGATGGAAATCTGCGTTGAGATCATGAAGTTCTCCCAGACCGCTTCCGCTTGCGCTGAGTTCGATCCGTGCCATGTAGTCCAACGCTTCAAAACGGGTGAATGCCTGGAAGATGGTTTCTCCGCACATGACAGCACCGTGGTTTTCCATCACGACGGAATCTGCACCTTTTGCGAATTCAGCAGCAATGATCTGACCGAGTTTTTCGCTGCCGGGAATTTCATATTTTGCAAAGGCGATCTTACCGCAAGTCTTGGCAACTGCAGGTGCAAGATTGGAAGAGGGGCAGCGTCCGACAAGACTGAATGCCACCAGAGCAGGGGAGTGTGCATGAAGAACAGCTTTCACATCTTTCCGCAGAGAATAAACAGATTTATGGAAAGGAAGTTCGCAGCTGGGCTTATGAGGTCCGATAATTTCACCATTGGGGGTGACTTTGATAATATCTTCCGGGCGAAGGGATCCCTTATCGATTCCGCTGGGGGTGATCCAGATGTTGCCTTCGTCATCGCGGATGGAAAGATTTCCGCCGGAAGTGGTGGTCATTCCATAATCATAAAGACGTTTGAGGGTTGCCACCAGAATGTTTTTCGGATGGGTGTAATTGTAGAGATGCATAGTAAACGCCTCCGTTAATGCAGATTTCTTTTTTTTGGGGTTGTCCTATAATATACTCCACTTTATAAATTTTTCAAGTGATGAAAGAAAAAAAAGTCAGTTTGAACATAAAAATTGATTAACAACATGGTAAAAAAAGAATAAGCTGCTGAGCTGCGATGCTAAAAAAGGTTGTAGTTCCGGTATAAAAATATCAGGAATGGTAAAGAACGGTAAAAAAACTGTGAAAAACGGGGAATGATTACTGCAACAGCGTTGAGACAAAAAATATTCCGCAGGAGAAAAAGCCTTCCCGTTGGTCTCCGTTAAACACCGTTTATTCCTGTTTTAAAAGGCTGTGTGTATTATCAATCTGATAACTCTTTCCAAATGCATTGTTTTGAAAATTTTATAGGATATCTGTGAAAAAAAACTTGATTTTTCTTTTATGCAGAATTATATTATCACCGTTGCCAATAACGGCAACGGCTAATTGAAAACTGTTCACATTTTACGGCAAATTCGTCCGAAACCGACCAAGTATAAAACGTCTTTTGCCAACACCATAGGTGAATTGTGTCCAGTGAGATTGTGCCTTTTTCACGCATGATCTTGCCGGATGCTCCTACTTGCATTGGTGTTGGTGGGCTCTTGGTCGGGCCTCGGACGAAGTGTAACCCTGGAGTATTCGGCTTTTTTGTCCCGAATTTTTTCCGATTACACGCTATTCTCTGAATCCCCCATTGGACGTTGAATTTCTTTGCTGCAATTGCACAGTTTTTGTAACGAAGGAGGTCAATTGTGGCTTACATCTGCAAGTTGTGTCAATCAAAATTTCCCGAAAAACAGGAGCTGTGCCCAAAATGCGGCGGAGCAGTACAAGAGTCATGTAATTCTTCAGGGATAAGTTTTTGTGGCTTTTTTGCTATGCTTTCTGTTTTTGTTACTTGTCCCCTTTGGTGGCGTTGGTTCTCTTTACCTTCAGAGTTGTTCGTTCCTTCCCTTTGGATATTGGTGCCGGGGTACCTATTGGGCGCAATAAGTGCATATCAATCCAAAAATAAATCTCTTGTCGCTGTATTTCTTATTTTGACAATTGATATTATTACTGCACTATCTGAGTTAGCACAGTAAAATTTCCTGATTGAGTTTCCAGATCATCACATTTTTGACAACAAACAACAAGGAGAAAGAAAATGTCATTAATTTATACAGTTCCTCAGGCTCATTGCGTCATTCTTGAACGGCTTGGAAAATTTTCAAAAATCGTTTCCCCCGGTCTTCAATTCCGTTTACCGTTTATTGAAAAGCAAAAGAATGTGATCCGGGATTGCGGATGGAGTATCAACGGTGCTCCTGTTGCCTGCAAGATTGTTGGCAATTTCACTGTTATTGAATTGTCGGATCAGCGGCTGGATACAAAGCCCCGTGATTATCACACAGCGGATAATGTACCGGTAAGAATTGATGCTGTTATTTTCTGGCGCATTGTTGATCCGGAAAAAGCCGTATATGCTGTTGACCGTTTGATTGACTCAATGATAGATCAGGCATTAAATTCCATGCGCAGCTGCATTGGAGCAAGTAAACTGGATGATTTGCTGACAAATAGAGAGTTTCTGAATTCACAAATAACAGAAAAAGTCGCAGCAGTTGCCCAAAGATGGGGAATTGTAATTCAGCGAGTTGAAATTCAGGAACTTGTAACAGATGATGCAACAACCAATGCGATGCGTGCTGAAATGGCGGCCGAAAGAGAAAAACGGGCTGCTGTTATAGCTGCTGAGGCAAAGAGTAAAGCAACAATTGCCGCCGCCGAAGCTGAACGAGAATCAATGATCATTAAGGCAGAAGCGGAAAAACGTGCTATGATCATCAAGGCAGAAGCGGAAAAAGAATCTGCGATTATGGTCGCGGAAGGTGCTTTCCGTGCAAAAGAACTTGGTGCAGAAGCTGATGCCCTTTATGTGGAAAAAATCTGTGCTGCCGGAAAAATCTCTCCGGAAAAGATTGTTTCCATTCTGATTGCCAATAAGTATGTGGATGGTTTCAATGCCATTTCCAAGAATCCGGCTGATAAAGTTTTTCTGCCCAATTCTTTTGGCAACATGAATTTATTTGTTGACAGCAATAAGGAATAATCAGATGTCTGCTCTGTCTGAATTCCTGGGGATGCATTGGACTTTAGCGGTGACGATTCTCTGTATTATTATGTTGGTCATTGATCTCTTTATTTTTAACGGAGGCGGATTAACATTTGCTGCAGATGTATTGTTCTCTTTTGTTATTCTGCATTTTATCCCGACGGACAATTTGATTTGGCTGGCACTGTGGTTCCTTGTCATTTTCGGTATAGTTCTGGCATTTCATTTGCTGTGTTATCAGAAATTTATTGTTGTTTTTCTAATGGATAAGCTTGCTCCGCAAAAGCGGAAAAATAATAATGAAATTCTGATTGGAAAGATCGGAAAAATCTGCTGGATAGAAGAGCGGGCATATATTTATCTTGAAGACGAACACATTCCGTGCACATTCGGAAAAGAGTTCTCTCAGACAGAAATCATAGGCAAAAAAGCCAAGGTGATTTCCTGGAAAGATTCAAGCGAAGTTTTGGTTGAAATCGCCGAATAATAAACATTAACTTTCAGCAAACAGGGCGTTGTAAAAAAACTTGCAACGCTCTGTTTTATTTTCCATCTTCAAGCCCGGGGGTGGAATTTTTTGTGGATGGATAACAGTTTCCGGCTGTCGACATGGGTATAGATCTGTGTGGTGGAAATATCTGCATGCCCCAGCATTTCCTGAATCATTCTCAGGTCTGCACCGTTTTCCAGAAGATGAGTGGCAAAAGAATGACGGAATGTGTGGGGATGGATCTCTTTGGTGATTCCTGCTTTCCGGGCGGTATCCTGAACGATCATCCAGATCCGTTCCCGATCCAGCGGTTTGCCGCGGTAGGATAAAAACATCGCGGCAGTTTCGGAGGATTTTTTATGCAAAGGACGGACTTTTGTCAGATACCGGTTGACCGCCAGAAGGGCATGGTGTCCAATGGGGACGACCCGCTCTTTGGATCCTTTCCCCTGAATTCTGACGACACAATCGTCCTGATTGATGGAAGCGACGGTCAGGGCGACTGCTTCAGAAACCCGCAGTCCGCAGGCGTACATGATTTCAAGGATCGCTCTGTTTCTGATGCTGAGCTGATCCAGTGCGTTGACCGGATAGACAGCCAGCATCCGCTCGATTTCTTCCTGATTGAGTGCTTCCGGAAGGGTTCTCCAGATCTTTGGAGCGTCCATGACTTCCATAATATTCTGTTTGACGATATTGCTTTCTGCAAGGTAGGAGAAATAAACCTTGAGGCAAACCAGTCTGCGCGCCATGGTGGAAACTTCAAAGCCGCACTCTTTGCAGTGATAGAGATAATCTTCAATATCCTCCCGCTCGATATCATTGTAATCAGTGATGCTGGAATCGGTCAGAAACTGGGCAAAATCTTCCAGATCACTCTGATATGCATCGGAGGTGTTGACACTCAATCCGCGTTCAATTGCAATATATCCTTTGAACTGACGGATGGGTGTATAGATCGCTTTATTGGCAGTAAAGTCCATCTGATCCTCCCGTCAGAGCCTGAAAATCGATCCCAGTTTTTTTCCGAGGATCACTCCGGAAGCACCGATCGCTGCACAAAGGAACAGCATAGTCCAAACTCCGAACGCACATGCTGTATAAGGTCCGGATGCCAGGATCTGTGAGAGCTCAAAAATCGCTCTCGTAATGGGAAAATGCTGAGATTTCTGAGCGAGGATCAGGGAGTCGGAAACTTCCAGCATGGAGAAGCTGAAGGCGAACAGAGCCCCCACAAGCAAGTTGGCTCCAATCATGGGAAACACGATCTTCCGGACTGTCTGGAAGGGCGTCGCTCCAAATGTCCGGGCAGCTTCTTCATATTCCAGCGGAGTCTGTTCCAAACCGGCTGCAACAGAGCGCAGAACGTAAGGAAGCCGCCGGACTGCGTACGCCACAGAAAGCAGCCAGACAGGATTTTCCATCGGATTGAACAGCCCTCTTGCCCAAGTGAATTCCACAGCCATTCCGAGATAACCGAATGCGACAACGATCCCCGGAACTGCCACCGGAAGCATTGCAAGCGCATCCAGAATCCAGCCACCGGTGATCTTCCAGCGTTTGGTGATGAACGCAACAAGCGTTCCGATCGTCAGTGCAAAAATCATTGCCAGTCCGGAATACTGCAAACTGTTCAGAATCCCCGGCACAACAAGCGGATGGGACAGCGCATTGTCATAATTCAGCAATGTCCAGTTCTCCGGCAGGATCGTGGATTGCCATTTCAGAGAGAAGGAGGTGAAGATCAATGCGATGTGCGGCAGCGCAGCAAGGAACGTGATGACAGCAAAGAACAAAGTCGGCAGATACTTTTTCCATCCATTCAGACGTTCTGCGGAGGTTCCTGCGGTTCCTTTGGAGGAGCCGGCTCCTTCGCTGCGGAGAAGCAGCTTTGCCAGCAGATACATAATGGTGGAGATCACCAGCATGACAAGCACAAGCGCAAAGGGTTCCGGATTGGATTTCAGTTCTGTCAAACCGTTAAAGATCTGCACTGCGGTGACTCTTGTATAGCCGAACATCAGCGGGGTTCCGAGCTCTGTAAAACTCCAGATCAGCACAAGGCTTCCGCCCGCCAGAATTCCGGGACGGATCATCGGAATGGTGATGCAGAACAATCTCCGGAAAAACCCTGCGCCCATGTTCCGCGCGGCATCCCTCATAGCAGGATCGATATTGCCCAGAGAAGAAACCAGATTCAAATAGAGGATCGGATAAAGATGCAGGGCTTCAATCAGACAGATTGACCAGAATCTGCCGTCGCCAGTCAAAAAATCCACTCTGCTGAACCCGCAATTCACCAGAATCGTATTGATCACTCCGAAATGTCCCAGGATCTGCTGGAAGCCCAATGCTCCCACAAAAGGCGGCAGAATCATGGGGATCATCGCTGCAATATGTGCCAATCCTTTTCCCGGAAAATCAAAGGAATCATAAACCAGCGCCATGGGCAGGGCAATCAGAAATACAAAAAAGGTGGTAACAACAGCAATCTTAAAAGAGTTGACCAGCCCTTGAACGTAGACAGCGTTTGCAAAGACTTCCTGAATCAGCTGAAGATCCGACATTCCACCGAGGATCACGGTACCGACGGGCAGAATCAGAAAGACCACCAGAAAGGCAGCGGTCAGAAGCGTAACAGCATATTTCGTCAATTTCAACATGATCAGCGTCCTTCTGCGGCAAGTTCCGCCGCTCTCAAATAATGTTTCCGCATGTTATCGCGCCACTCCCGTTTTTTCCGGACGATATCCCGGGGATTTTCTGCATTCATCGCTTTGGATGCCGCAGAGGCTTCTGCATAAGTAAAAGGCAGGGCATTAAATTCTTTCATTGCTTCGGGAACTTTGTCCGGTCCGCCCGCTTTGATGATCGCGCCCCATGCCAGTTGAAGTTCATCCTGACAATCCAGCATGAGCACACGGATGACGATCCGCAGCAGATTGTAGTATTTGCCTGTCCATTTCGGACGGTAGATGAAGTCTGCCCCGGATGCGTAGGGGTTGTAATCCGGATCTGACCGGAACTGCCGGTATTCGGGTTTGTAGAGTTCTTTCAGCACGGGTGGACGGCGCAGGGCATACTCTTTCGGTCCGCCGGGAACACCGGCTTTATAACAGAGCACTTTCTGTCCGTCGGAGAGCATGAATTCAATAAACGCCCGTGCTGCCTGAGGATTTGGGGCCCCCCTGAGCATCTGGATCGGGTCGGGGGAAACTGCGGTTCCGCCTTTGGGCGGAATATAACGGAAATGGGGTGTGCCGAACTGAAGCGTGTTCCACTCCTGCTCTGTCAAACCGTAAGTATCGATAGCCATTCCGGCAGCGGCATTTCCGCTTGCCACATCTCTGGAAACCTTTCCGGCGGAATCGGTTACGATTGCCGCATTGGCAATGATTCGCTTGATCAGATTCAGTCCGGTGATCCACCCCTTGTCGGGCGAATTTTCCGCAGCCATACATTCCTGAAGAATGATTTCAAAGCATTTGTTGGCAGAACCGGATTTTGAGGGGTCGGCAACAACGATTTTCTGGAAAAAGCGCGGGGCTCCCAAGTCCGCCCAGCGTTCCGGAAACGTGGGATCTTCCATTTCTGCGATCCGGTCCGTATTGACACACAACCCGAAGGTGGAGAGACACAATCCGTAGTACAACCCGTTGGGATCATAAATCTTTTCCCCGCCGAATTCTGCGGGCATTTTATCCGGGGCAATGTAAGAGGGATCGATCTTGCCGTCAACAGCAAATCCCCGGGCTGCCTGACGTGACATGTCAAAGACCCCTCCGCCGTACATCAGGTCAATGCCGATTCCCACATTGGATTTCAGGAACAGTGCCCGGGCGCGTTTTGCATCCGGATCCGCGTTCGGATTTCTATCTGTTGCGGGATCAGAAAAACCGGCTGCAACTGCAGCTGTCCAGGGAATCCCGTTCTTTTCACACTCTTCCCGGAATTCAATTTTGTATCTGTCGGCAATAAAACGGACGATGTCGGAAGTTCCGCCTGGTGCACGGAAATCCAGAACAATATCCCTGCCGTATTTCTTTTTGTAATATTCCCGGAATGCGTTTCCGGTTTCTGTTTTGATGGAATCGGAGTTCGGGGTGATGATCACCAGACGTTCCATATCAGGGGAGGGAATCACCGGAGCAGCACCTTTATCCCTCAGCAGAATAGGAGGGAGCAGGATCACTGCAAAGATGATCAGAACAGCAATGATCTTTTTCTTCATTTGCAGCTCCCCGGAAGAAGGATGATATTTTCAGGAGAAACGAAGAGTTCATATTCCTGATTGAGTTCACGGATCGGGGGGAAGGTTTCACTGACGATCACATCGCCGCAGGCAGAGTCAAGCTGCCATTCGGTGCGTTCGCCAAGATAGGTTCCATCTTTCAGCATTGCTTTGATCCGGAGATCGGATTCCTTTTCTTTGCTGAAATGCAAAGCGGAAGGACGGATCATGATTTCTGCCCGGGTTCCGGCTTTGACAGATTCTTTTGTCTGGAAGGGGAGGGTGCCGAGGGCTGTTTCGATCCGGTTGCCTTCGAGGACTTTTCCGGAGAAGATGTTCGCATCCCCCAGAAAACGGGCGACAAAGCTGTCGGTTGGAGTACAGTAGAGTTCCCGCGGGGACCCGGTTTGATGAAGGATCCCGTTATTGAGCACGGCGATCCGGTCTGCCATACTGAGCGCTTCCCGGCGGTCATGAGTCACATAAATGGAGGTAAGAGCGCGTTCTTTGCAGATTCTGCGGATTTCCAGCCGCATTTCATCCCGGAGCCGGGCATCCAGATTGGAAAGGGGTTCATCCAGAAGAAGCACCGCCGGATCAACTGCCAGAGCCCGCGCCAGAGCCACGCGCTGCTGCTGTCCGCCGGAAAGAGATTGGATTTTCCGTTCGGCATAATCGCCGAGCCGGACATGATCCAGGGCTTCCATTGCGCGTTTTCTGATTTCTTTGGAGCTCAGTTTCCCCATTGCTTTCAACCCGAATTCCACATTTTCCCGGACATTCATGATCGGCCAGAGGGCGTAATTCTGGAACACCATGGCTGCACGGCGTTTTTCCGGGGCGAGATCTGTAATATCTTTTCCGTCGAAATAAATTTTTCCGCTGTCGGGAGTCAGCAATCCGGCGATGGTTCGGAGAAGTGTTGATTTTCCGCATCCGGAAGATCCGAGAAGAAAGAAGATTTCTCCGGGATTGACCGTAAGGTCGATGGGTTCCAGAACTTTTTTCCCTTTGATATAGGATTTGGATATACCGCGAATCTCAACACATGATCCCATCTTGATCAGCTCCTTGATTTACAGCCCCAGTTCTTTCATGATAAGCTCAGCAGGGGTCAAATATTTCTTTTCTGAATTGCACTCTTTACAGCAGGGAACTACATTCCCCCGGGTGGATTTTCCGCCGCGCACAACCGGAACAATGTGATCCATGGTCAGTTCTTCCGGTTTGAATTTTTTCTTGCAATAATAACAAATCCCGGTGGAGAGCTGCTGCTTCCACCAGGACGAGTTCCGCAACTCCCGGGCTTTTGTGCGTTCCCGGGCAACGTGCGCATCATCTTTTTGTATGTCGATCCAATCGTCAGACATGTATCAATACTTCTTGTCAGCGTAATCGACCCAGCCGCCGGCTTTTACCAGCTCAAAGTCAAATTTGCCGACCTCAAACTTGTATTCTTTGGTCACTCCGCTGCCGGAGATGGTGAATACAAGTTTTTCCAGATCGGTTGAACATTCTGCTTCAGCACCGGCAAAGGTCTTGAAAATATCATCAATGACTTCGGGTGCAAGCTGAATTGCCATCAAACCGCAGTTGAACATGTTCTGACGGAAGATTCTGGCAAAGTTTTCAGCGATTACAAGGTTGATACCGTTGCATTCCAGAACCCAGGGAGCGTGTTCACGGGAGGAACCGCAGCCGAAGTTTGCGCGGGTCACAATGACACTTTTTCCGGCAACATCGGTTTTGGGGTTGAACGGAGGAAGGTTCAAATCTTCCAGACAATAGGGCTTGAGCGCTTCTTTGGTCAGCTCTGTCAGATATTTGGCGGGAATGATCTCGTCTGTATTGATATCAGAGCGATCCAGAAACAGGATTTTACCACTGAAATTTTTCATATATTCACCCTTATCCTTTATAAAGAGGAGAGTTCTTGATGGATCCCGCAAGGGCAGTCGCAGCGGCAGAAGCAGGGCTCATCAGGTGAACCATCCCGCCTTTCCCCATACGTCCGTTGAAGTTGCGGTTTGTTGTACTTGCGCAGACTTCGCCGTTGGCAAGAACACCGTTGCTCATTCCGAGACATGCCCCGCAAGTCGGGTTGGTAACGCAGAATCCGGCATCCATGAAGATCTGAATGATCCCTTCTGCCAAAGCCTGACGGAACACCAGCGGTGTTGCAGGAGAAACAATGGCGCGGACATTGGGAGCGATCCGTTTGCCTTTCAGAACAGAAGCTGCGATTCGCAAGTCTTCCAATCTTCCGTTTGTGCAGGAGCCGATATAAACCTGATCGACTTTTGTGCCTTCCATTTCGCGGATGGTGCGAACCTGATCCGGCTTATAGTTGACTGTCATGACAGGTTCCAGGTTTGTAACGTCAAAATCAATGACTTTGAAATATTCTGCATCCTCATCCGGACGCCACTTGGAATATTCTTTCAGAGCTTCTTCTCTGCTGCTGAACTCTTTGGAGATGAAGCTCCAGAGATAATCGACTGTCACCATGTCAGGATAGCAGCAGCCGCAGGTTCCGCCAGCTTCGATCGCCATGTTGCAAAGGGTCATACGGGATTCCATGGAGAAGGAATCGATCACAGGTCCGGCAAATTCGATCACCTTGTCCGTTGCCCCGTTCACGGTCAGCATCTTGATGATGGAAAGGATAACATCTTTAGCATAAACGCCTTCCGGAAGCGTTCCGGTAACGTTCACTTTGATGGTATCGGGTGCACGCATGGTGCAGACACCCTTGAGGATACCGACTTCCAGGTCAGTGGTCCCGACTCCGGCGGCGAAGGCACCGAATGCACCATGAGTACAGGTGTGGGAGTCTCCCATGATCACTGTAAAACCGGGACGGACAAAGCCCTTTTCCGGGAAAATAGCGTGGCAGACACCGTTGTGACCGATATCAAAAAAGTCCTTGATATTGTGGCGGCGTGCCCAATCGCGCAAAGTTTTGCCCTGTTCAGCAGTTTTGGAGTCCTTTGCGGGGGTAACATGGTCGATCACCGCCTTGATCTTGGTGGGGTCAAAGACCCGGTCACGGCCGATGGCAACCAAATCATTAATAGCAATAGGGGTGGTGATCTCGTGACAGAAAACACGATCAAGACTCAACACTGCCACGCCGGGGGCAGGGGAGTCAATGCGGTGCGCATCAAAGATCTTTTGAGCAGCAGTTTTACCCATGATTTATTCTCCTTGGATTGGATAATGATTGTTTTCAGCGATATATACATTATATAAGATAATGCCGCAAACGCACTTTGTCAATCCTCAAATACTATTAATTCTGTACTTATTGAGCATTTTTAAAGCTGATTTTTCCGGCAAACAACATTTCCGTCACATCAGCATCAGAAAAAATATCGCCATTAAACAGGGCAGGGGCAGAAAAAGTAA
>JAFTIQ010000046.1 GCA_017456805.1 Lentisphaeria bacterium
AATTTGGTTGAAAAGAGATTGCTGATGAGCTGGAAATGGTAGTTTGAGCGTGGCTACTCTCTGAGTAACCACCGAAAACGCTCCATTTTCAGATCTCTGCAAGAATTTTCAGACATTTTTGAAGACTTTTGAAATCACCTCGAATAGCTCAAAAAAAACAAAAGGAGTTAAGAAATGCAGAAAAAGTTGAAACTTACTATGTTGGGAGCCGGTTCCGGTTTCGTTCTTACGATTGCAAAAGAATTGCTGACCGATCCAGTATTTGACAACAGCACCTTTATGCTGATGGATGTTGCCGAAGATCGTTTGCAAGTTGCTGAAAGCTCTGTGAAAGAAGTACTTGCAACCGGAAAGAATCATGTTGAAGTCCAGACGACCACTGATCTTTCCAAAGCTCTTGACGGCGCGGATTATGTGATCTCCTCCTGCGAAAAGAACCGTTATGCTTACTGGGCAAAGGATTTCCGGATCGCAGAAAAATATGGAGTCTATCAAGTCAAAGCGGAAAACGGCGGTCCCGGCGGAATCATCCACGGCGCAAGAAATATCTGCCTTTACAAAGAAGTTCTTGAAACCATGGAAAAATGCTGCCCGAACGCTTGGCTGATGAACTTCTCCAACCCCATGTCCATCCTTTGTACCTACTTCAAAAATTACTTTCCGAAAATCAAAGCACTCGGATTCTGCCATCAGGTCCATGGTTCATTCGGTCTGATCGCAGAAGAATTGGGAATGGAACCCGGCGAACTGGAAGTTATAACAGCTGGAGTCAATCACTTGAACTGGCTCTTTGACATCCGTCGCCGCAATACCCGGGAAAGCTGCATGGAGGAATTTATCTCCAAAATGCAGGAATCCAAATACTGGAATGAAGTGTTCCCCAGTACCCCGGAACAGAAATTCACCAAAGAAGTCTACAATACCTTCGGCATGTATCCTGTTGGATATGACGAACACATTGTGGAATACCTGCCCTTCTTCCAGGATCCCGAAGATTGGGAAAACTGGGGACTTCACTCTCTTGCAGATTTCTATGAAAATCTGGTTAAACAGAAATCCCACACTCTGGAAACCCAGCGTCTTCTTGGCAAAAACTATGCAAAACCGCCCTTCCCCGTGGATCCCGACCATCCGTACTACGCAGAAAATCCCTGCCGCGTGATCACCGCACTGGAAACAAATACTCCGCTTTACTTTGATGCCATCAATATTCGCAACAACGGTGCAGTGGAAAACCTTCCGGACGATGTGATTCTTGATGTTCCTGCCCTTGCGATTGGGGGAGAAGTCCGTTCCATCCATGTCGGCAAACTTCCTGTTGCCCCTGCCGAAATCTGTCGTCGCCAGACAGTGATTCACGAAATGGTAGCGCAAGCGATTGCGGAAGGCAATGATTCTCTGGCAATTCAAGCGCTCTGTCTGGATCCCTATGTGCCCAGCATAAAGAAAGCAAAACAGATCTGGGCAGATTACCGGAAAGAGTACAAGGAAGAGCTCACGACGTTCTGCTGAACTTTCTGAAAAAACAACAGGTTATTCAGGCTGTGTTCTGTCTTTCAATAAGGACAGAACACAGTTTTTTTTATATGATATTCGACGGAATATATCAATGCTGAATTTGATTGATAATAATTAAGATGCAACAAAAGCCTTCGATTTATGAAACGAACCCGCTTTGCTTCGTATTTTCCTGTATTTTCTGCTGTTTTGGATAAAAAATGTAAAATTTATAAAAAACACTCTTGAAAATTCCAAAAAAATTGATATAATAGAGTTTGCTCTTGAAAAATTGGAGGAATAACAGACAATGAGCATTATTGAAGAATTTCACAAGAATCGGGCGCAGGCGCTTATCCCGGGAGTTCCCGGAGAGATTCCGGAAAACTCGGCACGGAAAACCCGTCCGTATCAGGGGATCCCCGGAATTGAAGCCGGAAAAGATGGCTCTCTTTACGCCACATGGTATGCAGGAGGAAAAGGGGAAGGTCCGGATAACTATGTGATCCTCTCTCTCAGCCGGGATCATGGCAGAAGCTGGGAAGAAGTGCAATGTATCTCTCCTGAAGGACTTGTCCGGGCATACGATCCTACGCTTTGGTTTGATCCGCAGGGACGGCTCTGGTGGTTCTGGGCACAGTCATATTCTCCCGAGCTTGGGCAGATTTTTGATGGAAAATGCGGTGTTTTCTGCTGTTGTTGCGAAAATCCTGAAAAGGAACTGAAATGGTCTGAACCCCGCAGGATTGCCGACGGGATCATGATGAACAAACCCACAGCAGATTCCAAAGGGAACTGGCTTCTGCCCACAGCAATTTGGGCTTGCGAACCGAAATATGTTACCGAAGAGGATAAAAAATTTGCGTTTTCCAATGTAACCATCAGCCGGGACAACGGAAAGACGTTTGAATATCTTGGCTCGGCGGATGTTCCGGAACGGACCTTTGATGAGCATTGCATTATCGAACGGAAAGATGGAACGCTCTGGATGCTTGTCCGGTGCCAATACGGAATCGGAGAGAGTTTCTCCAGTGATGGCGGAAAAACATGGACTCCCGGAAAACCTGCAATCTTCGGTGGGCCCAATTCCCGTTTCGCGATCCGCCGGCTGAAATCCGGCAATCTGCTGCTGATCAACCATCGGATCCCCTACACTCTTCCCGGAGAATCGCTTGCTCCGGGAATGAGATTGAGAACCGATCTGACTGCATGGCTTTCTGAGGATGACGGAAAAACATGGAAAGGCGGTATGCTTATTTCCGGCAGACAGGACGTCTCTTATCCCGATACGGCACAGGATGCAGACGGCAGGATCTATATGATTTATGATCATGCCAGATACACTTCAGGAAATATATTGCTTGCCTCTTTCACAGAAGAAGATATTCTTGCAGGACGGTTGGTCACGCCGGGATCTTATCTCGATTTACTGGTCTCCAGTCTGCTGCCAAAAAAATAAGGAAAAAAAATGAAAGAAACTGTCAGATACGGTGTAATCGGGCTTACACATGGTCATGAACATGTGCAGGCGATCATGGAAAATCCGAAAGCAGAATTGATTGTCTGCTGCGACTTGGATGAATCGAAATTCCGGAAATTGAATCTTCCGGGACAGGTTTTATTCACGAAAAATTTTGAAGATATTCTGAACATGCAGGATTTGGATGCGGTTGTTGTTGCCCTTCCGACTCCGCTGCATGCAGAATATTCCATCCGTCTTATGGAAGCAGGAAAACACGTTCTCTGCGAAAAACCCATTGCGGTCAACGTGGAGGAAGGTTTGAAAATTTGCGAAGCCGTAAAACGGACTGGAAAGGTTTTCCAGCTGGGATACGAGGTCCGCTATTCCCACTTCCAGGAGAAAGTTCTTGAAGTTTCCAGAAGCGGCGATATCGGAAAAGTCACAAATGTCTGGTGGAATATGTTCACCAAAAAAGCCAATGACGGCTGGCGCGCGAACAGGAAGCTCCGCGGCGGCAAGATTTTTGACTGTGCATGTCATTACTACAATATTCTGGAAACCTGGGCGGGCGCACCTGTCAAACGGCTTTGTGCGTTCGGCAATCTGATCGGGAAAACCGGTCCCTGCGCCGATGAGATCCCGGAAACAGCAATTGTTATGTTTGAATATGAAAATGGTGTCCGGGGCGTTTTCAATCTCTCAGATTCCTGTCCGAATGTGCAGAGCTCCATCTGCGGAATTGCCGGAACAAACGGCAAGATTGATGCCGACCCGTATTATCCTTATTATGCAGGTTCCTTGAAAGTTCATGCACACGGCGGAAAGTATCAGACACAGATTGATATTAAGGGTCCTGCATCCCCCAAACATCTTGGATTTGATGAACAGCATGACTCTTTTATCTCAGCGATCCTGCATGGAACCGAAGTGGTGGTAACAGCGGAACAGGGTGTTCAGGTCAATAGAATTCTGGATGCAATCGATCAATCGCTTGCAACCGGAAATGTGGTGGAACTGTAAATATTCTGTAATACAAAGGGAACTGCCTTTTTCAACAAACAACATAGATATGAAAAACTCTGCATTTCACTTGCAAATTATGATTCAGCATATATATTCCAAAAGTATGCTGAATCTGAAAAGGAGAAACCTATGAAAATAGATTTGCATGTACATACTTCAGATATATCCTTCTGCGGAAGACTTTCTGCGGAACAAACGATTTCGCTTTATCGGGAAGCCGGTTATGATGCAATCGTGATCACAGATCATTTTTCTGCAGAAAATGCAGATATGTGGAAGACTCACGGCGTTGATAACTTCACGGAATATTATTTCGAAAAACAGAAAAATGCGATCGAACTCGGCAAAAAACAGGGATTGCTTGTCCTGCCCGGATGCGAATTCCGGTTCAAAGGAAGCAGTAATGATTATCTGGTCTACGGTTTGAATGAAGAACTGGTAAAGAATCATCCGGAAGTCTATGATATGACTCCTGACAGTTTTTCTGAATTTGCACAGGAAAACGGGATTCTTTTTTATCAGGCTCATCCATTCCGGAACGGCATGAAAGTGATCAATCCGGCATTGCTCTTCGGGATCGAAGTCATGAACAATCATCCGCGCCATGACAGCCGCAACGATATCGCGCTGTATTGGGCGGAAAAGTTCGGTCTGCACAAAATCGGCGGTTCTGATTGTCATCAGCTCGAAGATGTGGGAACAGCCGGAATTGAAACAGATTACCCTGTTCAAACGATCAATGATCTGATCCATGTCCTGAAAAATGATCTTTATCAGATTTTCCATAAATAAAAAAGGAAAACATTATGGCTTTTCTGCTGAATGAAGATTTTGAAAATTTCGCTGCACACCGTCCACTGGAAGAGTTGAGCGAATACGGAATCCGGAAACAATTGGATCTCTATTGCTCAGGTGGAGATAATGTTCTTATCTTCAACGGGAACGGACAGAAAGCTGTATTCGACAGCGAAGTTTTTGACTCGCTCTGGAAAGATCTGGAAATCCGGGAAGATGGAACCGTTTTCTACCGGGGGAAAGAAGTCATGGATTCGCCCCTCCCCTTCAAAAGCAATGCATTGCATACAAAAATACTGTTTGATAACGTGAAAGATCCCTTCGGACTGCGGATCGCTTACGGCAGAGAACTGGGCAGGAAAGTTTATCTCAGCATGAGAATGAACGATGTGCACTGGGTCGAAAATATCGACAGCACGATGGTCAGTGATTTCTGGCGGGAACATCAGGATTGTCAGACGGCTTCCTTTACAAATCCGGGACAATGGTGGTTTCACTCCTTCAACTATGCAAAACCGGAAGTATATTCTTTTCATCTTGCACTGGTAAAAGAGTATCTGACCCGCTTTGATCCCGATGGATTGGAACTGGATTGGATGCGCACCCCCTATTATTTTGAATTCGGATGGGAAGTGGAAAATGCACCGATCCTGACGGAATTCCTCCGGGAATCCAGAAAATTGGCAGAGGAATGTGCCGAAAAGAATGGCCATCCGGTGGATTTGACCGTCCGTGTCCCGGCAGATCCGGATGATGCAAGACGGATGGGATTCAACGTCATAACATGGGTAAAAGAAAAGCTTGTTGACAGGGTCGTTCTCACCTCCTATTGGGGCGTGACGAATTATGATATCCCGCTGGAACTCTGGCGGGCTCTTCTGGGCAATGATGTTAAAATCACTGCCGGTCTGGAAATCCTCTGCCGGTGCTCTCCAACCAATTCCGGTGACTGCATGAACGACAGTGCTGTTGTGTTCGGACATGCCGCCTCCTACTATTACCGGGGTTCCGACGATATTTATCTCTTCAACCACATGGATGCCTCAACAGGCATGAGAAACCTTGCTGAGTTCCGGAAAATTCTGGAAAATCTCGATGACAGAGAGAAAACCGAACGGCAGAAACGGCGTCACCTTGTGACGTTTGAAGATTCATTGTCGAAAGCCGTCGGAAAAACTGCGGTATCACCGCTTCCGATGACTCTTTCTGCATGGCACAAACAGATTCGTATCAACCTGGGCGGAAAAGTCAAAAACCGCAATGCAAAACTGATTCTTTCCTGCGAGAACGGACTCCCGGAAGATGTGCGCTGCGGGAATATGATCTGTACAAAAACAGAGGAAACGTTTACAGACAAACTGCCCGGAAATGTCAAAAATCCTGTGGTATATCAGATCCCGGACGAGGCATTGAAAGAAGGCGACAACGTTCTCAGCTTCCTTGGGGACAAGGTTGTCATCCATTGGTGTGAAATTGTTTTGGATGAAATGAAATGAGATGAAATCTTAAAAAAATCAGGGCTGCGCAAACGGATTTGCGGCAGCCCTTTTTTGTTGTCGAAATACTCAGCGGATGATCAGGCAGGCTGTTCCATCGGGGGCCAGCCGGAGACGGTATTTTCCGTTGCCGAGAGCTGTAACCGGAGTTTCGCTGGAAACGCTTCTGCCCTCCAGCAGAGAGGGATCGATCTCAATCACAGCGGAAAGGACATCCTTATCCGAGGGGTTGTAAACAGGCATCACGATTGCTCCGTTTTCTGCCCACGAAGCAAGGATTCTGCCATTGCCCTGAAGACGGATCAAAGGATGTTCTATCATTGCAGCGACCTCAGCAGCAGCATGTTCCATCAATTCACTGATGCCGTCTTTCGTGTATGCCATGCGGTCATGAAGCTGATCTTCTTTGACCAGATGGGGCGGAACGTTGAAAAATGCAGCACTTGCCTTTTCATTATGTTTGATTGTCAAAACGGGAATTTCTGCAGAGAGCAGGACTTCCGCGCCATCCGTTTCATAACGGCCGGTACAGCGTTCATCATCGCAAAACTCTTTCTTCTCCGGCATGAAGTGTTCCGTTCCGGAAACCCATGTGATGGTTTTTCTGATGCCTGTATCTTTAACACCGAAAAGATCTTCCAGTCCGGAGACATCTTCACAGCAAAGCAGGGAAACGCCTTCAGAATGAAGTTTGCGGATATGGGCAATGGTTGACTCTTCCATTCCTTTCAACGGAGGAAGAACAAGCAGGGAAAGATCATCTGCACTCAAACCAGGCAAATCTTTTTCCAGCACCTGGAACCCGGCACTCATTCCGTGAACACGGCAGCTCTTTGCAATGTAAGGCACATCTTCCGCCGCAGTATTCCGGACATCAATGATCCGGTATTGAGGATATTTGACGATCAGCATGAAATCCTTTGCCGCTCTGCGGGAATTGTCAGAGGAAACAAAAGCAGCCTTCCGGACAGGTTTGACCGGACGGTAATCCACCACGTTCCGCCACGCCATAAGCAGATTTTCATACCACGCCTGGAAGAAACTGCATGCCTGGAATCCGCATTTTTCCCAGAAACGGAACCCGTTTGCAATGAAATGACCCGATCCATAACAGAACTCATAGACATTCTTCAACATGCGCTGGGGATAAGAAACCGGGCGCTGTCCAAAGGGCGGATGTGCATAGTAAACAGCACCGTCCGGACACCCGGCAACTCCGCCGTCAATATAGATTTCCGGATAGAATCGTGCTCCGGGCAGAGTCAGAAGACTGGATGTCAGGAAATAACTGCCGCTGCAAAGTTCATAACGGCATGCGTAAGGATAATCCTCAAATTGCCAGAAACCATCGGTATCTGTTGTGGCAAATTCGTTCTGAAGCACCCGGATGAATTCCGGACCTTTCAGGTTTGACGCATAGAGACATGCCGGACCGTACTGGGCAAATTTCAGGGTGGGATTGCTCTTCCGGAACTCCTGAAGAAGGTTCACTTTATTGATATAACTTTCCCGGTTGATAAAATCAAGCCACTCTTCCCAATAGTTTTCAGCAAGATAGATCAGGGTTGCGGCTTCGATCTGCCGGGCATTTTCCGCATAAAGTTTTTCCAGCTTTTCGACTTCCAAACCATCATCGTTTTTCAGTTTTGCGAACTCAATGAGTTTCTTCAAAACAAAATCCCGGTAGGTGTAGGTCCAGTACAGAGGCTTCTGAACGATTTCATCGGAAATATTCACATAATCCGTTTCCTTGATCAGATCAAGGTTATCAGCAATCGCCGGGTTGTCGGCACAACGGCTGGAAAGCCAGACGAAATTCTCTCTTCCATAGGCACGGACCGTGGGATATACCTGATATTTCCGCGCTGCCGGCGGCAGAAAGTTGGCACAGGAAATATAATGAGGTGCGTTGGCACTTTTTCCTTTCCAGGGATCAAAGGCATCGGTCATCAAACCGCGTGTTTCTGTCCGGGAGTTGTAAAGATAAGGCAATCCGGAAAGGATCGGCGGAGGCGGCGCACCGGCTTCTCTGGACATTACTTCGAACGCCCAGCGTTTCCGGAACATTTCCACACTGGAATCGGTATTTTCCAGATTCAAGTGCCAGACACCGCAGGCAAGATCATCCAGCTCTTCCAAAACAAGGGTCAATTCCGTATATTCCATGACTCCGATCTTGAAGGATTTGGAGTGCTGCGTATAGTTCAATTCCCGAACCGGACGCAGGAGAGCATCTTCCAAAGTGATCCTGCAATGTGCCGGGATCTGATCTCTGCCGGTCAGACGAACCTGAAAATGAGGGGCTTCTTTCTCAAAAAAGAAATGATTGTTTTGTGCGAACTGAACAGCTTTTTCATAGCGCGGGTCAGATTTTGGCAGACGGGCGATGATCTCTTTATCGCTGCGGGAGAGCAGCTCCGGTTTCGTTTTCTCCGTGATCCCGAATCCGGAATAAAGGACATTTCCGTTCAAATCAAAAATCGTCTCCGACGGAATCTCAGCAAATTCCCGGTTCTGGGCGTGAATATAACTGTCAAACCCGAATGCAAGATCAAATTTGGAATCGGGTTTCAGAAAACGGACTTTCCGGCGGAAGGGCCATTCCACTTTTTTTGCCAGAACTTTATAGAAAAATTCATCTGCAAGCCCATCCGGGATCATCACGATCCGATCATTGTAAACGATGTGCTTACTGTAAGATTCCGGTTCAATGACTTTCAAATAAGGATTGGTCAGCAAATCCGTGCGTCTGCCATGATAGCATCCTTCTCCAATGGGAGTTTCATGCACCCCCCCCCGCAATGAGAGGGAAACATCCATGCAGTTTCCATAATCTTCCAGCTCCACATCGCAGAACATGGGATAGTAGGAAGGGGCTTCTGAGACCGGGATCGTAAAAGAACGTTTGGCATTACAGACAAGCTCTTCATCCGTTTCAATGTCATAGGCAAGGATTCGCAGAACATCAAAAAAGTGTTCCCGGGCAATAGCGATTTTTCCTTTTCCTTCCGTGATCCGGAAAGAGACACTTTCCCCGAAACCTTTGACCGTTAAAGAGGTTCCGGAAATTTCAATTTGAAGTTCGAACGGTTTGTCGAGGGCGGAATCCGGAACGGAAATTTCTTTAGCTTCCGATTTTGTGAAAATGTTCCGCCGGACTGTTCCATACTCATAAACGACTGTTTCATTTTTCTGATTCCGGCTCATCCGCAAAGCCTGTCCCCTGCCCGTAACTGTATCATAACGGAACGAGGTCAAGAATGCGAAACCGCCTTCAAAATCATTTTTCGTCATGGAAAAATCAAAGGAAAGAACTGCTTTGACCACGCAATCAGATACATCGGGAATCACCGGAAGGAATTTGTTTCCGGCAGAAAGCAATTCAATACATTTTTCACCGCAGCGGATTGCCGGAACGGCTTTCAAGTTTGAATTATTCTCTACATACCATCCGCCGGGGAGTCCATTGGAAACCGTTTCAAACGTTTCATGAAAAAGAGTCTTCACACCAAATCTCCTTTTAAAACGAGAACACCGGAACATTTCCGGTGCCTCGCAGTTATTCATTTTTTTCTCTTATCAAAGCTGATCAGAAACGCGGAGGATCCAACACCATTTTTGTAAAGAGTCAGTATCCCGTTATGGAACGACACATCGGCTCTGGTCATACTGTGGGTATGGTCCAGAATTTCAGCGGAGACGAACGCCCCGTCCATACCCTCCACTTTGATTTGCAGGGAAAGTGCATTGCTGCGGTAATCCGCAACCAGAAGCATCCCCGTTTCCCCATCTTCAGAAACTCCACCCTGAAGGTAAAGCGAATTCGAAAGGCTTTGACTCCTGATCTTCCGGTCGAAGCACCCCATCAGCTTTCCGAACATGCACATGGAGTAATAATTTTTATTATATCCGCCGAAATAATTCAGGTATCCCCAATCCCCAACAGGATTTGCTCCATAATAGAACGCGGATTTCAAGGGAGTTTCCTGCCATCCGCAAAGGACAGAAAGATTATACACCGCGGAATCGATCCCGCAAAGACCGTTTGAGCTTTCCAGAGCCAGACGGCGTCCTTCTTCGCTCATGTTTCTCTGAATACCATCCCAGCTCACAAGATAGTGCCACTCTGTCACCGAAAGTTCACAATCCGGGAAACCTTCCTTCTGCAAAAATTCTTTCATTTTTGCCGGCTGTCCGATCAGAGAATCCGGGTTCGCTTCATAGCTGTGCCAGGAAATAAAATCCGGTGCGATTCCGGCTTCTTTGCAGGCCCGCAGGATCGGACCGATCAGATCCTCCCGGTAACCGGTAGCGGCAGGACCGCCGATTTTCAGTTCAGGAAATTCAGATTTCAGCCGTTTCAGGACAATTACAAAGAATTTGATGAATTCTTCATAACTTCCTTTCCAGCAAGTCGGATCATTTTCCGCCTCGTTCCAGATTTCCCAATACTGCATATCGTAGTGGAAACCATTCGCCCATCCCTTCGTGTAATGCCGGATGATCCCGGCAAGGACTTCCGCATATTTTCCGTAATCTTCCGGCGGAATCGAATTGAAATGTTTCTGTTCCGGACGGAGCCCGGAATGTTCAATACTGGTTCCGAGACGGTAGAAAACCTTGCTGCCAGCCTCTTGAGTGATCCGGATCATCTCATCCGTCGGAGCAAAATAATAGTTTTCCGGATCCGCCGGATCAAGGTGCATCAACGGAAAAATAAAATGCGTATCCACTACGCGCTGACCATTGTTCCATAATGCCCAGTCGTGAGTCCGGGAATACTCAAAATTCATCCGCTGAAAATCAGGTGTAAAATCCCGGATTCCCCGGTTGGAGAGATTCGGCGCTGAATTAGAAGAATGCAGCGCCTTGTTGAACGCTCCCGTTACAGTCCGGAAATCAGCTTCCGCACAAAAAGGATTGAAAGGAATCTTTGCCATAAAGCAAACCTTACATTAAATCACCCAGAGAGGCGGCTCCGATGGATTTCTGCAATTTCCGAAGACGTTCCAGAGCCTGAGTATAAGCAGGAATATCATTCTTTGCTTTGGCATCTTCGTAAGCTTTCTGGATTTCAGCAAATTCCTTTTCAAACTTTGCTTTTGCATCGCCCTGAACACCGGCAATCAGAGATTTTACCTGAGCCGCATTTTTGGTGAATTCAGAGAAATCAGGAGCTTTATCCCACTGGATAGCATCCAGACTCTTGCGGACAGTCGGAGCCTGTTCCACGAGGAAACGCTGCATAGCTTCTTCCGGATCCTGATTGGCAAAATAACCAAGAGCAAAATTCAATTCTTTGACCCCGGGTTTCGCATGGAAAAAGATCGTCACAGGGTTTTCGGTATGCTGTGTGATCTTTGCAACCTTTTCAGATTCAAAGACAAGGAAGTTACCATATTTTTCATTGTAGTTCTTGCTGTAAATCGCCATTCCGTCAACCTTGGGAGCAACCTCCATGGTGCGGACTTTGAAGAAATTGACAGGGGTATCTTTTCCATTGTAACGGATCCAGCGTTCGCGGCCCTTCACGGAAGTATGTGCTCCGCCGGGACGCAGCACGAGAGAGACATTTCTGACCCCTTCCGGAATGATCACTTTCACATACACCCAATTTGCTGCGCCGGAAGTCTGAAGAACTCTGATTTCTCCGTCTTTCCATACCATATTCGCACTGGAGCTGTCCGGAAAACGGACAAAGGAAACCCGTTCCGCAGGTGCGGATGAGGGAAGATCCGCAGATTTCATCCCTTTGGCAGCAATAAACTGCCAGATATCCCAGGAACCGTTGTAGATTGTTCCATGACGGAGTCCGAGGAAGAAATCACCCCATGCTTTTTTCACGATTTTGCCATCTGCATCAAGGGTGATCTTCAAATTCATTTCGGAATGGTGAAACTTTGCAACCCACTCTTTCTGAGTAAGTTTTACACCTTTGCGGTCAATGACCTTCTCCGTCACCTTCATGGAAGGTTCCCGCGCAGAAAGTCCTGCCAAAATTGCGGCACATGCCAAAATTGCGAGTTTTTTCATCTTGCTTTAACTCCTTATCTGTTATTTGATATTGACTGTTTTTACAGTTGAAAGTCCGGTAACATAATCCGTGATTTTGAAAGTGTAAGTTCCTTTTTCAGCGTTATAGGGAACGCCGAAGCTGTACTGGGAAGCTTTGCTTGAGTCAAGCACAACACCACGTTCAAACATCTCTTTGCCATCCGGTCCGGTCACGCGGATCACAACGGTACGGCCCGCCGGAATTCCTTTGAAATCAAGAAGCACATTTTCCCCGGTTCTGACCTGTGCAGGTGCACTCACTTCCGGAGCAGCCTGCTTCTTGTCAAACGCGGCATAAACATGCAGAGGTTCTTCTTCGGAGAAACGGACCTTGATGGAAGCAGCACGGCCAACCAGCCCTTTTCCCGACTCATAAATATATTTCGGAGCAGGAAGCTGAACGGTCGTTTCGCTGTTGTTACGGTTGTTATAAACCCCGAGCAAAGTAAATCCGTTTCCGCTTCTGACACGGAAGACAGGTTCAGGATTGGACTGGAAGAAGGGGATCACTGCGCCATTTTTGACGAGCAGATTTCTCAGGAATCCGGCAAACGGAGTTGATTTTTCTGCCGCAGTTTCAATGATCGCAAAGTTAAAGTTCAGCAGGATCGCCTTTCCTTTGCCGTAAGTTCTGACTTCCATCGGTTTCCGGCTGGGATCGACCAGAGCTTTGGAAGATCTGAACCCGGGAATGGAGAGAGGCTTGATTTCATAGTTTTTGCCGGGGCCAAGCACCTGATTTCCAAACAGAGCAGCCAGGGGATTGCTCTTCCGGATCGCCAGATTTTCATTCAGTCTGGCAGGTGCAAAGTCTGCGATCACAACACCGCCCTTCTTCACAAAATCAAGGATATACTGAGCTTCCTTATCGCTCATTGCGTTAATCCCGAGCACGAACAGGACTTTCATCTTCGGAAGCCGTTCTGCGGCATTTCGGGCAGTCACAAACTCAAATCCGGCTCCGGACGCATTGCAGAAGCGGATCACAGGACCGATTCCGGATTCCGGAGAAACACACCGTTCATCCACTTTCGGAGAGCGGCGGGAAACATGGTTCCAGAAAATACCGATCTTGGAATCAAACATCGGATTGCCAACCAGGATCTGGGCTTTTCCGAACCGGAGTTCCTGAAGACTATCCATGAAGTTCTTGCAGAAAGAGGGAGAAAGGTCAACAGAAAGAATATCGTGATTATAGTCACATCCGGTTGCATACCAACCGTTTCCATTCACAGAACCAAGCAGCAGATAACGGTTCATCAACGGAGTCTTCATGTTCCGTTCCTGATGATATCCGGACCAGACGAAACGGGGGACATCAGGATAAAGACTGCGCAGGACCTGATCTTCCAGCATATTGGAATAGGGACCCCACCAGTCAAGGCCTTCCATCATCATTTCAATGTCGTGTCCGCCGAAGGTACCTTCCAGACCGACCCGTGCATGAGGATCCTTTGCTTTGATCATCTTTGCGGTATAATGGTGAATATCAGCAAACATCCGTTCCATATATTCATTGTGGTCGTTCCATTCCGCGAACCGTTTTTCTTTCAGGGAAACGGAAAGTTCACGATGAGGCACTTCATCAAAGGAGGAGTAGGAGCTTCCCCAGTTTTCATTGAGTTTCGCAATCGTGCCATATTTTTTCGCAAGGAATTTCCGGAAAGCCGGCAGGTCGGAAGGTCCGAATCCGGCAGAGCGATTCAAGCCGTTTTCATCTCCAAGGCTGTAAAGAATCGGAGAGAGTTCCGGCAAGCCCTTCAAACGTTCTTCCACCTGCTTGGTCCAAAGTTCTTTGATCACAGGATTGTAGAAGCCCTGGTCCTGCATTTTGGAAGCTGTTCTGGCTTCGGGAGTGGTCAGGAACTGAAGTTTCACCCCGTTGCTGGAAGTTTTTCCCATATTAACACGGACGAGGTAAGGGAGTAACTGCACATTCAACTGAGCCAGACGGCGGCTGCTTTCGGGAGAAAGATGAGTCAGTGCAATGCCGAATCCGATATTATCCACAAGCTGATGCGCCATGTTCTGGCTGTGGGGATTTCCGAAAGTCGCCTGATAATACAGCGGAAGGATATCTGATGGGAAGTAAAGAACTCTGTCAGATTTCGCAATCATTCTGCCTTTTTTATCGGAGACGACAGCGTAGAGATAACCGGCTTCGTTGGGCATACGGTAGTTTTTGAAGGTATGGGAAACAGATTTGGTTCCGGCGGGAACTTTGATCCGGATTTTTTCCCAGACTCTGTCATTGGGAGTATCCGCGAGACGCAGTTCAAGAACCACATCTTCCGCAGGAGCTTTTTCCAGGTTCACAGTTGCTTTGAAGGGAGCTTTTCCCCGGAGATATTCGGAAGAAACAGCAATCTCCATTGCCCCGAGTTCCGATTTCCGTTCAAATTCAAAAACACTGCATGCTTTTCCTTTGACAATAATATCGCAGAAATATTTTCCGTTGGCGGCGATATCTGAAACAGAAATTTTTCCATTCTGCGGAACTTTTCCTGTTCTGAGGATCTGATTGAACTCATCACGCAAACGGTACTGGGCACCGGCAGGAGCCGCAAGCCAGGAGCCATGATCGGTAACCGTTCCGGTAGACAGATCTTTTCCGGATGCCCACTGGATCGCACGGGTGAAGAAGACAAGTTCGTTTTCCTGAAGAGCCTTTGCACGGTTTCCGGCGAGGGTATAGGAACGAGTGATTGCCGGATTGGCAACAGGATTCCGGATCACAAGGATCCGCCCTTTGCCGTACTGATAGGCTTTCAGGTCGCTCTCTTTATAAGAATTTGCCACTTCTTTCAGGAATCCGGGAAGCGGAATGGGATTCTGAAAGATCTTCTTGTAGGGCAAACGGGTTGTGGAAATGATCATCCCTGCCCCGTTCTGAACTTTCTGAAGCATCTGAAGCTGAGCATCCGCAGGTGCTTTGACAAACGGAGCATTTCCGACAAAGATCACATCCAGATCCTGACCGAGCTTTGCCCGGAGCTCTTCATCCTTTTCAAAGGGACTCGTTCCGGAAAGTGCTGCCCGGTAAACGTTTTCTGATGCATAGGTATAATATGTCTGGGGCAGGAACGGAACATACTTGATATTCATTCGCTGGGCAAGTTCCAGCACATCCCGGGCTCCCGTCGGCTGGACAAAGAACAGAACATTCAGCTGCGGGGTCGTCTTGTCCCAGGTCAAATGTTCTGTTTTGTAATTTTCTGTTAATTCATTGACATACCAGCCGTCATGTTTTGCAAAAGAGACTGCGCTGGACAGCAATGCCGTGAATAATAGTACTTTTTTCATGAAAAGCCCTCTTCTGTTATATTATTTGTAATATTTGTTCAGCAAAATATTCCATTTGATCCCGAACAGAACACTGTTGGCATTCTGATAGGCACGGTAACGTGTCATGGGATCTGAATTTTTGACAGATTTGATATCTTTGCAAACTTTGGAAACATCTTTTGCAAAGCTCTTGCTGTCAATGGTTTCGATTTCCAGCAGATACAGTCTGTACTTGTCAGCTTCCGCTTTGACCAGTTCTGCAAGGACATCCATTTTCAGAACGCTGCCAGTACAGCTGACCAGGATATCTCCGCAGGGGATACACCAGGGAACAGCAGCTTTTGTTTGCAGCAAAGCACCGATCCGGGCGGGATCCAATGCCGTTTTTCCGTCGGAAAAATAGAGATATCCGAACTTGTCTGTGGCATTATAATTTCCGCCGGGCGAGGATGCCATACCGCGGAATCCTTTTGTCCAGGAAAAACGGGCATGACAGAATTGCCAGAGGGAACCCGATTTCGGCACACCGTTCAAATCTTCCCAGGGGAAAAAGGCTTCAATATACCAGGCATCTTTTCCGATGGAGGCAGCAGTCAACGTGCCGATCCCGTTCCAATCATTGAGCGAGACTGCGGCATCCATGCGGCGCATATCTGCAAAAGCACCGTTGGCATTAATGGTGATTTTCGTATAGCCGATCCCATTTGCAGCGGGGTCAAAATAGAATTCCCCGCAATCATCGGTCCAGATACTTCCATTATCATATTCTGAGATCGTCCGTTTCAAAGCCGGGATATTATCGTCATAATTCACAACTGCCATATAAAGCCCGGTTTCATCATAAACCATGCGGTAGGTTGTTTTCAAAGCTCCGGGTTTCGGATTGTTTTTCCAGTACTCATAATAATTCTGATGAACCGGGATTTTTTTCCAGGCATCTTCATCCAGCTTTCCATCGATTGTGATTTTTCCGATCCGGGGACGCACCTCGTAGAAGGAAAGTTCCCGCATCTGGCAGAACAATACACACGGAATCATCAGAAATCCCGCAACTGACAATAATTTTTTCAAATCAAACACTCCTTGCTTTTTGATATCAGATCAAAGCCCTTCAATGGTACTCTGACGTTTATCCGGTTTTTCCCCGCGGACAAACCAGGTGTTATTATTTGTTGAAACCGCTTTTCCGAAAGCTTCCCAGCTGGGGATTCTGTAAAAGGTTCTGTTTTCTGCATGACCGTCAAAGAAAACAGCATTTGCGGATTTATTATGAATGTAATTGGTCTGCAATGTATTTGTGGAATAGTTAACATCAACGGTTCCTGCTGCAACGGACCAAACGGCATGTCCCCAGTTTTCAACGGAAAGAGCCCCTCTGGAAGGCGCAGGGATCTGACCGATCTTCTGTCTTGCCTTATGATAGTACTGAGTTGTCTGTCCACGGATCGCATGATCATTAAGCCCGTATGTAAAGTTGATCCAGCTTGTGCCCTGGGCTGTTTTTGAACGGTCAATAATGACACGGGAAACAGGGCAGGCTGTAAGATTTTTATTAGCGGACAATTGATACGCATTGTACAAAGAAGTTTGAACATACCAATGTCCTTTATTCGGTTCTCCGCCATAAGAATGATACGCCGAGGGGGCAATATCATCATTATCGACAGCATACTGCAAATAAATACTTCCCTGTTGTTTGATATTGGAAAGACAATTGTTTTTCAGAGCGTTTGCTCTTGCATTGTTGAGAGCCGGCAGCAGCATCCCTGCAAGGATCGCAATGATTGCAATTACTACAAGAAGTTCGATGAGGGTAAAGCTGAACAGCTTTACCCGCCCATGGGCGGACCGGGTGGATTCAGTACGACGTATTTTTCTAAAGAAAAGGTCTTTCTGTGCCATTTTTCTCTTCCTTTCGCTGTTTTTTTTGTAGAGGTAATTTCAAAAGTCCGGCAAAATTTGGTTGAAAAGAGATTGCTGATGAGCTGGAAATGGTAGTTTGAGCGTGGCTACTCAGCTTGTCCTCCGTAGCTTCAGCGAAGGAGGATGAGTAACCACCGAAAACGCTCCATTTTCAGATCTCTGCAAGAATTTTCAGACATTTTTGAAGACTTTTGAAATCACCTCTGTATTTTGTAAAAAAGTTTTCGGTTCAATTATACCACAATTTCAGCGATTTGTCAATAGCTGATAAATAAATATTAAACTGATTTTTTTTTGAATTTATCTGTTCGGATAATTTTTTTCTGAAGATTTTTCAAAATACAGGTTGAAAAATTTAAAATGTGAAATATATTATTGAATTGCGTGCACTCGTAGCTCAATTGGATAGAGCGCCACCCTCCGGAGGTGGAGGTTGTGGGTTCGACCCCCGCCGAGTGCACCATTTTTTTTGAATCTGAAAGGGCTGTTGCAAAACCTGAAATTTGAAAGCCCATTTTCATACGGAGAAAACGGAGTGTACTGAGTGTACGGAGGCTTTTTTGGTTATTACCGACCGATTTCTCAAAAGAAATAAAAATTTTTCTCTTGGGTAACGGTTGTTTTAATTACCAAACCACCTCCGTAATCTCTGTAAACTCCG
>JAFTIQ010000032.1 GCA_017456805.1 Lentisphaeria bacterium
AACGGCTGACATAATGTCGTATAATATGCATTATGTTAAGTCATTTGAACTTAAATTGTAAAAAAAACGAAAGGTGCAGAAGGGAGAAAAAATCTTTTTGTACAGGAAAAACATGGTTTGACTTAACATAATGCATATTATGCGTCATTGGAACAAAACAAAAAAGTTCTTCAATGCGTAAAAAAAACATAAAAAACGAAAGGAAAAAACAATGGAAAACGCACAGCAACCCGTCAACCCCGCCATGCCGGCAAAAAAATCCAATGTGACACTGATCACCGGAATCATCGGTTTTGTCCTTGGGATTCCCAACATTCTCTGCGCAACGATTTGTGCAGCAGCAGCCGCAGTCGGTGCTGGTGTTGATGAATATGGCAACGTCAGCGAAGGTGATATCGAAGCTGCCGCAGCAGGCGCAGGATTTCTGCTTTGGATTCTCGTGATCATCCCCACGATCGTCGGTTTTGTCACATGCTTCTTCGGAAAATCTCCGAAAGCCAAAACCACCGGTATCATCATGGCGATTTGCGGTGCTCTGATCGCAATCTCCGGTTTCTTCATCTCCTGGCTCGGACTGGCTGTCGGTGCTCTTTATGTCATCGGCGGAGAAAGATCCATCAAGAATTCCTACATTCAGGAATAATTTGGACTGTCCGGAATGTTCCCTCTGATCCAAATCGGTTCTTTCAAAATGGGAACATTCCCGCTTTGTACCGGATTGGGGATCGCTGCGATTGCGAGTCTGATCTATTATCAAACACGATGTTTCAAATTTGATAATAATTCAGAATCGAAATTCATGATAGCGATCCCCTTTTCTTTGCTTACCGGATGCGTTACCGGATATCTTTCCGACGTTATTTTCCGCGGCGGGTTCAAAGCATTGCTTCATCCGATCGGTTATGGTGTAACCTTTTACGGCTGGCTCATCGGATGCATTCTTTTTTATTTATTTTATGCAAAAATCGCCAAACTCAACCGGCTTCTTATTCTCAATGCATTTCTTCCGGCTTTTCTGCTTGCTCAGGCATTCGGCAGGATCGGCTGTTTTCTGGGCGGATGCTGTTTCGGAAAACCCGTTTCGTGGGGTGTCTCTTATCCGGAAGGAAGCTATCCGTTCTCCGTTTACGGCAGTCAGCCGCTGATTCCGGTTCAACTGTTTGAAAGTGCCTGGCTGGTTATCGCATTTCTGATCGTGTTCCGCTGTATCAGGTTCAAATACCGTGCAGCATGGTATCTGATCATGGTTTCGACCGGGCGGTTCTTTCTTGAATTTCTGCGGGGAGACAACCGGGGAACGGTTGGGATTGATTTTCTCTCTCCGGCTCAAGCCATCAGTATTTTTCTGTTTCTCTGCGGGACAGTTCTTTTCACCCGGCAGATCCTTCTGAAAAAACACATTCCGGTAAAAAGTAAAAAAACTCCGGCTCATCTCTGAACCGGAGTCTGGATTTTTAACGGAATGACTTGTCAGAATTTCACCGTTTTTCCTGTACGGGCTGCCTCATAAATTCCGTGAATGAATGAGACAGCGCGGCGTCCTTCCCTGCCGTCCAGCATAGGTTGTCTGCCCTGAAGGATCGCTTCTGCCAGATCCCGGATCTGAGCGGCATGACCATCGCTCCGGATATTCGTCGGATTGCTTCCGCCTGCGGCATTGCCGTCAAAGACGGTTGCCACGGATTCATCTCCGGGAAGCGGCTCTGTAAAACTCCAGCGGACGATCTGATCTTCTTCGATGGTCACAGAGCCCTTGCTTCCGGAAAATTCCAATCTTCTGGGGAATCCCGGTGCACAGCTGGTGCTGACTTCAAGGGTTCCCATGGAGCCGTTTTTGTAACGGATTGCCGCACAGAGAGTATCTTCCACTTCGATATCATGGGTCAGCGTTCCGGAAAAAGCGGAAACTTCTGCCGGATCCCCATTCAGATACAGCAGGAGATCAACGGTATGGATCGACTGATTCATCAACGCGCCGCCGCCATCCATTTTCCAGGTTCCGCGCCAATTGGAACTTCCATAATAATTTTCATCGCGATACCAGCGGACCTGAGCACTGGAAAGAATCATTTTCCCGAACCGTCCGGCATCTGCCGCGGCCTTTACCTTCTGAATGGACTCCGTGAAACGGCTCTGGAAAACAGTTGCCAGAAGCACATGATTTTCCTCACAGGCACGGATCACTTCATCGCAAAGATCAGGGGTGATTTCCAGCGGCTTTTCACACAGAATATGCTTTCCTGCCTGCGCTGCCTGAATCGCGATTTTCCCATGAAGCCCGGTCGGGATCCCGATGGTCACAGCCTGAATCGCGGGATTCGCAAGAAATTCCTCAAAGTCCGTGTATGCTTTACAGTTGAACTCAGCAGCCCGCTTTTCTGCCGCGGCTTTCACAGGATCATAAAATCCGATCAGCTCCACATTGTCAAGCCCCTGCATGGAACTTGCATGAAATGCAGAAATCGCGCCTGCTCCGATAATTCCGAATCCGACTTTTTTACTCATAAGCAATCTCAGACGATGCAAGGGGTGATCTGTTCAATCGGAAGCGGCAATGTCATCCCGAGATTCAGGGATTCAATCGCGCGCCGGGCAAGATAAACGGAAAGATAACCGGCCATTTCATCGCAGGGAGACGGCGTATCGTTGATGATCGCCTTCACAAATCCGTCCAGCATGGAGCGGTGTCCCTTATCCACAAAAAACGGCTTGCTGTTTTCAATGTTCCGGAGATTGTCAACACCGGAAACCCGTTTCATATACTGTTCCATATATTCCGCCTGGGACTTCGCAGTTCCATACTGCATTTCAAAATATTCCGCCCCTGCCCCGGGGAATCCGTAATAGTTGTTTTCCATGAAACACAGAGAACGGAACAACGCGGCATTGTGGGTGACTTCATACTGTTCTTTCGGGAAGTCAAACGTTCCGGAACAGGAGAAGTCAAGAGTCATGGATGCACCATTATCGAATTTCAGATAGATCCCGTGAGAAAGACGGCTGGAGCCCCATGCGGTGATCGCCACCGGACGCGCAGGCGCAAAGAACCAGCAGGCAACATCAAGCCAGTGCACGCTTTCCCCGATGATCTCGCCCCCGCCCGTCAGCGGGTCAAGATGCCCAAGTCCATAAGAGGAACTTTCATCCTGAATACGGATATTCAAATGCGGCAGATTTTCTTCCGGCAGCGGTTCCCGTTCCACCTGAACATAACGCCAGGGATTGTGCTGCGGATTCTTCCCGTGTTCCATCCATTTTGCCCGGAGTGCCTGCAATGCGGGAGACATACGGCGGTTCAGGTCAACACAGAGTTTGACGTTTCCCCGTCGGACGGCGCGAATGATTTTGAATGCTTCTTCATCCTGCATTGCCATAGGTTTTTCGCAGAAAATATGTTTGCCGGCCTTTGCTGCGGCTTCGATGATGGGAAGATGTGCTTCATGAGAGGTTGCGATTTTGATGAAATCCACTTCCGGATCGTTGAGCACGTCCATAAAATCGGCGGTTGTGCATGGAACATTGAACTGTTTTGCAACTGCCTGAGCCTGTTCGAGATTCGTATCGCAAGCCCATTTGAGATTCACATTGGGATGTGCCGTCATATTGGGAAAATCCTGAGATTGAGCAAATTTTCCGCAACCGATCTGTGCTGCTGTCAAAACCTTCATTGAGAGATCTCCTTTATATTTTTGATTTTGATTTGAGATTGGGGACGAGGGAAAAACCTTTTGAGGAAAGTTTTTTCCCTCTTCCCCAAGCCCCATCACCTTTTTACAAACCTTTTTGCAGCATTTCAATTTTTGATTCAGCAAAAATTAAAATGCCATAATTAACAGGGTTTTAGAGATATTATATACCGGAAAACAGAATTTTCAATTCGTAAAAGTGATAATTTTATCCGTATTTGCACCATTACAAAATAAAGACGAACAGGAATGAACGGGAATATTCTTCAACATCTATCTTACGTTTCATTCCTGAAAATACAACAGGCAAACCGGAAAAAACATTTCGTGAGTTGAATTTTTCGAAAACCGGGATATCTTACTCAACGGAGGAATCAGTATGGCAAAATTGGAACTTTATTATTGGGGATATGCGGAAGGGAAACCGGATCAGACCATTGAAATGCACAGTCATGAATACTGGCAGATCAATCTGGGAATTTCCGGCAAATGTATTTTCCGTACCGATTCCGGAAAAATCACTACCGGAGCCGGAGATTTGCTGATTTTTCCGCCGGGAGTCCGTCACAGTTTGCAATATCCTGAACCTTATCTTTGCTATTCCTTCAAATTCAAATCGCCCCATCAGATCAAAAAAACAGCACAATGGATCCGGGCCAACAAGTTTACAAACGGGATTTCTGCGGCGATCAAAACGATTCTGGAAACCACTTTTCCAACTCAGCTTTTCGGAGCAATGGAGGGAGCGGTTGTTCTCAAGGAAGACAGGTATCAGATTCTGATGGAATATTTTCTTGCCGGTGTGCTGGAAACGCTGTTTCAGAACGAAAGCAAATTATCCGGTCAGTTATCTACTGTTTATGAGACGATTGCGGCGAATCGCGGACGTTATATTTCTGTTGGAGAAGCGGCGGCGGCATGCGGCTATTCCCGGAACAGATTCAATGATCTGATCCGCCAGCAAACAGGGTTGACGGCCAAAGATTATCTGAACCGGATCCGTTTGGAAACGGCACAGCGGTATTTAAGGTTCACTTCGCTCCCCATCAGCGAAATTTCCTCGGAGATGGGTTTTTCGAACCAATTTCACTTTTCCGATTTTTTCAAGCGTCTGACAGGGATTTCTCCGCTGCATTACCGGAAAGCCGCGATTCAGGAGCATACGCTCGCAATTCCAGATTGATATTTTGCATATATCTTACTATATCAACAAAAAAAACAGGCGGAATGATTTTTTTTACAAATTCGTTTAAAATTACAAAAAAAAGACTTGCAATGTAATTTTAAACGGTTATATTAGCCTGAGTTTCCTATGATAACCCAAAAACAGGAGAATGATTTATCATGGCAAATGACAAGACCTCTTTAGCAATGAAAAAAGAAACGAAATTCAAAGGCAAAAAATTCCGTATTGCTATTATCGGCTGCGGAGGGATCTCTCAGGCTCACCTGGCAGCTTACAAAAATATCCCTGAAGCAGAAATCGTTGCCGGTTGCGACATCAAACAGGAATGTCTGGATCGCATGAATAAAGAATGGGGGGTCCCTGTCAAATCTCTTTACAAAGATTGGAAAGAGATGCTGAAGAAAGAAAAGCTGGATGCTGTTGATATCTGTACTCCCAACGGAGTTCATTGTGCGCCCGCGATCGATGCCTGTAATGCCGGACTTCACGTCATGGTGGAAAAACCCATGGCAATGAATGTTGCAGAATGTAAGAAAATGGTTGCAGCTGCGAAGAAGAACAATGTCAAACTGGCTGTTGGATTCCAGCAGAGATATCATGACAATGTGGAATTTCTGATCCGTGCAAGAGATGCCGGTAAATTCGGAGATATCAAGTTCGTGAAAGTTCAGGCACTCCGCCGGAGAGGGATTCCCAACTGGGGTGTTTTCGGACAGAAAGAACTTCAGGGCGGCGGTCCCATGATCGATATCGGTGTTCACATGATCGAGCTTGCCCACTACATCATGGGTCAGCCCAAACCGGTGGCTGTCAGCGGAAATGTCTGGACCTATCTCGGAAACAAGAAGCAGGAAGCTGTCTGCGGCTGGCCGAACTGGGATTACAAGACCTACACCGTGGAAGACCTTGCGATCGGACAGGTCCGTTTTGAAAACGGAGCGATCATGCAGATCGAGTCCTCCTTTGCGGCTCACATTGAAAAGGATGTCCATAACGTTACCTTTATGGGAACCAAGGGCGGCGGAAGTTTCCGTCCGGCAGCAATTTATACCGACCAGGATGGAACGATGATCAACATTACCCCGGGTTATCTCCCCGATCCCGATGCAAACTGGACCGTTCTTTTCCAGAACAAGCTCCAGAACTGGATCAATGCCGCAACCAAGGGAACTCCCATGCGTGCCGATGCAGAAGAAGGTATGACCATTCAGAAGATTTTGAACGGTCTTTATGATGCCGCTGAAGCAGGGAAAGAAATTCCCATTAAATAATTCGGCAGATCTTAACAGATTCGACAAGGCAGCTGCAAAGAAATTTTGCGGCTGTCTTTTTTTATGGAGAGGATTTTGAAAAACAGAAGCTTCCGGGAGATTTCCGCTATTTGCGAATATTTTTCTGATTTTTCTTCACGGAAGTACAGTTTTTCACCTTGAAAAGTCAATCAGGATAGATATATTACAGATGAAACCATTTCAAACAGAAGTAAGGAGGGTTTTATGGGATCAAATTTGTTTCTTTTAGCAGATGGCGGATTCATTGCAGGATCCATTCTGGTTTCTGTCCTGATCATCGTTATTCTCTTTGTGACGATCATGGGAATTGCGATGAGATACAAGAAATGTCCGTCCGACCAGATTCTGGTTATTTTCGGGAAAACCGGCGGACAGCGGGCAGCCAAGTGTATCCACGGGGGTGCGGCATTCATTATCCCGGTGATTCAGGATTACAGTTTTCTCTCCCTGCGCCCGCTTCCCATTGACGTCAATCTGACCAATGCTCTCTGTATTCAGAATATCCGTATCAACGTTCCCTCAGTGTTTACAGTCGGGATCAGCACAGATGAAGCATTGATGGGGAACGCCGCCAACCGTCTGCTGGGTCTTTCCTCTGAAATGATCGCGGATCTGGCAAAAGATATTATTTTTGGACAGCTGCGTCTGGTGATTGCCTCCATGACCATCGAACAGATCAACTCCGACCGGGAAACCTTCCTGCGGAAAATCGAAGAAAACGTTGCGGAAGAATTGAACAAGATCGGTCTTCAGCTCCTGAACGTGAACATTACAGACATCACCGATGAAAGCGGATATATCGATGCGATCGGAAGACGCGCAGCGGCAGAAGCGATCAATAAAGCCAGAATCGATGTGGCAGAAGAAGAACGGAAAGGCGGAATCGGGGAAGCTGAAGCAAACAAAGCACAGCGAATCGCCGTTTCCAGCGCAGAGGCAGAAGCGCAATCCGGAGAAGCCAACGCGGAAAAAGAACGCCGTATCGCTGTCAAACAGGCAGAAGCGGAAGCTCTCGTGGGAGAAGCAAATGCTGACCGTGACCGCCGTATCGCTGTCAAACAGGCAGAATCCTCCGCAATCGAAGGGGAAAATATCTCCGCAATCGAAATCGCAAAATCCAATGCAACCCGTCTGGAACAGGAAGCAGATGCGTTCCGCCGCGCAGAAGCAGCCAAAAAGATTGCAGAAGCAAACATCAAAAAAGCTGATTATGAAGCAGAAATGGGTGCTCAGATCGCCCGTGCAAAGATGGAAAGCGAAAAGCAGAAAGCTGACGTGATCGTCAAAGCTGAAATCGATAAAGAACAGATGGTCATTGCTGCGGAAGCAGAGGCAGAAAAGAAACGCCGGGAAGCCCGCGGGGAAGCGGATGCGATCTTTGCAAAACTGGAAGCAGAAGCAAAAGGAAACTTCGAAATCCTGAAAGCCAAAGGGGAAGGTTTCCAGCAGATCGTCAACGCTTGCGGAAGCAATGCTGATGCAGCAGCAAAAATGCTGATGATCGAAAAACTGGATCAGATCGTTGCTCTTCAGACAGAAGCAATCCGGAACATCAAGATCGATAAGATCACGGTTTGGGACAATGGATCCAAGGGAAAAGATGGAAAGACAGCCACCTCTGATTTTCTCAGCGGTATTGTCAAGAGTCTTCCCCCGCTTCACGATGTTGCGGGAATGGCTGGACTTGATCTTCCGGAATATCTCGGGAAGGTCAGGGACACAGACTCCGAACCGGAACCGGCAGTGGAAACCGCTGCGGAATAAGAGAATCAAACAAAATGCCCTGTTCTGAGAAGACAGGGCTTTTTCTGAATATACAAACATTAACATAGCAAGGAGAAAAAATGTTCAAAGTAGGTTACGCTCAGGAAATTATCACACCTCCCACCGGTGTCGGTCTCGCAGGATATTTCAACAAACGACCCAACGAAGGGATGTACGACGATCTCTACGTCAAAGTCATTATGATCGAAGCAAAGGGAAAACTTTGCGGATTTGTCTCTTTTGATCTTGGAAGTGTTCCTGCAGAAATTTACACTGATCTGGAAGCGTTTCTGAATGAAAAATACGGCAAAGAACTTTATCAGAATCTGATTGTTTCCGCCACCCATACTCATACCGGACCGGAGATCCGTTTCCGCCGGGAAGAGTGGGATGACCGCACCTACTATGCCTATGATCTGGCTCTTGACGGAGCAAAACGCGCGATCATCCGCGCTATTATGAACCTGCTCCCCGCAGAATTGGAAGTCGGCTCTGTCTACAACAATCCTTATGCATTTGTCCGCAGATATTTCATGAAGAACGGAACGATCGTCACCAATCCCGGCTGGGGCAATCCCGATATTGAAAAGCCGGAAAGTGAACTTGACAGAACCATCTCTTTCCTGAAAATCATTCAGGGCGGCAGACTCGCAGCTTTGATCTGCAATATTGCAAACCACGGCGATACCATCGGCGGAAGCATTGTTTCCGGAGACTGGTACGGACGTTTCACTCAGGCAATTCAGTATGAACTGAAAACAAGCCTCCCTGTCATGGTGCTCGATGATGCTTCCGGTGACGTCAACCACTTTGACTTCCGTCAGAAGATCCAGCAGTCCAGCTACAAGGAAGCTGTTCGCATCGGACGCGGCTATGCTCAGATCATCCTTGATGCACTGAACGACACCGAAAAGCTGACCGAAGAGGATATCATTGTCAAGAACGCCTCTGTGACGATCCCGCACCGTCAGGTTTCCGACGAAGAATATGCCGAAGCAAAGCACACGCTTGCAACGGTTCCTGATATCAAGAAAGATGGCGATTTGGAAAGCCAGGATCTTGCGAACAAAGTTCCCGCGGCACTCCGCCACTTTGCCCAGCGCACCATCGATTGCCGGGAAAAGAGCCTTCCTTCCCACGAAGGACGTGTCACCTCCATCAGCTTCGGCAAAACAGTTTCCTTTGTCGCAGTTCCCGGCGAACCGTTCAACGGAGTTGCCCGTGCGATCCGTGAAAATTCCAAATCCAAGTATACCTTTGTGGTTTCTCTCGCTCAGTCCATGTCCGGTTATGTTCCCATGCCGGAATGTTTTGAACGGGGCGGATATGAAGTACAGCCGGCGGTGAACTCTGTTGCACCCAATGCTGCTACGGAATTGATCAATGCAGCATTGAAAGTTCTTTGAGGTAATATTTATGAAAAACGATTGGGAAAATCAGGTAATCACAGAACTGAACCGTCTGGAAGCAAGAACTCTTACGGTTCCGTTTCAGGATAAAGAAACCGCTTTGCTCGGGGATAAAACGCTGAGCCCTTACCGGAAATCACTCAACGGAGCCTGGAAATTCCAGCTCTTCCCTGATGTACAGTCCGTACAGAAAGAGTTTTATTGCGAAGATGCAGACCTTTCTGACTGGGATGAAATCGTTGTCCCCTCCATGTGGCAGATGGAAGGATACGGGGTTCCGCACTACACAAACTCCCAGTATCCATTCCCGATTGATCCCCCGAATGTCCCCCGGGAAAACCCGACCGGCTGTTATGTCCGCGATTTTGAGATCCCTCAGAACTGGGATGGCAAACGGATCATTCTGACCTTCCGGGGCGTGGACTCCTTTTTCTACGTCTGGGTAAACGGCAAAAAAACCGGCATGAGCAAGGGCAGCAGAATCGTTTCCGAATTCGATATTACCGATCTGGTCAATGTGGGAACAAACGTCATCGCTGTTCAGGTCATGAAATGGTCCGATGCCACCTATCTGGAAGATCAGGATATGTGGTGGCTCAGCGGAATCTTCCGGGAAGTTTCTCTTTCCGCAGAAGGCGTTGTTTCCATGTATGATGCCGCTGTGACAGCTTCTCTGGATAAAAAGTATACCACAGGGATTCTCGCTGTGGATGCAATCATCTGCAACGTCGCGCAGGCAGTCAAAGGCTATTCTGTTACAGCAGAACTCTTTGATGCGGAAGGGACGCCTCTGCTGAATACGGAAAAAGCTCTTTCCCTCAAGAAGAATGAGACCAAAACCGTTTCGCTGGACTTTCCTGCCCTGAAGAATGTTGCACCCTGGACAGCAGAAACGCCCAACCTTTACACTTTGCTGATCAGCATTTGCAATGAGAAAAAGAAGATTCTGGAAGTCCGTTCCCTGAAAGTCGGGTTCCGGAATGTGGAAATGAAAAACGGCAATATCCTGGTCAACGGCAAACGGATCATGATCTACGGAGTCAACCGTCATGAGTTCCATACCGATCTGGGCAGAGCTGTCACTTTCGACGCCATGGTACAGGATCTGCTTCAGATGAAACGGCATAATATCAACGCCATCAGAACCTCCCACTATACGAACCATCCGGATTTTTATGATCTCTGCGATAAGTACGGTTTCTATGTCATGGCGGAAGCTGACCTGGAATCCCATGGTTTCATGTATGGCGAAGGCATGAACCCGATCATGTGGAAAGAATGGGAAAAACCCATTGTAGAACGTGGAACACGGATGGTGAAATCCTTCCGGAACCACGCATGTATCTTCAGCTGGTCCATGGGAAATGAAGCCGCATGGGGATGCAATGTCAAGAAAATGATGGATGAGATCCGTGCAATCGATCCGGCCCGTCCTCTCCACTATGAACGGGATACCAAACTGGAAGGTGCTGATATTTTCAGTCAGATGTACCCTGCCCCGGGAATGTGGGTTGAAAATGCCAAACCTTATGCGAAAAAAGCCCCGGCGATCCTTTGTGAATATGCTCATGCCATGGGAAATGGTCCCGGCGGATTGCAGGATTATTTCGACACCTTTGAAGCCAACAAAAATATGCAGGGCGGCTTCATCTGGGAATGGTGCGATCACGGGATCCGGACTTGGACAGAGGATGGACAGGAATATTTTGCCTACGGCGGCGACTTCGGCGAATATCCCAATGACGGCAACTTTGTTGCAGATGGTCTGGTGTTCCCGGATAAATCCCCCTCCCCGGGTCTGATCGAATACAAAAAGGTGATTTCACCGGTCAAAGTCGCTCCCGGAAATCTGAAAAAAGGCGAAGTCAAAATCTCCAATTTCTATGATTTCCTGAGTCTGAACCACTTGACCTGTATCTGGAGTCTCAATAAAAACGGATCTCCCATTCAGAGCGGAATGATGATGCTTCCGGAAATCGCAGCCCGGACAACGGAAACGGTCAAAATCCCGTTTACGATGCCCAAAATGCTGACTCCCGGCGCAGAATATTTCCTGAATTTGACTTTCCAGCTTGCAAAGGATACCATCTGGGCAGGCTGCGGTCATGAAGTCGCATGGGGGCAAATCCAGATCGCTGCCGTTCCCGCCCTGCCCGCTTCCGGGATCACAGATCTTATTTTCGCAGAAGAAAACGAGGAACTGATCCAGATCAGAGCCAACGAAACCCTCTACCAGTTTGATAAAGTTTACGGAACCCTGAACGCATGGGAACGGAACAATATTCCGCTCATTCTCTCCGGACCGGAACTCAATTTCTGGAGAGCCTACACGGATAATGACAAGCCGGTCATGCTTCCGAAATGGCAGAAGGCCGGGTATGACCACATGATGAGCAGAACCGAATCTGTAAAGCTCATCAAAGGAAAGCAGGGTGTCAAGGTTCAAATTCTGAAACGGTTCGGACCTCCGGGATATCACCGCTGGGGAATCAATGCAGAATATCTTTATGATTTTGCTGCTGATGGAGCCTTTACTCTGACCGTTTCCGGTAAGTTTGAACAGCAGTTTCTGAAAGAGCTCTCCGGGTTTGAAGAGCTTCCGCCGCTTCCGAGAATCGGCTTGACCATGCGTCTTCCCGGCGATTGTGCCAATGCCGCCTGGTTCGGACGCGGTCCCGGAGAAGCATATTCTGACACAAAAACCGCTCAGAAAGTCGGCTATTACAAAATGCCGGTGGATGAGATGTTTACCAACTATGTGCGGCCTCAGGAGAATGGAAACCGCCACGAAGTCCGCAGAATGGCTCTTTACAATGTCAAAATGTGCGGTCTGATGGTTGCCGGAACTCCCTGGTTTGATTTCTCTGCAAAGCATTGCACAGATGAAGCTTTGAATAAAGCAAATCATCCTCATGAAATCGAACCGGATGACGCTGTTACGCTCAATCTTGACTGGAAACAGAGCGGGATTGGTTCCGGTTCCTGCGGACCGCTGCCCGCTGAAAAATATCTGATCCCTGCCAAAGATTTCTCATTCACAATGAAATTCCGCGGACTCGGACCGGATGAACTGAATGACAATTCTTTCTTCACACTTATTTAACAGGGATTTCCAATGACAGATCCCTCAGCCAATATGTGCGTGATCATGCTTCCGCCGGAACGGAACGATGCCCTCCGTTCCGCGCTGGAAGCCCATCTCTTTACCTTTTCAGAACACCCCTACGCAAGATTCAAAGCAGTCAAAGAAAAAACCAATGTGATCCTCTACAACAGCGGAAAACTGGTCATTCAGGGGAAAGGGACCGGCGAGTTTGTAGAGTTCATTCTTGAACCGGAAGTTCTATGCGCCTGTCCCGTAACGGGTGCAAAAATGGAACAGCAGGAAGAAATCCCCTTTACTGCTCATGCAGGGATAGATGAAAGCGGGAAAGGAGACTTTTTCGGTCCGCTGGTGGCATGTGCCGCCTATATTCCGGATAAAGAGATGGAAAATAAACTGCTTCAGGCTGGAGTTTGTGACTGCAAGCTGATCAAGAGCGATACGAAGCTCCGGGCGATTGCTTCCAAAGCCGCAGCGATCCTCAAAGGGAACTTTTCCATTGTCAGCATCGGACCGGAGGCTTATAACCGGATGTATCAGAGTTTCCGTTCCATCAATCCGCTTTTGGCATGGGCTCATGCCCGTGCTTTGGAAAATCTGCTGGAAAAAGTTCCGGATTGCACAGAAGCGATCGCGGATAAATTCGGAGATGATTCTCTGATCTGCAACGCACTCGGAGAACGGGGGAAAAAAATTCATCTTGTCCAGAAAGTCAAAGCGGAAAGCGATATTGCTGTTGCCGCGGCTTCCATTCTGGCAAGGGCAGGATTCCTGAGAAAACTGGATGAACTCAGCGAAACTGCCGGAATCACGCTGCCGAAAGGCGGCGGAGAACAAACCGATGAGCCCGCATCCAGACTTGCTGTGGCTGGCGGACGCGAATACTTGGGGAAATTTGCAAAGCTTCATTTCCGGAACACTTATAAAGCTCTGGGAATGGAACCGCCGCCGAAGCCGGTTTGGAAAAAGTAACATTACCCCGGAACGCTTTTCCGGAAACATTGTGAAGGAGTCTTTATGCTGCTGTACCTTTCCCCGATCATTGCTGTTTGTGTCTTTCTCATTGCAATCCGCCCTCTTGCGATTTCCAAATGGTGGAAAGCAGGAATCTTTGTGATTCTCTGCTGCGTGGCTTCCAAATATTTTATCATCAGATTGTTTGGCGGACCGGCATTTTTTGCGCCGGATCTTCCGCGCTGGATCATTCTTTTTTCCGCATGGATCTATGCTGTCCTGCTTGGCTGGTTTGCCCTGCTCCTGTTCAGCATGATCCTCTATGGAGGATTCCGTCTCGGATTGAAACTCAAGCACAAAGAATACCCGGCAGAATGGAAAAAATATTGGATCCGGCTCAATCTCGGATTTCTTGGTCTCTCGATTCTTTGCACCTCGCTGGGGATTTACTGGGGAACCCAAGTTCCGCCGGTCAGAGAACGGACCATTTATCTGAAGGATCTTCCGGAGAGTGCAGAGGGAATGAAAATCGTCCTTCTGGCAGATCTCCATGTTGATTACAGCTCCGATCCGGAATTCATCCGGGAAGTCGTCAAAAGAACCAACGGGGCAAAACCTGATCTGATCGTCATTGTCGGAGACTTTGTTGATGGAACCACTGAACGGTGCGGAGGCAAAGTTGCCCTGCTGAATCAATTGAACGCTCCGCTGGGAGTTTATGGTGTCCCGGGAAATCATGAGTATTATTCCGGGTACGATCAATGGATGAAATTCCTGCAGGAAGAAGCAAAGATCCACATGCTTCCGAATCGTTCCGTCAAATTATCCAACGGGGTTTATCTTTCCGGAACAATGGATCAGGCTGCCAGGATCCGGAAAATGGAACTGCCTTCTCCGGAAAAAGCTGTTCATCCGGAAATGAAACCGGAAGATTGCGGAATTCTTCTTGCACACAATCCAAAACTTGCGTTAAAAGCCAAAGACTTTTATGATCTTCAATTTTCCGGACACACCCATGGCGGAATGATTTTGGGTTTGGATCTGCTGGTCAAACAGATGAACAGCGGTTTTGTTTCCGGTCACTATCAGATTGATGATATGCAGCTGTATCTGACCAACGGAACAGGAATTTGGAGTGGTTTTCCGATCCGTTTCGGCAGACCTTCCGAGATCGCATTGATCACTCTCCGGAAAAAAAAATAACTCTCAGCAAAAAAAGGGGCTGTCAGTTGCGACAGCCCTCTTTATTTCAGGAAAACTTTTTATTTTTTCGCTCCCGGCAATGCGGGAAGCAGCTGAGTTCCGGGAAGCAAGGAGGCCGCCGGTACGGTTGACTGCTGCTCTTCCATAATTTCACCACGCAGACGCGGTGCCAGCTTGGGATAATTATTGATCACCATTGTGACGATCTCTTTCTTCATTGTCCCGAAGGGCGGAAGTTTCATGCGGTCAACATCCTTGAAAGAGAGAGCATAACGGTCATACGCCATTTTGGCGAGCTTCAAGTGAGCTTCCCCTGCGGCACGATCATCATAAGCAATGTAAAGTGCTGCAGTAAAAATCAAACCGCTGATCAGGTCATGAACCTGTTTGTAGGAACCGTCCTTCACGTCTTCCGTCCACTGGGTAAGCACGAACTGATCAAAATTGAGGAAACGTTTATCCCCGGGCAGACGTTCTTTCTGCATGATCTTGAAATATTCCCGTGCTTTCTTTTCTCTTCCGTAAGAATAAAGGGTAACGATCGCGTCGATCATGAAGTTATCCAGTGCGCTCTTGAAAGACTGAGCATACTGATTGCGTTCTGCGGCAAGAAGGAAAGATTCTCTGACAGCATCTGCCAAATCGAGATTGGGAACAAGGAGATAGTCTTCCGACGGGACCCCTTCCGGCATCAGCATACGGCCGCCGATAAAGGATTCCTTCAAAGACTGAGTGATCATACGGTCACACTCAATACTCTGCCGCTTGGGACTGTACATATTTCCGAGCGTTGCCCAGTAAATCGCATAGGATTCAGAAGTCCGCCAATCCAGTTTTCCATATTTTTCCGTGATTTCCAGAACGATTTCCGGACGGATTTTGTAATAATCTCTGAGCCAGATGGCACGGAGGAACGTTTCCAATTCTTTTGCATCATCAGCACTCAAGGCTTTTGTCAAAGCCTCCGGCAGCAATCCGGTTTCGCGGAACGCCCGGTTCAAAGCTTCATCATCGGGGAACCCTGCCTGACGGATCTTGTTCCAGTACTCTTCCTGAGGATGCAGTTTCCGGAACTCCACAAAAGAGCGCGGGGCATCGTTCAACGCCTTCCAATCGGGATCAGGCACGCCGCCGAACGCTTTCTGCATCTCTTTGGCGATCTGGAATTTATAATAACGCTGTGCATCGTCAAGGGTATTCCCCATCTTATGCTGATAAATCCAGCCGAGCTGCTGATAAAGAACGGGGTCATTGGCATTATAATTCAAGGCTTCATCACGGATCAGTTCGATACCGCGCTGAACCCAGCGCCAGCGGTCCTCCGGAGCCTGGAACGTCACAGAAACGTTATATGCCATGTTCCAGGAAAGATATGCAGTTGCACCGGTGAATTTCGGCTGAAGTTTTGTGATCCAGGAGGCAAGCTGAACGAGTTCAAAATATTTGCCCTCTTCCTGCAGAGCACCGGCACGAAGCCAGAGCAGGTCGGCAAGAAGTCCGCGGAAACCGCCCAGAGCAACTGTCGTAAAGGCAACCATGGGAGGCAGCCCCTTGACCGAAGCCTCATCCACAAGTTTTTCCTGTTGGATCATATTGTCCAGTTTATCCTGAACTTCCAGATTCAAGCTGAGCAGGATCCCTGCAGCCAATATCACGATCAACCATATTTGAATTTTCTTGAAATACATCTCCGCATTCCCTCTTCTTATCGTTTGACGGATGCCATGGCAAATTCACGTCTGTTATAAATATACATTCCAATCAATGCCAGAATCCCGCCCTTGACCAGAACGTGCCAGAGAAATACATTTCCGATCATGGAAAGTTCGATCAACTCCCCATTCGCCACAAGTTCTGAAACGGAAAATGCCTGAATCGGAATCACTGCAAACAACAGGAATTCGCCCAGGTAGTATCCGTAAACATCCATCGCGGGCATCTCTGCAAGACTGCCGTAATTTTTGATAGGACTCTGCAGGAACGTTGCAAGAGATCCGAAGGCAAGGTAGGAAAGTGTAAAGAAAATCGCCGTAGGCATGGAAAGAAAAGATGCCGCAGCAAAAGCAATCATCGTCACAACAAAAACCGCCAGCCATTCCATGAATACTGCCCGGAAATAGTTGTTGAGAAAACTGACATGTTTGATAAGGACCTTGGGTCCATCGGCAAGCTGGAACTGAACAGGCTTCTGACTCCAGTTCGCATAGCCGAGCGTCACTTTACCGTCATAAATAATATTTTCAGAAGGCAGTTCCAGTTCATTTACGGAAACGGTAAGGATTTCTTCCGGTTTCCGGGTCACATAAGTGGTCATGAGTTCCGGAACCGGTTTCTCTCCGGGTTTCACATTGGCCGGATCCGGCATTTTTTCATAGAACAGGATCGCCCCCCATGCCCCGACAACCTTTTCAGCCGTCTGGGAAGTGCTGGATGTATAAACGCGGTAACGGACAAAAAAATCGCCTTTGTAATTTTTCGGAAGGCCTTCATATTCCCAGAGACGGATCTGTCCGGCTTTGATTTCAGAAAGCCCGGAAAGCACCTGACGGCGGATCTCCTGCAAAATCTTCTGCCGCTGTTCTTCTGTATAAACATTGAGAACCCGTTTTCCGTCCGGAGTCGTTTTGGACATCTGACGAGAAAATTCTTCATTGATCAGCTTGTTGATATCCGGAAGTTTCGGCATATAAACACGGCGTCCGGTCAGGACTTCATTCGCGATCTTCTGCTGTTCCCGGCTGGCAACCCCCTGTTCTTTCTGCGCGCCATCTTCGGAAATCAATCCGGCTTTTTTGTACTGCCAGGTAACAAAGCCGTAGACTGCCAAGGCGGAAATCAGGAGCAGCACTGTCAAAAGTGCCATGACTCCGGAAAATTTTCCAAGCCAGATCACCGGACGGGAAACAGGTTTGACAACGATCATGTGGATCCGGTTATCTTCCAAATCCTGAGTCATTGTCTGACATCCGAGCCAGATCCCGGTGAGCATCAGCATCAGGGAGATGAACGAAAGGCTGTACTCAAGAGAAACCTGAATGTAACCATACGCAGAACCATCCCCTTTGATGGTATTGGGAACAATCAGAATCCCGATCAGAAGCACTGCAAGCAGGAACTGAAAAACGTGGGAACGCATTGCGCCCCGGCACGTCAGTCTGACGATTGATAAATATGCAGACATATCTGTTTCTCCTACGGCTTATTTCCCTGATAAGAGATCGGAAAGTTTCTTGTTTGCCTCATCCATCTGTTGACGGGCCTCTTCATCAAGCGGTTTTTCTTCCGCGACCTCAACTTTATCTTCCAGCTCGCTCAACTTCTTCCTGCTTTCTTCTGCGATCACAGGAGCTTCTGTTTCAGGAGCGGCTTCTTCTTTAATATCCATACCGGAAAGTCTGGCAAGTTTTTCTTTTCCGGTTTCAGAAATTTCGCCTTCGGAAAGATAATCTGCGATTTCCCCGCCGGAAGTTGCCCCGGATGTTGCAATACTTTCCTTCTTCGCATCATCTACAACATTCAGGAAGAAATCTTCCAGCGTTTTGCGCGGATGGTCGATCGTAAAATCAGCCCCCGTTGTTTCACGGATGACATTTTCGATCTTGGCAAGAGCTTCATCCGGAAGGTCCGGAATGGTAATCCGGCTGGTATTTTTCACGGAAAGAAGCTCATCCATCGTGCCCTGAGCACGGATCTTGCCGCCGTAAAGAATAATCACGCGGTCGCAAACATCTTCCACATCGCTGAGAAGATGACTTGTTACAAGGACAGTTTTTCCACGGCGTTTCAGCAGAAGAATCAAATCTTTGACTTCCCGGCAGCCGATGGGGTCCAAACCGCTTGTAGGTTCATCAAGAATCAGAAATGCAGGGTCATTGATCATCGCCTGAGCAAGCCCGATTCGCCGGGCCATCCCTTTGGAAAACTCGCCGACCCGGCGGTTCGCCGCATGGGAAAGCCCCACCATATCCAGAAGCTGTTCGGCTCTTTTTTTCCGTTCCTGTGCGGAAAGCCCGAACAGAGAACCGAAGAAATCAAGGGTTTCGTATGCCGTCAGATACTTGTAAAGATAAGTTTCTTCCGGCAGATAACCGATCATCCGTTTTGCTGCAACACTGCGGGGAGAAGTCCCGAAAACCGTCAACCGCCCGCCAGTGGGATAAAGAAGCCCCAAAAGCATCTTGACAGTCGTGGATTTCCCGGATCCGTTGGGCCCCAAAAGACCAATCACTTCTCCCTCTTTGACCTCAAAATCGATGTCATTGACTGCTCTTGCCTTGGGTCGGTTCCAGAAATCACGGAACTCTTTGACAAGTCCTACTGCCTCAACGATATTTGCCATTTTCAGAAATTCTCCCGAATAGAATTTTTATTTTTGTTCCTCTTCACTCTTCTTTTCTGCAAGAGTGATCATTTCACCTGTGCGAACCAATCTGGCACTGTTGAAAATAACAATCAGTGTACTGACCGTGTGGAAAATCGCCGCCACAACGGGAGTAAGTTCTCCAAAGACCGACAGAATAATACCGCCAATCACAAAAATCATACCAAACGCAAGGTTCTGGCTGATCACAGATGACATCTTTCTGGAAAGTGAAATCAACAGGGGAATGCGGCGCAAATCATTGTTCATCAATGCAATAGATGCACTGTTGATAGCAATGTCACTGCCAATCGCACGCATCGCAATACTCAAGTTCCCGGCAGCAAGCGCAGGAGCGTCATTCACACCATCCCCCACAAATGCTACAAGATTATCTTTCTTGACCTTTTCCACATATTCCACTTTCCCTTCAGGGAGACAATCCCCAAGGTAATCATCAATGCCGAGTGTCTTGGCAACTTCGCTGGCAACCGCTGCACGGTCCCCTGTCACCATGGCACAAAGACGGATCCCGGAGTTCTTCAGCTCCTTGATCGTATCCGCTGCTTCAGCACGGATCTTATCACGGAATCCGAGCATACCCATCAGTTTCCCGTTCCGGGCAATCCCGACAACACTCATGCCGATCACTTCCGTCTCATCCTGATCAATCACGATCCCCTGCTCAGCCATCCATTTGGTTCTGCCGACCATACAGGGAACTCCATTGATTTTTGCATTGACACCCTTACCATGAACTTCTTCATAGTCCGAACCTTCCACCAGCTTGATCCCGACTTCTTTTGCAAGACGGAGGATCGCAAGCGCAGTCGGGTGGTTACTGCGGGATTCCACCGATGCTGCAATCTGAAGCAGTTCGGCAGGCTCAACACCATCCACAGGACGGATCTTTGCAACCGCAAGCTCTCCTTCGGTCAGAGTACCGGTTTTGTCAAACACAAATGCCTTAATCTTGGAAGCAAGTTCCAGATGAGTAATGTTCTTGATCAGGATCCCCAACCGGGCAGCCGCAGCAACCGCAGCAACAACTGCCGTCGGCGTCGCCAGAACAACTGCACAGGGACAGGCGATCACGAGAAGAGTGATCACGCGCTTCATATCTCCGCCGGAGAACCACCAGGTCAGCATCGCAAGCATCAGAATCGTCGGAGTATAGAATCCGGCATATTTATCAATCAGACGGACGATGGGACTCTTGCTGGATTCCGCCGCAAGAATCATCTCTTTGACCTTACCGAGAGTTGTATCATCCCCGATCTTGGTCACGCGGACTTCGATCCCCCCGGAAAGGTTCTGGGTTCCTGCATAAACTTCATCGCCCACGCCTTTATCGACAGGAAGAGATTCCCCTGTAATGGATGCCTGGTTGACTGCACTCTGCCCTTCGATGATCTCACCATCCACCGGGAAGTTTTCCCCGGGGCGGACACTGATCACATCGCCGATGCTGAGGTCAGCGGCTTCCACATCCGTATAGGTTCCATCCTCATTGCGCTTGTGGGCATCGTGAGGAGTCAAACGGAGCAGTTCTTCAATGGAACGCTGCGCTCCGGAAGCTGTACGGGTTTCAATAATGATCGTAATCAGAAGGAAGAAGGAAATGATCCCGGCTTCCCGGAATTCTCCGCCGGCAAACGCCGCAAGAATCGCAAGAGCAACAAGCTCATTCATATAAACACGACCAACACAGAGATCCCGGACCGCGGCAATGAAAATAGGCATTGCCAAAACGATCGCTCCGATCACAGCACTGATCTGGGAGGCAAATGTCTGTTCCGGGAAAAACCATTCCAGAAGGAAGGAATTCAGAACAAAGAAACCGCCTGCCGCTGCAAACGCTGCACGGCCCATGCTTCTGCCATGACCGCGGCCTTCTGACATTACACCTTTTGCATCTTCATTATGATCATGACCGCAAATACAAACGCTCATCTTTCACCCTCCTGACTTCTCGGTTGGATCACATTCTTATCCGCTCTGGGTTCAGGATTGAGTTTCAAACGCAACTCCTGTCTACCGGACGGCAGCGCATTCAAAATGAATTTGTCCTTCACCTTGGAAAGTGCTTCAGACACTGTCTGAGAGAACAGCGCAACCGTTACAGATGCCGGATTCTTCTTATATTCCGGCAGCAAACTTCTGAAATAAGCAGCATCAGCTTCCACTTCAGCTACAACACGACGCTTATAGTTTTCTGCTTCAGCAAGCATAACGTTCCGCTCGGTTTCCGCCTGAGCTCTCTGGGAAGAGGCATAAACTTCAGCTTTTTCCTTGGCGGCTCCAGCCTGAATTTCTGCCTGAAGCACTTCGTCAAACGCATTGATCGTCTGCGGCGGCGGACTCTTTACGCCCAAGCTGACAGAATCCACGGTGATCCCGATATTCATGTCGGCAATCCGCTTTCTGACCATCGCTTCCACTTCCATACGGTACTGGTTGCTCTTGTTGAAAATGATATCATTCGCATTCCACCGGGCTGTCACAACAAGCACCGCATTGTCAAGAATGGAACGGAGCAGAGTCTTCGGTCCGCGGGTTCCCAGCACACGGTCATTTGCATCCCGGAACACAGTATCAGGATCTGCCGGAGCAGCAGGGGTCAAACAGGTTTCATAATACTGCTTGGGTCCGGTGATCCGGTAAGTCATGCTCCAGGAAGTATGAATGATACAGGCATCGGCAGTCATCAGATAACCGTCCACGCCGGGAACCAGAGTTTCGCCGCCCTGAGGATTGTTTTTACGATCCGTGATCAGCTTCTCATTGATCGGCATGAAGGTGTTGCTGTTGATCGTCTGGGGAGTCGTCGGGATCTCAACAATGGTACTGACAGGATAGGGAAATACCCAGTGCCAGTCATCGGTATAAAGCTCCTTGAACTCTCCGAACCGTAATGTAATCACGGCTGTATCGGGACGGACAGTGAAAAATCCGCTGAATGTGAAGAACCAGATCAGCAGAACCAATATCAGAACGGAAAGCAGAATAAACACTGCTTTCAAGCTCTTGACAAGCATATCCATACCGGAAGAAAACATACCTTCTTCCGTGATGTGTGCTTCTGTCAATTCTTTGTTATCGTTTTCCATATTAGAATTCTCCGGTAGAATTATTTCTTCGCAGGTTCACCGGGAAGAGTTTCACCATACTTCAGAATATCAAACGGTGCGTAGTTGGTGTCAAGAATCAATGTGGTTCTTTCGCCCATCAGACGCTTCATGGAATCCAGTTTCCGGAGGAAGAGAGCCAACTGGGGATTTTCACGGAACACAGCATAGTGAGCGGCGGCTGCGGCATCACCTTCTGCGCGAAGTTTCTTTGCCTGAGCTTCAGCTTCTGTCAAAATGCGCATCCGTGCGGCATCCGCATCGGTCATGATCTTCTTGGAAACTTTTTCCCCTTCACTCTTGTATTCAGCGGCGCGGGCTTTCCGTTCGGAGATCATGCGTTCTGCAATGGCTTTTGCCGGATTGTCAGGAACTCCGATTGTCCGGATATTCACAGAAATAACTTCCAGACCATACTGTTCAGCCGCATTGGGTGCAATCATTTTCAGCATGTCTGCTTCCATTGCAGGAATCATGATCTTTTTGGGATCAGAGTTGACCAGCTGATCGAAACGGTATTTCCCGACAACTGCACCCTTAGCGGTACGCATCAGGATCCCGAGCTGTTCTTCCGCAGCAACAATGCTGCCGCCGGCACTCTGGAATTTGATCAGATCCTTGATCCGGAATACTGTATAGATGGAGATTGTAATATTTTTTCCGTCAGAGGTCGGGGTCTCTTCCAGTTTGCCGATATTTCCATCATAGCATCTCAGGCGGGTATCATATTTCATGACTTTCTGGATGGGGAACGGCCAGCGGAAATGAAGACCGGGCTGTCTGACATTTTCATCAATCTTACCCAATGTCAAAACAACAGCCTGTTCAGTTGTTGAGACCTGATAAGAGAAAATTGCGATCAGGAAGATCGCGGCGACCGCAAATCCCAACAGCATAATCGGGATATTCACACGGCTCTGTTTTGTTTCGGGTTCTTTGTGATCGTGGTCATGTCCACAGGAACAGCCATTGTGTTCATGTTCATGATCATGTTTGTGACCGCAGCAAGATTCGGACATTTTTCAAACTCCTGTATTTATTTTATTTTTTGTTATTTCAGTTCACACTACCGCCAAGATCTGCATCCAGAAGGTCAAGACGCGGCTTTTCTTCCGCATTGAGCTCCAGAATTTGATAAGGAATCGTTGACGATATGATATATTTCCTCAAACCCGCACAATCGTTTTCAAGGAATCCGAGATATGTGCGGAGCTTGAACATCTCCGGCATTGCTTTGTAAGCAGAAAGCTTGCTCTGGAATTCAGCCGCTTCAGAGGCGGAAACTCTCGTAACTTTATACTTGTAAGTCTCTGCTTCACTGATGATACGGATCCGTTCAATTTCAGCAGATGCCCGTTTTTCAACAGCATAAGCCTGAGCTTTTTCCCGTTCCGTATACATTTTTTCTTCTGCAATAAAGACATCCTGGAATGCAGAAGCAACATCCTGCACCGGCGGATGAGTACCGTTCAAATCAACACTCAGGATCGTAACCCCCAGCTTCAGAGTATCCACTCTCTTCTGGATCCGTTCGCAAAGAACCTTCGTGATCTCTTCCCGTCCAACAGAAAGATCCCGGATAAAGTCGGTACTTGCAAAATAAACCGTCGCTTCATGAGTTCCGAGATCGCGAAGTGCCTGCTGAACATTCTGATAGTTCAGGAAATAATCCATTACCTTGTCTTTATTGACCTTATAGGTAACAGGAAGAACCGCATTCAAAAGGGAGACTGCATTGTTCAGATCATTGCTGGAACTGTCATTGGCAACCAGGAAGGGCATTTCACCTGCCTCATGCTGCTTTGTCCAGAGGATCGTCGAGGTGGGCTGCTGAGCTTCCTGTGCAGCATCAGCATTCTTTTCAACCCCGATCACAATCGTCTGAGGTTCATCAACTTTGATCTGATAAATATGATCACAGGGCCACGGAAGCTTGAAGTAAACTCCGGATTCCATGGGCTGTTCTGATACGAGTTTTCCAAAACGGGTCATCACCCCCACCTGTCCGGGACCGACTTCCCCGATACAGGTAAAGAGCCACAAAATCAGCAGCCATGCAAAAATCGCAGGCAGCGCAACCTGGCAGAATTTCTGATACATCCACGTTCCGGAAACCTTGAAACCGAACTGATAATCCAGCATGTTCGCAATGTTTTTCGCAATGCTGCCCGGATCAATAAACAGAGCAAGAAGACGGCTTTCATGAACCGGACGATCTTCAAGCTGTGTTCTCGGACGATAAAATTCAGAGATAAAGTTGAACACAAATTCCGCGCAGAGGATAATCAGGACCACATACACGAACTTTGCAAAGGGAAGCTCCCAATTCTGATTGCCGTAGTGGAACGCAACAGCCGGGATCGCTGCCACCAGCCAGGCTCCCGCACCGGCAATAAACCATGCTCCGGCAGGACGCAGCCAGCGGAATTCCCTGACCCGGCTCTGTCCGGAAAGGAACATCCCCATAAAAAGAGAAACCGCTGCACAAATCGCACAGACGAAAGCAAGAGCCATGGGGGATTTCGGAAGCGGAAGTCCGGCCTCGCCAAGCGATGCCGTGACAGAAGAACTCTTCCACAATCCAAAACAAACCACAAGAAACGCAATCACAGTAAATACCTGCGGTGCATACTTCTGATAATTTGCAAAGGTTCGTCCGGAAGTGAAACGGACATCTTCAGAAACATCCAGCAGACTCTGCCGGGATTCTTTCCGTTTCTTCAACAGCTCTTTTTCATATTCTTCTTCCGCCGCACTTCCGGAAAGCATTCCATAAAAAACAGCTGCAATCGAAAAAATTGATGCAACTGCAAAAGGAATCGCTCCCAAAGTAAATGCGCCGAGCCCGCTCCAGCCGGTTCCAAAACCGGCAATCAATGCCAACCCGGTAAAAAACAAAGCAAGAATCGTTGCCATGATCGCAAGTTTCATTGCGACTTTGGAACGTTCCGTGCTTCCAGCATAACTTGAAATTCCGTCCGTCATTTTTCTCCTGTTGTTTCCTATGTTATTTCTCGTTATTGTTATAACCTTATTATGACAGTGGAACAAAAAAAACGTTCCACTCCCGCAAAGCGTTGCAAAATACACCATAAAAAGAGAATTGTCAAATAAATAATTCCGCTTTTTATAAATATTTTACATAATTTTCCGGATTATTTCTGATTTTCTTTCCCAATCGGACGGAATGCAACGTGCGGAACAGTCCGTCCAACCGCAAGCCAATCAAGCTCAAACTCCGTCTTAAAATCTGAAACATCCGCCAACGCATCATCCGGAAGCTGCTCAAAAAGCCCAGATGAGGCAATATTCCCAAGAGTGGCATTCATATACCGGGGATCATCCGTTGCAAAATGAAGAACTCCGCCCGGTTTCAATATCCGGTAAAGCGACATCATAAATTCCGATGACATCAGCCGGTTTCCTTTATGCTTATGCTTCGGCCAGGGATCCGGACACAAAATATGGATCCGGTCAAGAACACCATCCGGCAGAATCCTTCCGGTCAAATGCCGTCCTTCCACGCGCAAAAGTTCCAGATTTTTCAATCCTTCCCGTTTCCCCATCTTTTCCACTTTCCGCAATCTGCCAAGCATCACATCAGCTGCCATGACCAGTGTTTCCGGATTATGAGAGGCAAGTTTGATGGAAAATCCGCCGCTTCCGCAGCCAAGATCCAGTTCCACCCGCTTCCAGGGGCTCACATCTATGACATCGCTCAAGCGGCAATCAAGTGCATTCAAAAGGTGAATCATATTCTCTTATTCTCCTGCTGGATTTTTTTTGATCGTTTCAAAAACTCTTTCCGGGATCATGTAAAGCCAGCCATCTCTGCCATCCATAAACTCCCGGACCTGCTTCTCGGCTGGACTATCTTTCTTCGCCTGCGCATGAACCCGGCACAATATATGCCCCTTCACCTTCTCCGACGTATAAAAAGATAAACTCCGTACATATCCATGATTCCGATCCTGCAGACTCAGACTGCCCACTTTTGTCAAAGTTCCGGCAGCATCAGCACGGATCCCGTCATAGACATACCGTTGCGACAGCACATTGAAAAACTGGTTGATATTTTGCCGGGAAACCGGTTTCGATCCCGGATAAATACAGGAAAAAGGATCCTCAACGGTCATTCGCGCAAGCATCCATTTTTGCCCTTTGAATTCAAATCCGATCCAATAGATCTGATCCAATCCTTCAAACACCGGACAACTGATCCAACTGCCCGGAACAGGATGATATTCCTCAAACATGCTGGAAATCAGGAACGGAATCACACTTCCGTCAGCTTTCACAATTCCTGCCCATCTGCCGCTCGGCTCAGGATCCTGTCCGGCAGAAACCTCCTCCGTAACCGTAAAATATCCGGCTCCAAACGTCAAATCACGCAAGGAGTTCCCTTTGGCATCAAACATCCGGATCCGGACTCCCGGAACCTTCCGGGGATCCGTCTCCTCCGGATTCACCCGAAGCAGAGAACACATCTCTTTATCTCCGGGAACTGCCCGGCGGAGCGGACGGATCCGCTGAACTGCCTCAATCAGACGCCCCACTTTTCCCATATCTGCCGGGTGTCCGCCGCGTTCCTGAATCCGCCATTTCCCATCAGAAAAAACAAGAGTGACAACATTCTTTTTCCAGGAAAGAATAATCTTTTCCGGAGCTTCCGTCTGAAATTCCGGCAAATGCTGCTTAAGAGAAAGATCTGCTTCCGAATCCCGCTTTTTCTGAAGATAAACAGATCCTGCCGCCCCAAGAACAAACAGCAGCAATACAACGATCTTCCAATTCAAAAATCTCTTCATGATCTCTTCCTCCGGGTCATACGGCTGTGACGGAACACTGCATACAGAATACCAAGCAGCGCAATGATTCCGGGCAAAACAACAAGATTGATCACCTTGATCCGCGTTTCCATCTCTTCCAATTCCGATTGCAGGGAGTGCCGCAGCAAGTTCAATTCACGCCGTGCCTCGTTAAATTTCTGAGTCTCTTTCCGGATCTCTTCAAAAAGCGCCTTGGAAGGTCTGCTTTTCTTCATCCGGTTCAACTGTTCCAACCGTCTTCCGGCAAGCAGATAGTTCCGCTCCGCCTGAAGAATCCGGTTACGGTAACGCAGTTCCGCATTGGCTTTGATCTCATTGAAACGGGAAAGCGGACGGCTCATGGGGATCCGGCTCCGGATCGTTGCCAAAGTGGGTTCTCCGGTCAACTGCTCCGCTATATTCAAAAGAAGATTCACATTATCATTGGCTGTCAGCCACATCTTCTGCCCGGTCACATCCGGAACCTGGGTCAAACAGACATCATTGAACAGCATATCAGCATCAGCAAACAGGTAGATCCGGCTCTTCTTCCCGGATTCTTTCAGAAAAACCGTTCCCGGACGGAACAGTGTCTTATCCGGAGCCCCCGCAGGAAATGCGGTTTTGAACGTACCTTCCAAACGGACCGCCAGAGGAAGTTCCTGACCGCCGGCTTTGAAACGGCGCAGAACAAGCTCGTTCCGGTCAGCAAGCATGGAGCTGATCACCTGAGACTCCGGAGAGCTGGAAATCAGCACCCGGCTCTCAACCCCGGGCCGTTCCTCCACGCTGAAACATCCGCCAAAATACATGGAAACCAGATTCAAATATGCGGTTTCCGGACTCTCTTTATCAAAACGCGCCTGCTGTAAATTCATCACCATCGGATTGGTAACATTCCGGTCCGGCAATTTTCTCCGGTAGGCAGACACCATATCCGCAACCATTTGTTCCTGACTGTAATCCACACCCCAGCTCTGAAGCAGCAGGGAAAGTCCGGAAGTAAAACGTTCCAGCATGGAATAATCTGTCTTAGCCTTCAATACCGCATAGAAAGAACGGGGATCGACGAATACCGCCAGATTTCCGCCGCGCAGGACAAACTGATCCAGCGCAAATACAGTTCTCGGCAAAATCCCCGAAGGATGGATCACGATCAATGCATTCAACTCTGCAGGAATTTCCGGGGCATCCATCGGAACTTGTACCACATCATAATCCTTCATCAGTTCGGAAATCACATACCACGGTGGATCGATCGTTACCGTTTCCATGCTCCGCTGCTGGAAGTTCCCGAAGTCCGGACGCTTTCCAAAAACAGGAAGCGGAGACATAATCCCGAGCTTGGGACGGTTCTTTTTACTCACATTCTGAACGATCCGGATGATCTCATGCTCCAGATGCGCCTCCTGTTTCGGCGACAAAAACGGAATCACCTGAGTCCGGGCTCCGTAAGAAGCAGAAATCCCAAGATAAATCTGTTCCCCGGAGGCATCAGAAATCGCTGTACAGCCATCCAGTGATGCCGCTTCATCATAGATCGGATCTGCTGCAGGATCCACGATCTGAAGAACGATCTTCCCGTTGGATGCCGCTGCAAACTCCTGAAGAAGCCATTCCACACGATCCGCATATTTCCGCAAAACCGGCATCATCACCTTGCTGGAACGGGATGCATAAAAACGGAGCAGAACCGGCTGTTCCAATTTTCCGGCGATCGCTTTCGATGCCGGGGCAATGGAATATGCCTGATCGCTGCTCACATCGATCCGGTATTTCCAAACCCGGCCGATCGTTGTCAAGGAGACAGATACGACAAAGATCCAGCACAAACGAAGCAGGAATTTTCCGGCTGCACGGCGGCTGGCACCGTTTTTCAAAATCCCCGGAGCAAAAAGTCCGCCGGGAACCGCAGCCACTAATTCCAGCGTAAACCACGTCAACGCCAGAAAGAATCCGGATAAAGAAACAGAATATATCAGCTCGGAAGTATCTGCAACCCCTTTCTGAAATGCCTGATAATTGGAAAGGAAGGAACAGGAGGAAATCCCCTGAACAATTTCATGCGGCAGCCATAATCCAAGCAGATCCGTAACTCTCTGCCAGCCGGCAAACAGGAAAAATCCGCATAAAAGCACGGATAACAGAAAACTGGCAGTCTGGCTCTTGGATACCGCAGAACAGAAAGATGCCATGGAAAGATAGGCACACCCCAGAAGCAGAGCACCGGCATACCCGCATAAAATCGCACCAATATCCGGTTCTCCAAGCACAATCGCTGTCACAGGCACCGGGAAAGTCAGCAAAAGCGCAAGCAGCAGCAAAAAGGATCCGGCAAGAAATTTCCCCACCGCCATCTCACAGGACGATGCAGGAAAGGATAACGTCAACTCAAACACACCAAGACGCCGCTCTTCTGACCACATCGGCATTGCCAATGCAGGAACAATCAGCAGAAACAGCCAGGGCATCCAGTCAAAAAACGGCGTAAGATCCGCCTGCCCTGAGGCAAACATCCCGCTGGCAACAAAGGCACAGAAGGAGGACAATACAAGGAATATCACAAGGAATACCCATGCAGACGGCGAAGCGGCTGCCAGAGAAAGCTCTTTTCCAATCACAGCAAAAAAACGTCTCAACATGTTTCTTCCCCTTCCCCGAGCTCAGCAAAAATCTGACTCGGATCCGCATGCAGGATATCACATTCCAGAATCCGGCATCCCCGCTCCATCGCATAGGAAAATGCTGCCGATACAAGCTGTTTCTCTTTTCCCGGCATCGGCTGAAGACGCAGCAGAACGTTTTCTCCATCCCGGCGGAAGGTAAAAGATTTTGCCTCGGCAATATTCTCAAATCCGGCAGGATCAGCAGCCCCTTCCAAACGCAGAATAACCGACCCTTCATCAGAGGAAAGATGCCGGAACTCTTCAGAAGTTCCATCAAACACAGCCCTGCCCTGACGGATCGCAAGAACCCGGTCACAGACGGCTCCGATCTCTTCCAGAATATGGGTGGAAACAATGATCGCTGTCCGCTCTTTCAATTCCAGAATCAGAGACCGGATCTCCCGTTTCTGATCCGGATCCAAGCCGTCAGTCGGCTCATCAAGAACCAGATTTTCCGGAGAATGGATCAACGATTGCGCAAGACAGGTTCTTCTGCGGAATCCCTTGGATAACGAATCCACATCCATCCGGAGCACCTCTTTCAGACGGCAGCTTTCCACCACCCGGTCAAAGGCACAATCCAGTTCTTTGCCGCTCAACCCGCGCATTTTTCCGCAGAAACGGAGAAAAGCGGCTACACTCATACCGGAGTACAGCGGGGCATTTTCCGGCAAATAACCCAATTTCTGTTTCGCACTCACCGGATCCGCAATCATATCAACGCCGGAAACAGTCACTTCTCCGGCATCCGGAGGAAATATCCCGCAAAGAATCTTCATCGCAGTCGATTTCCCGGCTCCGTTCGGTCCGATAAAACCAAGAACCGTTCCCGGGGAAACATTCAGGCTCAAACCATTCAGCACTGAAGTCTTCCCGTATGATTTATAAAGTCCGGAAGCAGAAAGCATCGGTCAACTCCTTACTGCTCTCAATCTGCAAGCGTATCAAAAAACTCTTTAACCGGGAAAATGCGGGTGCTCGCTCCAACATTGCATCCTGTCATATAAAGCCCGTTTTCAACATCCCCCTGATAGGTCGCAATCAAAGCCCGCGCAATACAGAAAAGGGATTTTGCCGGATTGCAGGATCGCAGACAACGGTACGGACAGGTAAAACGCTGTTTTTCTCCAGTCATAACACGTTCGACAAGAGGGGTTTTCAAAACGCGAACCGGCAGTCCGACCGGGCTCTTGATCACAACAATATCTTTTTCCGTTGCGTTGATCCAAACCATTTTGCTCTTATCATCCACCCCGGCTTCTTCCGTTGTGATGAAGTAGGTTCCGATCTGCACTCCGTTGTATCCGTAACTGAGCATCCGTTCCACATCTTCGCGGCTGGCGACTTCGGCAGCTGCAATAATGGGAAGTTCCGGCAAACCCGCCTGATCTGCAGTTGCCTTGATCTCCTTATAAATGAGATCAAGAGAGCAGGTTTCCGGATGTTCGATCTGTTCCATCGTGAAACCGAGATGTCCGCCGTTCCGGGGACCTTCCACGATGACTGCGTCCGGTTTCCGGTTATATTTCCGCTCCCAGGTGCGCAGAACAAGATCAAAAGCTCTTGCACTGGAAACGACAGGGATCAATGCGATATTTGCATCTCCGACGAATTCCGGCAAATTCAAAGGAAGACCGGCTCCGGAAATGATAAAATCCACGCCTTCTTTCACTGCAGTTTCCACAATATCCTGATAATTGGAAAGGGCGACCATCACATTGACTCCGAGGGGTTTCTTCCCCTGCAAACGAGCCTGAGCCCTGTGGATCTCATCGGAAAATTTATTATTGCATTCCTCTACAAAATGATATTTTCCCCGTTCGACGTCCCCCAGTCCAACGCTGGCGATCGTTCCATATCCGCCGCATTCCACAACAGCCGCTGCCAATTCAGCGGATCCGACTTTCACACCCATACCTGCCTGAATCACCGGATATTTTGATTCAAGATGTCTGATTTTCAATGAAGGGAGTTTCATAATTTTCAAATTTTTCCATGCTGTATTGTTTGGGCAAATCGACTTTGTCTGCCGGAAACAATTTGTTTTCACTAATAATTCACGCGGTAATATATATCGTGATTGTCATTTTTGCAACCCCGTCCTGTCAGAAAAACACAAACTTGACGAAAAAATCTTTTTCTTGAAATTATCCCTGATACCCGGAGCAAAATACCATCAGGTAAAATTTTGCTCCGGATAGAATTTTCAGTTATGCAATTGCCAAGGCTTGAATAATGGATCCATCATTCCCTGACCATGCAGTTAATTCTGAATCGGCAACATTGCTGCAAACCAAAAGATCATCCGATCCCGAATTGTTATAATCCGTAAGACAGACTGTTTTATCGGCAGTTTCCAGATCACCGATAGAAAGAGAAGATTCTGTCTCCGCTGCAATGTTTGTTTCATTACAAAGAAGATCTCCTTCTGAACCAAGATCAATCCAATCATCAGACAATCCATCGGTTTCCTCGCTGACTTTCAATGTCAGTGCCTTGCTGTTTGTCGCATCATCAAAACAATATAATGAATATGTTTTTCCATTATAGTTCAAGTCCTCTCCAATAGAAAAGGTCCCGATTTCTTCCTCATCCAGAATCAGAGTAAAAGTCTTTTCATCCGCATCGCCAGCCCAGTTTGCAAGAATATAGGAACCATTTTCCTGATATGCAGAAACCGTAATTGTCATATCAGCCTCACGGGCAACATAGTAACTGTTCAACATTGCTTCCCTGTAAGACTCCTGCATTGATGATGCGGAATGTCCGGACACATCAAAAATAATGGACGTATCGCTTGTTATAACTGCATTTCCTGCAAGGTTGGCTCTGCCATGAATTATGTTTTCTCCCCGCAAGACACCTCCATTGTTGCAGTTCAATGTACCAAAAATTTCATTATCTTCCGCAATTGCCCCTGACATAACAGTCAAACCGCCGCCTGAACTGACAATGGTATCATATACATAGGGAGTCTCTGACCAATAATATTTATTTACGATAAGATAAGAACCGTAATCGACTCTGGTCTTAACCGCAGAACCTCCATGATAAACAGAAGTAACGGTCCCGCGCTGCAGATGCGTGTTGGAAATCATTCCGCCATCCAGATTAACTTTGGCACCATAACTGGTAACTGTCCCGAACGCAGCCCCTCCACTGTAAACATGCATTCTTCCACCGGTCATCAGCCGGGTATTAACAGCAGTCCCGCCGGAAAAAATTTGAATATTTCCACCGGATTTAGTTATACAGGAACTCGCCGTTCCGCCATTGGAAACAACAATCGTTCCGCCTGAAGCAATTTGAGAGTTGCAAACTGCTCCGAATTCAATTGCCATTGATCCGCCATGAAGCAGATCCACATTTTTACAGGTTCCGCCAAAATAACCCAACGTTCCGCCATTCTTCAGAACAATATTACTCGCGGTACCACCATCATAAATATTCAGTGTTCCATTGGAATTAACCGTTGTATTTATAATCAATCCGCCACTGAAAATTCTTGCACTTCCGGAACCATTGTAAAACAGAGTATCAACGGTACCCTCCTCTCCGACAACCAGATATCCCCCGGAATACAGATTCACTCCGTACATGGAACCACCGCCGGAAACACTGACATCACCATATTTATAAACGGATGTATAATTGGCATTTCCCTCTACACTCATTGATCCATTAGAAGAAACATGCGTATTTACAGCAGTACCTCCACTGGAAACATACATTCTTCCCTGCCCTGTAACTTCTGTATTTTTTGTAACTCCGTTTGACATGACATACATTAAAGCAGAAGAACCGGAGACAACTTTGTCTGTCATGGAAACCGTATGAGAAAGCAATTGATTATCTGAACCATAATAAACCCCGGAATAAGAACTTGCATAGGTGATATAACCGCCATCTTCCACGGTGATATAACCATTTATACAGGGAGTCCAAATCACATCAGTTGCAGTTCCACCCGATAAAACATGAAGGGAGCCGCCGGAGTTAACATCTATATTATTGGCAGTTCCGGCAACTTGAAGGGAGCCGCCGGAGTTAACATCTATATTATTGGCAGTTCCGGCAACTTGAAGCAGTCCAACGGAGTTAACATCTATATTATTGGCAGTTCCGCCGGATAAAACAAATACATAATTGCCATTTATGACCATATTCTCAGAAAATCCACCGGAAGATACATGCATATAGCCATAGGATACTGTTGTATTTTTTGCAATACCTCCAGAAGATATTTTTAATGATCCGCAATTAACTGTTGTATTATCAGCCACTCCCCCGGACAGGACGATCATATCCCCCCAAAAGTATCCAAAAAAACCAGCCTCCCCATTTCCAACAAAAGTACTGTTTGCCGTTCCGCCAGCTAAAACATACATGTACCCGTCGCCAACGACGCTTGTATTATTTGCGACACCCCCCAGAATATACATATTGCCATTATCAACAGTCGTATTTTCTGCCGTTCCGCCACGAAAGAGATAAATATAAGAAGAAACAACAGATTGGTTATTGATAGCCGTTCCGCCGGATAAAACACAAAGGCTTCCACCGACTTGAAGAAGAGTATTATTCGCAGTTCCGCCGGATAAAACATCCATTGTTCCGGCATTCACAGTTGTGCTGTTCGCAGTTCCACCGGAAGAAACGGTCACATTCCCCATATTGGCTGTGGTATGATTTGCAATTCCCCCGCTGGAAATATCCATCTCTCCATAACGGTTGAGAGTCGTACTGTTTGCAACCCCTCCATTAACAATGATCTCGCCATCTTCAACAATTGCAGAATTTACTGTTCCGCCGGAAGAGATCATCAATGTCATATCATCTTCAATGATCGTCCCCTCTGAAACAATCCCGCTTGATATCATTACTGTTGCCATTATCTTTTTCTCCCCTGATTATTTTTATTGATCTCTATGGAATCAGGCTTGAAGTTCTTGAATATCAAACCTGAGATCTGAGTTTTTGCTGCGATAAAGCTCTATGCCGAATCCTTTACTTTTTCTCTTTTATAAATGCGTCCCGGACTTGGGCGATCCGGAAATAATCATTGGTCAGGATCGTATCAATCCCCATTTCCAGATAGTTCCGCGCCTCTTCCGGATCATCACTGAAAAAGACGTTGCACAAAATTCCGTTGGCATGCGCCCTGTCAATCATTTCCTGATTGAAATAAGGCTTGTATAACTGAACTTTCTGACACTGATTCCGGATCGCATTATCTACAATTTCCCAGCCGCCGTCATCTGCACTCATACAACGGCTGATGTGCGGCGCAATTTCCCGGGCAGTCTGAAGAATCTCACCCGTAGCCATAATGTAACAATGACGTTCACAATCATATTCCCGGAGAAGATCAACGATTTTTTGAAATTTATCCTTCGGATAGGGCGATACACCAATGGATTTGATATGGATATTCAAAATCGCCTGCCGGGGAAAACGCTTCAGAAGATCTTCCAGTTTCAGGATCTTCAATCCGGAAAACGCAGCAGCAGATTTTGCCCCGAAATCAAGCTCTTCCAATTCAGCCAAAGTCTTCTCTTCCACCAATCCGGTCCCGTTGGAAACCCGCTCCAGATTGGGATCATGAATGGATACAGGAACACCATCTGCTGTAAAGCGGACATCAAATTCGATTTCATCGGCGCCGAGCGCAATTGCCGCACCAAATGCAGGAAGTGAATTTTCCGGTGCAACCGTTGAAAAACCGCGATGCGCACAGATTCTGGGATACCCCATCTGAAATTCATCCGGCTTCACACAGCTTCCGCAGGCACGGTAGTTCCAGGGAGTTCTGCCCTGCTCAATGAAATCGCAATTGGAAATCATGCTTCCGCCATAACTGTTCGTCCGGCAGTATTTCCAATGAGGATCTGCAATTTCCACAACCATTTTTCCGGTTTTCTGTCCGAAATCTGCCAGAATTTTTCCGGCAGGATCAATGGCAAGAGATGTTCCGCCTTTGGTGCTGTTTTCCCCCATGGCAACAGAAGACCGCAGCACAAAGGCTCCGGCATGATAGGCAAGCATCTGATTCATCAATCTCAGATTTTCACAGGGTTCCCCGCGCTGGAATGCAGCCACAAGAACCACATCCGGGCGGCGGTAGGCGATATGTGCGATATACTCTTCAAAATAGGCATCATAACAGGTCAGAAACGCAAGACGGAGTCCCTGAGATTCCACGATTGGCGGCGGACACCATTTCCGGGTATGGGTATTTTCCACACCATGCTCTGCCGGTTCCCGTAAAACAAGCTGCTGTTTGTAGTAATCCCCCGCAAAACTTCCATCCGGATGATAAACCCGGGTAGTATTCCGGTAATGTTCTCCGATTTTGAAACAGCCGGAAAGTGCAACAGTTGCATGACACCGTTTTGCGGCATTGACGGCTGCCTCAACCAGTTTCTCTGTATGAGAAATGTAAAATGGAAGAGCTTCTTCCGGGGTCAGTTCACCAGGACCGTTTGAATATTCCGGAGTGAGAATCAGATCCAATGATTCATCGCAGCTGTTCAATTCATTGATCAGAAATTCCACAGAAGCTTCCGTATCTTTCAAATCTTTCCCATAGGGAACCTGTATGGCACAAAATTTCATAAAATCAACTCCTTGTTCCTGAAAATCAGAGGTATTTCAAAAAATGGGACTTTTAACTTGCCTCATCAATCATAAATATACATGTTTTATGTGAAAATACAAGTCTCCGGGATCTGTGGAACCATTATTTTGGCTCCTGCTGCCGCTTCTGTTCCAACAAGACTTCAAAGGGTTTTGTTCTGTATAATTCCGCCAATTGTTTTTCTACAGCTGAATCAGTGATCCGGTATCGGACCCAATATTTCCCGCCAAACTTGAATCTCATTCTGGTGATCCAATATCTGTCTGGATGATCAGGATCAACCCTGAACGAATAATCTTCCCCTTTATTAGTCCGCATTGTGCTTGACTTGGTAAAAATGCCAACCTTATCGACATAACAGACCGGAACTGTGATATTGACCGGGAGAAGACCTTCCCATTCCACGATTTCCAATTTATCAACCTTGGAGTCTGATTGCATTTGCGACCAATTGGATAATGTGATCAGCAAAAAGAATGACAGTACAGGAACGCCAATAAAAAAGAAAAGGATTTTTTTCAGAATGTTCATAAAAATATTCCCGCTGAGTTATTACTCCGGAATATATCATTCCAAATCAAAAAAATCAAGCCCGGATCATTCTCCCGGGGAAATTTACAATGAAAAAGGCATTGCCGGGAAATTTCTGACAATGCCTTTTTGCCGATCTGTTCAGCGGAAATTATTTGAAGAGTTCTTTCAAAATATCTGCGCTGACCTTCAGATCCAGTTCGGGGGCTCTCAAATGAGTATCATGCTCAATCAGAACCCATTTGTCATAATTGTATTTCTGAAGTTCCTTTGCAATCGCTTCATAATCCAATCCGGCATTTCCGCCGCCAAGTTCACAGAACCGGAGACGATCCCACCAGGAATCCAATCCAACATTCAGATCTTTATAGTAAATATCCTTGAAATGGACCGCAACAAGACGGTCGTGATACTTCTGAACGGTTCGGACACCATCTCCGCCAGCGGCGTGAAGATGAGCAATATCCAGAAGAAGTGCCGCTCCGGGAACGACTTCCATAAATTTATCCAGTTCATCCTGACTTTCAATGCAGGTTCCCAGATGATTGTGAAGAGCTGCTTTCAAGTTATACCGTTTTGCGGCTTCCACAAAAGCATTGCAGCGGCGGCAGTAATCATCGAACGGAATATTGCGGGTACAGGGAACCGTGATCCAGACGTATTCTTTGCCCAGGGCGGAAGCACAGCGCATGGTCAATTCCGGATTATCCATTTTACAGCTGGCAAAATCCATTCCCTTGCTGTGAAAAAGTGCGGCATTGCGGATCACATCCGCTTCCGTTGCACCCTTCACCCATTCGATCCCGTCAACGCCGATACTCTGCAAGAGCTCAAGACGTTCTTCCAGATTCCAGCAGCCGCCGTACCAGACATCCATGCCGTAATCGGCAACTCCAAGTTTATTTTTCATCGGGCACTCCTTTACTTGGTAACGGTTCTCATGACTTTTGCAATACATTCTCCGACGCGTGCGGTGACATCTTCGGATCCGAGCAGAGTGGTGTTTCCGCAGCACATAACACGGTTGTACATCACATCTTCACAGACTTCTGTATCTTTCTTCACATAGGTATCTTCTTTCATGTTCCAGACGGGACTCTTATAGAGCGGGCAGCCCCAGCCTTCATGAATGAGCAGACCTTCCGCACGGATCGCAGCATAAATATCAGCGCGGGTAACACCTTCCTTCAAATATTCCGGCTGAAGAAGATAGGTGACAAAGTAGTAAGCTCTGGTATCATCTTCATAAGAACTTGCCTGCATCTTCACACTGGGAATATCCTTGATGATATCACGGACGATCTGAGCATTTCTTGCGCGGAGGTCGCGCAGTTCTTCCTGATGAGCAAGCTGATCCAGAATGATCAGAGACTGGAAATCAGTCATGCGGTACTGATGGCACATCAGCCCATCCTGCGGGGGGACCTTCGGATTGAGGAAAGAGTTTCCGATATGGGAAACCCGGAAAATATCTTCCGCCAACTTTTCATTATTGGTCGTACAGCATCCGCCTTCTGCAGCGGTCATGAGTTTGGAGAGCTGGAAGGAGAAACTTCCCGCATCCCCGAGAGAACCGACTCCCTTTCCATGCTGCTTTGCTCCATGGGCATGGGCACAATCTTCAACCACCGCCAAACCATGTTTTTTGGCAATCGCATTGATCTTGTCCATATCTGCAACAGAGGAGAAAAGGTGAACAGGAATGATCGCTTTTGTACGGGGAGTAATGGCTTCTTCGATCTTGACAGGATCAATACAGAGCGTATTGGGATCGATATCAACGATCACGGGAGTTGCCCCAACATAAAGGGGAGCCTGAGCAGTTGCGATCCAGGTCACACCGGGAACGATCACTTCATCGCCGGGGCCGATCCCCAATGCGATCAGAGCACATTCCAATGTGGTGGTTCCGTTGCACATCCAGACAGAATATTTTGCATCCTGGAACTTTGCGAATGCCGGCATCAGTTCCTTTTCATATTTGGAATAGCAGCCCCATTTTCCGGAACGGTAAAGTTCAATCAGCTTCTGTTCTGTTTCCGGATAGGCGATGGGCCAGGAGGGAACAAGGCTGTTCAATTCATTTTCGGCAAAAACAGGTTTTCCGCCATTGATTGCAAGAGTGTTTGACATTGTTTCTTTCCTTTTATCTTATTTGGTTTTCTGTTCAAGTTCAAGAAGTTTATCTGCAACAAATTTTGAGATATGATCAGCATATCTGTAACGGTGACGTGCCGGATAGCAATGGATCTCGTAATAGCCGAATCCGGCGTTTCCCTTGCTGGATGGACTGGGGAAACGCTTCATCAGCCATTCCGGCGGAAAATACATTCCGTTTCCATTGGCAACAGTTACAGCAAACGCAAATTCAGCCGCAGAGTGTTCCATCAGAGCTTTCCCTTCTTCCACAAAATATTCTCCGGGAATGAACAGGAGGGAAAGCTCGCCCAGCTGCAAAACCTGGAAATCATGCAGGGCTGTAAGATCATCCCCCTTTTTGATCCGGATGATCATTTCATCAACCAGTTTGGCGCGATCCGCTTCATACTCATTGATGGCACGGAATTCCGCAGCATCTTTTTCCAGCTCTTCGATGGTCTGCTTCTTCACCGGAACCCGGACTGTTTCCATTGCGGCACGGATGGTCAGATCCGTGATCTTTTTCCCGCCGGAAGCCAATCCCTTTTTCAGATCTGCAACATAAAATTCCGCTGTACAACGGGCGGCATTTTCCATTTCCGGATTCTTCAGCGAGGTGAATCTTGCATTGATATCTCCGCATGGTCCAAGCATAAATAACGGCATATCTGCCAGTTTTTCTTCCTGAATCAGGGCATTGACCGCTCCCGCCCAGTCAGATGAGGCGATTTTGTAGTGAGGCCCATTCATGCAGATTCCGTGAACTCCGTGACTGTGAAGCAGGACTTTGCAGCTTCCGTCAGGACGGATGAATTTCACCCAGCGGATGGTTTCATCGGTAATATCTTTTTCGGGTTCCACACGGTTGGTTCCCAATTTCTGAGTCAGCGGACATTTTCCCGCTTCGGCATACCCGATCTCTTCTTCATCGTAAAATGCCATCTCAGCGACTTCCATGACGGTTTCCTTCCAGTGCTCCTGAAAATCCGGATCAGGGATTCCGGATCCGCAAAAACCTTTCCGGAACAACGCAGGTGCACTGTGGGTATGAGTCGCAACAAACGTAATATAATCCGGATGGATGGAATGTTTCACAGAAATTCTATTCCGCATTTCCCGGGCATAACTGTCATCGGTAGTACAGGTATCTGTATAGATCACCATCGCCCGTTTTTCTCCGTCATTGAAAGAAAATGCACGGCAATACAGATCACCCATCACACCGGGATTTCTGCGTCCGGCAAACATTCCATAACCGTAAAGCTCCGCAAAAAGCGGAATGGAAAGTTTCTTTTCTCCGCAGCCTAATCGAAACATGTTTTTCTTCTCCTCTTATTTAAGTTTTTTTTCCAAATCCAGCAGGGTATCCGCCACAAACATGGCAATGTTATCCGGATATTTAAAACTGTGAGTCTGCGGATAACCGTAAATCTCATAATACCCGAATCCGTAAACACCGCCGCCCGGCTTCGGAAAACGTTTCATGCATTTTTCGGAGGGATAATATCCTCCGTCACCGTTCGCAACAGTGACAGCAAAAGAAAATTCCGATCCGGAATGTTCCATAATGTAATTGCCGTCTTCAATGAAATATTCTCCCGGAATAAACAGGAAAGAAAGTTCGCCGATCCGGAGCACCTGAAAATCCTGATCTTTCGTGAGATCATCCCCCATTTTGATCCGCTGGATCATTTCATCGATCCGGTTGGCACGTTCGCCTTCATAAGCATTGATGGATCGGAAAATCTCAGCATCTTCTTCCAGCTCTTCCACGGTCTGCTTGACCACCGGCATCCGGACCGTTTCCATAGCGGCGCGGATCGTCAGATCAGTGATCTTCTTACCGCCGTTTTCCAGACTCTTCTTCAGATCGGCAACATAATGTTCTCCAATATAATCGGCAACATTTCCCAATTCCGGATTGGCAAGCATAGTGAACGCCGTATTGATATCGCCGCAGGGCCCGAGCATAAACAGCGGCATCTCTGCAAGCCCCTGCTCCTGAATCATCCGGTTGGCAGAACCCGCCCAGTCTGAAGAAGCAATTTTGTACATGGGACCGTTCATAGAGATTCCATGGACCCCATGGCTGTGCAAGAGGATCTTGCAGCTTCCGTCGGGGCGGATGAATTTCACCCAGCGGATGGTTTCATCGGTGATATTGGATTCCACTTCGACGCGGTTTTTGCCGAGTTTCTGAGAAAGAGGAGCCTTCCCGGCTTCCGCATATTCGATCTCTTCTTCATCGTAAAATGCAGCTTCTGCCACTTCCATGACAGAACGTTTCCAGTAATCCTGATAATCCGGATCAGGAATTCCGAATCCGCAGAACCCCTTCCGGAAAAGCGGCGGTGTACTGTGGGAGTGGGTCGCAACAAACGTAATGTAATCCGGATGAATGGAATATTCCTGAGCAATTTTATTCCGCATTTCCCGGGCATAGGAATCATCCACGCACAGAGAATCCGTATAAATGACCATCGCTCTGTGATCACCATCCCAAAAAGAAAATGCTCTGCAGTAAAGATCTCCGCAAGTCCCGAGATTTCTCCGTCCGGCAAAAAATCCATACCCATACAATTCGATAAACAAAGGCACTTTCAATACCTTTTCCGCACAACCAGCTTTAAACATTTTTCTGCCTCCTTTATTTCTGTTGTGGTCTCTGTGCGATAATATAGCAATTATTACCGTTTTTGTAAATAGCAAAAATGAGGAATTTGTTATCATTTTTGAGCTTTTTTACATTTTTTTTGACTTTTCGGGTTGCATGATTCCCGGGAAACAGCTATATTAAAAAAAATCAGGAGACCTTTCGCGTATGACTTATTATGATGATATCAGGTTTGATGTTATAATCCATCATTTTTCCTTGTATTCCAGCGATAACTCATTCACCCCTGAAAACAATTCCATTGAATTCATCCAGCGGGGAAAAATCAAACTGAAAGCCAACGGAAAAATCATCGAACTCGTGGCTCCGGCTCTCTTCTGGATGAAAAAAGGCGGTTTTTACAGTTTTATCATTGAAAACGGCCAGGATTCTCCCTGCGAACACGTTTATATGGATTTCCACGGTCCGCGGACGGATAAGATGATCCGGATGCTTGAGGAAATCTGCCCTCAGGGATATATCACCCCAAACGATCCGGAGCTGGTGGAAGCGATTTTCGCAGATCTGATCAAAAAATACCGGAGGGATCCTGTCTATTATCATCCGGATCTGGCGGTCAATGCGGAACGTCTGGTCCTTCAGGCAATTCAATCCGCCCGCCACAAAGAAAAACCGCAGAACGATCCTTACGGGATCATCGCGATCGCCAACAGAATAAAAAGTGATCCCTTCGGAGATTACAACTTCAAAGAATTAGCCGCAAAAGCCGGAACTTCCTATGAACATTACAGACGGCTCTTCCGGGAAATCCATCATCGCCCACCCGCAGCATTCGTGCTCGACCGGAAAATGTTCCTCGCAGCAGAAATGCTCCAGAAAACGAAAATGCGGATCAAGGAAATCATGACAACCTGTCAATTCGATTCCATGATGAATTTCTCAAGAACCTTCAAACGATTTTCCGGGCTCTCACCTTCGGATTACCGGAAGAAATTCCAGTAATCTCTTTCTTACCCGGGCAGATGCTGATGCAGGTAATGCCCCTTTGTTTCAGGAAGAATACAGGCAATCACAAGCGTGATAAATGTCGGGATCAAAAGCAGAAGAAATACCATCTGATACGCTTCAGGCGGATACGTCACCGCAGTTCCGGCGGCAACTACTTTTCCTGCTACATAGCTGTCAAGCAGCCGCCCGATCAAAAGCGGGCTGATGGCAACAAAAAGATAGTTGCAGAGATTGTTCACCCCCGTCGCCTGCGTCATCGTATCCCGGGCATTGATCTCCTGTGCCACAAGACTGAATGCAACTGCTGAACCGGATGCCATGGCATACAGAATAAAGCCGGCAACAAAAATCTTCGGATTCCATCCGAATTTCATCACACAAACCATCAGGAGCGTATTGAGAAACGCAAGAGAAGCGGAGAAGATCATCTGAGGCTTCCGCCGGTTCCCCATGATACGGATCAGGATTCCGAAGCCCAGCAAGGTCAGCATACAGGTGAAGGTCTGGAAAAACACCACCATCGCCGCACCGGAAGAAGAAAGCCCCACATAATCCTGCATAAACTTCTTTCCAAACACCATCTGGATCGTGGAATAGGTGCAGAAAATCACAGAAGAACAGAAAATCAGCATCATCATGTAGGGATTCTTCAAAAAGTACAGCAACGGACGGAATGAAATTTTTGTTTTTGCAATCGGTGCCGGCGGAATGATCCGCTTGGTGAAAATAACCACCAGATAACATGCAACAGAAACAGCCCCGATCACAAACAGAACATGGATCCAGTTGAACATGCTGTTCAGTTTCTCAAAGGGATACGTCCCGAACAATCCGCCGGAATATCCCACAAAGTAAACGATTCCCATAAAAACAGAATAGTTCTGTCTGCCGAAAAGCCGGTCTGTTTCTTTCACAATACTCAGGTACATGGTGCTGGCTCCAAGCCCCGTCAGAAAACGCATAAGGTACATTGCCCAGAGATTTCCGCAGACCAACGGGAAACCGATGACCCCGAAACAGAAAATCAAGCCGCCCCAGGTGATCACACGGATCCCGCAGAATTTATCCGCAAGCATCCCCACAAACAGCTGACAAATCGAATAAACACAGACAAATGCCGTCCCGATTCCCGCGATCTGCGTCGCAGTAAATCCAAATTCCCCCGAAAGCTGATTATAAATCGTCCCGGGGATCCCGATCCGTTGAAAATATGATGTCGCGTAAAGAAGAAGCAGCGGCACATACGCCCAGAATAACCGTTTGTTGCTCTTTACATTTTCAAAAAAACTTGCCATACTGCAAAACTCCCTGTTACTTTGAAATTGCCTCGGAATATCTTATTAAAATACACCATATTCCGGCATTTGTCAATCAAAAATCATTTTTTCTTTGCCAGAATTTTCCGGATAACTTCCGCCTCGCAAAGATGCAGTCCAAGCCGATCTGCGATTGATCTGACCTCTGCATAATTGCTGAAAACATCTTCCGGCTTGTGAGCATCCATCCCGATAACCGCTTTGACATTTGCCTCTGCCGCCATTTCCCAGAAAGGATGCCACGGATATTGGGCACGGCGCCCCTCCGGGGTTTCTATATAAGGTTTCCGCAATCCGTAGGCATTGAGTTCAAGGGGGATATCCAGCGCAAGAGAGGCATCGATGATCTCCCGGTAAAGCACTTTATGTTCAGACGTCCACCTGTCACAGCTCATCGCAGTCAAATCCGGATGCGCCAGATAAACGATCAAACCTGTTTCCATCATTTCAATACTCAGATCGATAAATTCCCGGAGCAGATCCAGAGGCATGGGCTTGATGTACGAACACCACCGGGAAGTCCGCCCTTCCCGCGCCGGTGTGTAGTGCGCTCCGCCAATCAGATAATCCAATCCGAGCTTATCCAGATACTCTTCCTGATAAAAAGCTTTCCCGAGAATCGGACGGTAATCCATTTCCAACCCTTTGAGAATCAGCATATCAGGATATTTCTTCTGAGCAGCTTCTATTTCTCCGATATAATCCGGCAATTCATGAAAAAACATCCGATCCGGATGATGTTCAAAATCCGGAAACGGCATGTGATCGGAAAATCCGAGAATTTTGATTCCCGCCTGATGAGCACTTTCGGCATACTCCGCAACGGTTCCGGCTGCATGTCTGCAGCGGCAGCAATGTGTATGGAGATTGATCTCCGGTCCAATCTGATCCATGACTGATCCTTTTCTATAATATTATTATATAAGCAGTTATTCTGTAATTTACCATAAAATAGAAAAATATCAAGAACGGGAACCTCAAAAAAAAGCAAAGGCCGTTTTTGGGGCATCCGTCTTCGGATGGTCTCATAAAAACATGTATAAAAAGTGTTTTTCGGATCATTTCAGGTGATAAATGATCAAAAAAACTACAATATTTTTTTGATTTTTTTTGCATAAATCAAAAGAAATCTGTTTATTTTCAGGATGTTGCGCGATTATTACCTTTTAGTGAATATTTACTTGAAAAACAAAAAAAATGTGCTATTATAACGAAAATACTGTTCTTTGCACCCTATTTTAAAATATTTTTTTAATATAAAAAACCAAAAATGATTCAGCAAAATCAAAAAAAAGTAAGGAGGTTAGCTGATGAGTGATCATGGTATGAACTGGGTGGATTGGATCTTTGTTGGGATTCCGATCGCACTCGTCGTATTCGCTGCGTTGAAGTCGCAGAAATACGTGAAAGGAGTTGCAGACTTCATTTCTGCCGGTCGTGTGGCCGGGCGTTATGTTGTGTCTGTTGCTTCCGGAGAGGCTGGTCTTGGATTGATCAGTGTCGTCGCAATTCTGGAAATGTACTACAAGGCCGGATTTGCAATTTCCTTCTGGTCAACACTCACAGCTCCGATCGGCTTGGTTCTCGGTCTCGTCGGGTTCTGTACCTACCGTTTCCGTGAAACAAAAGCATTGACGATGGGTCAGTACTTTGAAATCCGTTACGGCAAATCCCTGCGTGTTGTAGCCGCAATTCTTCAGTCTCTTTCCGGGATTGTGAACTATGCGATCTTCCCTGCAGTGGGTGCCCGTTTCCTGATTTACTTCCTGAACCTTCCTGTTGAAGTTTTCGGAATTCCGACCATCGCGATCTGTATGTTCTGCTTCCTCGGTCTTGCACTTCTGATTGCATGTCTCGGCGGACAGGTCACCATCATGGTTACAGACTGTGTTCAGGGCTTGCTCTCCTACCCGATGTACGTTGTCATCGTCGGTTATATTTTCTACAGATTCAGCTGGTCTGATGAAATGCTTCCCGCGCTGCTCGCTCGTGCTCCCGGTGAAAGCTTCCTTGATCCCTACGACTGCCAGAACCTTCGTGACTTCAACATCTTCTACACCATGTGCGGTATTATCGGTATCTTCACCAACCGTATGTCCTGGGGCGGTGCTATGGGTTACAACGGAGCTGCAAAGTCTCCTCACGAAGCAAAGATGGGCGGATTGCTCGGTACCTGGCGCGGCGGTCTCGGAAACATGATCTGGATCCTGCTCGCAGTTGCAGTGTTCGCATTCCTCAACCATGCAGACTTCAAAGAACAGGCCCGCTTTGTCCGTACAGAACTTGCTGTTAAGACAATCGAAGACGTTGCAGCCGGCAAGAAGTACGAATCGACCCGTGAATACCTTAAGGAAGCATACAAGCAGATTCCTGCCCGTACCGCTTTCAGTCCGACTTACAGAACGCATGAAGAATGGCTTGCGGAAAACGCAGACCCCTACATGCAGATCACCCGTCAGGTCCTCGAAAACACAGGCGACAACGAAGGGAAAAAGGTTGCGCAGACATTTGATACCATCTACGGTCAGATGCTTGTGCCGCTGGCAATCCGTGAAATGCTTCCGCCTTATGGTATCACCGGTATCTTCTGTGCTATGATGATCTTCCTCATGCTCTCTACGGATACCACCTACATGCACTCCTGGGGTTCCATCGTCGTTCAGGACTTTGTGGTTCCTCTCAGAAAGAAAGCATTTACTCCGAAACAGCAGATCAATGCGCTGCGTTGCTCTATCGCAGGAGTCTGTCTCTTCGCATTCTTCTTCAGCTGGTTCTTCGCTCAGATTGACTATATTCTGATGTTCTTTGCGATCACAGGGGCAATCTGGAGCGGAGCCGGTGTTGTGATCACCGGAGGTCTCTACTGGAAACGCGGTACAACCGCAGGTGCATTTGCAGCCCTTCTTTCTGCTGCATTCATCGCTCTTGCCGGTATCGCTCTTCAGCAGTACTGGGCAGAATATATCTATCCCTGGCTGGAAGCTACCAACCGTGTAGACGCTTGGAAAGATGCATTCTGGAACATCTCCAAACCCTTCCATCCGTGGGTTCAGTGGGAAATGACCGGTAAGAAGTTCCCGATCAACTCCACGGAAATCGGATTCATCGGTCAGCTCGTTTCTATCATCCTCTATGTGATTGTCTCTCTTGTAACTTGCCGTACTCCCTTCAACATGGACCGTATGCTCCACCGCGGTATCTACAGTGAAGAAGGCAAAGCAATTGAAAAGGAACCCTTCCACTTCGGAAAATTCCTCAACAAGAATATTCTCGGTATTGATCACAACTATACCAAGGGCGATAAAGTTCTGGCATGGTCCGTGTTCATCTACAGCTTCTTCTACTCATTCGTTGCTCTGTTCCTCGTCGTCGTGATCTGGCACGCAATCGATGGATGGGATAAAGATCTGTGGGGTGCTTACTTCTTCATCAAGAACTTCGCAGTCGTCGGTATTATCGGTGTCGTCACCACATTCTGGTTCGGTATCGGCGGTACAATCGACCTCTTCCGTCTCTTCAAAGATCTTGAAGCTAAGGAAACGGACGAACTTGACGACGGCCGTGTGGCTGGCAACATGTCCGTTGCTGACGCTGCCAAGATGAAAGCTGCTGAAGAACAGGCAGCTAAAGAACAGAAGTAATACTGCTATGTTCAGCGAATTAAACCGGGCGATCTGTGAATGGTTGGAAACCAGCGGAACGCCCGGTTTCGCTTTTTCTATGATCTATGCGTTTGTGATCGGCGCATGTTTCGGCAGTTTTGCCACCGCCTGTATCTGGCGGGTCCCCCGGGGAATTTCCATCATGAAACCCCGTTCCAAATGTCCGAAATGCGGACACATGATCACTGCCTCTGAGAATATTCCCATGCTCAGCTGGCTGCTCCTCAAGGGAAAATGTTCCGGCTGCGGATTGCCCATCTCCTCTAAATATTTCAAAACGGAATTGGTCATGGCAATCCTCTTTACGGTCACCGCCGCAATCCGGTTCCATTATAAGGTTCCCATTGCGGTTCTGCCTGCTTGGATCATGATCTGGATCGCGATTTCCTCTGCAAGAACTGATTTGGAAAAACTTATCATTCCTGATATGTTCACCTATACAGCAATGGTTCTTGCGATTCTCTATGCCGCTGCATTTCCGCTGTACTCAGCGTTTCCGGGAGGCACCTGGAAAAGTGCTCTGACCGGCACGCTTCTTTCCGGAGCGGCAACTGCGATTTTCGGGGCAGCGATCGTTTTCAGCGGAAAACTTCTTTTCGGAAAAGATGCCTATGGCTGGGGCGATGTAAAATATATGATTGCTACGGCAATGTTTTTCAATGTTTTCGGCATGATGTTCATTCTTGCCGAAGCCTGTATTTTTTCTCTGATCTGGTTTGGGCTTGACAGAATAAAAAGAGGGAAATTCCGCAGATATTTCCCCTTCGGTCCATTCCTTGCACTTGCGACACTTGTCTGGTGTTTGCTGACGATTCAGGTGAATGGCAAAATTTTCTGGTTTTGTTTTTAAGCAAGGCAGTTTTTCACAGCAGTCAAATCAATCGCCATCTGCGCTTTCAAATCATCCACAGAGTTGAATTTCATTTCCGGACGGATGTGACGAACCAACTCCACCTTGACGGATTTTCCGTAAAGATCTCCTGAAAAGTCAGGGATATGCACTTCGAATTTCGGCTTCGGATCTTCTTCTTTCCGGATGGTCGGTGCAACTCCGACGTTTGCCGCGCCCTGATATGCGATGCCATCCACCATGATATAAACGGCATAGACACCGTATGCGGGAATCAGCCCGGCATTGATCTCGACATTTGCAGTCGGGAACCCCAGAACGGGACCTGCAAGCCCCATCCCATGAACGATAGTGCCGTAAACAGAAGGGCGTCTGCCCAGCATCCGGCGGGCGGCATCCACAGCTCCGGTTGAAATTGCATGACGGATCCTGGTACTGCTGACCACCCGGTCATCCAGCATCAATTCCGGAACCGGGGTGAAAAGGAAATCTTCTTTTTCCGCCATTGCCGCAATGGTTTCACAGGACCCTGCCGCCCCTGCCCCGAACCGCCATGCATTTCCAACACACAATCCGCTCATCCGGACATTTCCGGCGTGGAGGCATTGACGGAGGAACTCTTCCGGAGCCAATGCGGCGAATTCTTTTGTGAATTCCAGTTCCACGATTGCCTGAGCTCCGGCTTCAAAGAGCAAACGGTATTTTTCCTCTTTTGGCAGAATGAGTTTCGGAGCCTGCTTTCCGGCAAGAACGCTTCTCGGATGAGGAGAAAAGGTCAGCACGCAAGGAGTGGAACCGGTGATCCGTGCAAGGCGCAGCATGGCACGAAGCACCTGAAGATGTCCGCGATGAACACCGTCAAAGACTCCGGCTGCGACAGCAGCGGAACGGATTCCGTATTTTTCCAGCTCAGCGATATGTTTTGTAATGATATTCTTATTCATAATGGGGGTAAATATAGCACGTTCCTGCATTTTTTCAATGAAATTGATTGGAAAACCGCAGAAAATGGTGTATATTTCTGTAATATTCACATTCATTCAGAGGTAATTCTCAATTACCTTATTCAACAGAAAGGATATCTCTAATGGGATGCAGTGGAAATTGTGAAAGCTGCGGCTCTGCCGGCGGCTGCGAAAATCAGAAATTATCAGAACGGATGAGCAAGGTCGCCCGGAAGATCTTTGTGATGTCCGGAAAAGGCGGGGTCGGGAAGAGTACTGTCGCGGCATCTCTTGCCCTTGCACTCGCAGAAAAAGGTGCAAAAGTCGGGCTGATCGACGTTGACTTTCACGGTCCCAGCCAGCCGACACTTTTCGGGATTCAGGATGTCCGTCCGGAGTCTGACGGAGAAGAACTGCTTCCAGTGGAAGTGAACGGGATCCGTCTGGTTTCCATTGGAAACCTTCTGGAAAATCCTGATTCAGCAATTGTGTGGCGCGGTCCGGCAAAAATCGGTGTGCTCAAACAGCTTCTGGAGGAAGTTCAGTGGGGGGAATTGGATTACCTTCTGTTTGACTTTCCGCCGGGAACCGGGGATGAAGCCCTCTCTGCCTGCCAGCTTGTCCCGGGCGAAAAAGCTGCGATCATTGTAACAACACCGCAGGAAGTTTCTCTTGCTGACTGCCGGAAATGTCTGGATTTCTGCGATCAGGTGGAAGTCCCACTGATCGGCATCATTGAAAATATGAGCGGATTCTACTGTCCGGATTGCGGAAAATTCCATGAAATCTTCTCTTCCGGCGGCGGCAGAAAACTTGCAGAAAAAGCAGAAGTTCCCCTTCTGGCAAAAATCCCCATCGACCCGGTGTTCCTCCAGGAATGTGACAGAGGAAACATCATTGAAGGGATGAAAAACTCCAAAGGTGTTCATGAGGCATTGACAGCCATCGCCAATTCCATCTGAAAAACGCATTTTTCACAACAGCCTCAGGAAACTGTGTTCAGCATATTTTCTGAGGAATAAAAAAAACTCCGGACCAAACGATCCGGAGTTTTTTCGTATCTTCGCTGGAAGCAAAATCAGTCGAGTTTGCAATCCTTGAGAGACATGAACTTCTTGGAGAGGAGTTCGCAGCCGTCTTTCTTGATGATACAGCCGCGTTCCCAACGGAGACCATAACCGTTACCTGTGAAGAAGGTATCGATCTGATAGGTCATATTTTCCTGAAGTTTGTACTTGGAGGTGGTTTCGATCCAGGGAGATTCGGTTTCCTGGATACCGAGGCCGTGGACAGGACCGTAGAGCATGTAGTCGCCCCAGCCCTGATCGATTCCCCACTGAGTATAGTCCTTAGCGATGGATGCAGCATCAGCGCCAGCCTTCATGAGTTCGAAGGTGTACTTGTGAGCGCGGAGACCGAATTCAACGAGAGCCATCTGTTCTTTGGGGAGCTTACCGAAGTAAACCGGGATACCGATGGAGGAGCTGTAACCGCCGACGCGAGCACCGATGTTGAGCTGAATGATTTCATTCTTTTTCAGTTTGGCATAGGTGGGACGGCTGATACCGTTGCTGGTACGATCGCCGCCGAAGCAGTAAAGGCTGTGGCCTTCATATTCCCCGCCGTTAGCGAAGATTTCGCGCTGAGCGATTGCAAGAGCCTGGAATTCGGTCATGCCGGGTTTCATTTCGTTGAGCATAGCTGCAACTGCTTTTTCAGCGACTTTGAAAGCTTTCTTGTGGCTGTTCAGTTCGTTTTCGCTCTTGATCCAGCGGAGGGGACGGAAGACATCTTCAGCGACGACACATTCAACGCCGGGGAGCTGGTTTGCGAGAGCATCAAGAGTGGGCTTGGTCATGACAGCGGTACCGCAGAGACCGAGTTTTTTGAGTTTCTTTCTGCCCATTGCTTTCTTTGCAACATCAGCGAAGGTGGAGAGCGGAATTCCGGGATAATCGGGTTCAGCTGCTTCGCGGTAGTTCAGGAGCATCATGATGTTTTCGGGTTCGAAAACACTGCGTCCGACAGCATATTTCCAGCTTTCGGGGCCGATCAGAAGGATAGCAGGACCTTCTGCGGGGACAAAGACACCAGCCTGTTCGAAGGTCGGCCAGTATTCGCTGAGGTAGCGGACATTGGCAAAGTCAGATTCGGTACCATGTACGAGACATGCATCGAGTCCGGCTTTCTTCATGTTGGCCTGGAACTTGGCGATTCTGTCAAAGTACTCCTGTTTCGGGATAAAACTTGTGTTCATGATTTTACTCCTTAGATTGTAATTGAACCGGCTGTTGAGAATTCAGAGCCGAAGTCTTTCAGTTTCTGGATCAGCACATCAAACTGTTCCGCAGCATATTCGCCGCAGTTTTTGATGATGAAGGGATCAGGAAGGACAGAACCTTCTCCGTAATGGAGCAATCCTTCCGGCATTTTGTGGAATTCCCAGGGATGCATGTAGAAGCAGATAAAGGGATTTGCACCGCGGTCCGTACAGTATTTTGCATAGCTGCGGATGTGTTCCATAACAGCTTCAGCACTTTCTGTACGCCACAGGGGCCACTGGTCCATATCGCGTCCATAGGGATCCTTGGAATCCATGGAAAGGTCTGCAAAGTTGGGCAGCTCGATCAGCTTCATATCGCCTTTCTTTGTCCAGTCATCTTTGCTCGGATGATAGGGTTCCAGCTGTTCGCGGTAGAAGTACATCGGATAGGTGGCATCGGCTTTATAACCGAGTTTTTCCAATGTATTGACCACTGCGGTAGAACCCCAGAGACGGGGACAGCGGAATGCGGTGGGACGAACGCCGCAGAGTTCTTCGATGATCTCCGTATTCTTGCGGATCCGGTTGTCGACTTCTTCCGGAAGAACAGGAACGTCTCCGGGAATTTCGAACAGAGGATCACCGATGGTTTCATGGAACAGGGTGTGTGCCCCGATTTCATGACCTGCATCACGAACCTTTTTCAGAACATCAACATTTTTCTTCGCAGCATCTGCTGTAAAGAAGAACGTTGCCTTGATATCATGTTTTTTCAGGATGGAGAGAATCACATCCGTTCCGGGTCCGAACCCATCATACCACGGGGTCCAGCTGCCGATATCGGTTTCCATATCAAAACCGAAAACTGTTTTAATTGAGCCCATAACTACCTCCTTGTTATTTCGTCATTAGGTATACTATAAATCTCAAACGCAGAAAAGTCAATGATAAAATTAACATTTCAATCATTTTTTTTCAAAAAATTACCGTTTTTCCGCAAAAAATCCTCTCTCAGCATCTGAAATTCACTTTTTGACCTTAAAAAAACGGACCGTAAAAAAAATCGGAGAATTTTTATTTCAGCTTGAAAAAAAAACAAAATGAGATATATTAAAACAATTCGTTTGTAAATTCAATTCTTTCAAGGAAAAATATCATGACACCCCTTCAAAACAAAGTATCTGTCCGTTCCGCTGAATATTACCAAAGAGGAGCAGCCGCTGCAACGCTCATTCCCGGACTGCTGCTTATCCTTCTCCTTATTGCTCTCGTGATCTCCCTCGGATCCGTCTTCGGAAGAAAACCAACCATGGAAACCCTGAAGGAAGATGCACCCAAAATCGCAGTTCAAAAAATGCTGGCATTGCTGGATACCAACAAAGATCCATCTGACAACGTTCAATTCTTTTTTCTGGAAGATAACCATATCGTTGAAATCCTCCCCAAAGAAGATTTGGCAGAACGGAACAGCAAAGGTGCGTTTTTTGCAAAAACTTATATTGTCTGGGACCGGAAAATCGAACTGAAAAAAACAGAACCGATCGGTATCAAAAAACAGGATGGCGAATATATCGCATACATCGAACTGGAATTCGAAGAAACGATCAATAAACGCGATAAAAAAAGAGGGGTTGCTTTGCATAAACTCTATCCTCTCGGTTCTGATCATTTCACCGGTTCTCAATTCAGCGACTTCAAAAAAGAATATTTCGATCTCCTTCCCGGACTGAACTTCGATATCAAAGAAATCCTGAAGCAAAAAGGCCGAACTCAGATACGGAAACTCATCTCGATCGTTGAAGTCCGCTGGGATAAAGAAGCAAGCGTTTGGACCGCAGCTCAGCTTACATTCAAAAAGCCCGAAGATTTGAACATTCCACGGGCAGAATGGACTTCTGACGAATATTCTCAGGATAAACTCATCCAGAAACTTGCCGCATCCAATATCAAACTCTATGATGGCGTTTTTTACAGCGAAAAAGATATTGAAATTCTGGAAAAAATCGCCGCCGGCAACGTCTATTACGAAGGCGGATGGGTCACAAAAGAAACTTACACATCAACAGAAGCAATCAGAAACGCCTGGCGGAAATTCAGCAAGAACAGATATTGGAATGATCTGAGAGATGTCATTAAACTTTTGGCAGACAAAACGGATGCGCTGGAAAAATTCAGAAAAGAAATCACTGAAAATGTCAGAAAAGCGATCCTCGGAGAAATTGAATTCTTCAGAAAGAGAAAAGACTTGAAACAGCTTCAGGATCTCCGGGTGAAGATGCAGCAGTATCAGGGTGCGGCTCTGATTGATGAAAACCTCTTTGAAACTCAAATTGCCGCTGCAGAAACGGAAATCAAACAGGAACAGGAAGCTGAGGCCCGCCGCAGAGAAGAAGCCCGTCAGGCAGCTCAGAAAAGAGAACAGGAACGGATTCAGGAAATCAATCAGCAGGCAAAACAAATCGCTGAACTGATCTTCACTGAAGATTTCCGGAGAAACTTCCGCAGAAATTACAGCGAATATTTCATCCAGCGGTCACAGATGCAGCAAAAAATCGCCAGACTTGACAGCCGTAAATATCATGAATTCCTTCAGAAAACTGACCGTTATGTCTACATTATCGCAGTTTTTGCAAACGCGGAAGAGCATGTCTCCGGACGTCTGGATGAAAATGATGTACAATATGTCAAATCCATTCTTATCCAGACTTGTCGTTTCTGCAAAGACGGTACAAAAATCTGCGATGACTGCAAAGGCACCCGGAAATGCAAGGCTTGCGGCGGAAAAGGATATTACTACCTGCCCTCCATCTCCGGCGGCAGTGATTACCGTTCCTGTCCATCAAGATGCCAAAGCTGTCTGAGACCCCAGCTTTGCAGAAAATGTAAAGGGAAACGTACCGTGGTCAACCCCGATGCGGCAAGACAGTATTCCCGGCGGTTGAAATCTGAAATTGAAGAATTCACTTCGGGATTCTAAAATGGGCTTTCTGAAAAAAAGAATTTGGACATGGGGTTATGTTCTTGACAAAGTGCCCACAGCTGCACCTTTTACATTTGAAAAAACACGGTGCAGCCTGGAAACGCAAACAGCGTATCTGGGAGCAGAAAAAACCTTTTATATGAACACCATGTTCAGCAGGGAGTATATCGAAAAGAAATTCAAAGCATGGGATCCGGAAATCATCGGAAACTGCATTGAAAACCGTCTTTCCGACATGCATTTACAGCGACTGAAATCCATGAAGGAGATCTTCTGTACTCTGGAACATGAGAACTATCTGGAAAGCGCGCTCCGGATCGCAAAAGCCTCCCTTATTCACAAAAATATCAAGGGAATCCACTTCGATGATTTTTCAAGAGTCAGCGGAGGTAAAATTCTGGGAGAAATCCATGACAGAATCAAGGAAATCAATCCGGCGCTGAAAATTGCGATTGTCACCTACTCCAACTGGGATCCGGCGGAATACGAAGGCACGGCAAAATATGTGGATTTGTTCTCCCGGTGGTGCTGGGTTCCTTCTGAGGATTACTGGAGACAGCACCGGGAAGATATCCGGAAACTGAGAGATATCACCGGCCCGGATAAAACAATTCTGCAGGGAATTTATATTCATGACTTCGGATCTTCCGGACTTCCTGTCACACAATGTCTCAGCAAAGTCCCGAAAGAAGTATTCCAGCTCAGCGTGGAAACGATTTGCGAAAATACATGGAACGGAACCATCGACGGAATTATTCTTCCCCAGGCGGCATATTTCAGCTGTCTGAGCCATAAATCACACGTCAGCTGGCTGAAAGAGTATATTGACTGGTTCGACGGCACCACAACAGAGCTTTGACAACCCATAAAAAAAGCTGCTGCATCATTTTCACTCAGCAGCAGCTTTTGGAATTCAGATCAGTTTCTGAACCAGCTTAAATCTCAGAGATATTTTGCAAGTTCTTCAGCAACTTTATCCTTCAAAATTGCGGCAGCATTGTCAAGCGGCAGCATTTCTGCATCCCGGGATGTTCTGAGTTTGAACTCACACACACCGTTATCCACAGACTTGGGAGAAACGATCACACGGAAGGGAATTCCAAGCAAGTCAGCATCGCTGAACATGGATCCGGCTTTTTCTCCGCGATCATCATAAAGGACTTCGACTCCAGCCTTTGTGAGAGCTTCATAAAGCGCATCTGCTTTTTCCTGAACTCCGCCCTTGTCAGGATTCAATGCACAAAGCTGAATCTGGTAAGGAGCGATGGACATGGGCCAGACAGGACCGTAATCATCGTGAGAATCTTCGATCACAGAAGCCATGGTCCGGCCGATACCGATTCCGTAGCAGCCCATGATCATCGGCTGAGCCTTGCCATCTTTATCCAGATATTCGCATTTCATGGGTTTGGAATATTTTGTACCGAGCTGGAAGATGTTTCCGACTTCGATCCCCCGCTTCATCTGCAAGGGTTCACCGGTCACCGGACAGGGATCTCCATCGCGTACCATCGCAATATCTGCCACCGTTACATTGGCAAGATCTCTGCCGTAATTGAAGTTCTTGTAATGATATCCTTCTTCGTTGGCTCCGACCACCAGGTTTGCTGTTCCCTCAATGGATTTATCCACCACAATAATGCATTTTGCAGGATCAATTCCAACGGGGGAAGCAAATCCGGGGACAGCCCCGGCATCCAGAATCTGACGGTCATTTGCAAACGCAAGAGAAGGTGTTTGCAGGACAGCCTGAAGTTTCATTTCATTGACTTCAAAATCGCCGCGGATCATTGCAAATACAAGTTTGTTGTCTGCGGTGGAATAGAAAACAGCTTTTCCAGTCTGTTCCGGTTTCACATTCAGGAACCCGGCAACATCCTCAATGGTTTTCATGTGGGGAGTTTCCACCTTTTCAAGAGGAAGCTCTGCTTCTGTTTTTTCAAACTTCAGACCGGAAACCGCAATTTCACGGTTTGCTTTGTAGCTGACACCATCGGGAGAAAGGAAAATCGTATCTTCTCCGCAATCTGCAACAGACATGAATTCATGAGAAATGCTTCCGCCCATCATCCCGCTGTTGGCACGGATGGAGACGACATTCTTCAAACCGACTCTTGCATAAATGCGGACATAGGCATCATGAACGCGCTGATAGTATTTTTCGAGACATTCCTGAGACGTATGGAAGCTGTAAGCATCCTTCATGGTGAATTCGCGGACACGGATCAGTCCTGCGCGGGGACGGGCTTCATCACGATACTTGGTCTGGATCTGATATGCCATCACAGGAAGCTGCTTATAGCTGTTGACCTCAGAACGGACCAGATGAACGATCGCTTCTTCGTGGGTCATTCCCAGCAGCATATCTTTATCGTTGCGGTCTTTGAAACGGAGAAGTTCGGGACCGACCGTTTCAAATCTTCCGGATTCTTTCCAGAGTTCTGCGGGGAGAACGACGGGCATCAGGACTTCCTGACCATCGACGGCGTTCATTTCCTCCCGGACGATCGCTTCGATCTTGGCAATGATCCGTTTTGCGATGGGAAGAAGGCTGAAAATCCCGGCTGAAACAGGGCGGACATAACCGCCGCGTACAAGAAATTTATGGGAAACAGTTTTTGCATCCTTGGGGTCTTCCCGAAGTCTGCGTCCAATCATAGATGACATTCTCATGATTCGAGTGTACCTTTATGATAAGTTATGAAGTTAATCTTTTGATCCGAGCTTAATGGACGGCATTGTTGTCAAGCCCACAAAACCGGAAATGTAGAAAGAGTGTTCTTTATCGCCATCGCTGTTCCGCTCCGTTTCCAAACCGAAGTTCACTCCGACGCGGAAACAGTGGAAGTCGCGAACCAGACGGAACCCGAGGTCTTCCAGGATTGCCTGATTGACATCATAGGTCATATAAAATTCCCCGTGAAGCCGCTTGTCGATATAAGTCGGAAATCCAATGGTCAGGTTGAATGACTGCGTCGGACTTTCCAGAACTTTCAAAGAGGTGGAAGTCGCATTGGCAGATTCCAGCATACTTCCCATGGAATAAACAGAACGTCTCCAGTAACGGCTGGAATATTCATAAGTAGCTTTGAAATACCATTCTTTGGAAATATCATATTTCAAAGTTGTTTTCCATGCATTCAGATATTTGATTCCCGCAATCCCGGGTTTTCCGGCATCTCTGCCATTGGCTCTGGTAATGGTATAACCTTCTGTATTATTGGCACCGACATCAAAAACAAGTTCTGTTTCAAACTTGAAATCTTTGATGGGAGTGAAGGAGAACTTGATTCCCAAATCCCCGGCATGATTGAAACCGTCACGGCGGATCGCATGGAAATCCCAATAGGTTTCCAGAGATGCCCACTGACGGATCTTTTCAGAACCATAACCGCCGTCGCGGGTCTGCAGTTTGTTGATCAAACCGAAACGGACAAAGTTCTGTTCTTTGAGACGGTCAATATCATCAAAGTAAAGAATATTTTCATAATCCAAAGTCGGCTTCGGAATATATGTATAGTTGACGTAAGGGATCATCACATGACGAAGCCCATCCAAACCGAGCCAGGAGGAACGGACGTTCTGCCAGGTACGGTAAATCTTTGTATTGATCTCCACCCCGAATTCGCTCATAAAGCGGAGTTTCGCACGGTTGCGGACTTCAAAGTTATCAACTTCCGCCCATTTTCCGTAGAGAGAATTGACCCCGAACATGGTGTTCAACTCTTCATCCGTCACCTCATTTTCCGATGTTGCAGTATATGCAGTCAAACGGATCCCGGCGCGGGGGACGATGTTGATAAAGTCAAGCATCAAAGGATAGTAGAACATGTGCAGTGAGTCGAATCTGCCGCTTCCATAGTTCTTGAGAGAAGTCCGGTCACGTTCTTCCTGACGGGTCTGCCAGAGTTCAAACCGCTGCTGCGGAGTATATCCTTCCATTGCTTCGAGCTCTTCTTCCGTAAACATATCCGGCCGCTCGAAATCTCTCCAGCGGTTGTAAAGATATGCAAAAGAATTTTCACTCTGATAATATAAGCCGGCAAAGAGTTCCTGACGGAAAATATCCATCCGGACTTCCGGCAGACGCTGAACCACACTGTCGAAAGAATTGACTCTTCCGGTTGCAAGGACGGAGAAGGATGCCCAATCTGCCTGATATTCCAATGCGGCATAAGTGGGCGGCTGAGTATCTGTATTATAACGATCCTCAAAGAAATCTTCCATGAAATCAATATCACTGATAAATTCCACCTGACCGCGGAAATCCAGCCGGGGGGTGAGATGAGTGACATTGGTCACTTTGAAATCATAACGGGTCTTCGGGATCCGGAGACGGCGCTGTCTTTCATATTCCTCGATTTCATCATCTTCCAATCCACGGAACAGATAGGGATTTCTGTCACGGATCACATAACCGAACAATTCCGTACGGGAATTTCCGGTAACGATCGTCGTGGACACCCCACCGCCCAGTCCGCGGTCGGAATAATAATCCATGATGAGCCCCACATTGACATAGGGATCATCGTACAATTCAAAGTTTTTGCTGGAGCGGACCCAGAAGCCCCAGTCATCATTATGACCGAGCGTCAAGTCCACCCCGAAACTGTCGGTTTCCCGGGGTTTATAAAGTGCGGGGAACCAAAGCAGAGGCAAATCCCAAACCCGCAGGAAAGAATTGACCAGCAGGATGCTGTGGTCACTGTGGTCGGAATTGTAATTATGCAATCCGGAATGATAGCTCCGGGGCGTGATGTACGCCTTGGAAGCGGAGAACGCATAATGGTCATGATCATCCAGGATATAATCGCAAGTTGTGATCCGGGTATTTTCTGCAACGATTTCTCCGGAGACCTTGCGGTGCGCCAGAGCTGCCGCCGCGTAAAGAGCACCGGATTTCATTGCAAAATTCTGGAACCGGAGTTCTCCGCTGTCCAGATTACCCGCCAGACGTTCAGCCTGAATATGAGCTGTTGTTTCCGTGATCTTCACACTGATCTTTTTTCTGCCCAGAGGAGAGATCTTGATTTCCTTGATCTCCACTTTTTTCCGGACATCATCCAGGAGTTCGTTATACTCCTGCAAATCGACTTCTTTATCGCTGGTGACCCGCCGGACCAGAGAGACGTTGCCGAAGGCTTCCAAATCTCTGGTCGGAAGGTGAACCACCGCACTGTCAGCTTTGATGGTCATGGAATCAGTGATGATGACAACATGACCGCGGGCGATCAGGTTGTCACCGACATATTCAAAGGAGTCTGCGCTGGCATCAATTCCTTTCAAGGCAGATGCGACATCGAAGCCGGCGAGACCGGAAGTTCCGCCGGGAACTCGATCCATCTTTTCCTCTGCAGCAAAAAGTGTTCCTGCTGTCAGAAAAAACAGCACTGCACAAGCTGCCAAACGTCGGACCAGTGAGAATTTCATTCTGTTATCTGCCTTGAGGTGTTGAGGTTATGAATGATTCAGCAGCCGAATTTCTTCAGGATTGCCTGTTCGGTTTCCTGAGTGAACTTGCCGCCGGATTTTTCCAGGGAAGCTGCGATTTCTCCGCCGAGCTCCATCAACTGTTCCTTCTTGAGCAGAGGCATGTTGATGCAGTTGGGATAGATCACTGTCTTTCCGGGGAATTTTGCATTTGCGACGCAATCCAGACCTTTTTTCAGATCCATCATACCGCCGATACCGGCGAGAGCTGTTTCAGGATCAAGTGCACCTGTTTCAGCAAGCTGAAGGGTCATGCGGAGGTCATCAGTGCGGCTTCCGCTGGAACCGATATATCTTGCACCGGAAGCAACCACTGCGCTCAAATCGATTTCAGCTTCTTTTCCGGCAGGAATTCCGGCAAAGATGTTCATCAAGCCGTCTTTTCCGAGATGTTTTGCAGAACCGGAAAGAACCGCAGGAACAGGAACCAGCATCACGATATCATCGAACCCTTCGGGAGCAAATTCATCAAGCAGAGCATCGAATTCTGCAGGAGTCATTTTGGAGGGGTTCACCAGCTTGAATTCCACGCCGCGGGCTTCTGCTGCGGGACGGAGCAGCTGATCCACATTGGCAAGGCGGGTATCATCCATATCGGATACAATGATCTTGGAAGGACCGTCGGGAGAGGTGACTGCCAGCTGTGTATGCATCTGACCCATAGCACCTGCGCCGCCGGGGAGCCAGCATGTGCCGCCCTTCTTGAGTGCAGTACGGACGTTTCTGCCATAAGCTGCTGAGAAGTTTGCTTCGGTGGTTCCCTGGAAGAACCAGCCCTGATAATGGATACTTCCGACGTCCACGCTGCTTGCAGCTGCGACAGGATTTTTTTCCATCAGGTTGACTCTTGCGTTCAAACCGAAGAACTGCTGGTAGGAATGAACATCCCCGCCGACTCCGCAAAGGAAGATATCATCAAATTTTACGTTTTCGGGGAAGATTTCAGAAACGGTCATTTTTGCTTTCGGGAAAGCTGCACCGATCTTTTCAGCGAAACCTGCGGGAACTGCACCGGCGAGCATAATTTCAGAGGGAGAAGCCTTCGCAACGAGATCGCCAAGTTCATAGTTGTTTCCGGCATTTGCACCGAACATGAAGCCCATCTTTCCGCCGTCGAGCGGAGTGGAGCGGAGACGGATGTGATAGGAAGCGAAAACACAGGTCCAGGGTTCCAGAAGTGCTGCGATTGCGGAGGGCATTTTATCGGAAAGAGGAAGAAGATAGCAGCCTTCATCGCCATTGAGGACTTCACTTCCGAGGATGCTGTACTGAGCCATACCGCCATCAAGCGCATAGCCGTAAGCATATCCTTTTCCGTTGACATAGATATCTGCCTGAATGATGAAACGCTGTCCGACCTGGAATTTATCTTCGAGACCTTCGCCGACTTTTACAATGGACATCACGGCTTCATGACCGGGGATCACGGGATCTTTTTCCAAGTCATCCACCAGAACGCGGGGGTGAGATTCCCCGGCACGGATCAATTTCACATCTGAAAAACAAAGCCCGATGGCATCAATCTTGACGAGAAGCTCGCCTGCTTTCGGATCAGGAACAGGCAGAACAACCGGTTTATCGTCTCTGCCGAATTTTTCAAACCCTGCACCATACATCTGCCAAGCCAACATCTCTGACGGAATTGCCATAACAACCTCCCTACTCTCTTCTTTCTGTATTTTGTGTCGAACGGTGATTTAACAACCATCCTTCTGATAATTGAGAAATATACTCCCACTTTGCCAATCTATCAAGTGGTTTTCAAAAAAAACTTCCTTAATATGAAAGATTTTTTACTGTTTTTTAATTTTTTTTTCGGATTTCCTCATTTTTTCTTCCGCTTTTTTTCTGACATTCCGGACATCCCGGCAGAAATCAGCAGCTTTCTTTTCCGTCATTCCTTCCATGATTTTTTCATGACACTCTTTGAGAATCCTCTTGATTTCCGGAATAAAACGCATCCCGGCATCCGTGATATAAAGCCGGAAATTTCTCCGATCTTCCGGATCAACTTCTTTCCGGACATAACCGGTTGAAACCAGCCGGTTTATCATGACAGCAGTCGTGCTCTTGCTGATGATCAGCAGCGAAGAGAGTTCTTCCTGAGAAATCCCTTCGTTCTCATATACTCCGAACAAAAAAGGAAACTCGCCGAAGCTTAATCCGATCTTTTTCAGTTCATCCGTATAAAATATATGAGTCAGCCTGCTGATAATATATATATCAAAGGTTAATTTATCCACGCCAAAACCCTTCGTAAAATCTTGAAATACACTTTTCTATAACATCTGGCAGATAAATATAACACCAGTTTCCCTCTTTGCAAGTTTTTTTCTTCCCGAAACTTGCTTTTTTACAAAAATGTGATATATTATTGGTTCTATATAGAACTAATTTCAGCATAAAATATATTATGAGATGCTTCCAAAATTACTCTTGGAAGCACCTCGCATAAACAATGGGCTGTCATCAGCCCGCAAGAAAGGAAAAAAATGTTTTACAAAACAGTGCTCTCTGCCTTTGCAGCCGCATTACTCGCCACTGTCTCTGCTCAGCAGCCGGCAGAAATCCCATTGGTATCCGTCGAACAGACAGTTCTGAAAGAAAATGAACTCCCCAGAAAATATGCGGGAAATGTGGAGGCAATCGAAAGCACAGATATTATGCCGCGTGTTACGGGCGTTCTGTTGAAAACCCACTTCAGAGAAGGTGATTTCATTCAGAAGGGAACCCTTCTTTATGAATTGGAAGATACTGCTTATGCTGCAAAAGTCAAAAGTCTGGAAGCCCAGAGAGAAGCTCTGCAGGCTGCTCTGGTTTTCGCAGAACAGGAATTCAAGCGCAGTTCCACTCTTCTGAAAAGTCAGGCAGCTTCCGCAGCGGCTTATGACAAAGCTCTTTTTGAAATCAATGCAGCCCGGGCAAAGCTCAAAGATATCGAGGCAGCATTGATCGATGCAAAAAATACTCTTTCTTATACAAAGATCTATGCACCGATCAGCGGGCTCATCGGAAAAAGCATCTTCAGTAACGGAAACCTGATCACTCCGCAAGTCGGGAAAATGACCAATATCACGACCATCGCCCCGATCTACGTCCGGTTCAGCATCAGTGAAGTTGTGTTCCGCAAAGAGTTCGGCGGGCTGGACGATATCCGGAAAAATACAGTTGTGAGAGTTCAGCTTGCGGACGGATCCATTGCAAAGGAAACCGCCTCGGTTGCATGGGTGGACAACAAGATTCACCCGTCGACAAATACAATCACGCTCTGGGCAGTTTTCCAGAATAAAAACAACGAATTGCTCCCCGGTGGTTTTGTGACCGTTCACCTTGCAAGAAAATCTGCGCAAAAAATGCCGGCGGTCCGCCCCTCCTCCCTCCTGATCCACCGGGGCGGTTACAGCGTTTATGTAATCGGGAAAGATGGTATCGTCATGGAACGGATCGTTAAACTCGGCAGGACGACGACCGATGGGTATCAGATCATCACTCACGGTCTCACAGGTGATGAGCTGATCATTACAGAAGGGACCCATAAAGTCAAACCGGGAATGAAGCCCGCAGTTCAAAAGAAATAACAGGGTGCTGAAATGTTTACAGATATTTTTATCAACAGACCGAAACTGGCGTTTGTGATCTCCATTGTGATCGCCCTCGTCGGCTGCCTTTGTGTCTTCCGGCTCCCCATTGCGGAATATCCCGAAATCGCGCCCCCGACGGTCAAGGTTACAGCCCGTTTTCCCGGTGCCACCTCTCAGATGCTCTCCGACACTGTCGCAGCTGTGATCGAAGAACAGGTCAACGGAATCGATGATCTGATCTATTTCAAATCGGAAAGCGACAACAACGGGAACTATACTCTGACTCTGACCTTCCGTCCGGGCATCAACTCCGATATTGCTCAGGTGAACGTTCAGAATGCAGTTCAGCGGGCGGAGGCACAGCTCCCGGCAACCGTGAAACAGATCGGTATCACCACCACCAAACAGTCCACCGATATGGCAGGGATCTTTTCCTTCCTGACAGACGGCTCTGAAATGACTCATCTGGAACTTTCCAACTATGTCCGTATGACCGTCAAAGACTCCTTTGCCCGTCTGCCCGGACTGGGCTCCGTGGAAATCCTCGGAGAGCGGAATTACAGTATGCGTATCTGGCTGGATTCCAAAAAGATGACAGCCATGAACATTCCGCCGGAAGCAGTGATCGCAGCATTAAGATCTCAGAATGCAGAAGCTGTTGCAGGCTCCATCGGCGGAGAAAAAGCAAACCGGTATCTCCAGTATAAACTCGATCTTACCGGACGGCTCAATACAGTAGAAGAGTTTGCCGATATCATTGTTGCAACAAATGACGGCAGACAGGTGAAACTGGGAGATATCGCCCGGATCGAACTCGGGGCAGAACGCTATACGGAAGAAGGTTATCTCAACGGAAAACAGAGTATTGCACTTGCAATCTACCGTCAGGACGGCGCAAATGCGGTTCAGCTTGTCCGTGATGCCAAGGCAATGCTGGAAGAGCTCCAGACACGGTTCCCGAAAGGGGTGACTGTCGACCACTCTTACGATCCCTCCAATTATATTATGGTAAACGTGAAAGAGATCGCAACGACTCTGATTGCGACGCTGCTTCTTGTTGTGGGCATCACCTACGTCTTTCTTCAGAGCTGGCGGGCAACGGTTCTTCCCATGCTGGCGATTCCGGTCTCTCTTCTGGGAACCTTTTTCTTTATGATGCTGATGGGATACTCCATCAACGTTCTGACGCTTTTCGGATTGATCCTTGTGATCGGTTCTCTGGTGGATAACGCCATTGTTGTTGTGGAAAACACCATGCGAATCATTCAGGAGGAAAAACTTTCTCCGAAAGAAGCGACGAGCAAGAGTATGAAACAGGTGGTTGGTCCTGTGATTGCCTCCACCCTTGTTTCCGCTGCGATCTATGCCCCGATCGGATTCTATGGCGGGGTCGTTGGAACGATTTATATGCAGTTTGCTGTCACAATGTGCGTCTCGCTCTGTATTTCCGCGATCAACGCCTTGACGCTCAGCCCTGCCCTTTGTGCCCTGATCCTGAAACCGGAAGATCCCGACAAAAAGAAAAATATCTTTTTCCGGTTCTTTGATAAGATCCTGAACGGATTCAAATTGGGCTATCTTGGATTTTCCCGGTTCATGATCCGCAGAGCATGGCTGACCGTCATACTGCTGCTCGGGATCCTTGCTGCATTTTTCTATCTGCTGAGAATCTCTCCCGGCGGATTCCTTCCTGATGAAGATAAAGGAAACCTCATGTGCGAAATCGAACTTCCGCAGGGTGCAGCACTGGAACGGACCGATGCGGCGATGAAAGTGTTCAATGAAAAGGCTCTTCAGGTTCCCGGCGTGGAAAAAGTGATCACAGTTGCTGGATTTTCCATCATGAGCGGTTCCGGAGAAAATATCGGTTTTGCGATCATTGACCTCGATGACTGGGCGGATCGAACCGATCCGGAAAAATCTATCAATGCGATCCGCAACAATCTGATGGAACAGGGAAAAACCATCCCCGGCGCGATCGTCCGTGTCTTCCAGCCCCCTGCAATCATGGGATTGGGGATCACCGGGGGGATCTCCTTTGCCTTCCGCGACATGACCGGTGAAACCGCTCTGGAATTTGAACCCCATGTGGGCAAACTCCTCGGTCTGCTCAATGACAAAACATTGTTCCCTGATGTGCTTTATGCTTACTCCACATTCAATGCAAGAACGCCTCAGCTGTATCTTGATATCGACCGTCGGAAGGCAGAAGCGCTGGGCATTCCCATCGGTAACGTCTTTTCCGCACTCCAGAGCAATCTGGCAAGTCTTTATGTCAACGATTTCAACCTCTACGGCTACTCCTTCAAAGTGCAGCTTCAGGTCGATAAAGCAGAACGCGACACCATCAGCGACCTGGAAGAGCTTCTTGTTCAGAACAACAAAGGGGAAATGGTCCCGCTCAACGCATTCTGCGAAGTCAAAGTTTCTCTGGGCAGCCGGAAACTGGAACGGTTTAACCAGAACATGTGCGCCAGCGTAACGGTCATGCCTGTGCAGGGTGCTTCAACCGGTGAAATCATGGACCGGATCGAAAAGATCGTGGCAAAGGAATTCTCCAACAGTTACGCTGTCAGCTGGACCGATATGAGTTATCAGGAACGGAACAACGATGGACGGCTTGCGATCCTCATGGTGCTGGCGGTTCTCTTCGGATATCTGTTCCTTGTCGCGCAGTATGAATCCTGGACCGTGCCGGTTCCTGTGATCCTTTCCGTTGCGTTTGCGGGATTGGGCGGAGTCGTTGCGCTCCATGTTCAGGGACTTCTCATGGATATTTATGCGCAGCTCGGATTGATCATGCTGATCGGTCTTTGTGCCAAGAGTACCATTCTGATGGTGGAATTCTCCATGCAGGAACGGAAACTCGGAAAATCTGTTGCGTTGTCAGCCTTGAACGGGGCGACATACCGTTACCGTGCGGTGCTGATGACAGCATGGAGTTTTATCATCGGGGTGCTTCCGCTTCTTTTTGCCTCCGGAGCCGGAGCAGAAAGCCGGAAAGTCATCGGGACGACCTCTTTCTGGGGGATGGTTCTGGCAACATTCCTTGGTGTGGCGTTTATCCCGCCCATGTATGTGATCTGCCAGAAAATGCGCGAAAAAGTCAGCGGCAAAAAATAAAAACAAACCTGTTGGCTCTAAAATCGGTCCAACAGGGATAAAAAAAGGGCAGCTGTTCAACCTTCCGGTTTTGCAGCTGCCTTTTTCTGTATCGTGATCAGATCACATCAGAACAGTTCGATTGCCTTATCGATGATTGCATCCGCAGCTTCAGGAGCAACGGTATCGATTCCGGGCTGAACTTCATATCCGCCGCGGGCGAAACATTCTTTCATGGGGACATAACCGGAAACATCCTGGGAAAGTTCCACGACAAAAGTATGTTTGCAGGGGCTCTTTTCACGGATCGCACGGGCAATGCCATTGAAGCTTTCGCCGGGGAGAGTAGAGAACATCAGATCTTTTCCGAGCTGAAGATTGGTCATGCGGCAGCTGTGGGAAGGAACGCTCTTTTCGTGGCAATCCAAAGCGCGCTGGGCAAAATAACGCAGAGCGGCAGGAACTTTGTTCGCCAAATCCTGACTTTCGAAGTCACCTTCTTTTTTGATATCAGGAACCGTTGCAAGAATGTGATGAGCTTCCGCAAGTTCCTCTTCGGTAAGTTTGCGATGGGGGATCGTGACGATTCCGTTGGAAACCTTGATGGAATCCGCTGCGATGGGCTTCAGATCTTTCAGGGCATCCAGAACGATTCTTGCATAGCCGCGTCCGATGCGGACAGCTTCATCAAAACCGGTCTGCTTGATATCCTGACGGAAGTCGAAGTGGTTGATATCTCCGGAAGCATCGTCGAGGATCAGAACCGGAATGCTTTCTTTGAGTTCATACTGGATCGCCTGAGTCATTCTTCCATACCAGTCAGCGGAAACAAAATTTCCTCCGATGGTATCGCCATGGTTTGCAATGTTGCAGATCAAAGCTGCAAGACGGCCCTGCTGACGGACACCGACGATTTCAATGGTGCGGTCAAATTCCGTTTCGGGACGGTCGATATCGGGATTGCGCCAGCCGGGGTTGGTGACGATCGTTCCGTTCTTCATGAAATATCTGCGGACGAAAGCATAGGGGTTATTGTAAACGCTGGTTGCTTCCAGAGTACCATCCTGAAGGTTTGCAACAGAACGTTTCAAGCTGCGCATTGCAGCATCAACGATATCCTGAACAAGAGGATTTTCACGATCATACTTTGCAAACCGGGGACCGGTGTGAGTGTGGGTTGCTGTAATGATCAGACCGTCGGAAAACTCCTGTCCGAATTCTGCAGCCGCGCCTTCGCGGACACCGTCGCGGATTCCCTGACTGTATCCCAGCAGGTCGAACACAATGATCCCGCAGCGTTTTCCTTCCACTTCAAAAACAATGGATTTGACGTAAAGATCGTCATACATTCCGACATTCAGGCGTTCGTTGAAGTACCCTGCCAGATCCACTCCGATGGGAGGTGTGATGATTTCCTGAGCAAAACCGATTTTCATTTGTTGTCTCCTTTGTAATTATCTGTTGAAAATGATACTGACAGTGAATATAATTCCGGCAACTCTTTTTTACAAGTCCTTTTATTCAAAAAAAATAGATTTCTTCAATAAAAAAGGATTTTTTTACAATTCCAGCCAAAAACTGAAAATTTTTCTTTCCTCCTGCATGAAAACAAGAAACTTCTCTTTTTTCCTTGTTTTTCATGAATTTTGATGTATATTAAAGAGAAATTGGATATCACAAACCTCCGGGAGCATATATGAAAGATTTCCTCGCTAACCTGAAAACTGATTTTTCTCTGAAATTTTTTATCTTTTTTCTGCTGTTTTCTGCTGTCATGTGGGTTCTGATCCCGACCTCCTATTACGAAGCTCTGCATTATGATCCGGCAGAAACTCTGATGTGGGGCAGCACCTTCAATCTGGGAAATGCAAAACATCCGCCCATGGCTGGATATATGCTTTATCATTTCTGTTCCTTTTTCGGATTTCAGAGTTTCTCTGTTTTTCTGTTGAGCCAAATCGTTGTAACAATCGGGTTTATTTATATTTACAAACTTGCAAGATGTTTCTTTGAACGCCCGGCAAGCGTCATGGCGACACTGCTGATCACGTTCTATTTCCTTTATAATTATGAAACGCCGAAATTCAACGCAAATGTCCCCCACATCCTGTTCGTGCCCATGATGTGTTACTATTTTTATAAAGGAGTTACAGAAAATAAACTTTATCAATGGCTCCTGCTTGCCTTCAGTGCGGCTTGTGCATTCCTGACGAAATATTATGCCGGGGTGTTCTTCCTCTCCTTCCTCATTTATATGTTCTGGGATAAAAATGCAAGAAAATGCTTTGCCTCATACAAACCTTACCTTGCCGGGATCTTCTTTTTTGCGCTGCTGAGTCCTCACCTTTACCATCTCTGGAACTCTGATTTCATGGCTCTGAATTATATCGCGGAAGGAAAGGAACGTCAGTACGGTTATTTTACTCAGCTTGGAGTGGTTCTGGTTTCCATTCTGGTCCCGCTGATCTGTATGAGCATCCCGGCATTGGCATCAGCTAAATTCCAGAAAAAAGAGTTTACTTTGAAACAGCTGAACGTTCAGAATCCGGAAGCGGCGAAATATGCCGGTGTTCTCCTTGCAGGTCAAATCGGAGTGCTCCTGCTTCTTTGTCTGACCAATCAGCGGGTGGAATCCATGTGGACGTTCCAGATGTTTCTCCCGGCGGGAATTCTGATCATGTCATTCTATCCGGAAAAACCGGATCTGCGGACAATGAAATTTTTTGCGACCCTCGCAATCTGTTTTGCGATTCTCGTCATGCTGGTGGATCTGATCCATTCCAATTTTGATTCCTCTTACCGGCGGCATATCAAAATGGAAGAGTTACGGAGAACCGCAGAAGAATATTATTTTGAAGCCACCGGAAAAAAAGAGATCCCGTTCATTACCGGGGATGTGTGGCACTCCTCAATCCTGCAATATTCCTTCAAATATCAGGTTCCCGCAAGCCCTGATCATGACAGGATCCTTCTGGGGATCCACGATTCAACAATCCGGGAAAAGGGTGCGGTCATCATTACTACAGCCCCCCTTGACAGTGAAAAGCGGATTCAGGAACGCTTCGGACTGAAACCCGAATGGACCATCCGGCTGATTCCCTACAAAGCAAGATTCGGAAAACAGAAGGATCACGGAGTCTGCTTCGGAATCATCAAACCTTCAGAACCGGTGAAAAAATAACCTTTTTCCCGGAAAAAATGTTTCCCGATCAAAAAAATCCTCATTTTCTGCAAATTACACCGGAAAAATATTGCGGGATTGCTTGAAAAATGTAAATTCTGGAATTATTGTACAGGGTTGAGTGTTTTTTGCGTAAAAGGAAGATGAAACGTGACACTGGAAGAAGGATTAATTATAATTGTCATTGCGTGCTGCATTATACTTGCGGTATATGCTGCGGCTTTGCGGGTAAGGGTTGCCCTGCTCCGGAAAAAGCTGGCAGATTCATTTCACCGCCGTGCAGAAATGACCCGTTTCCTGGATATTTTTTCCAGAAATATGAATACGACCGACGATGTGGAAAACTGGATGAACGTCACAGCCCGCTATGTCAGTGAGCTGACCGATGCGCAATCCGTTTGTATTTACATGGAGGAAAACGGTACATTCCGTGTTGCCGGGGTGTTCGGAGCGTTTCCGCCGCTTTCCGCCGCCGGAAGAGAACATCATGAAAATGTGATCGCCAAACCGAAATATCTCATGGAGATCCTGAAACAGGAACGGTTTGAACCCGGAGAAGGTCTGATCGGAGAAATCGCTCTCCATCGGGAAGATGTGTTTGTACAATCCCCCGCAACGGATCCCAGGATCGCGGAACTCGGAACGCTGATGGTTCCCATCCGGACAATGATGGCGGTCCCGCTGGTCAATGATGGAAAAGTCTCAGGTGTCATGTGCGCTGTCAACAGTAAAAATGCGGCACAGCCCTTCACCCAGGAACAGTTCCTCCGGTTCAAATTCATCGCCGCCCAGGTGGTGCTTGCTCAGAACATGATCCGCCTTTACGCCACCCTCAGTGAACAGCAGCGGATCGCTCAGGAATTGAACTTTGCAAAAAATCTTCAGCAAACCCTGATCCCGAAAGATACCCCGGCCTGGGGAAAATTTGAAATCCACGCATTTACCAGAGCATCTAAAGAAGTCAGCGGAGACTTCTATGATTTTGTGCAAATCGATAAAAACCGCCTGCTCGTTGTAATCGGTGATGCCTGCGGAAAAGGAATCCCCGCATGTATGATCATGGCAATGACACGGGCATTCATCCGGGCAAGTATCGGACGCTTCACCACCTTGAAGGCGCTCCTTCAGGAACTGAACACCAATCTTTACAGAGATACTTCCGAAGGACGTTATATCACTCTCGCATGCTGTCTGATCGATAAAGAAGAATCAACGATCGAATTCGCCCGTGCCGGTCATACCCCCATTATCATGTTCCTCAGACAGCACATCCGGGAAGTTTATCCCGATGGCGCAGGACTCGGTCTTCTGCCCTCTGAAATCGCTGATTTTGACACCCTTTGCACCGGAATCGGCCCCAACACAACGATCCTTATGTTTACGGACGGCTTGAACGAAGCAACCAATAAAAATGACGAATATTACGGTTTGCAGCGGCTCACTGATATTTATGCCGAAAGCTGCAAAACGGAAAAAACTCCGGATAAAGTCATTGAATCCATTATGGACGATATTGACAAATTCTCGCTCTCGGAAGGAAAAGATCAGGATGACGATCAGACAATGGTTGTGATCCGGCATATCTGAAGGTGAAAAATGAAAAAAGTATTCCTGTTCTGCGCTATATTCTGTTTCCTTGCTCTTCTCTCCGGATGTAAATATGCCCATGGCGATGGTCCGGATGTTGCCACGCGCCCTGCCCCGGGCAAAGCTCCGGAACACAACCCCAGAAAGTCCAGTTGGCTGACCGGTAATCTTCATCGGGAACGAGTTGGACGGGGCGATATCAACAAGCCGGGCGGGAATGACGATTTTCAGGTATTCCCTCATCGGGATAAGATCCGCCGCAGCGAAAAATTGCGCGGACAATCCTCCCCCTTCTTCTGGCGGTAATATTTCTGAAACAGAAAAAAGGTTTCTCTTTCCGATTCCTGCGCCATAAATGAAAAAGGCTGCTGCTTGCCATTTTCATGGTTTTGAAGTGACCCCAAAAATTTGGACGGTTAAAATTACGTGGAATGGGTTCGGTATTGTACCGGACTCATTCCTTTTAATGTTAAAGATACTCTCTCATTGTTGAAATAGCAAATGTATTCTTCAAGTTTTTGCTTGA
>JAFTIQ010000047.1 GCA_017456805.1 Lentisphaeria bacterium
TCTCGTAAATCTGCTGATTGAGTTCACTTACCGCACTGGAACTGACTCTTGTCCCCCATAAAGCATCGGTAATATCCTCAACCCTCCGCACCGAAACGCCGGCTAAATACATCTCAATCAATGCTTCTTCAACAGAACTTTGTTTTCAGCTTTCAGGAATAACGATCCCTGATAGAACCGTATTCCCAGCATATTCCTGGCTGGCATAAACAACATCACAATTTTCCACGGAAACATCATTGATTACAATATTTTTCAACGGGAATTCTGGAGTTCCCTGCAGATGGAAAACATTAGCAGCATAGCCGCAACGGATTTTTTCCAAATGGAAATCCCGGAATATTGAGGGGGAATTTCCATTCCGGAATCCTGGATAATCACTGAAAAAATAAATCAAATTTCCATCGACATGCTCCACAGAAATATCATGAACTTTCACATTGTGGATCACTCCGCCTCGGTCACGGATGGATTTGAATTGGATCGCCTGCCGGTAAATTTTATCCATACGGATATTACAGATCCAGATATTTTCAGCCCCGCCGGAAAGCTCGCTTCCGATAGCGACACCGTGCATTGCTTCATAAATATGACAATTCCGGATCACAACATTCCTGGTCGGATGGTTCACGCGCCAGCCGTCATGATCCCTGCCGGATTTCACGACGATTGCATCGTCTCCATTCCGGAAAACGGAATCTTCAACCAGGACATTTTCACAGGAGTCAATATCTATTCCATCATTATTCAGGAACATGCTGTCGCACGCAACATTTCGGAATGTCACATCACGGCAATAAAGCGGATGAAACATCCAGAACGGAGCATTCGTGAGTGTAATTCCATCAATCAGAATCCGTTCACAGGAAAAGAGTTGAAACATGGAGGCTCTGAGATGATCTTTTTCTGAAAAGACCCGCTGTTCCACAGGAACGCCCTGTTCGGCAAAGCTTCTGCTCTGTTCCTGAGCCTCATTCTGCAACGAGAGCCATGAAGCAAAAATTTCATTTCCTCCAATGAGAGTTGCCTTTCCCGTGACAGCAACATCAGTAAGATTTTTTCCGTAAATCATTGGCGAAAAGTTATAAATTTCCACACCTTCCCAACGAGTAAACACCTGCGGCAGATAGTGTTCCGGATGCGGCGAGAATTTAATCACAGCCCCATCTTCAAAATGAAGTTCCGTGGAACTTCTGAGATTCAAAGGACCATTACAACGGTAAACGCCTTGCGGAACGATCACACGCCCGCCGCCAGAGTTTGAACAGATATCCAGCATCGCCTGAAGCTCTGGCCGAATATCTTCACCGGATGGAATCTTTACATGATATTCTTTCTCCGGGATCTCCGGAAGACGGATTTTATCAATAATATCTTTCGCTTCTTTCCATGCAGACTGCACATTGCACCTCATTTCTCACAATTTGCACGAAATACACGCATGAAGTTTCCGCCCAGAATCTTTTCGATTCGCTCATCGGTAAAGCCTCTTGTAACCAGTCCAACGGTATAAAGGGGCCAGTTAATCCATGCAAGACTTCCATTTACGGATTCCCCAGGGTTGATTACCTTTGACGGATACGATTTCCAATTTCCCCACCAACTGCTATTATATTCAGCATTGGGATAAGGACACATTTCGTAAACTTCCTGCGGCCAGTTGTGACCATACTGCAAATCAGTTCCGATTCCGACATGATCTTCGCCGAAATTCTTTGCAATATATTCTATGTGATTCAGCATCTGGGCAAGATCATCACTTCCGCCAAGCATTCCGCCATAGGCATAGACACCGACCAATCCACCACCATCGGCAATGGCTTTCAGTGTTTCGTCATCTTTACACCTGATAAAATCAAATAACGAGCGAGCCGCTGTATGAGAAGCCATGATCGGCTTTTTGGAAACTTTGGCTGCTTCAGCACTGCTCCGCAATCCGGTATGAGGGACATCCACAATAATTCCTGCCTTGTTCAGACGGGCAATCAACTCCCGCCCGAGTTCACTCAAACCGCCATTGGATTCTTCTGCACAGCCATCTGCAATCAGATTCCGCCGGTTATAGCTCAGATGCATGAGTCTGACACCCATTCTGCGCCAATCGTCGATACAGATAAATTCTCGCTGTTCTGATTCCATTTCACCGCTCAGCGGGGGGCCGTTCACACTCCAGACAACAGCTGTTTTTCCCTCTTTATTGATCTCTTCGATCTCATCTGGAGTTCCTGCTTGGGCGATGGTATCGCGAAACGTCCGGAGAAGTTGAGCATTGCAAGCCATCCGGCGCAAATCCTCTTCTCTGGATTTTCCTTCCGCGACAGTTTGAACAGTACATTTCAACCCCGAAGCCCGCATTGCCGCACGAAAACGATTCGCACATTCCGGATCATTACAGCATTCATCATACTGCATATATTCGATTCGTTTACTCAACTCAAACTGTCCAATATTCCGGGCTTTCCAATCGTTCCACGCCTGAACAACATTGTGATTCCAGCAGGCAGTGGGAAGAAAACCGAAATGATCTGTCGGTCTCAATAACCGATGGAGTTCCAAACCGTGTTCCAGCTGTGCTTTAGTGGGGTTCAAAACTGCCAAAGCACTGTTCCATGCTTTTTCATGATTTTCTGAAATAAACTGTATCACTTCGGTATTCATCAATGGGTGTCCATTTCATGTTTGAAACAGGTAATATTTATTCATTTTTCTGTAAGTTTTACTTTTGAAAGTAAAACTTCAGTTCTTTTATTTCTATCGTTCCGCCGGGAGCATCAGTTATATCAAGCCGTAAAGCGGTGATTGGACCGCCTTTGAACCAGCTCTTCTGATTTAATAAATCACTGGGATTCAAAACGACGGTATGCCATTTTCCATCTCTCTGGAGAGGAGAAATACGCCAAAACATACGACTATTCATAGACGTTCCTGTATGTGTATAAAAAATCTGACCGTAAAATTTCTGTCCAGGTTTGGATTCAGAAGGAGTTGCACGATAAGTAATACTTACTCTGTTATAAAGCGTTGCATCAAGATTGAGATTTGGTATCATTATATGATGATCAAAAGCAATATCAGAGAGCTTTATCATGTTATTTTCTATTGTCATCCTGACATTTTTTTCAGCTTTCCAATTCCGGAAAGCTGCTTCATTATTCCAAACCAGTTCAGCAGCTGAAAGCTGAATTACTCCTGTTGTTATAAGAAGTGCCGTAACAAATCTTTTCATAATTGGTCATTCCTCTTTTATTATTTTGTTTTGAGTTTTTTCAACAATGCTTCAGCATCACTTCCAAGATAAAAAAGGTGTGAAGAATGAAGCGAAGCTTCAAAGGTGATTTTGCGGAGATTTTTTCCGAGGATCTTTCCGTTATACACGTCAAGAACTGTCGCCGGAGCCGGGAGTACAATCTCCTTTTTTCCGGGGAAACGGGCATGAAGAGAGACCAAATGAGAGTTACTTTCCATAGGGTCTCCGGATTTCTGGTAGATATGGACTCCTGCCGTTTCTGCAAGACGTGTGAGAAATGGCACATCGAACTGCCAGACACCACAGAAAATATCAACGGCATCATTTGTTCTCTTTTCGGCCAATCCAATACTCTTATCTTCATAGGAACCCAAAGCTTTTACACCGTTCCCAGGGACGACATGGAAAAGCGGAGCCAGCCGTTTTGAGGGAGTTCCTACTTTTCCATGTTCCGTGGTGATCTGTGCAAGCAGAGGCTGGGAACAACGCTGGAAATCAAATCCTGTCAGCCGCTTCATGTTGGCAACAGAACTTTTACCATGAAAGATCAATCCGGGAGCATAAATCCAAAGAAGTGTACACTTTTTCTTCCGGAGTTCCTCTACTGCTGCAATAAATTTTTCATCAACAGTCAGGCAGTTCGCAAAAATATAGAGTTTATAATCTTTAGAAGCGTTATGCAAATCCTCTGCCAGAATATAATCTACACCGGCACCCAGACGTGAAATCCGGGTCAGATTTTCACCATGAGTATCTGCATGAAACGCATTACTGTTCCGACCGACTGCATAAGATGAGCCGTCAGGTTTATAAAATTGCCAAAACTCGCCAGAACTCAAAGAGATAGGATTCATGGAAGTATTCTTCACGGATTCCTCACTGATCACATAGGCAATTTCTGCGTTGTGCCGTGCTTTTCCTATAATATGCTCTCCCAAGGCCTTTATCGTTGCAATTTCTTTTTTCATCGCCGGAAAATTCAAAGCATGCTCATTCGGATAAGGATTGTAATTAAAGGGCTGCATACGGCAGAGTGCGATCCCTGAATTACGCCGGATAATCATGATTGTCTGTTCTTCATTAAATGACTGAAAATTATTGCTGTAACTCATATAAGCCCCCATATGGGTGCGAGTATCATCCTCAATAAGAGACATAATCCCGCGGTTCTGCAAACTGCGGAATGGTTTCATGTCAATACAGCTGTCTCCGATTTTCCGTAAGGAGTAAGCCTGGGGCGAATGGAGAAAATCAATACAATTGGCATCCAGTATTTTTTGCAAAGCATAATGAGCCCGGAACTGGGATCGTCCGGAAGAATTTAAAGTCATGGTGTAGCCATAATATGTCCCCAACAGTTTGTTCGGGACGAGCTGACGAGCCCGGCGGGTAAGAGAGATGATCATCTCAGCAACGCATTGAGAATAAAAATCCATGAATGCAGTGCTTCTGAGATTTTTTTCAGGATCCCGCAGGATTTCACCGTTTTCGGAACGGGCATGTTCTGCAAGAGATGGAATTGATGTATCTTTCAGTTGGGGGTAATATTTTGCTGCAAAATCTTTGAATCCTTCTTTTGCAGGTTTTGAAAAATCAACCGCTCTCCCTTTAGGGAAATCCCAACCAAGCCACTCAATAGTATGTCCCCCGTTAATGCGGTAACCAATAATACGGTCTGCATAAGGAGAATTTTCCAGATAGGTAATCGCTTTTACCATTGCATCGGTCATATCAGCCAGAGCACGTTTAGAGGCAAATGAATAACTGGTAAAGCCATCATGGACGATTGCGCCGGAACTGTCGCGACATAATTCTTCCGGGTATTTTTCTGCCCAGTCTGCAGGCGGGAATAAAGAAAGATCCCATATCAGCCAGGCATTTGGATGAGCTTTGGCTGCCAGTTCAGTATAGTAATCAAGGCTTGGATAGTCGATCTTTCCAACTCCGCTCCACCATCTTCCATAGGAAGCTTCTACAGTAATCACATTTACATTTCCAGGGGGAAATAACGCAGCTGAGCTGAACCATACAGGATAAACGGGGCGATTATTGACGATTATCTGAGGAACGCCATTGATTTTTTGCATCTTGATATTTTTCGCTTTTTCCAATCCGGGGAAAGTCGATTTTTTCATATCGAACTGAATGACCGGAGCCCCTCCGGATAGACAGAATATCGCTCCTGTCTCCAAACGAAGTTCGGTTTTTCCGCCGTTGTTATAGAGGGGAAGCTGAAAGTCAACAATAATGTCCCAGCGGTTGTCATTTCCTCTGCGGATCATATTTTCCTGAACGGTGATTTTTTCTTTCCAGCTGATGGAATTATCTCTCTTAAGAACAATATCTCCATCAAAGGGGAGTTCAGGAATTTTCCCTTTGAAACTGAATTTGATTTGAACTTTTTCTCCAGCTGTTGGCGCATCGGTCAAAAACATTCCCCCGATATAATGTTGGGGCCGGCTGAAATCTCTGTAAGCAAGTTGTACGGTCCAGGGAGGATTCGGAGGACCGGGAAGTGCAAGGACTTTTTTCCAATCTTCTGTAATTTTGGAAGAATTGTTCCAATTTGAAACAGGTTTTTGAATAGCAAAAAAACTTTCATCTGTGTCAAAACGTTCAAAAGAGCCGTCTGCATATTCGACATACAGTTCTGCCATGACTCCGCCTGCACCATATCCGTTGTGATATTTAAATGCCCAAATATTTTCTCCCTTTTTGAGTTCATCACTGACTTCAGCAATACTTGGGGCGCGCCAATTACTATTCAATCCTGTTAATTTTCCATTGAAATAAACTTCTGCGCCATCATCTGCATTAAATTGCACCCATGCTGTAACAGGTTTATCCCTGAGTGTGAAATTTTTCCGGATAAAAAAGGTTTTACTTGCAGCATTGCCCGCTCTGGAGCCTGTATCCCATGGAGATTTAATCATCTTTCCGGCAAAATAAGGACCACGATAAGTTTCTGGTTGACTTTCCTTTCCTTTAAATCCGGGCTTGACTGCGGGCCATTCCGGTTCATCCCACCGGATTTTATAAGACGGACTTTTTTTGGATACAACTTTGGCAGGTTCTGAAACATTGAAAAATTTGATTTCTTTGATCTCCAACTGTCCCCCTGCTGCATCATAGGGATCAAGCCGCAGCTGATTAATATTTCCGCCCTTGAACCAGGTATCAGGAGTATAGAGGGCTTGCGTTGTCAGGATAAGGGTATGCCATTTTCCATCCCCGTTCAGTGCAGGAATTCGCCAGAAATCTTTTCCACGGAAGTTTCCTTCTCCGCGGGAATAAAAGATTTGTCCCGTTGTTTTTGCAGGGAGATTCCAACCGCGATAAGTGATACTGATCCGATTATATTGAGCAGGATCAATATTGATCATTGGGCTGAGAATCTGAGAATCAAACTTTATCTCAGAAAGTTTCAGCACCCCATTTTCACAGATTAACTTGAGATTTGCTTTTGCTTTCCATTCCTCGAGCCCCCCTTGCTGGTTCCATATCATGGGGGCGGCAGACAGCAGCGCAGAAGCAAAAAGAGCTGTTGATGTGTGAATTAATTTTTTTAACATTGTTCTTTCCTCATTTTCAGCTGTTTGCTCAGAATATCTTCAAAATCCAACTTTACATCTGAAATATTGAGAATCGTCTGGCGAATTCAAAAAGGCATAAGGCTGTGTCGGATCCGGGAAAATCATGTTGGAAACATGACCATCCATATAGCAGAAGTTTGTGCTTTTATCTCCACCATGAACAGGCCAGACCAATCCAGCTCTGCTGTCGCTATAACCCAATGTATAGAAGCCTACATAACGGTTCAGAGCATAATTTGCTTTGTTATATGTATCTCCAAACATGAATTTTGAAGCTGGATTTTCATAATGACCCATTTTCTGACTGCGGTTTTCTGCCGCATCAGATCTGGGGGTAATCCAGTCATTCATACCGTAAGAAGGATAGCAATAGGGGTCTGAGCCTCCGGCATCAAGTTTTTCTTTTGTACCAGCAATCTTCCAATTTGCCATAGTTGTACTGATCCAGCTGATACTGTTCGAATAGCGAGATACTGCTGTTGGACACAGATAGATCATTGGATCAGATACATATTTATTCTGAAGCAGACTATGCGTCCAATAAATACCATCAATATCTCTCATCGGGAACATGTCTTGATTATCCTGAGTGTAGTTAATCGTGCCTAATCCCAATTGCTTGAGGTTTGATTGACAACTTGCCCCTCTTCCTTTTTCCCGCGCATTGTTCAATGCCGGCAGCAGCATCCCAGCCAGAATTGCAATGATGGCGATTACGACCAACAACTCGATTAACGTGAAGCTTTCTTTTTTCATTTTTGCACCTCTCTTTTTGAGTTAGGGGTTAAATTTATATTTTATTGATTTTTATTCCTGCTGGTAATCCGAGATTGCGATCCCGGTTTCCGGAATTATTGCATATCTCGAAGGCAATTTCGTGCTTGCCGCGCGCAAGTGATACTTTCCAGTGATAAGGATAGGCTATACAAACACCTTGATCTGTTCCATCAATAATAAGCCGGGCAGAATCATTGACTTCAGCAAGGCAAATGATACAGTCCTCATTTCCCTGGACTTCGATTTCTGCTTTACAAACAGCCGGCCCTGAATAAGTTCCGTAACCATATTCACGGAAATCGGCTTTATCTCTGAACACAAACTTTTCAGGAGACGCCGTTAAAACCGGAAAAGATTCCCCTCCCGGAGGCACTTTCGCACTGAAAACTCCGCGCAAATAAGGAGCATTTTCAAAAAATTGAGTTCCCGTAAAGGAGATTTTATTCAGAAGCGGAGAACAACCAGTTTTGAGCAGTTTTGTAATATTGCATTCCAAGTCACGGCAGTCGCGGAACTCTGCCTTGACAAATTCAGCAGCCGAAACAGCTTTTCCATTGACAGAAAAAGAACCTTTTTTCAACATATTTTCTTCTACCGTCAGAAACACTTCAAACCCGGAAGCCGCCAAAAATTCCGTATGGAACTCTGTTATTCCGGAAAGAGAAAGATTCTCTTTTCCTGCTCGACTGAAAAGATCAATCATACCGCAGGTGCCGTTCCAGAACGTCAGCGGAACAGAATTGAATTCTTCAAAGTGAAGAGTCCATAATTCAGGAAGAGAAATAACCGTTTCCGGAGAAAGGGAATCAAGCTCACTTGCCAATACAGACCCACCAGGTTCAAGAAAAAGTTTTTTCCCCTCAAAAGTCCCATTAAAAACAAAATCAGAACGGTTGAAAATGAATGTATCTGCAGTTCCGCTGGAAGTTTCGAATTGACGGATGAGAACGGCTTCGCTGCCATTTCCTTTGAGTTCCGGGGCGGGAATAGGAGTAACGAAATCATCTGTATAATATTTTTTAGCAAATTCCCATTCCGGAACTTCCGGGAGATCGACGATTCGCGGAATCCTCCCCGTGACGATAAGAGTTCCTCCTGCCTTGACATACTCTTCAAGAAATATTGCCGTGGATTTGATAATCTTATCGTTGTGGGCAACAATGAAATAAGGTCTTAACGATGCATAGTCCTTCACAGATTGTTCTGCAAGAGTTATACTGTCAATAAGTTCAAAATCTCTTTGATGAGAAAGAAGGTCTTCTGCAGTTTGATGGAATAGAGCATCAGGCGGTACTGCCTCAGGTGTCAAACATTTTAAAGTGACATCAGGATAGAGGAATCCTGTCTTGCAAACATGGGGCGCAGATAGTGTTTTACAGCGTTTTTTCAGGTATGCTATAAAATCTGCCATGTGCCGCCATTGACTGTGCTGGTAGAAGAGTGATGGGGGCGTTTCATCAAAGCTTTCACCTTCAATGGTATAATCAAGCCCATGGATATTGTAATAGGTGATCCCCATAACGAGATGGTAGTCTGCCATAAATTTAAGATCCCGCAGACTGATACTGTCACCACCGACAGCGAAAGCATCTGCCCCGGCGGGTTTGTTTGCAAAACGAGCAGCAGATACGACAGTTTTCAATCCGAGGTGATGAGCAAGACTGCCCATTTTTCCGATTCCGGCACCTAAAGGGTCTCCGCATGGAATATCAAGATACTGAAGACAGCGCAATTCATTGGGCCAGCGCGTATTGGAAAATGAAAGATATTCTGAACGGCACAAATGGCCTGCACTGAGAATACCATTCGCGTTGAGATACTTTTTCAAATGTCCGAGATAGTTTTGACAGAGCAATCTGTGGAGTGTAGTCCGGTAGTCATTGCGGATTTTCGCACTTTCTGAAGAGATTTCAAACTGCAAATGAACAATCACAGGAATAAGATCATAGCCATGATCATTTCGGAATTCTTCTGAGAAACGCCGGGTCCATGGGAAATAACCGTCCGGAGAAGGTTCATCAAGAAATGAGGAAACACACTCTTCTTTCAATCTTTCTGTCCCCCAAATCCGTTTGTACTCTTCGTGAGTGAATTCTATCAGACGATCTGTTGTTTCTTTGTTTAAAAGATCGGTATTGTGACGTCCTGCATCTCTGATGACTTCCACAACAATAATGCGGCAATCTTCTGCCGGCGTATATTCGATTGCCATGCGAGTTCTGTTCATGGATCGGCGCCGATGCGGTAAAGCAACTTGACTGTATGGGGAATACGCTGTGATATTGATATATGTCGAAGTCCATTGACTTCTCAAAGATCCGCAATATTCCGTAATGTCTGTAATTTTTCCTTGAGAAGTAACTTCGAATGCTTTCAGAAGAGCTCCCGTCTCTGAAAAGAATTCACGGATCTGTTCCCCTTTTTTACCATTGAATGTCAGAAAATTCAACCGGCTTGCGGCAAGTTCCGGGTAATTATTCATAATACGGTTTCCGGCTGTCCCTGAAGGAAAATTATCTTCATCCCAGATCGAGAATTTTACATCATGCTGTTTCAATATATTGGTGACGGTCTGCAAAGCTTCAAACCATTGTTTGGATAAATAAGGAACCTTCATTCCTGCTCTGGCATGAAGATAAATCTCTTCAAACCCGACAGAACAAAGTATTTCTGCCTGCTTCTCAAGTTCATCTTTGCGAAGATCAGTATTAAGAAAATACTGAGCGGCAATATATTTCATCATCTGACTCCTGGTTGATTGAAATTTAATCTGAAACTAATATACTCTGCTGAATTTGTTTTTTCAATGACTTATATTTTAATGTATTGACCTATTTTATCAAAAATAAAGACAGGCTTGTATTTTCTCTTTACTGAATTATATTAACACTTGGAATGAACAGGAGTTCACAGAGCCATGCGTGCCGTAAACCTGAATTTTTTCAAAACTGATGAATACATTTTTTCCAGAGATCCCGGATTTCATTTGCGAGCTGTGGCTATGGAACCGCAAAATGTTACAGTCCCCCATTGTCACGAGTTTACTGAATGTATTTTTATCACCAGAGGGTCTGGAAAACACAAATGTTCCAATCACGCGGAACAGACTGTTCAGCGCGGAGATATTCTGATTATTCCTCCGGGCGGTGTCCACAGTTATACGGATGTCAATGAAGATTTCTTTCTTATCAATCTGCTTTTTGATACAACACACCTTCCACCGGTTCTCCTTGAACTTTACACCCATCCTGGCTACAAGAAGCTTTTCCTGAAGGATTTTGCACGTTATGGAGAGAGTGATTTCCCTATGCTTCATCCTGCAGACGAAGTTTTCAATGAGTTGGAATTTTTCGCCTATCAATTAGTTCGTTACAGTGCAGCACCTGGAAAAAACTGCCGCAAGCTCGGGATATTCATGGTGCTGTTAAGCATACTGGCAGATGCGGAGAAAGAGATCGACGAAAAAACACCACAGGCGATCCTGGATATACCGAAACTTACAAATTTTATGCAAAATAATTTTCAAAGACAAATCTATCTTGAAGAATTGTCTCATCTTGCGGCTATGTCCAACGCAACATTGATGCGTCATTTCCGGAATTCTCTCGGGATGACTCCTATGGTTTATCTGAGGACTCTGCGTCTCAAGCATTCGGCAGAACTGCTTTTAAACTCAAATATTTCCATAAAGGAAGTCGCTGATAATTCCGGTTTTTTTTCATTGAGTTATTTTTATAGAGTTTTTAAGGCTCATTTTGGTCTTTCTCCTGAAGAGTTCCGTCACAGAAATGAAAAAAATAAGAGGTAATTTCAAAAGTCCGGCAAAATTTGGCTGAAAAAAGATTGTTGATGAGTTGGAAATGGTAGTTTGAGCGTGGCTACCCAGCTTGTCCTCCGTAGCTTCAGCGAAGGAGGAAGAGTAACCACCGAAAACGCTCCATTTGCAGATCGCAACAAGAATTTTCTGCCATTTTTGAAGACTTTTGAAATTGCCTCATAAATCAAAAAATTCAACCATTTTACAAACCGCTTGGCTGATTTCTCATAACAGAGCAATGTTGTATCGCCGCTATCCGGTCGAGAACTCTGACGTAAATAGTTTTCCCAAATTTCTTCGATTGGAATTGATACTTTATTTTTCATTTTCCTTGCCAGTTCCAGATGAAGGATTAATTCTTCTTTCTGTTCTGCAAGCAGAATAGGTCTCAACTTTACAGCAGCCCTTTGCGCATCTTTCTGATTCGTAATCGGTAAGCCGTTCTTGTCACGCAAAACAGATACTTTTGCGGCATTTCCAGTTTTTACTCTCAGATAATAATGATCCCCCTTTTAAAAAATAGAACCTGTTCCTTTTTCACGCCTACCTAACATAAAATTACACCAAACAACAGGATAAGGCTTACATAAGGCTTACAAAGCACTTCTTTACTATGTTTTTGAGCTCAGAAGCACGCATTTGATCGTGATTCTTAATCATTGGGTCCAAGGTTCGAGTCCTTGTGGGCGCACCATTTTTTTTGTCCTTTTTCCGGTTTCCCTGAAGTTTTTGAGTGTAAAACTCTATGATTTTCTTATTCGACTTTTGGGGAAAAATTTGCCGGGGACGAATAACGCCCCCGTATATATCAGTTCTTAATATGAATGATCCCTGCCGGGGTTTTCAATCTCAATTCCGCATTGGTCAGAAGGGGTGAAACCTTATATTCATAACTTTTCCAGCCGGGGCTCGTCGGTTTCAAACCAAACAGATGTTCCACAATGATGTTTGCCGGACAACTCCCCCAGGGATGCGCCATGGAATGATCCTTTTCCCAGTATTCTGCAGTCAATGTCAAACCGGAATCCAGCATGGAAAGCCAGGAACGGTCAGAATCATTGATAAGAATATCAAGAGCTTGCTGATCATAGCCGTATTGGAACAGAACATCCAAATAGAACTGGATCGTGTAAAGGCTGCATCGAGGTCCATAATCTGCAACAAATTTTGCAATTTTGGATTGTATATTTTCCGGGACAGCACCGCACCAGAGAGCCCACAAATTCGCATGGAGTGAACAGTTTTCAGAATCATATCCATCGCGATAAAGCCCTTTTTTCCGATCAAAATAAATCCCCTGAAATGACGCAAAAGCTTCATCAGCAAGGTTTTTGAACGGTTCCGAATCTTTTCCGGCATAAGGAGCCCATTTTTCAAGCAGTCTCAAACCCGCATAGTTCAGGAAATTGGGAACTGCCAGAGCTTCTGCATTCAAATCGTAGTTTCCGATCTCATGATAGGGCCAATCAATGATGTGTTTGCGCGGGAATTGACAGATAATTCCGTTCTGCATCAAATGATGATAGGAACAATCATTGACGAGCAAGTGCCAATTCCGTTTCAGCAAATCGAAATCTGCGGTATGCATCAGATATCGATCAAGAATTGGAAGGATCATCTGTTTCCATTCGACCGGCCAAGTCTGATGATGGATCAGGAATTCCATACTTTGAGAAGCGACCCGGGAATCGCCGGAAACTGCGAAATCAGTCCGCATGGTGACATAGGTATCCGCCTCATAACAGATCCGCTCCCGGCTGAAACAGTCGGTATACATATCCATATTGCAGTATTTGATGGTACGTTTACAGAGGTCATAGATCCGGTCAAGCGCATTGATGCCGGACTTCATATAAGAGTCATTATCATCGAATGGAGCGTAAATTGCGATTTTTTCGATTTCCGGTTCTCCATCGAAACCGCAAATCTCAGCATAACGGAAAGAGCGCAAGCCGAAATGTTCCAGAATCTGCCCTTTTCCTTTGAAGTGCCATATTTCCTGATAGCAGGTATTTGCCCTTGTTTGAAAACGGACGCGATCTGCATCCAGCATTTCTTCTCCGAGACGAAGCTCTACGAACGCATTTTTTTCTCCGGTCAAAGCGATCGATCCGATCATTTCCTGACCGAAATCACAGATCCACCGTCCATCAGCAGTCCGGCGTTTTGAAACAGGTTTATGATACGAAATGACATAATCGTAGGGAGCATCTTCGACTTCTATATCGGCGTCAATCAGAGTTGCGTTTTCCCACGGGATCTGATCAAACGGGAGAGTTTTCCATCCATCCGGCAGTTTTGTTCCGTCGAGATGTTCAAAATATTCTCCGGGACCGATATCCCCTTTGTAATAGCCGGTCACATTGGGGAACTCGTAACAGACTGGACGATATACGTCGTTGACATTCAAGATTTTCCAGTGTTCATCGGCATAAATCCCAAGGGATTCGCTTTCAATATTGATCCCGTAGGTTTCCCCTCTGAAAATGAGAGAGAGGACATGTCTCCCGGCACACAATTCCGGGAGGGAGAAGGTGTGCCGGACAAGAGCATTGTCATTCTGCGCACGGAACGGCCCTGTTCCGATGAGTTTTCCATCGCAGTACAGTTTGAATTTCAGGAAACTGCCTCCGATGAGCCAGTTTGCATCTGTTCCGTCGTTGTTTATTTTAAGACACTTATCCCGCAAATAAGAATGCCTGTCAGAAATAATACTGATTTTGGCATTACTGACGGAAGTCTTAAGTTCAAACTCCCGTCCGGCGAGAGTACTACCGATTGCTTGTATAAAAGTCTTTTTCATAATGTTAAACTGTTTTCAATTCCAGGATGGGAAAAGAAATCCTTTATGTTTATTCTTGTACGATTGCTCCGACATCCTGAGGAGCAAGAGAAAGTTTGATATAAGCGGTCATGCCTCTAATTTCCGGAGTTATGATTTTATCGTTCCAGATATCGCGGTAGACTGCTCCCTCTTTGTGCGGGATTGCAATAACGGTTCCAGTACGGCTTACAGGAGCGGCATTGTAAAACGTCCATACGGTTCTGTTTTTTCCGGGGAACCGGTTGGCGTAAACATTGCTCATCAAAGTCTGCACGCGGACTTCAGGGGCAACGGTCAGGAAGCAATCTTTATACGCTTTCTTGATTTTTGCAGCCTGATTGAGATGATCGCGGCTGTTGCTTTCGAAAAGGAACCATGTGAACATGCCGAGGGCATCACCGTTGAAGAAGGAATATTTCACCTGGGAAGGCTTGTTTCCGGCTTCAATACCGACCGCGGTACAGTGTACTTTGTATGTCGGGATCAGATAGCGGGATGCTGTAAACGGTGCATCAAATTCTGTGAAGTTTTTCAAATCGCCGCGGTCAAGCGCAGGACCGAAATATTCATTCAACTCCATAAAGTAGTATGAGATATAACCGTCAGCATACATGGAGGCGGAATCAGGAAGCCCGTATTCTGTCCAAATGGCTTTTTCATTCGGCAAAGATTTACGCAGTTTGCTGAGGAAATTGATGTCGCCTCTGACAGAGTTTGACGGGATGGGGTGTCCGTGAGCCGGGTTGTAACAGCGTGTTGCGTTAAAAGAACAAACGACATCGGAATAGATGATGGAAGCGCCGGTGTCAGCCATCAGTTTCGTCAAATCTTTGACCACCCAGTCAACCCATACGTTGTCCTCAAAACAGGTATATGTTTCAACATCGTTTGCCATCAACGAACCATTGGGGTGCATAAGCGCACGATCTTTGCTTCTGAGGAACGCGGGGACATCTTTATTGGTGAAGCGGTCGCTCAGAGTATAGAGGGAGACGGGGATCCCTTTATCCTGCTGGAAACAGCGGATCAATTCACGGAAGTTTTTCAATCCGCCAACCATATTGTAGAAAGCTTCGCTTGACCAGTGACCGTATTTCATACGATCTTCTTTTTCATCGAAATGCCACCATAGATGAGCAAATCCGGGGATTTCATTTGCTTTGAGCTGAAGATCAAATTCCAAATATTCGTTGATGTAATGTCTGGACTTGTCTTTGGGTGTCAGCGGGGGCATCTGCCACCAGCGTTGGCACAAAACAGAGGTATGATAGCAGGTATCATCAAAGTTGTTCAAGTAGTAAGCTTTGTTTTGAGCTTTATACGGTTTGTAAAAGCTGTCGAGGAACTTCTTATAGATCGCCATTGCACTGTGCCAGTCGCCATCGTGGGGCTGCCAGCGGACAGCAGAAAGACGGCGGCTCTGATTTGCGTTCAAATCGCAGAAGGGCTGCTGCAAGTTGACAGAACCGGACATTCCTTCCGCAGTTTTTGCCGCACGGTATTCATTTTTTGCACTGTCGCGGTTATCGCAGATGATGACCAGACCTTTTTTCTGTTCATGGTTGAAGAAGTCAAAGAACATGTGCATGAATTCCATGCCGTAAGCAGAACGGTAAGAGGCTTTTTTATTGGAAACCTCCGCACGGAAACGGGGGAAGAAGATATAGTCTTCAGCCGTTTTTCCGATTGTCAGATCCTTGATATTTCCAATTGAAACAATGACATTGATATTTTTTGAACCGGTGTTTTTTACGGAACCGTTCCAAATCAAGTCTCCTGTTTTTCCGGGTTTGAGAGAGAGGGTGATCTCCAAATCCCGGATACCGTCAGCATCTCCGCGAAGTGTAAGGTATGCTGCATCGTTTTTGACGGAAGAGCGTATGACTTTGAAACTTCTTCCGGTGTAAGAGTTTTCACCGACTTGAACCAGCAAGCCGGATGCCGGGGAGAGTTTTCCAAAAGGAACAGAAGCAACAGAAAATCCGTTTTTCAAATCAAAAACATATTTTCCGAGAGACAGTTTTGCTGCAGCAAGTTTTACAGAAGCCTTCTGTTCCGGGGGCATTTGCGGTGCAAGCTGAACTGCCGGAGCATCACTCCTGCGGATGAAATCAAGGATCGTTCCATCGGAAGAGAGGGTCAGCGCAGCAGGATAGAAATCCACAGTCCAGCTGTTATAGTGCAGCACAAGGTCTTTCAGCACTTTTTCGGGATCAAGGGGGAGTGCAAAAACGTCAGCGGTGCGAGCTGTAAGTGCAAATGCTTTATTTCCAAGAGAATATGGGAATGCAGTATCTTTGCTTCCATCGGCATAAATCATTTCGACATGGAAGTTTTCCATATCGTCAAGGCGCAGCGGACGGCTCGGCTGAGCAAAACGGATCTGCGCGTGGGGATTTATGCTGAAAGAGAGCAGATATGCTTCACGGGCTTTTTTGTTGACCGGGATAACGATTTTATCGGCACGGGAAACCGGGCCGGCGAATTTCCGGCTGACCTTCTGATAAACCAGAGTAAACGTTTCCCTGTTTTTTTCGTCGTGATATGGCGGTTTGATCAAGTTTTTGCCGGAAGATGCGACTTTGAAAGGGATCCCTTCAAAGGTGATATTTGCGGCTTTGAAATCAGGGAGGATTTCCTGCAGGATCCCATTGGTTTTCAATCCGTTGTCATACAAATCGCCGAGCGTGAAATTAAACTGTGAATCAAGAGAAATAAAGTCAAAGTTCGGCTTTTTATCGCCTTCGGGAAGAGTCGTCAAAGGAAGGGTTTCATGGAATTGCAGATCTGCGAATTCCAGAGACGATGCAGAATCGGTGGTTTTGAGGGTAACCTGCAACCCGTTCAGAGTCATACCCGTCGGAATTTTACCGATCACAGTATGATACATTCCGTCATTGACAGCGGTTGCAGTATCAAGAAGATTGTAAATGATTTTCTTGCCGCTGCTGTCGGTTCCTTTCAGCTGGATGACTCCTGCAGTCGGAGCGATCCGCATGAGACCTTTTTCGCGGTATTTCAGGGAATAATACTTGATATTATCAAGAATGACAGGGATCTGAAAATTATTTTCCCAACTCATAGCGCGCGTTTCACCGACATCGCCGCAGAGCTGGAAGTTGATTGATTTCGCTGTGATCTGGCAGCTGTACGGATCACTGACAGTTACATTTTTGCCGTCAAAATATTTTTTCTGAACGGGAACGGTTGCAGCACTGACTGCCTGGGGAACAGCAAGCCAGTGATTGCGCCAGTCCGGCTGTTTTTCTTTGATGGAGACCGCTGCATTTCCGCTTGTCTGCGGGACTCCGACACGCAAGTCTTTGAAGAAGACTTCCCCCTGACAAGTGAGATCAAGGCGAACTCTGAGAGCAACAGAATCTGCGGGGACTTTAAAAGAGCCCCCGATGGTGTGCCATTCATTGGTTATGCGCGTATTGTGCACGATATGCGTAACGATCGTGGGCTGCCCCTGAGCATTGAAACTGTAAATTTCAATCCCGATCAGGGGAATCGCAGGGAATTCTGTATGTTTTACATTCACACTTACCTGATAGGGACCGCCGGGAGCGAGTTTCACGGGAGGACGCAGTTCCCATGAAGCATAACCGCCCTTGCCGTCTTTGTTACGAATCCCAAGAATCCCTTCACTGGAACCTTTGAAGCTGACAAAACCGGTATAATGCGGATGACTCGCTTCAAAATAGTAACCATTAGGAGCTGTTTTTCCGGAAACGATGATTTGTTCCGTATTTCCAACCAGTCCCGACACAGTATCTTCTTCTGCACGCATCTCAGACATGAGCATTCCTCCGGACAGCAGACACAATCCGATTTTTCCAAGAATAAACAATGAATGGCATTTCATCTTCTATCATTCTCCTCTTAAGATCAGAGAGAAAACTGGGTTCCGTCTGCTTCAAAACCATAGCACGGAGTCGGAACCACGGTTTCTGCAGCAATTGCTTTAAGTTCCGGTTTTCCGCAGGCTGCAGCATGACCATCATAAAAGAGAATATTTGTGCGGTTGCTGTGACGCAAATGATAATTTGACCAACCGGATCCATGAGGAAGAATAACAGGGTACTGACGGTTTTCGGTCGGATGTTTTGAGTCGGAAAGCAGAACCGTCATTGTCGCATTCTTCAACTTGTTGATTTTAACAACATTATGAATTGTTGCGTTGGAAACGACACCGGCAGGATAACTGGATACTTCGAACGTCATACCGTAAACCTGGGTGCTTCTTTCATAATCAGCCATCCAGAGAGAGGGACAGGTGATGATTTTAGAATTCTGATTGTAGAGTTTTGCGATTTCTGAATCGCCTGCATAAGTCGTATAAATGTTGACCCAGCTTTCATTCATGTATCCGGGGAGCATGATGAATCCCTGATTTTCATCGGCATACATCAGGAATGATGTTCCGAGCTGTTTCTGATTGTTGAGACAGCTTGACGCCTGAGCTTTGGCTCTGGCATTGTTCAATGCAGGAAGAAGCATTCCGGCAAGAATCGCGATGATGGCAATCACAACGAGCAGTTCAATAAGTGTAAATTTTTTCATTCTGTTCATTTTTCTTTCCTTTCCGTTAGGGAAAAATTGTGTTGTGTTTTGGTAGGACATCTGTTACTTGCTGCATATCTGGTTTGTTACTGTTTTCCGGGGATCATTCCTTTCTTTTTTTGGGGTGTTTTTATTGTAAGTGGTGCTTGCTATTTTATGATTTCATAAATGCGGGTTTCCGGGGTGCTGCAATGGAACTTGATCACATCGACGGATCCGAGATTCTTTTTGCCGGGATATAACTGCCGGACAGTCATTTTTCGCGGGAGTCTGATCGTTCGTTCCCCGGGAACCTTGTTGGTATGTACGGCGAAAACATCGCCTGCACGATAGAAGGCATCGTCCGTTTCCATGTAAACATGAACGTTTGCTTTTTCGGCAATGTAACGCAGGATCTCAGGAGAGAAAAACGGGAATGAGGCAAAATAGATATCACTGCCGTTTTGCTTTTTGACCGCCAATACACTGTCCCCGGATTTATGCAACCGGGCAAGCGTCGTCGCTGACAGATCATTGACGGCATACAAATCGTCCAATGTATCGCCGGTCATCATCCCGGACGTAATTTCCAGCATTTTGCCTTTATGCGACACTCTGAAATCAAATCTCAGAGGACTTGTCCAGTTTTCGATCCGTTTGATCTTCATGCCGAGCAGATTTTCCATATTTTTTACATCCGGGGTACTGCCGTCAGCGATGATTCCGGGGGCATACAGGAACAGGGCAGCTGCCTGATTGCGGGCAAGTTTCTGCATGATCGCCTTTTTCTGAGCTGATGTTATTTTGTATGTATTGAGGAAAATATAGAGTTTATGATCCGGCATTTCCGGGTTCAGGAAACTGGAAAGAAGATATTCCGTATAAGGAACCCCTGTTTTGCCAATGGTTTCTCTCATGTAAATCGCTCTGGTTTCCGGCACATTCCGCTGAATATAACGGGGTTTCTGATTGAGAAAGTTCAAAGTGTGATCATCCGTAATGACTGCGATCTCATGCAATGGGGAAAGATCTTTATTCTCAGTCAGATAGATGCCGAGCTGATTCAATTTTCTTATTTCAGCAAGATATTCCGGATCGTCAAACCAATTCCTTGTATCGGTTCCGAATTCATGCAGATACATGAATGCACCATCGCAGAGTGTTTTTGCAAATTCACGGGCAAGGACAGCATTACTCTGCCACGGCATCCGGATTGTATATGCATACTCTTTCGGAAAGAGATGCGTGCGCAAATCATCTTCCTGAATCGTGATTTTTTTATGCAGCCGGGTTGAGCCGGAAGGCGGGAAATCAATGCTTGAAGGACTTCCGATATCCCGGAATTCCGGACGATAGGAAAGAGGTCCGGCAAAACCGTCAATATCTGGATTCTGCAACAATTGCTCCTGTTTCAGATACCCTCCAAGCTCCGCAAGAAAACCATCGCCCACATCCATCAAATGACCGTAATATGCAAACACCAATGCTTTCCTGTTTGTTGCCTTCTTTATGATGGAGGCGTAGAATCCCATTGTTTCATTGACACATTGGGACAATGCTTCCCCGAAATCGATTGCTTCCTGATCCGCAGCAGTCCGGAACATTCCATTGTGATGCGGACGGATCCGTTTTTCTCTGGATGGGATTTCTGCATTATCAAAAGTTACATTTGGCGAATTCCATGCTTTCTGCAGCGCATCTATTGTTTTGTACTTATTTTTCAAATAGTTCCGGAAGAATTTCAGCATTGCGGGGGAGTAATCGCTGATGCTTCCGGCTTTCATGATATCTGTATCGCCCCAATGATGGAACCATTGCCCTTCTTCCCCGGAAAGAATAAAATAGCCGATCACTCTGTCCGCAAAGGGTGAATGGTTGATGTGATCGATCAGACTTTTCAGCATTTCTCCGGAAATCTTTTTCCACACTTCCGAAGCATGGGAAGGATAGGAAAGAGTCCGCATATTATCCAAAGTGCAAAGCTCCTGCGGATACTCTCTGATAAATTCAGGATAGAGCTGATTGAGCTGAGTTTTCAGAATGATATAGGACTCCGGATTGGTTTCCAGAGCATCGGAAACAGCCCGGTCAATCGCTGTAAAATCAAACTGGCGACTGTTTATAATGCGTGGAACGACAAAGATTTGTGAAATATTGCAGTCAGCTTTCCCGAATTCACGGCTCATCAAACGCTGAGTGTTCCTTCCTGCCGCATAAGGGAATGTGTACCAGATCGAACGGTTGATTTTTCCATTCAAAACCAATTGGGAAAGATTGCCCTGTTTCACGATTTCAGCGGTGGAAGGTTCACACTCTCTTGAATTGATGATTTTGATTTTCTTTTTCCAGGTTTTCCCTCCGGTGACAATATCATGGAACGGCATTTTCAATTCAATATCATAGATCCCCGGATAAAGAAATTCACTTAATTTCAAAGTGTATTCCAAAATTTTCGCTCCCTGAAAATCCTTAAAAAATTCTTTCGCAGCGATCACCTTTTCGAAAAAAGTTTCGTTGTTTCTGCTGATTTTCAGGGTAAGCGGCTGGAAGTCTGTATTTTTTCCGTCATTGAAAAACTCAAATTTCAATACAGTTTCTGTTCCGGCTGCAAAAGACTCCGGAACAGTTGCGCCGCTGAGACTCAATGAGATCCGTTTTGAGTTCAAAACATAAGGGATTTCACCCCATGGTCCAAAGGGCGGTTGAGCAGTTTCTTCACAATAAGCCCATTTGCTGTCATCATAACGCAAGGTGTTCCAGGAATCAGGAACAGGCAGCAGGGAGGTTTTCCAGGAGCGGTCGCTGACAATCTTAATTTCGCTGCCGTCATCGCATAGAATATCCAATTCTGCCAGAAGTCCTGCGGCATAACGGTCATTTGTTACCCGTGCCGCCAGGATATTTTTTCCGGGCAAAAGTTTATCTTTCAACTCTTCACCGCATTGTATCGCCTTTCCGTTCAGGAAAAGTTCCAGGGAATCATCACCTTTGCCCTGGATCACCGCTTTGACCGGGATTGATTTTATATCAAAAACACGGCGGAATACACGGGTTGTGAATTCTTCATAATTCGCGGTTGAATTCTGATTTTTTGCCCAGACCCAATATGCATTCCAGTTTTCCCGTTTTTCCGGAGTGATAAAATAACGCAGTTCGGAAACATATCCGGAAAGTTTTCCCGGGAACTGGATCTTCAACTTGCGGCAAGCAGGGAAATATCCGTCAAGAATATACTCTGCAACGCCGGCATGATTGTTTTTCAATGTAATATACTGCTTTGCTGAAAACATGCCGCTCTCATCATCCCATGCCGCAATCGCAAGTTTTTCCGGCACTTCATTTTCAAATTTCAGAACCAGACGATGCGGGAATTCTTTTTTTCCGTGAGAAAGTTCCAGCCAGGGCGCATTATCAGCTTCCGACGGCATCCAGAAGTTTTCAACATCGCCATCCGTCAGCATCGCAGAGGGGTTCATGTAAGCATCTGTACCGGATGAACCTTTGATGAACAATTTATCCGTATAAGCAAGTTCTCCGCTGTATGCAGAAAATTCAGGAGGAATCACAAAACTGTATTCTTTCAGTTCGATATTGTCAAACCATGCGACGCCCTTTTCCGCCGCAACGCCAGCCGCCGCCTGAAGCATGATCCGGAACTCAGAAGCATTGGAAGGAAGTTGAGAAGGCATTATTTTAATGACTGATTTCGTCCAGCGATCCGATTTGACCATGTTGGATTCCAGCGCAGAAACGAAATTTCCTTTGCTGTCATACATCATTAAATAGAAACAGCTGTAACTTGTCACTTTTCCGTTAGTCCTGATCCGTCCCGAAAGAATATAACTCTTTTTGCGGTCCAACTTGAACGGAGAACTGATCGCATTGTAGGCTGCATCCGATGAAAAATCTTCGATCTTCAAAGAACCGGGCGTGGTGAATCCATCTTTTTCATAAGTTCCCCCAACCCACTTATCCGGCCCTGCACTGAAATCATCAAAAAATACGGTTCCTTCAGGATTTTTATTCTGTGTAAATTTTTTCAGGAACAAATCGCAATAATGTGCTGAGCCCTGCCCTTTTACAGATCCAAGCGCGGGCTGAAGACCGATCCGGAATGTTGACGCATTGGCGGGAATTTCTTCCGGAGAGATTTTTACAGATATAATATTCCAATCATCACTGACAGCAGCCGCCGGAGTCTCTTTTGCCCCCAGTTTGTTCCCTGCGGCATCGTAAAACGCAAGAAATCCGCCAGCTTTTCTCACCGCTTCCCCTAAGGGCAAACATTTGAAAGTCAGCAGATAACCGGCAGATCGTTCCACATGAAACGGCTTGGATATCAAATGAACTTCAATGTCTGAACGGGAATCGGAAATACGCAATGATTTTTTTACAATTTCAGCATTTCCGAACCACACTTTTTTGTTAAGTGCTTTCAAATCATCTTCAAAAATGACAGAATTCTGATTCATAGCTGCTCCGGATATACAGAGAAATAAAAGAGTTAAAAGGGCATGGTTTTTCATCGGTTGTCAACTTTAACGGCAGTTTACGATTTGACCGCCGATCATAGCATTGACTGCTTCATTCGGGGCTTGGGCGTGTTTCGAGGCTTCCACAAGAACATTCTTGCCGCAAGCCTGGGCATGTCCGTCATAGAAAAATGCGTTGCACATATTGGAATGACGCATGTGATATACGCATCCTCCGCCGTGAGGGACGATGTATTGATATTGCGTAACATCCGTCGCAGACAAAACAGAATCTGCAAGCAGAATGGTGCTGCTCGCCTGGGCAATTCTGCTGCGGCGCGCGTAATTTCTGTCAGCGGTGCGGACAGCGGCTGCTGCAGGAAGACTTGTGATATCAAACGGCATCCCGTAAACCTGGTCTGCGCGGTCCTTGCTTTCGCTGATCGGAATGGAAGGACAGGCGAAAATCGAATTCTTTGTTTCAAACAATGATTGCAGCATCGGATTCATGCCTGGAACCTCATAAATGTTGAGCCAGGGCCATTGCGGAGCAAGATAATGCGGCAATTTGATAAAGTCGTCATTTTCATCTGCATACATTGAAAGGGCGGTTCCCAATTGTTTCAGGTTGTTCAAGCAGGAAACAGCTCTTGCCCGGTCACGGGATTTGTTGAGTGCGGGAAGCAGCATTCCGGCAAGAATTGCAATGATCGCAATAACAACCAGCAATTCAATCAGAGTGAAATGCCGCACAGTCATGCCGAAACCATAATGTTTTTTCTGATGGTTCGTTCTCATAATCGTTTCCTTTCTGTTAAGTTCGTTTTATCCTTTACTTGGTCGACTAAGCTATGTGTAAAAAATTTTCAAAAAAATCAAACACTTTCCCGCACTACCAGGACAGGATGCGATAAATGCTCTCCTGTTTCTTTTCCCCCTGTCAGTTTATCCTGAGTAAGCCTCAGAAGAGCCTGATTTATCCCTTTGATATCTTCTGCAAAAGTAGTCAAAGGAGGAACTGCAAATTCGCTGTAAAATGAATTGTCAAATCCAAGTACAGCCAGCTGCGAGGGAATCGAAATATTATTCTTAGCGGCATATGCATACACAGAAAATGCCAGGGGATCCATCGTTGCAAAAATTGCAGTCAGATTTTTATCCCGCGCAAAAAGATCTTCTATGGCATCATAACAGGAGTTGAAGTTTTCTGTATCAACCTCTGTCAGAGTTACTTCCGGATGCTGTTTGCAATATTCCCATGCACCATCCCGCCGGAACTTATTGAATGAAAGTTCATAATCCAGGTACATACTTAAAATTCCGATATGGTTGTGCTTTTTCACTTCATGCAAATATTGAATTGCTTCATACCCTGCCCGAACATTATCCGTTCCCACATTTGCGTATGTATTGGAATAACCGTTCAGGAAAATTATCTTATCGGTCAGGGATTTATCAATAATAGCCTGTAATTCTGTATCTTTAATTTCCGTCAGAATCAGGATATCAACATCAAAGTGAAGAGAAACCAGCTGGCGCATGGAATTGACAAGATGCACGTTTGCCCCTTTTGTTTCAAAGGTCAGACGCAATGATTCAAGGATTTGAGAATAAAGCGGCTGTTGCAAACGGAGAAGTTTAATAAAAAATACAATGTTCTTCTTAAAAAACAGATTTCCAGCGGCAAGGGGATTGACCTGAATGCATTTCCCCTGATGTCCAATCAGATAGCCATCCTCTTTCAACTGTTTCAATGATAATTTCATTGTACTTGCCCCGACATGATATTTTTCTGCAAGCAAGCGGATCGACGGCAATGTATCTTCGAACACGCCATTGAGAATGTCCTGCTGCATTTTTTTGTTCAAGTCGTGGATCAGTACCATATTATACATCCTTATCACAAAACTTGGTTGACTAAGTGAAATATAGCACCTCATAAAAACAATGTCAATCACATTTTGAAAAAAATCTGTAAATTTTTTTTATCCCTTGAAAAAAAGTGGATGATGAGTAAAATTTTTATCTGCAGTATTTTGCCTGAATTCAGGGACGATACCACTTCGGGATCCCGGCGGCACGGCGGGCTTTGATTTCATCGGCATGCCGCTGCAAAATCACTTCGCGGCTGTCCTGTGATGTCAAATCACGGTAAGGAGTTCCTGCGGTGGAGCGGGTTGTAATCATCAATTCCTTTTCCGGGAGTTCGGAAAGATCTGCGATCGTGCTCAGAGAAGCAACGGTTCCCCCGCGTTTTCTTCCGAAGGCAAGGGATTCAAAAATCATAAACCCGTTCTCAATCAAAGCTCCGCGGAGAGGATAGGCTGAACAGTAAGTCGCAATTCTTCCCCCGGGTTTCAAATGTTTTTTCAGCTGAGCAATAAACTCTGAGGTCCACAATTCCGGATTTGTATCAGGAGTGAAGGCATCCAGAAAGATGGCATCGAATTTCATTTCCAACGCGGGGACAGTTTGTCTGGCATCACCGCAAAGGATTTCTGCCTGAGCAAACTCAGATTCATATTTTCCGGTATCCGCAAGTGTCCGGATCAGAAGATCCTCTTCCCTTCCCGGCAATCTTGCAGCGTTGTCAATGGCGGTCCGATCCAGTTCCAGACTGGAGATCTGCAGCTTGCCGCAGCGGACCGTTTCTGCAAGTTCCACAGCGGTATGAACATTCCAGCCCATCCCGAAGCCGACATCCAGGATTTCCACAGTTTCCCCGGCAAGCAGTTTTTCCCGGATCCGGCAGGGTTCCAGATACTTTTTGACGGATTCCTCTCTGGCGCCGGCAACACTGTGGAAATGCTGACGGTACTTCGGATGATAGAAGGTATAAGATCCATCGGCGGTCCGCACAGCCTTCATACAATCGGGAGCGGTGTTCCCGGATTCATACATTTTCAGAAACATATCCGTGAACGCCCCTTTTTCCATCCACCAGTTCCGGACTGCCAACCCATCATCGGGGGCATCTGCACAAAGGCGCATCACAACAAGATCATCGGGCAGAATACGCAGGAATTCTGAAAGTGCCTCAGCATATTCATATTCGTTCAAAGGCTTGAGTTTTCCACTCTTGAAAAGCTTTTCCATAGGGGTATCCCGATAGATCAGCAAATTATGAGTTTTGATCCCGGAAAGGGGCAATTTTGCCAATTTTTCAGCAGTAGCCCGGTAATCAGCAATGGTTTCTCCGGGAAGCCCGAGGATCACATGGGCGGCGACTTTGATCCCCCGTTCCGCAAGCAGCGGCACAACCCGTTCCACAGCAGCAAAATCATGCCCCCGGTTGATCAGCTCCAATGTGGCATCATTGGCGGTCTGAACGCCGAGTTCCACCCAGACTTCCCGGGTTTGCGCAAGTTCTGCAAGAAGATCGATCACCGGAGGCGGAAGACAATCCGGACGGGTGGCGACGATCACACACGGGAAATCCGCCAATGCCAGCACACGCTGATACATTTCCCGGAGTTCATCGACAGGGCCATTGGTTGTAGTATATGCCTGAAAATAAGCGGCATAAGGGGGATTCGCCCCGTATCTTGCTTTGGCAAATGCAATGCCGGAACGCACCTGTTCTTCCAGAGACATTCCGGCTTTCAAATGTTGTGCCCGGGAGCCATCCCCCGGACAAAAAGCGCACCCGCCGGAACCATCCGGTTTCCTGTTCGGACAGGGGAATCCGGGATCAAGGGGGATTCTCTGAAGCGGGGCACCGTATTTCCGCTGAAAATAAGTTTTCAGGGTAAGGATTTGTTTCATCTTGCGGGAAGAAGATTGGAAAGGCTCAAGAGCTGTCCGGCAGCGGCTTTCATTCCTGCAGGAGCACGGAAAACACCGGTTCCGGCAACAAGGACATCTGCACCGGCAGCGACGATTCCGGGAGCCGTTTTTGCATCGATCCCGCCATCAACTTCGATGAAAACAGGAAGATTCCGTTTTTTGATTTCTTCAAAGATCGCGGCGACTTTCGGGATCTGATTTTCCATGAAAGACTGTCCGCCGAATCCGGGCTCAACGGTCATGACAAGGATCATATCCACCTGATCCAGCCAGGGGAAAACAGCTTCCGCCGGGGTTCCGGGTTTCAGGGTCAAACCGACTCTGCAGCCATGATTCCGGATTTCTGCGATAGTATCTGCAGGGTTTCCATTGGATTCAATGTGGAATGTGATCAAATCAGCCCCGGCATCTGCAAAGGGTTTCACATATTTGATGGGATCACTCAGCATGAAATGAACATCGAACAACATTCCGGAATCTTTCCGGAGGGCCTTCACCAGAGCCGGACCAAAGGTCAGGTTCGGAACAAAATGTCCGTCCATGATATCAAGATGCAATAATTTACATCCGGCAGCTTCAGCCTCTGCCACCTGTTCACCGAGTTTGGAAAAATCTGCTGCGAGCAGAGAGGGGGAGACGAGGATCTCCGCCGGATCAAAAGATTTCATGTCATATTTCATAATTTCAGTCTCCTTCTGGAACCGGCAATATTCCGGCATTCCATAATTTCTGTTTTATTTGCCTGGAGCGTAATTTCTGATAAAGTTTCCGGACTTCAGGGGGTGCATCTTTCCGGATGGAGAGATAATATCTCTTTGCTGCGGGATATTTCCCGCTCATAACAGTCTGAGGAGTCGGCATAATCCCTTCAACGGGGAGAACTTTTGTCCCTTTTACCGCAATTTCAGCGTCAACGAGAGGAATAATCCCAAGAGCTGTGATATCATCAGCCACCATTTGAACTGCCATATCGGAATTGGGGAACCGGACCCATGCCGGGGCATTTTTATCCGGGACTGCCGGCGGGGTGATCCCTTTTCCGGAATAACAGATCTGCCGGATCGGAACACTGGTGCGGGTCCATTTATAAAATGTTCCGTCAGTGATCTGTTTGAGCATCTCTGAGGTCAAAGTTTTGACCGGGTTTTTCCCGTTGACGTAAAACACCATTCCGCGGAGGGCAAAGAGGATGGATTCATACTCGCCGGATTCTTTGACTGTGCTGATCCGGAGCATGGGTTTGAGTTCCGGATCAGGAATGGAAGACAACTTGCATTCGTATGTGTGGGACAGGGCGAATGCAAGTTCATGAAAATCCTTTTTCAGGAATTCATGGAATCCATCTTCTGCAAGCAGGAATAACTTCTCTGCGGCATTTGTTATGGAAACAAATGCTATCAGAAAAATGATAATTCCTGCTTTTTTCATCGTTACTTACCGCAGCATTTTTTGAATTTTTTACCGGAACCGCAAGGACAGGGATCATTTCTGCCGATCTTTTCATGATCGCGCTTGAATGTGATCTGGATTTCCGGGTGATTCTGTTCTGCTGCGCCTTCCAACTGAATGGGCATTCCGTTTTCATCAACAGGCATTGCATCCATGGGATCATCCATGGCGAGCATCTGCTGAGGAAGGTTTGCGAACATATTTTCAAATGCGGCAATACTGGTTGCAGAGCGGAACATGTTGGACATGATCTCCTGATCGATTGCCATCATCAGATCATCGAACATGCGGAATGCTTCCTGCTTGTATTCGACAAGAGGATCTTTCTGAGCGTATGCCCGGAGTCCGATGCTGGAACGGAGCTGATCCATTGCGTTCAAATGCTGCTGCCAGAGACGGTCGATGGCATCCAGAATGATCCGGCGTTCCAGCCAGGCCAGAGCTTCGGGATCTTCATAAGAAGCCTTGATCTCGTACATATTGGTGATTTTATCGCAAATCGCCTTTGCAGTTGCTTCTTCATCCACAAGAGAATCCTGTTTGAACACGATAACGGAATCATCGAATCCGATGGGGAACGTCTGATTCAGCCAGGAAAGAAGAACATCTTTCTGGATTTTTTCTTTGGAATCCTTTTCGGTCAGAGCGATGGCTTCCTGGATCTTGTCATAAACCCGATCCGCAACGGTGTCTAAAATGAATCCTCTGGAGCTTTCATCGAAAAGAACATTTTTGCGGATGCCGTAAACGACTTCGCGCTGTTTGTTCATGACATCATCATATTCCAGTGTCCGTTTACGGATGGAGAAATAATGCTGTTCCACACGACGCTGAGCGGTTTCGATGGATTTATTCAGCCAGGGATGCTGAAGTTCTTCGCCTTCTTCCATACCGAAACGTTCCATGATGCCGACGATCCGGTCAGAACCGAAAAGACGCATCAGGTTGTCTTCCAGAGAGACATAGAAGCGGGAGGCGCCGGGGTCGCCCTGACGGGCAGAACGTCCGCGGAGCTGGCGGTCAATACGGCGGGAATCATGACGGCTGCTGCCGATCACATAAAGACCGCCGAGCTCAGCCACGCCTTCGCCCAGTTTGATATCGGTACCGCGTCCAGCCATATTGGTAGCAACTGTGACGGAGAATTTTTCTCCGGCGCGGGCAACGATTTCGGATTCCATTGCATGATTTTTAGCATTCAGCACATTGTGGGGGATCTTGCGGATCTTGAGCATCCGGCTCAGGATCTCAGAATCTTCCACGGAGATAGTACCGAGCAGGATCGGCTGTCCGGTTTTGTGATGTTCTTCCACATCATCAAGGATCGCTTTGAACTTCTCTTTCTTGGTCTTGTAGACGCAGTCATTGAAGTCCACGCGTTTGCAGGGACGGTTGGTGGGAATGACCATTACATCCAGTTTATAGATCTGATGGAATTCACTTGCTTCTGTTTCTGCGGTACCTGTCATACCAGCAAGTTTTTCATACATACGGAAATAGTTCTGGATGGTGATGGTTGCAAAGGTCTGAGTTTCCCGTTCGATGGTAACATCTTCTTTTGCTTCGAGAGCCTGATGCAGACCTTCGCTGAAACGGCGGCCGGGCAGGATACGTCCGGTATGCTCGTCAACGATCATCACTTTCCCTTCCTGCACGACGTAATGAATGTCCTTTTCAAAGAGACAGTATGCGCGGAGAAGCTGGGAAATATCATGGAGGCGTTCACTCTTGAGAGCAAACTCTTCCTGGAAGGCTTTCTTCTTTTCGATCTTTTCTTTTTCATCCAGAGCCGGATCCTGTTCGATGGCATGGATGGATTCCAGAAGGTCGGGCAGAACAAATGCATTTTTATCGCTGGAAATCGCAGATCTTCCCTTTTCGGTCAAATCGGCTTCGTGCTGTTTTTCATTCATGGAGAAATAAAGGGCACTTTCCACTTCCTGCAGCATTCCGCGATTGTTGTCGCTGCGGACAAACAGATCCATTTTTTCCACGCGTTTCAGGACGTCCACATTTTCCAGAGCATGCATAAGCTGTTTGTGATTGGGCAAGCCCATTTTCACCTGAACAAGCTTGAGCGTTGCTTCTTCCAGTTCGTCATCGGAGGGATCTTCTTTTGCAAAGATCTCATTTGCTTCGCTGACCAGACGGGAGCAGAGAAGGTTCTGTTTATTGAACAGATCTGCGATTGCGGGTTTCAGCTGATCGAACTGATGAGTTGAGACAGCCACGGGGCCGGAAATGATCAGCGGGGTTCTCGCTTCATCAATCAGAATGGAGTCGACTTCGTCAATGATCGCAAAGAAATGATTTCTCTGAACGAGCTGTTCTTTGCTGGAAGCCATTCCCATATCGCGGAGATAGTCGAATCCGAATTCACTGTTGGTACCGTAAGTGATATCACAGTTGTACTGTTCCCGGCGTTCTTCGGAATACATCTGGTTCTGAATACAGCCGACGGTCAAACCGAGATAACGGAAAACGGTTCCCATCCATTCGGAGTCACGGCGCGCCAGATAATCGTTGACCGTAACGAGCTGACAGTTTTTTCCGGTCAGAGCGTTGAGGTAGAGGGGCATGGTAGCCACGAGGGTCTTCCCTTCCCCGGTTGCCATTTCTGCGATTTTGCCCTGATGCAAAGCGATCCCGCCGATGATCTGAACATCGAAGGGAACCATGTTCCAGGTCAATTCATGACCGCATACATTCACAACAGTTCCGCAAAGACGGCGGCAAGCATTTTTCACGACAGCGAAGGCTTCGCACATGATATCATCCGTCGTCTCGCCATTCTGCAGACGATCTTTGAATTCCTGTGTTTTTGCCTTCAGCTGATCATCGGAAAGAGCCTGATACTGTTCTTCCAATTCATTGATTTTCCTGACAAGGGGACGGACCTTTTTGACATCCCGCTCGGCCTTGCTTCCGAAAATCGCTTTTAATACATTCGTCAAAGACATAATTTTCCTGCTTTCTGATCAATGGGAGAGAATCTCACCGGAATGTATCTGCGGAGGAGGGTTCGATCCAAAGATGGAAATCCACAGTTTTATCTCCGAGATGAAGCGTAATCATGGTATTCAATCTGGTCAGGAGCAGCGCATAGGGAACTTTGACTTCGCCGCCGGGGACGGTGACTGCAACGTTGCAATCTCCGAGGATCGGTTCCGCTTCCCGGACCGCCATGATCAGATTCTTGAGTTTCAAAAGTTTTCCGCGGAGTTCCGCATCAAACTGATAAGGTTTGTGACATTTCGGACAGAGCACCTGAAAATCTTCCTGAGCAAGACTCATCAAATCAAATTTCACAACGCCGCCGCAACCATCTTCGATGCACAGAAAATCGATCTGTGCCTTTCCTCCAGCCTGTTCTGCCATAGTATTTCTCCTTCAATATGTAATGACAAAATTATAAAACATCCCGGAAATATAGCACCACTTTCTGAAATTATCAATTCTGAAAACAAAAAAAACGGCATTTTCCTGCAAAAAAAATGCAATTTTTCGCGCCCCATAATGTAATTCTCACAAAACTTGAAACGGTTCCGCATTTTTATATTTTCCGGCACTTTCCGTGAACTTTTCCGTTTTTTAATGCCGCACTATCAAATTTTCACTTGAAAATTCTATATTTCAGTGGTAAATTACACCACTGTATCCAAAAGAAAAAAATGTAATAAATGGAGCTGAAAAATGGCAGAAAAACTTGCAAGAGACACCTATCTCACAAAAAACACAGGCAATTTCCCTGAAACATTCGAAATCGGCGGACGCCGCTATGTCAAGATCGATGATCTCAGATACGGCACAAATCCCCATCAGCCCGCAGCCGCTTATAAACCGGAAGGGTTCTGCGGTTCCATCATGGATATGGTCACTCTCAAAAGCGGAAAGAACGGACTCTCCCAGACAAATTATGAAGATATCTCCGGAGCCCTCAACATCGTCAAATACTTTGACCGCGCAGCCTGTGCTGTCATGAAACATGTGAACCCCAGCGGAGCTGCTGTTGCATGTGATGGAGAAACGCTGAAACAGGTTTATATCAAAGCCCGCGATTGCGATGCACGCGCAGCTTTCGGAAGCGTGATCGCGTTCAACAAACCCGTTGACGCAGAAACTGCAGAAGAAATCATGAGCTCTTTCGTGGAATGTGTTGTTGCTCCCGATTTCTCTGAAGAAGCGCTGGCTGTCTTCAACGATGGAGAACGCTTCAAACTCAATAAACAGGTCCGGATCCTCAAGTGCGGATCTCTTGATACCCTTCCCCGTTATGTGGGAGAAAACACCGATGGCAGATTCAACACCGTAAAAGTTCTCGGTGATGGAACCATTATTCTTGCAGAACCTCTTCTGACTCATGTCCGAAGTTTCGAAGATCTGCTTCCTGCTTCTGCCGAAAACAAGGCTTGCGGGATCCAGGCATCCGCCCATACCCCCACTGAACAGCAGAAACTTGACCTGCTGACCGCATGGTATATCAACCTGGCAGTCCGCTCCAACGGCGTTGTGATCGTCAAAGATGGTCAGACACTTTCTGTTGGAACCGGGGAACAGGACCGGGTGGGAGCTGTCGAACAGGCAATCGAAAAGTTCAAAATCAAATATACCGGCAGCGGCACTCTCGAAGGAGCTGTCATGTCCAGCGATGGATTCTTCCCCTTCCCCGACGGAGTGGAAACTGCTGCAAAAGCCGGGATCACCGCAATCGTTGCGCCCTCCGGCTCTCTCAAGGATGCAGATGTGATCAAGCGCGCCAATGAGCTTGGCGTTGCTCTCCGTTATGCTCCGGAAAGAATTTTCTCCCATCATTAATTCCGGCGGATACTGATGGCGGAACTGCCCGAACAGAGTGAGAATGAAACGCTTTCGAAAAATCTGACTGCTTACACCCTCCGGGGGGAAGTGGAAAAGGTTCTTTACGAAAGAGAGGATGGTTCTTACTCTGTTATCGTGATCAAAGATGCTGCATCAGAACGCCATACAGTTGTCGGAACCATGCCCGGGATCGCCGTCGGACAGGGGATCAAGGCGGAAGGGAAATGGGAACAGCACAAGGAATTCGGAAAACAGTTCCGGGTGCAGAATTATGAATATACCCTGCCCGTCACAAATGAGGGGATCATCCGTTATCTCTCGTCCGGGATCATCAAAGGGCTCGGGAAAAAAAATGCCGAGGCGATCGTGGATCATTTCGGAGCCGAAGCTCTGGAAGTGATCTCCAATGCCCCGAACCGGCTCTCGGAAATCAAAGGATTCGGGAAAAAACGGATCACTGCCATCAAAGCAATCTGGAAGGAGGATGCCGCACGGCGTGAACTGCAGATGCATTTGCAGAGTTACGGCATCTCCTCCGCTTATTTTTCCAGAATCTATTCCGTTTACGGTGCCAATGCGGCAGAGAAAATCAAACAGAATCCGTATCAGCTTGCCTCCGATATCAAGGGGATCGGTTTTCTCATGGCGGATGCCATTGCCGCAAAAATGGGAATTCAGAAAGATGATCCCAAACGGATGCTTGCCGGAATCACTTACACCTTCACTCAAGTCCGTTCCAATGGACATGTCTGTATGCCGAAACCGGAGTTTCTCCGCTATGCCGCCGAGCTGCTGGATGTTGAGGAAACAAAAGCAGAAGAGGCACTGAGTTCCGCAGAAGAACGGTTCAAGGCAACCGTCAGAAAAAGTGCTGACGGAACAGATATGGTTTATGAACCGGGCTTGCTCCGGTGCGAGGTGGAGCTTTCCCAGCTCATTGCAGCGCTCTCCACTGTTTCTCATCACAAGGGAGAACGGATGCTCTCCTACGAACCGCTGCCGGGAACTTTATTCAGCGATGAACAGCTCGCAGCAGTCAAAATGGCAGGATTCGCACCGGTATCCATCATCACAGGCGGTCCCGGAGTCGGAAAAACAACCGTCGTTTCTGAAATCGTCAGACGCGCTAAACTTGCCGGACTCAAGACGCTTATGGCTGCCCCGACCGGGCGCGCCGCAAAACGGATGACGGAAACTACCGGGACAACTGCTCAGACCATCCACCGTCTGCTCCGATGGGATCCCGAAGAAAAGAAATTTATTCACGGAGTTGATTGTCCTCTGAACTGCGGATTGCTGATCATTGATGAATCCAGTATGCTGGATATCATGATCGCAACGGCTCTTTTCCGTGCAATCAGACCGGGTACGACGGTTGTGATCGTGGGTGATGCGGACCAGCTTCCGTCAGTCGGCCCCGGAAACGTTCTGAACGACCTCATCGGATCCAGAGTGATCCCGGTTTCCAGATTGACAAGGATCTTCCGTCAGGGCAGCGGCAGCGGGATCATCCGGGCGGCTTATTCCGTCAACACCGGAATCATGCCGGAACTGAAACCGGTTCCCGGCGGACCGGAGGACTTTTTCTGGATCGAAAAGGAAGATCCGGAAGAGGCCGCGGATGTGATCCGGCGGCTGGTCTGCGAACGGATCCCGAAAAAATTTCATTTTTCTCCCATCACTGATATTCAGGTTCTTTCTCCCATGAACAACGGAACCTGCGGGACGGCAGAATTGAACCGCAGACTGCAGGAACTTCTGAATGGCGAAGCAAAAATGAGATTCAAAAACGGAGAAAAATTCTATTGTCTGGGGGATAAAGTCATGCAGACTTCCAACAATTATGACAAAGGGGTTTTCAACGGAGATTCCGGACTGATCAAACGGATCGATCATACAAAAAAAATGTTCTATGTGGAATTTGATTCCCAAACCGTTGAATATGAATTTCATGAAGCGGATCAGTTGACGCTTGCCTATGCTGTAACGATCCACAAGTCTCAGGGCAGCGAATTTCCGGCGGTGATCATTCCGCTTTTGAATCAGCATTTCATCATGCTGCGCAGAAATCTGCTCTATACGGGAATCACCCGTGCAAAAAAACTGATGGTGCTTGTAGGTTCCCGGAAGGCAATCTCTATGGCTGTCCGGAACACTGCGGCAGAACCGAGATTTTCCCTCCTGAAAGAACGGCTCCTGCAAGCCTTTGCCGCAAAAGGAGTTACGCCATGAGAGCCTTGACAACTCCTGTAACATTTCAGATGCCTTTTTCCCTGAAAAACATGCCGCGCAGAGTGGCATCTATCGGCTCCTGTTTTTCGGAAAAAATCGTTGAACTTCTTTCGTTCGGCGGGTTTGAATGTGCCTCAAATCCCAATGGAATCGTTTACAACCCCGCTTCCATCGCGGAATCGGTGCTCCATATCACAGAAAACCGTCCTTATGATGAAAATGACTTTTTTGAATATGCCGGGATCTTTCATTCCAGGGAACACCATGGATGTTTTTCTTCGGAAGATCGGGAACAGCTCAGAAAGAATACGGAACAGAAAAGAGCAGAATTCCGGGAGTTTCTGAAATCCCCCTGCCCCGTCATTCTGACATTCGGGACAGCTGTCGTTTTCCGGGAGAAGAAGAGCGGAAGGATCGTTGCGAACTGCCATAAAGTGCCGGGAACGGAATTTTCAAGAGAACTGCTTTCCACAGAAGAATGTTTTCATCTGATATCCCGTACAGCAGAAGAGCTTGCCGGATTTGGAGAACATCCGGTAATTCTTGCGGTTTCCCCGGTGCGGCATCATCCGGGAGATCCAGTGTTGAACACCCGCTCCAAATCGATTCTGATCGAAGCATGCCATCTCGCGGTGGAAAAAGCTGTGGAAAAATATGTATATTTTCCTGCCTATGAACTGCTTCATGATGAATTGCGGGACTATCGGTTTTATGCGGAAGATCTTATTCATCCATCGGAAACGGCGGAAGAATTTATTCTTGAAACTTTTATCAAAGCAGGTTATAAAAACGAGTCGGAACAGATTTTGACGACTGCCTGGAACAACCGAAAACGGAACAGACATGTTCCCGGAGGAATAAAATAATGTGCGGAATTGCCGGTCTTTTCAATACAAATGAAGTTCCTGCTGATCCGGAACTTTTGCAAAAAATGGCATCCCGGATGAACCTGCGGGGTCCGGACGGCGAGGGATATTTCACTGACGGAATATTCGGACTTGTTCATAAACGGCTCTCCATCATAGATCTTCAGGGCGGAGTTCAGCCGATGTTCACAGAGGACAGGTCTATCGTTTATGTCCACAACGGTGAGATCTATAATCATCACGAACTGCGCCGGGAACTGGAAGCCAAGGGGCATGAATTCCGGACAAAATCGGATTCGGAATGTATCGGGCATCTCTACGAAGAATACGGCATGTCCTTTCCGGAAAAACTGGATGGGATGTTCGCCATTGCGCTGTTGGATCTGAAGCAGAGAAAACTGATTCTTGCCACCGACAGAGCCGGGAAAAAACCGATTTTTTATTACAGCGGTCTGAACGGTTTCCGGTTCGCCAGTTCCCTGTCTGCGCTGGCAATGGATCCGGATATGCCCCGGGAGCTGGATCTTCAGGCATTGTGGGATTACATGTCCTTCCTCTCGATTCCGGCACCCGACACCATGTATTTCGGGGTCAGCAAAATGCTCCCGGCATGTATTATGGCGATCTCTCCGGATATGGAATATCCCGACAGCCGGATTTATTGGAAACCGGATTATTCCCGGAAGACCAGTGCGGAGTTTGCAGATGTGGCATCAGATTTGCGGAAAGCCTTGACCGCTGCTGTTCAAAAACGTTTGGAAGCGGATGTTCCGCTGGGAGTTTTTCTTTCCGGCGGGGTGGACTCCACGATCATCGCCTCTATTGTTTCCCGGATCCCGGATTCCGAACCGCTGAAATGTTTTTCGATCGGGGTTAATGATTCTCATTATGATGAATCACTGGATGCGGAACGGAATGCAGCCTTTTTGAAATCCAAAGCGAAGCGCCCCATTGAATTTCATAAGAAAATTGTTCAGCCCAATGATTTTGAATTTCTGAAAAAACTTTGCCGGGAATATGGAGAGCCCTTTGCGGATTCCTCGATCCTGCCCACCTATCTGCTGTGCGAGTTTGCAAAGGAATCTGTTACAGTTGCCCTGAGCGGTGACGGTGCGGATGAACTGTTTGCCGGTTATGAACGTTACAGAGCACTGAATCTTCTGGCGACCTTCGATGCGCTCCCGAAACTGATCCGTCAGCCCATGTATTATGTGAACAACCGTTTGAAAACAGGTGCGGGGGAACGTTCTTTTCTGGGCAGAGCCCAAAGATTCCTGAGGGTTGCGGAAACGACTCCGGAATATCAGTATCATGCATTGGTCTCAAAATGCCCCTTCCCGCTGAAAAAAAGTCTTCTCGGAGTCGCATTTTCCGATTTTACGCCACAGCAGACAAGGCGTTTTTCAACGGAGATGCGGACAACTTCCACAGCCTTCGGAAGAGTGGAACGCGCAATGGAATTCGACTGGCATTTCTATCTGCCCAATGATATCCTGACGAAAATGGATACGGCATCCATGACCGCTTCTCTGGAGGTCAGGTGTCCTTACCTTGACAAGGCTGTCGTTGAAACTGCCGCTGCAATGCCGCTGGACTTCAAACTGTGCGGAAAACAGAGAAAGTATATCCTCAGTGAAGCCTTCGGCGGATATGTCCCGATCCATCTTTCCAAAGCCAAAAAACGCGGTTTCGGGATCCCGATCGCAAAGTGGCTGCGGGGACCATGGAAACAGCAGCTGGAAGAAAATCTCCTGGAAGGACTGATCCTCAACGATTACGGTCTGTTCAACCGGGACACCGTGGAATATATGATTGCAGAACATTGCAGAGGAAAAGCCGATTACAGCTATCCGCTTTACTTCCTGCTGGTGCTGGAACTGACAATTCAGCAGAGTCTTGAGGATTAATCCAAAGCCTTGATCGACACGCCCAGATTGGTAAGTTTTTCCGTCAGATTTTCATAGCCGCGATAGACGACTTCTGCCCGGTTGACGATCGTCTGACCTTCTGCGCAGCATCCGGCAATAACCATTGCCATACCGGCACGGATATCGGGGCTTGCCATTTCAGAACCGCGAAGTTTTGCCGGTCCTGAGATCACAACACGGTGGGGATCGCAGACGATCGCATTTGCCCCCATTCCGATCAGACGGTCCACAAAATAAATCCGGCTTTCGAACATTTTTTCGAAGAAAAGAACGGTTCCTTTTGCCTGAGTTGCGGCAACGATCATACAGCTCATCATATCGCTTGGGAACTGGGGCCACGGACCATCGGAAACAGTCGGGATCGCATTGCCGAAATCAGGTTCGATCTGCAACCCCTTCCGGCAATCCATGCTGATATGCCCCGGCCGCAGGCACAAATCCGCGCCGAACCGTTCAAACATTCGTCTGGTCATCCAGTAGTGATGAGGCATAATATTTCCGGTGATATCAATGGTTCCTTTTGCGGCGGCGCAAAGAGCAAGGAAACTTGCAGCTTCGATATGATCCCCTTCAACAGTGAATTCCGCACCATGCAATTTCTTTTTTCCCTGAATCGTCAGGATATTGGTTTCGATACCGGAGACTTCTGCGCCCATAGCGCAGAGCAGCTGAGCAAGCTGAGTGATGTGAGGTTCAGAAGCAGCATTGCGGATCACGGTTTTCCCCTCCCGCAACGCCGCAGCGGTCAAAATGTGCTCCGTTGCAGTCACACTTGCTTCATCAAGGAACATATCGACTTCTTCAGCGGGGATCTCTGTCCGGGTGAAATTGTAAGGAATCTCTTCTGCTTCCACCTTGATTCCCAGCTTCCGCAAGCCGTAGAAATGAGAATCCAGACGGCGGCGGCCGATCACATCTCCTCCCGGCGGCCAGAGCTGGGCGGCTCCAAGCCGCATCGCCAGAGGTCCGGCAAACAATAAAGAGGTCCGGATCGCTGTACAGAGATTCCGGGGAAGTTCCGACAAATTAAGATTTGCGGCACAGATCTCCACAGATTTTCCATCCCGCTTGACGGTTGCTCCGAGGACTTTTGCAAGTTCCAGCATGTTCCGTACATCAAGAATATCCGGAACATTATGAAGAATCACAGGTTCTTCGGTCAGCATCGCTGCCGCGATCATTGGAAGAACTGCATTTTTATTTCCGCCGATCCGGACTTCTCCGCTGATTTTTGCAGGACCTTCAATCAAAAGACTCGACACTTGGACACCTCAATCAATTTTGGGAACAGGAATGATATCTGCATAAACAGATGATACAGGGAACAGGGGAGCCAGAGCTCCGACGACGTTGAAATCCTCCCGGGAATCATTTTTGCTTTTACTCAAAACCCCTTCCCGGATCAGATGAAAGATGATATCACCAATGGCGGAACCATCTGTGATCCCCCAGTCGTAGAGAACATAAGGGGCAAGGACTCCGAATTCTTTTGATGCCAGTTCAACTGTACCGTAAATCAATTCGCCTCCGGTGACATGACGATCCACTCTGGCAGGATCTGCATCCCGCCATTTTTTGACAGTATAGGCGACCGCCTCGTTCATGAAAGCATAAGCCTCTTTACGATAACGTCCATCAATTTGTCTGATCCGGTCAACGGCAAGTGTAAATTTATCAACTGACATAATAGAAAATCCTCCGTTCATATAATACAATGGTTTTCCGTTTTTTCAAGCGGAAAACCATTTTTTTCGACAAGATTTTCTCTATTATCCCTTTGCAGGAAAAATGAAGTCGGCAGGCAATGCTCCGAGGGATTCAAAATCGCGTCCAAGCTGATCCGCAACGGCGCGCCAGCGGGCTTCCATATCTTCCTGATAAAGCCAGGGTCTCCATCCAAGATCCAAATAGGTTTTCAATGCCGCAATCCGGAAATCATCAGTCAGGAGAGAAAATGCACGGTATCCTTCCTCAGCCAAACGGTGCATGACCGCCACACTGGCAGCTTTTCCCAAAGAATATCCCCGCATTTCCGGGTGTGCCATCACCCATCCCAGAACGCCGACTTCCGGATGTTCCGGCATATCAGTGGTTTCTGCTCCCGCTGAAGCGGCAAAACGCCCGGTTGCAATTTCTTCGATCAGATACAATCCATCGGGAAGAACTTTTTTCCGGTAGACATCCTTCAGGTAGGATTCTTCCCATGCGGGAAATTCCACAGAGACACGAAGCTCATTATACTTTGCAAGTTCATGATCCGCAATGGTTCTCATACGGAAACCTTCTGCAATCTTCAGCTCCGGCATCGGAGTGGAATCTGTCAGAAAAATCATTTTCAACTGGTTCATATCATCCTCACTTCCTGATTACTTGAGAAGTCTTTTGATTTCATTTTCAACACTCTGTCTCAACAGATCCTGTCCCTGAGATGCTTCCGGTTCTGAGAGAGTAAGCATCCCTTTCAGAGCATACGCGGCGGGAGAATCCGGATAAAGAGAAATCAGATTTTGTGCAGCAGAACGGGCTTCAAACAATGCCGGGAGCTGTTCAAGAATTTGATGAAGGGACTGGATCACCTGAAGTCTTGCCTTGTCACCGGAAATCTGTTCATAGACTTTTGCGCCATCCAGAGCTTTCCGCAGAAGGACTGACGTTTTTTCCAGAGAAACGATCAGACGGTTGAAGCCGGAAGTCAGGGCGGTATCGTGTCCTTCCGGAAAGATCTTTGCAGGATCAAAAGGACGCTTCATTGCCCCGTGATCGTTCCGGTATTTCTCCCGGACAGCCGGATCGCGGAAATCCGGGATCTCCATTGGAGCACCGTTCTGCTCATGACTGCGGACAGCCATGATTCCGGCAAGAGTGACATCACAGGCGGAATAGATATCCCAGGGAGCCGGTTCACCGGTCAGGATCTGCCGGGCGAAATAATAGAGTTCCCAGAAATCGCCGCCGCCATGACCGGAAGTTTCTGCGAGCTCACCCAGTTCGGGCCAGACGGGCTGAACCGGTGTTTTTTCTGCTCCGCCGGCTGCCCCCAGACGCAATGTGAGATTTCCATCCAGAGATTCTGCGGCTGCGCGGGTTCCCCAGATCCGTTTTGCCATGTGATAATCCCCTGTTGTGGCACCGCAGAGATTCCGCATGATCCCGCCGTTGTTCATCCGGATCAATGAAGCACATGGTTTGCTCATTCCGCTTCCGGGCAGGAATCCGGGCAGTTCAACAGCTTCCGGGAAGGCAGTGATCTCCACCGGACGCACTCCGGCAATCTTCATGCAGGGTCCGAGAGAATGGGTGCAATAGTAATGGAAATCCAGCCAGGATCTCCAGGAGTGAGCGGTATATCCGGGTTCGATTTCCGGAAAATCCGGCGGAACGCAATACCGGTAACAAAGATCGCGGCAGGAATGAAGATAATCAAATTCTCCATACTGAAATTCTCCGAACAAGCCATCCTTCCACATTTTTGCAAGGTACATATTCTCCTTTGTGAAGGGATAATTTTCGAGAAGATTATAGACTTTCCCGGATTTTTCCACGGCTTCTGCCAGCCGGACACCATCGGCGGGAGTGAAAAAGGCTGTGACTTCGCTCATAACATGATATCCGGCTTCCAGTGCCTTGATCGCATGATCGGCATGAGCTGTAAAAAATGTCGCAACAAGCACTGCATCCATATCCGGATTGGAAAGGAATTCCTTTTCATCGGAAGTGATTTTTGCTTCCGGACATTCCTTCCGGAACCGTTCCCGGATCTCATCATTGAAATCGCATCCGGCGACGACATCAATATTCAGTTCCCGTGCAGCCTTGATAAATGCGCTGCCGCGGCCAAGCCCCCAGATCCCCAAACGGATCCGTTTTTCAGTGTTGAAAATATTCATTTTTTCCATTGCTCCTTCCGTTTTCATGAGAAATCTCTTTTTATCAACTATACATCTGAAACTATAATTTGCAAATTCTGAAAAATGGATTATCTTAATAATGTTTTACAAGAAATAAACAGAAATTATAAAAAAGAAACATTTTATCATGAATCTTTCCATCACTCATGCCGGAGTCTATACTTCTCCGGAAAAATATCAGCAGCACACCCCATGTGTTTTTCTGGGATTGAACCTTTCCGGATTGGAATATATGAAGGTTTATACTCCCGATGGGACGTTTCTTTCAGAGGTGAAAAATCAGAGTCTGATGCTGATTCCTCCGGATTTTTTTCTTGATTTTTCCTACACGCAACCGCGAAAAAATTACGTTGTCATGTGCCGGATCGATGGATTGAAATGGAACGCTCAAACACAGAAGATCGAAATGGATTTTAATGGACAGGTAATGGAACTGCCTCTTACGATTCCAATTCCTCTGATGCGCCGGGAACAGATCAGCGAACTTTTTCATCGGACAGAATTTTTGAGCCGGTCTGCGCTGCCGGCAGATACAAAAACTGCCGAGCTGCTGATGTTTTCCATTCTTGCAGAATTTCTGGAACACTCCCGCCGGGATGCGGAACAAAACGTTCCGGAAGTGCTGATCCAACTGAAAAATGCCATTGATTCCAACACTGCTTTCGATCGGACTCTTTCAGATTTGATGAAAGGAATCCCCGTTACCCCGATCCATCTGAGGCGGCTTTTTCTCAAATTTTACCGCACAACGCCCCAGGAATACCGTGCCAGGATCCGGTTTTCAGAAATCAGGCGATTGCTTACAGAAACGGATATGAGTTTGAAAGAAATTGCGGATTCTGCCGGAATGAAAAACGTTACACATCTGTTCCTGTTTCTGAAAAAACAATGCGGAATGACGCCTTCAGAGCTGAGAAAAAAGCTGAAAATGTAATAAAAACAGAAAAATTCATAAAAAAATATCGTATAAAATCAATCTTCCGTTTGCGAAATACACAAAATGAGTGTAAATTACCCGAGAAGCTGAACTATTTTTTTGCGGAGAAAAACGTGAGTATAAGAAAACGTAAGATCAAAGTATATTTTCTCGGATCCGGGGAATTTGCCGTTCCTTTTCTTGATGTGCTTGCGAACTGCAATACCGTGGAGCTGATTGGAGTTGGAACCCAGCCGGACAGACCGTTCGGCAGACGCAGACAGCTTCGGCCGACGCCTGTCGGGATCTATTGCGGAAGCCGCAATATCAACTGCGAACGAATCGAATCGGTCAGCTCAGACGAATTTTATGCAAGAATGCTCGGATTGCAGCCGGATCTGCTGGTAGTTGTCTCATTCGGACAGATCCTGCGGGAACGGATCCTTGAATTTCCCCGGCTGGGCTGTTTGAACGTTCACTCCTCCCTTCTTCCGAAATATCGCGGAGCCTCGCCCATCACCTCCATGATTCTGGGCGGAGACAAGATCGGCGGTGTTACCTTCATGCAAATGGACAAGGGGTTGGATACCGGACCGGTCTTTGATGTTTTTGAAACGGAACTTGGAGATCACTTTACAACGCAGTCGCTGGAAAAGTTCCTCTCAGAAGAATCTGCGCTGATGCTTCCGGAACTGATTTCCCGGATCGCCGGAGGATTGGAACCGACCCCCCAGGATCATGCGAAGGCTTGCGTGACAAAAAAGATCAAAAAGTCTGACGGGTCGATTGTATGGAGCGAAGATTCTGCCACAGTTCTCCGAAAGATCCGCGCCTATTATCCCTGGCCCGGTTCCACCTTCCGGGTTTCTAACAAGGGAGGAACCATGTCGATCAAAATCACGGAGGCGCGTCTTGCAGAGGGATCCGGGGAACCGGGACATTCTCTGGATCTCGGAAAAAGCTGGATCATAGCCTGCGGTTCAGGGGCGATTGAAATTCTGAAACTTATCCCTGAAGGATCCCGGGAAATGAATGCCGGGGATTATCTTCGCGGCTTTGGCGGAAAGACCGAACATTTGGAAATCGTGCTTGATGGTCCTCCCGCAGCCGGAACAATTTAACCAAACTTTTACAAACTCGAATGAAACTCAAATCAAAAACTCAAATCATCATCAACTGCGAAGAACTCGAAACAAGATTTGCAATGCTGCAGGATGGTGTTCTGGAAGAATATGAAATCCAGCGGCTCGATGAGGATGAGCTCGTCCCCGGATCAATCTATCTCGGAAAAATCGTTCACTTGGAACCGAAACTGGAAGCGGCGTTCGTTGATATCGGCGCAAAGAAAAATGCTTTCCTGCATTATAAGGATATGCTCCCGGCTTCCTATGATATGCTTGATGATATCCGAAACATGGAAGATGCCGCGGCAGAAAGCAAAGGCAGAAAAAAGGGACGGATCCTGGATAAACTTGCAGACAAGATCCGCGGTTTGATCGGGACAGGAAGCAAGTCCAGAAGATTGAAGGAATTCGAAACGAAACTCCACAGCGGCAAGATCACGGTCGCGGATATTCCCAAAATGTTCCCGGAAGGAAGCGAACTCCTCGTTCAAATCCAGAAGGGCCCCATCGGAACAAAGGGTGCACGGGTCACAACAAACATCACCATCCCGGGAAGATATCTCGTCCTGCTGCCTTATTCCAACCACATCGGTCTTTCCTCAAAAATTGATGAAAAGAAGGAACGCAGCCGGCTCCGGAAAATTCTCATGGAACTGGAAATCCCGGAAGGAATGGGGTTGATCTGCCGAACCATCGGCGAAGGCAGAAAAGCTGCGGCGTTTGACCGGGATCTTGCAATGCTTCTGAATATCTGGCATCAGGCAGACAGTTCGCTGGATACCTGCAGCGCGCCGGCTCTGGTTTATAAGGAATTTGATCTTCTGGAGCGGACCGTCCGGGATTTTCTTTCCGATGATATTGACGAAATCGTTGTGGATACCCAGGAGGCAGCTGACACCCTGCGGCAGATGTTTGAAAAATTTGCAGGAAAAGATTATGCAACGAAAATCAAGGTGCATAACCGGTCCATTCCGATTTTTGAACATTATAATATTGCGGATCAGGTGGCAAATATTTTCCATCGGATCGCGCCGCTGCCCAGCGGGGGGTATCTCTGTATCGATGAAACAGAGGCATTGGTCGCCATTGATGTGAACTCTGGGAAGAACAAAAAAGGAAAAGATCAGCCGGAAGTCATTCTGAGAACCAATCTGGAAGCGGCAAAGGAAATCGCAAGACAGGCAAGACTCCGGGATATCGGAGGGCTGATCGTCATTGACTTCATTGATATGAAAACCCAGACTGACAGGGATGCGGTTTTCCATGCGATGAAAACATACGTTGAAAATGACCGGGCGAAGACGAAGCTTCTGCCCATCAGCAGATTCGGATTGATGGAAGTCACCAGACAGCGGGAACATGAAAGTATTCAGGATGTGATTTACGATCCGTGTCCCTACTGTTCCGGTTCCGGCAGAGTCAAATCTCCGGTCAGTATGAGTGTGGAAATCCAGCGGAAACTGAAAGAAATCCTGAAACGGAAACGCAAAACGAAGCATCTCTCTTTGCGCGTGATCATGAACCCGACTGTTCTGGCACGGCTCAAAAATGAGGATGCGGATCTTCTGAAGGATCTGGAAGAAAGTTACGGAAAAGATCTCTCGTTCCGGGCGGATCCTTCCCTGCATATCGAACAGTTCAAACTCATTGATCCTGATACCGGCGTGGAATATTGATCATGGCGGAGTTGACCAATGGAACTCTGTAAAAAATTTATCCACTACTACCGTCCATACCGCTGGCTCTTTCTGGCGGATATGATTTGTGTTATCATTGCTTCGGCGATTGACCTTCTGTTCCCTCAGCTGCTGAATCTTCTCACGAAAGATGTCTTTCAGCGGGGGAGCGCGGAGATCATGCGGGTAATCCTGTGGGTCGGGCTCGGATTGCTGATGCTTTATCTGATCCGTTATTTCTGTATGTACTTCATCACCAGCTGGGGGCATGTGATGGGGGCGCGGATGGAAGCGGATATGCGGAGCGATCTCTTCACCCATTACCAGAGACTTTCGTTTTCTTATTATGATAAAAACAACACCGGGGAAATGATGTCCCGGATCGTCTCCGACCTGTTTGATATCACCGAATTGTGTCATCACGGCCCGGAAATGCTTCTGATCTCCGGGATCAAAATCATCGGATCCTTTGCCATTCTTCTGACCATCAACTGGAAAATGACCCTGATCCTGCTTGCAGTCACCCTTTGCATGGTGATTTTCACGGCATTCCAAAACCGGAAAATGCGATCCGTCTTTGCTGACAACCGGAAGAAGATTGCTGTTGTCAACGCCCGGATCCAGGATTCCCTGAGCGGGATCCGCGTGGTGAAATCCTTTGCCAATGAGAACATGGAGATCCGGAAGTTTGAAGGAACGAATCAGGATTTTCTGAACTCCAAAAAATCCAGCTATAAAGTAATGGGAATCTTCCATGCAACCAATCATTTCATGCAGGGGATCCTTTATATTGCGATCCTTGTGAGCGGCGGATATTTTATTGCTCAAGAGACCCTTGATCCGACGGAACTTGCAGTTTATGCGCTGTATATCGGCTTGTTTCTCGGGCCCGTGGATATGCTGCTCCATTTTACAGAAATGTTCCAACGGGGCTTTTCCGGTTTTCGCAGGTTCACGGAAATTCTGGCACAAATCCCGGAGATCCGGGACAATCCCGGAGCAAAAGAGCTTCCGCCCACGAAAGGGCATGTGGTTTATCAGAATGTGGGATTCTCCTATGAACAGGGCAAAGAGGTGCTGCAAGATATCTCCTTTGAGATCAAACCCGGAACGACCATTGCTCTTGCCGGAGCTTCCGGCGGCGGAAAAAGCACCATTTGCAGTCTGCTCTCACGGTTCTATGATGTGAAATCAGGCGCCATTATGATCGATGGAATCGATATCCGGAATGTCAAACTGGAAAGTCTGCGGAAACAAATCGGAATCGTACAGCAGGATGTCTATATCTTCAACGGAACAGTCCGGGAAAATATTCTTTACGGAAAACCGGATGCAACCGAGGAAGAGCTGATCGAAGCGGCAAAGAAAGCAAATATCCATGATTTCATTCTGTCATTGCCGGATGGATATGATTCTGAACTTGGAGAACGGGGTGTCCGGCTCTCCGGCGGACAGAAACAGAGACTCTCCATCGCCCGGGTCTTCCTGAAAAATCCGCCCATCCTGATCCTTGATGAAGCAACAAGTGCATTGGATAATGAAAGCGAACGGAGAATTCAGGCGTCTATTACGGATCTTTCCAGAGGCAGAACCGTTCTGGTTATCGCCCACCGTCTTTCCACGATCCGGCACGCTGATGAAATTATTATGATCGAAGAAGGAAAAATCGCAGAACGGGGAACCCATGACTCCCTGCTCGCTAAAAACGGAATTTATGCGAAATATCATGCATTGACCGACTGAGGAGGAAAAAATGTCAGCCCGTAGAAAAATTATTTTTATTGTCTGTACGTTATTGTTTCTGATCATTGCCGGATTCCGGTCCATCAACCTGCGTGCCCTCTTTGTGATTCCCCCGGAAGCCCTTCCCATTGAGCAGTTGGAAAAAGTCATCAATTCCCGGGAAGGGAAAAATTTTATCTGGGCTCCGGTTTTCGAAAATGCCCGGGGAATGGATCTTCTTTTCCTTCAGACAAATGTTGGGATATTTGAGGTTCGGGATGAAGGGGAAAACTACAAAAAACTTTATGAATCCGATCCTGAAAATCTGCTTTACTGCACCAATTATGCGCTTTATCTCTCAGGGAAAAATTCTCCTGAATTCCAATCTGTTGCAGAACAATGGAAAAAACTGGATCCCGATAACGCCCTGCCCTGTTTTCTGATTGCTTTAAAAGAGTTCAGAAGCGGAATCAAAGAGGAACTGCAGAACAATAATTTCGTCTTTCATATTTCCGACCAGAATGCAGTAAACCGGGGATTGCAGGAATATCAGAAAGGATTGCAGAAACAATATGCTTCTGCCCATGTCTACCGCAATATCATGAAAAAACGGCAGTTGGCAAACCTGAAATGTGATCCGCTGGGGGAAATCCAAAGAGTTTCTCTTGATGCCAGCTGCATTCAGCTTTCCCTCCTCAACGCAGAACGACTGCTTGCCAGATATCTTGCATTCCTTGCGGAAAAATGTGCATCAGATGGCAAGAAAACAGATGCGGAAACGCTCCTTCGTTCCGGAGAACAATATCTCAGACTGCGGCTGAAAGAAGAAAATCCGCCCTTCATCAATATTCTTGTCTATGTTGCAATCAGCAGAGTCTGGGCAGATACCGTTCAGAAAACCGGATTTTCTGCCCAAATTCCCAGCTATGATCAGATCTGTGCCAACCATTTGCATTGGAAAACCCAACCGGTTCCCGGACAGGATCTGCTGGAAAGACACGGTGGATTCTATATTCAACAGCTTGTTCCTGCGCTCCGGAAAGAAATTGCAAAAGAGGATTTGAAACCGGAACGGATGACGGCGTATTTGATTGCCGACGAATTCGGAATGGCGGCACTTTATCTTCAAATGCTGGTTCTGCTGATGCTGCTTGCCTTGATCTCTCTGATTTTTTACTTGAGAAAACGCGCCCCTCGATGGATCGAACTGCCGCGGAATTCTTATCTCAAACTGCTCCTGATCGGGATCATTCTTCCGGTGGCAGTTTTTCTGATCTGGACTCATTTTGATGTACTCAGCGGAAGAGATTTGAACTTTGCAAACAATAAAATGCTGCTCTCGCTGACGGCGAAATATCTGGTCTTTTTCATGCCGCTGTTCTTCGGCGTTCTCGCCTGCGTGGAACTGGTCAAAAAAGCCAAGGCAAAACCTGTTGACTGTATTTGGAATCTGATTTTCCTGTTCTCCATGTTTCTGGCGGTTTCCTCACTCATTCTGCGGCCGGCACTGGATTTGAAAATCCGGTATTATACCAAAAATGATCCGCTGATCCATACGGAAAAAGCCTATTGTGAGCTGGAAAACAAAGCCGTTGCCGAATATGCAGCAAAACTGAACAGAATTCTGGGAGAAACCAAATGAAAAATGATACCTGTCCAGCTTTGCAGAAGCTCTCGGTGGCGTTGGTTCTGATCGCTCTTTTCGGAGCATCATTTTTCCTCTGCTTCCGTGCAGATATCTGTTCCACGGCTCCGGTTTTCGGGAAATTGAACGATGAGGATTTCGGATTTGCCTCGACCTTTCTGAATGACCGGAATGATCCCTATTCGCTGGATCATCTGACCCCGATTGAACAAAAATTTGTCAAGGGATCCGGCGATTTGGATGAGCTTCAACATGCCCGGGAGCTTTATGAATCCGATCCCGAAAATATTCTGTTTGTCTCCCTTTATGCGGAAATGCTGATAAGAGAGTTTGATTCAGATTCGGAAAAAAAGCCGGAGCTGAAACTCATCCGGGAAATTTTCGATCACTGGAAAAAACTGGATCCCGATAACGCAATGCCCTGGTTCCTGATGGCTCACGCTGAATTTTTGACCGGTTACAAAATGGAAATCGATGATCAGGGAGAAAAAACGGTTTATAATTATACCGTTCTCGATTCAAAAGCCGTGGAACGGGGAATCCTGGAATACCGGACCGGTTTGACAAAAAAATATGCAAAAGCCTATGCTGCCGCACGGCATAAAGAACGGCTGAGACTTGCGAACTATCCCAATACGCCCTTTGGCGTAATCAAAAAAATAGAGGTTTCCGCCGCCACTCTTCTGCCGTATCTGAGTTCAGAACGGGATCTCATCCGGACAATTGCTCATTACACTAAAGAGCTTCATGCAAAAGGAAACGTTCAGGAGGCTGCCGAACTGCTCGCTTCCGGAAGGACTTATCTTCTGCTGAGAATGGAAGAAAAAGAAACCTATTTGATCTCCGTTCTTGTCCATATTGCAATCAACACCATCTGGCTTGAAACTGCAAAAGAATTGGAAAATAAGGAATATATTTCCGTTTATGCCCCCGTAACGGAACGTTTTGAGGCATGGAAAAAGATGCCTGACCCAAATCAGGAAACCATAGTGCGTCACGGCGGAATCCTTGCTGCCATCCTTTGTCCGGCGCTGAAAGAGAAAATCGATCCGGAACTGCTGACACCGGAACGGATGGTCAATTATATTCTGATCGATCAGCTTAATCTGATTTTCCTTTTTCATTTTGTGATCCTGATTTCTGTGATCCTGCTTCTGATCGGGCTGATCGGGTTGTGTTTCAAACGTTATCCGGATTGGAATCTCCCGGGCAGTTCCTGTATCAGAATCTATCTTTTCGGCTTGATCCTCCCCCTTCTGATCCACCTTGTCTATATCCATATTGATTGTCTGAGCGGACGGGATATGAGCCCTTCATGGGATCCATTGAGAACAGCCCTTCCCTGCCTCTACATTCTGTTCATTCTCCCGATCTGGTTTTTCATTGCCGCTGTAATAGAACTGAAAGTCAGGCTTAAAAAGAGATTTTTCCCCATTATTTGGACTCTGCTTGCTCTTTTTGCCGGATTTATGTTCATGACCTCAGCCATTCTTTCGCCGGTTTACAGAGCAGAGGTCAACTATTATGTGGAACAGGACGAACTGTGCAATACAGAGGAAGGATTCACCTCGCTGGAATCAGCTGTTGCAAAAAAATTCTACCGGGATATGTATGAAGATCTCAACCGGATAAAAAAAGGTGTTCCGAAATGATAAAAAAATCAGTAATATTCTATCTTTTGATAACAGCAGCCCTGATTTTTGCACAGACGAGAAAAGATCTGATCGTTACAATTCTGCCTGTAACCGGGGTAAAAAATGCATGTCTTCTGTTTTGTACGGAAGAGGAACATTCAGAAGCGCGCAGCACAAGTTCTGTATTCACCACCCGGCTGCCAACGATTCCCTTGCGGTTCGGGAAATGGGAAGAAGCGATTTATACGATCCCCGGTCCCCGCGCACCGATGCAGTCAGTTCATTTGAAAGACCGGATCACATTTACTTATCCCATTGCCGGGATCAGCCGGAAAGCTCATATCGTCCCGGATCCGGAACAGAAAGGGGAATTCATTTTAACCCTTTACTGGTACAAAGGTTCCATTGACCGGATGGGAAAAGTGACCTCATACCGGATTTGGACCATTGTCAATCTCAAAATGGGGATCCCGGTTAAAATCGGTTCTATGGAGCTTGGACAATAAACAGTTATACAAAGATTGGGGAAGTCGAAAAGATTCTGCCCCATAAAAAAACGGGCGTACTCCATTTTCAGAAGTTCCGCCCGTTTCTTTTTTGTTCAGCGATCTTATCCGATCTGTCTGATCAGATAATTACTTGCAATGATCTTTTCCATCAGTTCATTAATGGAATAGAAATAATGGTTTGTTGCTTCGAATCCGATTCTGGAATCGGAAAGATAATTTTTGATCAGAAGCTTGGCGAGAGTGATATCTTCCTCGATCAGAGGGATCGTTTCTTTGATCTTTCCGGCATTGCGCATCCGGATGAAATGAGTCTGAAGATAGGTGCTCCGCAAACAGGTCCAAGTAGTTTCTGCAAGGATCTTCTGTTCTTTCAAAGCCGGGGTATCATCCAGTTTCTCCAGTTTTTCGAGTCCGGTTTTCCATTCATCGGCAACGATCCGGAAGGATTCTTCAAAGATCTTTTCGGGATAGCTTCCGCACCAGCCTTTCAAATCATCATAGGGGAAACCGCGAACCATACTTGCTTCATATCCGGTCGGCTCCTTGAACATCAGATTGGCGGCGCCGATATTCTGGGGTGATTTGTAAATCTGATCTGTCAGGTCAAAGGGGATTTTTGCGAAGGCATCGGAGAAAATCTTCCAGATTTCCAGCATGGCGGGAGCGTCTTTTCCGAATTTCTTTTCTGCCAGTTCTTCCACGGAAATGTTCATCAGAGGCATATTTCCGCCGGGACAACCGCCGAGGGTCCAGCTCATCATAAAATCTTTGATTCCTTCGGCTCTGAGGGCATCCAGATGTTTTTTCACAAGATAGGGAACCTGAAGTGTGGGGACGGAAGACATTTCCCATGAAGTATTGACCTGAATCTTTGCCACACAGGGATGACCGGTATCGCGTCCGAGTTTCCAGAGGATTTTTGCATCGGGACCGGGACCGGGTTTGGCGATGGAGTAGTCGATGATCCGTCCTTTATGTCCGAGAACATCGGTTTCCACATTGGTTTCGCTGACACACATCATCATGATATCTTTGGGGAGCTGTTTGAGCACATCGATTGCCCAATCAGCCTGCCAGCCCCAGGACCATGCAACAACTTTTGCATCAGAGCCCGCATTTTGGATCCCGGTATAGATCGCTTCCAGAACCTTCGCCACGTTGTCAGCCTTGGAATGTTCTGCACAACGGGGACAAACATAGCTCATTTCTTCATTGCTCCGGGCGAGACAGTGGGTCAGGTTTTCGCTCATAGTGATCGTAAAGAAACCGCCGAGGGTGGGGACTTCCCGGCAAAGGCGTTCGATTCCTGCGGAAAACGCTTCCAGCAAACCGGGAGCCCAGGGACACAGCGCGGTGCTGCCGTCGGATTCCGTTACAGAACCGCCCCAGGGAGTCTTGTCTGCAATATGCTTGGGCAAAGAACGGGGTTCATTCAAATAGAGATAGAGACGGATCCCATATTTTGCGCAGCGGTCAGCGATCCTGCGGACTCCTGCAAGGCGTTTTTCCCAATCTTTGGAAATTTCCAGATCTTCGCCGACCCACGGGATCAAAGTATAAAGCAAGCCGGGAAGCCAGACTGCATTGATTCCGGCAGCTGCATAATCCTTCAGCAGACCATCCGGATAAGGATCTACTTTTTCATCCATGAACGGATCGCCATAGACTGCAGAGTAGGAGTAGATCAGGCGCAAGCCATCTGCAGATCCTCCGCCAAGGGGTTCGATTTTTCCATAATTTTCGAGGAAAGTGAAAGGTGGTTCGATCTGTTCGGGGAAACATTTCCGGATTTCAGCAGTTTCCCGGGAGATTTCTGCAACACGCATTTTTTCTTCGTCTGTAAGTTCCCGGTAAACCACTTTTCCGCAGGAGGGTTTCATGTTTCCGAGCTTGACCCACAGAAAGTCATCTTCTTTCAACGTGAATGCCAGCTTGTCAGGAGTCCAATCCAGAAGAGTGAGCATCTGTTCATAATCAAGCAAATGCCAGTTAGTGCGAATGACGGTCTGATACCCGCGGCTTGCGAAGAGAGCCAATTTGGAATCATCGCGGATCAGCCCCATAGCTTCGGCATCTGCAACGACTTTATCTTCCGTTGTTTCAAGAACCTCAGCGATTTTTGCGGGGGAAACCAGATTCCAGTTGTGCCAGATCACGGCAAGATGTTTTGCAGGAAAAAAAGGAAAATCCAATGCCTTTTTCACGCTGCCGACAGGGATATCAGAAATATTCATATTTTGATCCTTTCTCATGTTAATTTAACAAAGGAAATATACTTCAAAGTAACTTTTTTTCAAGCTGGAGATTCATAATATCACGTTTTTTTTGAACCTTGCAGAGCAAGAACAAGGCGATTCATAAATTTTTACCAGAGAGGAACCTCCGAAAACGCCCATTTTACAGATCGCAACAAGGATTTTCTGACATTTTAAAGACTTTTGAAACTGCCTCCTGTCAAAGATGAGCATAAAAAAGCTGCTGCGCACCTTTACAGGTTTTGCAGCAGCCGGGCTGGAATTCAAATGCAGCAATTATTTTTTTGCAGCATTCAGACATTCCTGATAAAGTTTTGCGATTTCTTCATCCGTCAACCGCTTGTTCAGAACCGTTACTTCATCAACCAGGAAAGAGTTTGCCCGGATAGTAAACCACTGGGGCTTTGCTTTCAGGACTTCCAGAAGCTCGGAAACGGATGATTTTTTTCCGTCAACAGAATAGGTAATTGTGCCGTTGCCCCAAGTTACAACAAACATGTGCCACTGTCCGGCAGGCCATTGTTCCACCATACCGCGATTCCAAATGATGCAGCTGGTAACTTTTTTCAATTTCGGATACTGCACATAGGCATTCAAATGCCCTTTGTTCCAGGGCTGATGAGACATTTTCCCAAAGATAAGGTCATAGATCTGATCTTTGGAATATGCATGGACGCCGAAGAGAGAAAAACCGGGTTCTTTCGGTTTCTTTTCGGAGGACCAGGTCGGAGCTGCCCAGACAACCACAGATCCCGGGACAGTTGTATCAATGTTCCCCACGGGATCATACATGATCTCCACTCCGAAAATAGCTTTTCCGAACATACCGGGTTTGTATGTTGCCGGATCTTTTGTCATAACACGTTTGATTTCTCCCTTTCCGTTCGCCATATCGGCTTCCATCGTATCCGTGAAGGATGCGGAGAATGTGATTTCATCGGAATACATTTTGTAGATGGGGTTTTCGGCGGCAGCCGCAATAAGGGCTGCCGGAACGATAAGAGATGCAAGAAATCTTTTCATTTTGTCACCTTTCCTTTCATAAAGATATAACCATATTTCTTGAGAGTGAAGGATACTTTATTGCCCTTGACACTCATAGGCTTGTTTGTATTTGCATCCACAGCCGTGAATCCGGGAATATCGGTGATTTCAGCAGTAAGATCCGCTTTTTCGCCGAAGTTGCAGATGACAAGATAGAACTCATCGCCCTTCCGGAGAAGAATAGAACTGTTTTCCGCACCGGAGACTTTTACAGGATAATTTTTATCCCAGTAGTTCAGAACCTGAACCTTGTCATCCTGACCGTAACCAAACTGATAGAAGTTTTCCATCATGAATCGGAAATCTTTGGATCTGGCACTGCCAAGCGTCCACTGGATTTCATGAGTGATGGCGACACCGGCACCGGTTTCTGTGCAATATTCCAAAACTTTCTTATCGCCGGAAAGGAGACCGAGACCGGCGGGGAGGTTTCCAAACTGACGGGCAATCGTTGTAGCCCGGAGATATTCTCTTGTGTAACGCTGCTGGAACGGATTGGAACCGAGATTATCTTCCCAGTCAAGGTTCTGCTGAACGAAAGCACAGATGGGAACCATTGCGGCATTTGTCATGTGAACCATGTTGTTGGGAACTCTGCCCAATTCCAGCTGCATGATTGCGGTCCGTTTGGTGAGTTCACGAAGATCAAAGACTCCGAAAGAAGCCTGAAGTCTGCCGTCTTCCATGATGTAAGCGTCGGTGGAACCGCCGTAATTTTCATTGGAAGCAAGGAACATATCATCCCAGTAGATGTTATCGCAAGCGCCGGTTTCGATCATTTTCTTATAGCGGGTTATAGCGAAATCCCGATAGCTTTCAACAGGTGTTACGCTGTAAGCTTTGCTTGCGCCATAGGAGGGCGGAGTCTTGCGGGATTCCTGGAAATCTTCTCTGAACCAGTCATCGAGGAAGGTTCTGGATTCGGGGATATCGATCCGCTGACCGCGGGCATTCGTATAGAATGTCACAGCAAGATCGGTCATACCGCCGAGGTCATTTTTGGTTGTGGAAGGTTTCCGGGACCATCTGGCGTTATGGAGCCCGAAGTTGATTTCACGCCGGTAAACATCCATTGTACGGGGGCTGTTTTTGGGATAGCCTGCAAGCCATTTTTCAAGATATCCTTTGGGGATCACACCGGTTTTACGGATCTGACCGTACATTTCCCAGAGAGAGTGGTCTCTGTTCCGGGGGAACAGGTCATCGGAGCCGCAAACACCGCCCTGACAAAGACTGCTTCCATAGAAGCGGATGGCATAATCCACATATTTATAAAAGTTCGTGGGGAAGCTCCAGCTTGCCTGACGTCTGCGCCAATTTTTCGGCATGGGTTTCACAGGGGTTGCCTGGAATGCCATTGTGATCTTCCGGGATTCTTTCAGCTGAATGGGTTTGGCGAACAGATTCATGACCAGTTCGACTTTATTGCCTTTTTTGGTGATGGTCTGGGCAGGCACTTTATTGTCGATCGTCCAGCCCTTGTCATTATCGCCATAAACGCAGAATCCGGGGCCTTCTTTTCCGATCCAGATGTATGGAATATAAGAAGAAAGAATATTCCGTTTTGCAGCATCGGAGGATTTCCAGTTTTCGGGAGTGAATCCGGCGAAATTGAACCGGAGTCCATCGCCGCTTTCATGGAAGAGATAAGCTTTTTCGGCATCCATGGGAACAACCATGCGGAGAGAATCGACTTTCACGCCGGGAGCCATGACCAGATCAAATTTCATCATTCCATCGAATTCAAAATGGAAATTCGTCTTTCCTTTGAGAGGGCCGGCTTCCCATTCTGCAAACCCATCCACCACGGTGTCGCTCTTCTTCGTGAATTTGACACCGCTGCCTTTTGCTGCATATTCTTTTCCGCCGATCTTTGCAATCAGCTTGATACCGTCTTCCAGGAAGAGATCTTCTCCGGCAGCTTTGACCTGTTTCCAGAATCCTTCCGCACTGAGAGTATGATCACGGAGCACGGTTGAAACAACAATTTTCTTATTGAAAAGCCCGCTTTCTTTTACCTGAATGGGGGTAAATCCGGGGATCAGGATATCGCTTTTTCCGATCTGATTTCCTTCCCAATCGAAGATTTTCCGTTCAAAAGAGAACTTCTGAGTGCTTGATCCGCCGGAAATGATCAGTTCATATTCACCGGAAGGGTTGTGCTGTTTGGTGTAAGCCTTCATATCCGGGAGCTGGAAAAGATATTCAATGGCGAATTCGCGATTGAACGCAGGAAGGGTTGTTTTTGCAACGGTTTTCCCGTTTTTATCTTTCACTTCAGCAGTAAACTGTCCAAGTTTCAGAACATCTTTTCCCATTGCACCGGCATCGACCTGAAGATAGATATTGTTGGTGGAAGGATAAAATGCGAATTTAGAAGCGATCCGTTCAGAAGCGGAAAGCTGTTTAAAGACGTTTGCCGTTTCTTTTGCCCAGAGGAATGAGCGGAAATAAACGGTTTTTCCTGCGGCATCGGTCACTTTATAAGCGGTCTGCACGGATTCCCCGTCAGCAACCTGAGCGGTGGGCAGTTTGATTACTTTTGTCTCGCCGGGTTTCAGGGTGTAACTCTTTTTCTCATTGATGGATTGAGAGTTCACAGGCTTGTGAACATAATGAGTATTGAGAGTGACTGTTTTTCCGGAGGGATTGTAAAGTTTCACAGTGAGGTTCGGCTTCTGATCTTTTACGATATCCACGATGTGAACAACAGGAGAATCCTTTTTATAAGTAATGGTAGGAATCTTGAAGCTGTCAAAGAAAGCGCATTTGACCTGACTCCAGCTGCTCTGGATCGCCCACTGGGGAGAATAGGAAATTCCGCGCCAGTTACGGCAGATTCTCACACCGATCGTAGAATCTTCCTTCCATTCTTTGATTCCGAACTGTTCCAGCGGAAAAGCGACTTCATAAACCCATTTTCCGTCAGCGACGGTTCCTTTTGCAGTAAAAGCAGGTTCCCAACCGGTGTTGGATCCGCCTTTTTTCGCAGTTCCGCTGTATGCGCCTTTATTATTAAGGATCACATGATAGAGATCCGGCACCTCGGCGGCAGGATTGGGAGAGAAAACGAATTCATGGGTATCATCAGCAAAGACGTTTCCATTTCTTCCTTTGCGCATCCGCTGCAGGATTCCGGAAGGAGCGGTCTCACATTCCGTTGCAATATAAAGATTTTTTCCATCTGTACCGACGAAAAATCTTGCTTCCGGATCAAAAATGGGCAGCATTGCAATGGTTCCGAGCACCTTTGAAAATCCGTTCATCCCGGCAGAATAACGTTCTTCATCGGGGCTGATCTTGCCATCGATTTTAAACGATTTCATTTTCGGGATCGTTACACTCGGCGGTGTGGAGAAGTACTTATCAGCAGCACCGGCTGTCAAAAACAATCCGGCAAGCAAAGCTGATACGCTTTTCTTGAAGTTCATCCTGAAACTCCTTTCCTTTGATTATTTCTGGTTGCTTAAGCAAGAATAATACAGAACAAATCTGTTATACCTGTTACAACATAATTCACTTTTTTTAATTGTCAAGCGGTTATTTTGAAAAAAGAAAATATTTTTTTAAAGAATAGAGCGGAAACACACTTGAAAATAAATAAAAACCATGCTAATATTAGGAAATTTCAGATTATTCAGCGGGGATAAATCAGATATGAAAATACTGTTGGTTGGAAATTACAGCTCCTGGATGAAGCTGCATTTGGAGCATGTGACGGCCGGTTTTCAGCAGACCGGAAGCGAAGTCATCGCAGCAGATTATCACAAAATGGAACGGCTGTTCGGCTTCTCTCTGCCCGAAAAAATGGAAGAGGAACACCGGCAGCGCGCACTGGAAAAACTTATCAAAAAAGAAAAACCGGATGTCTGTTTCTTTGCCGGAAGCTGTAAATTCGATCTCGAACGGCTGAAGAGTTATTGGAACGGGATTCCCGTTTTTCATGATTATGACGGACCCCGCAGAAAAAAAACAGAAGATTATTTCACCTACTGCCGGAACGGGATTTTCCTGACAGTTTCCCGGTATATTGAACGGGAGCTGAAAAATCTCGGCGAACAGGTCTTCTATGTCCCTCACGGAGTCGATACAGATTATTATTCTCCTGAAAACGGCGGTTCGACCCGGTACGATGCAGAATGTTCCTATATCGGAAGAGCAACCAAACGGCGGGTGGATTTCTGTTCCGCATTGAATTGTGATCTGGCTCTCTACGGGGATCGCTGGAAAAAAACTCCGCTGGCGCACTTGTGCCGGAGAAAAGAAGATATTCAGGGAACAGAACTGGTAGGCGTTTACCGGGATTCCCGGACAATGATCAATATCCTTCAGGAGCCCCTGGATCAGTTTCAGACGATCCTCAGCCTGCAATGTTTTGCAATTCCCTCCACCGGAAGCTGTCTCTGTGCAGAATGGGTGGAAGAATTTCCGGAAGCCTTTGAAGAAGGGAAAGAGGTTTTCACATTCAAAACCAAAGAAGAACTTTGCGAACTTGTTCCCCGGATCTTGCAGGATAAGCCCCTTGCCCGGAAAGTCGGAGAAGCAGGAAGAAAACGCTGTCTGGCAGAACATACCCATTTTCACAGAGCACAGCAGATCCTGAAAATTCTTTCATAAGAGGTAATTTCAAAAGTCCGGCAAAATTTGGTTGAAAAGAGATTGCTGATGAGCTGGAAATGGTAGTTTGAGCGTGGCTACTCTCTGAGTAACCACCGAAAACGCTCCATTTTCAGATCTCTGCAAGAATTTTCAGACATTTTTGAA
>JAFTIQ010000048.1 GCA_017456805.1 Lentisphaeria bacterium
CCGGAGAAAATGATCATACTGCCGCCGGTGTTGATGGTGGTGTTGTTCGCAACTCCGCCGGAGTAACTGTCCATACTGCCGCCGGAGTTGATGGTTGTGCTGTTCGCAACTCCGCTGGGGTGAATGATCATATCGCCGGCAGAGTTGATGGTTGTGTTGTTCGCAACTCCGCCGTAGTAGATGACTATTCTGCCGCCGGTGTTGATGGTTACATTTTGGGCTTTTTGATACTTATCGCCATGTTCGATATATAGAGTATAATTATATATAGGACCTGTATAGGTTTCGTTGACGCCATACGCCTCCAATCCATCTCCGCCGTGGTCGAGAGTTCCCAATAGGTGATCGGTTTCATGAGAGATCGTATCAACGATTTGCGCATTGCTGGCAGTAGAATCCAGCATCACAAAAGCATTATCAAATTTGTTTGCATTGCCTTTGTCAATTGTTTCAGCAAGTCCGGCGAAGTTTCCATATTGATCAAAATCATCGGTTGTGCCAACGTAAACAGTGGAATATTCGCCGTCAATCGGACGTTCGGTGACAAATTTCACTCCGGCAGGCACATATTTCTCATTCAACGCGGCAACGATTTCCGCAATCCGTTCTTCAGAAAGTTTGGAATCTTCAACAACGACACCATCCACATTCAAAATTTCGCCGTTGTAAGAAGTGGATTCTCCATCGAAATCAAGATAAACGATCTGGTTCAATTGTGTTACTGTCTGAACCCCGCCGGATTGGATCAGCTGCGACATCTCTTTGTCTCCCAACGATTTAATATTGCTTAAATTATCTTTGCATTTTAAGTCAATGTCGCACAATATCCATTATGTTAAGTCATTTAGACTCAAATTTCCATTATCGACACTCCAAAACTCATAAAAAAACGTTTATTTTGAACCTGACGACTTAACATAACGGATATTATGCGAAGTCAGACAGGATAAAATAAAACGAAAATCTATGATTTTCAATACTATATCATAAGAATAAATAAAAGTCAAACAGGGGAAAATAAATTTTCGGAAAATCAGGGCGGAAACGGCGTTGCGAGCCGCTCCGCCCCGGCAGTCAATCAGGGGAAAATGTCCGTTGACATGAATTTCGCCATGTAATCAACGACACCATCACGGCTGGGTTCCATTCCGTTGTCCCCGGGCTGCCAATCAGCCGGACAGACATTGCCTTGCGTTTCATAAAATTGAAGCGCATCCAAAATCCGCAGGGTTTCATCAACACTGCGACCAAGGGGAATATCGTTGATCAATTCATGACGGACAATTCCGGCTTTGTCAATCAGAAAAAGTCCCCGCAAAGCAACGGCGTGGTTGAAAAGAATCCCATACATCCGGGTAATGTCTTTTGTTTTATCAGAAATCAATGGAAATTTGAGGGGACCGACTCCGCCATGACGGTAATCGGAGCTTGTCCATGCGTGGTGGACATATTCGGAATCCGTGGAGATTCCGGCGATTTTACAATTGCGGTCGTGAAACTCTTCCACCCTGCGGTTGAAGGCGACGATCTCGGAAGGACAGACGATACTGAAGTCCATTGGGTAGAAAAACAGGCACACATATTTTCCTTTCCAGCTGGAAAGAGAAAAGGTGTCAATGCTGCCGCCCGGGAAAACGGCATCGGCGGTAAAGTCGGGAGCTTCTCTTGTGACAAGTACAGGCATGTTGAAATCCTCCTGTTGAAAGGTTGCGGGGGCTGAGTGAAAAAAAGCCCGCCGGAATCTGGTTTTCACATCATCCGGCGGGGGCATAATCTTGGACAAGAGGATATGTTGATCAGTTCCCTTGATCTTCGGCAGCTTTTTCCTCATCATAAGAAAGAGAGGTGTAATCGTTTTTCCGCAGCCACTCATGAATACTGCGTTCCGAGAGCGGGAGCCCTTCTTTTTTGGCGTTCCAGAGATAAGAGACATCAGAAGCAGAAACGGAACAATCGGAGAAATCCAGATTCGGTTCAAAGCAAACGGATTCCGGATCGCATCCGCACCATTCAGCCGCGATACGGAATACTTTGGTGAAAACATTTCCTGCAATGGAGGCGATATTTTCCAACAGAGCCAGACGTACAGACAAGCGGGTTTTCAAAGCCTCGCCGGATTCGTTCGTTTTATTTTCAGCAAAAGAAATGCCCATATTCACCGCGATTCTGTGCAGATTTTCCAGAGATTCCCGCATTTCTGAAAGCCCGGAACCGGAAATTTCCAGAAAAGAACCGGCGGCTTCAGGGGATTCCGTATGGATATAATTTCCTGCGCCCATCATGGGAGGATCATCAAGAGGAAACCCCTTCAGGAAAAGTGTTGATTGAGCCTGCATATAGAGAGCATGACGGTAATCGGCTTCGCCGCGGTAAATTGCGAGACAGATATTGGCAAGCGGCAGCAACGGCGGAGGTTTGATCATCGGAGCCGTATCGGAAGTGTTGGCAAAAATGAACGGGACCTTATTCAGGCGTTTTCCCCGGATTTCCGGATAAACGGAATCAGGGAGTTCCGCATCGAAATCAAAAACAGAATATTCCTGCGGGGTAAGCTGAAGAGAGAAATATTCTCCATTCCGGTCGAGAGCGCACAAACGCAGTTTCTGGACATAATCTCTGCATTTCAGTGCCGGATTGAACTGATCGCCGGACTCATCCAGGAGGACAAAATTCAGCTGATTTCCCTCCTGTTCCCAATCCAGGATCCGATGCGCGGGATACAAGGCACAAACAGGAACCGCTTCCGGAGAGTCATCCCAGTAAGGGACATCGATAAGCAGACCGCACCGTCCGTAAACAAGCTGATGGAAGTTCACCTGACGGAGCATTTCCTCCAGAGAATCTCCTGCGGCAGAAAAAATCCGGTGCATTTTCCGGATCCGTTCCGGCAGAGTCACTCTTGCTGGAGCTTCCCGATGCATCAGCCCGAGAATAGAATGGATTGCAGATGCGAAATAATTGAAATAGTTTGCCCGGTATTTATAAGCCTCATACCGTTTGGAACCATATTTTGGATCAGCCATCTGCCCTTCTGTTCTGGGGAGATAAACTTCTCCGCGGCGTTTGATTTCCCGTTCTCCGGCGAAGCAATCATCACAGAGCACCCAATCTTCTGCGGCAAAAGAATATTGAGGATTGACGCAATGATAACGACCAGTTATAGTGTGTTCGATCATAAAAGAATCTCCTTTTTGCGGCGGGATCCTGTGTCAACCGCCCGGAAAATATTTTTCGTTTCTGTTTCTGTAAAAAAATGATTTTTTTTGCAAAGTGATTTGTTTTCATGCTGAAACCGGTTTATATTATTATGAGGCAATTTCAAAAGTCCGGCAAAATGGAAGACTTCTGAAATTGCCTTTATAACGTATGGGAAAATCATTTTGTTCAGAAAGGAATCTTGTTCTATGAGTAATGTAATCATGCAATGTCCGGTCTGCAGCTGCGATCTGGATATTCCGGAAGAATTGATCGGTCAAGCACTGATATGCCCGAATTGCCAGAATGAAATCAATATCGTTTCTCATTCGGATCAACAGGAAGAGGATCCCGAAGGCACGATCCCGCTTGCGACCCCTGTTCAACCTGCTGCACCTCAGCCAGTTCCGCCGCAGTATCAGCAAACCTGTCAACAGCCTGCGCAGCCGCAGTATCAGCAGACCTATCAACAACCTGCACAGCCGCAGTATCAGCAAACCTATCAGCAGATACCGCCGCCGATCCAACCCGGCGTTCCTCCGATGCAATCTGTACCGCCGCCGGGATATTCCGCAGCAGGAAACAGCAAATCGCTTAAAGTGATTCTGCTCTCCATTGCGGCAGTTGTAGTGATCGCAGCAGGAATTACTGTTCTTGCGCTTTGTGTTTCCGATGAAACGTCCGGCGGTGCCGGTTCACCGGCAGGGATCTTCAGACCCCGGAATGTTTATAACGCTCAGATCGATAACATCAATTCAAGATTCAGCAGTAATGACAGCAGCGCAACGACGATTTATCAGCAGCAGGTCAATGGAACCTACCGCACAGTGGAGCTGCTGGAAATCTGGGCTCTTCTGAGCGGATGCAACAAAACTGAAATCGATAATATCATGTCTAATTTCCGGTATCAGGATAATGCGGCGGAGAACGTAAATCATCAGCTTGTCAACGGAACCTACCGCACCGTGGAACTGCTGGCTCTGATCGCAAAAGCAAACGGATGTTCCACCTCCAGCGTTGACAGTGTGTTATCTGATTTCAGACATTACAATAATACTGCGGACAATGTGAATCATCAGATTTTGAACGGAACTTACCGCACTGTAGAGCTGTTGAATCTGATCGCACAGAAACTGGGCTGCAATTCCACCCAAGTCAGCTCCATCATGTCCGACTGGCGGTCAAAAGATTCTTCTGCGAATTATATCACCGGTCAGATCCTCAATGGAACTTACCGCACGACGGAGCTTCTGATGCTGATTGCGTATAAAGTGGGCTGCGATTCCGAAAGTATTGAGTCTGTAAGATCGGATTATATGCGCCATGATTCTTCCGCAAGCAATATTTATCATCAGCAGTGCAATGGTTTTTACAGATCTTATGATTTGCTTCTCCTGATCGTCCGCAAACTGGATTGACCTTTTGCAGATCAGGAAAGAATTTGAAAAACAGAACGGAGCTTTTGAACAAGCTCCGTTTTTTTATTACAGCGGCCGGATCCCCGAACTGCGGATTTCATCCGGAGAATGATTGAAACGTTTCCGGAACAAACGGTAAAAATTGGAATAATCGTTCCATCCGCAGCGGCTTGCGATCTCTTTTTTGGAAAGCCGGGTCTGGAGCAGAAGATCGATCGCCATTTTCAGCCGGAAACGGATGATATATTCATGCAAAGTGACCCCGGTTTCTTCGAGAAAGATCCTGCTCAAATGTTCCCGGGAGATCTGATATTCAGAAGCAATTTTTCCCACTTGAAGCTCTGCCCCCGGCTCTGCGGCAATCATTTTCTGAATCTCCCCGATCATTGCACTGTGAGATGATATATCGTACTCCGTAATTGCAGGATTGCACAATTGTTCCAGAGAAGAATAGACCAGTGCCGCTCCTTCTGACGGGGAAAGGATCAGCATTTCGCCGGAAAATTTTTTATAATCCCGCAATTTCCGCACCAGACCGGAATCGAGCGGAATATCAAAAAGATAACCGTAATTCCTGTTGATATCTGAAACAAGCTCCGCGCTGTTTCCTCCACAAAAAGCAATCCATAAAAAATTCCAAACATCTTTTTCGCCCTGAGGATAAAAATAACAGACATCGGGATCATTGTGATTGTGCAGGAAGGCTTTTCCGGGAGTCAGGGAATAGTCTTTTCCGGCAGCTGTCAAGCCCCCCTTCCCTGAAACGGTTATTACGATCTGCGCGCCATCTTCATACCGGTAGGCTCCATTCATCCGGTAAGATGGATGCTGCTGAATCTCTTCCACCACCATTTCCGGAACCGGAAGAGAGGGGAAAGCACGGTGCACCGCAAAATGCGTCTGCCAAAGTCTGACTTTTTCAAATGGAAGTTCTATCATTTCATCTCCTTTTCTAATCAGAATCAATATATCACCTGAAAAAAAAATTTCAATATCACAAAAGGTTTTTATATATCACAAAAAACAATATTTCTTGTTCTTGAAATCAAAAAATGGACGATTATAGTAAAAACAGAATCCGTAATTAAACGTGAAATAAAAAAGAGAGAAATTTCAAAGAAAGGATTAACAATGCAGAAGATCAGAGTCACGATCTGGAATGAGTTCCGCCATGAAAAGGATATCCCCGCTTGCAAGGAAATTTATCCCGAAGGGCTTCATGTTGCCATCGGAAAAGGAATTGCAGCAGATGATCTGGAAATCCGCTATGCCGCGCTTGATGATCCCGAACAGGGATTGCCGGATGAAGTCCTGAACAGTACAGATGTTCTTCTCTGGTGGGGGCATTGTGCTCATGGAGAAGTCAAAGATGAACTGGTCGAAAAGGTACACAAACGCATTCTTGAAGGAATGGGTTTGATCGTTCTTCACTCCGGACACATGTCCAAGATTTTCCGCAAGGTCACCGGCTGCTCCGGAACGCTCAAATGGCGGGAAGAACAGGAACGTGCCCGACTCTGGAACATCGCGCCCACACATCCGATCACACAGGGGATCGGCGAATATTTTGAAATTCCCCACGAAGAAATGTATGGTGAATATTTCGATATTCCCAAGGATGGAAATGTCATTTTCATTGCTCACTTTGAAGGCGGAAACGTCTTCCGTTCCGGGGTAACCTTTGAACGCGGCTATGGTAAAATCTTCTACTTCCAGCCCGGTCATGAAACATTCCCTGTTTACTATCAGCCGGAAGTTGTAAAAGTCATCAGCAATGCGGTCCGCTGGGCAAAACCGGTGTTTTTCCGTGAACTCGACTGCCCTAAATCTCCTGCAATCGATAAGATCGGAGAATAAGTCATGGCCAAATTAAAAGCTGGAGTTATCGGCCTCGGAATGGGGTGGAACCATTTGGATGGCTATTACGAACATCCCGATGTGGAGGTCGTGGCAGTCGCTGACCGCAGAGCAGACCGGAAGGCGCATTTTGAGGAAGTCTACGGCGGAAAAAATATCAAATTCTATGAGGAAGGGATCGATCTCATCAACAATGAAAAACTTGATATTCTTTCTGTTGCAGTTCCCAACAATCAGCACAAGGATCTGACCATTGCCGGGTTGAAGGCCGGAGCGCATGTGCTTTGCGAAAAACCTATGGCAATGAATACAGCCGAGGCTGTTGAAATGATGGAAACCGCCAAAGCTTGCGGAAAAAAACTCGGGATCGACTTCAGCTACCGGTTCAGACCGCAGTCCAGAATCATGAAACAGGTTGTAGAATCCGGAGAACTCGGAGAGATTTATTACGCTCAGAGTGTGTGGCTCCGCAGAGATGGAATGCCCGGTTTGGCGGCCAACGATTTCGGTACAGGAAAGAAAAAAGACGGTGGAATGGGTTCCTGGTTCTTTGATAAACAGCAGTCCGGCGGCGGACCTCTCATTGACCTGGGCGTTCACAGACTGGATCTTGCTCTCTGGCTGATGGGATATCCGGAACCTGCCAGTGTTACCGGAAGCATCTATTCCAAGTTCGGTCCTGACCGGGCAAAACAGCGGGGGCTTGAATACACCGTAGAAGATTTTGCCTGTGCAATGATCAAATTCAAAAACGGCGCGACACTCCAGCTGGATGTCTCATGGGCATCCCATATCAAAGAAAATGAACTGCAATCCACCCGCCTCCTCGGGACAAAGAGCGGTCTGTTCCAGAAGAATCTCAATGAAGGGTACACCTATGACGTTGAGTTCTTCAAAACCCAGGATGGGATCCTCATGGATCATTCTCCCCATGAACCGGCCCCGGCAATGCCAAGCGCATACACCATGTTCGCTGATGCGGTCCGCGACAACACTGACTTTCTGGTCAAACCCGAAGAAGGGGTCACCGTCATGAGACTGCTTGACGCGATTTATGAATCCGCAAGAACCGGAAAAACAGTGGAATTCTGATTCTGTTCCTCTGATATTTTTTCCAGCACCGGAGATTCGTTTTTCCGGTGCTTTTCTTTTTTTCATCTGCAAAACGCTTCTTTTTGACATTTTCTTTGGACTTTTCCTTCCAACAATACTTGCATTATCCCCGTTTTGAGTATATATTTCACTACTCGTGAAAATAAATAATTTTTTAATAATGGAGCAGAAAATGGCTTTTCTTGACAACAAGTATTTGCTGGGATCTGAATCTGCACTCGGAATCTTTTCCAAGATCCAGAATCTTCCGATCATCGACCCTCACAACCATGCCGATGTAGCTGAAATCGCCCGCAATACAAAATATTCCGATCCCTGGCAGGTCTTTGCCGCAACCGACCACTATGTCTGGGAAGTCATGAGAAAACGGGAAGTCCCCGAAAACCTGATCACCGGTTCAGCCTCCCCCAAAGAAAAATGGATGGCTCTTGCTAAAGTCATGCCGGAAATCGCTGGGAACCCCGTCTTCGAATGGATTCATCTGGACCTTCGCAGAAGATTCGGGATCGAAACCATTCTCACGGAAGAAACCGCTGAAGATATGTGGGAAGAAGTCAAAGCAGCTCTCGCTGTTCCTTCCAAATATCCCCAGGCACTCCTGAAAGAAATGAACGTGGAAGTCATGTGTTCCACCGATGACCCCATCGATACACTGGAAAATCACGGCATCGTGAATGAATCCGTCAAACGGACACTCATCCGCCCCACCTGGCGTCCGGACAAATCCAAACGGATCCAGAAAAAGGACTGGAAAGAGTATATTCAGAAACTTTCTGAACGGTTCCAGATCAAAATCGACTCTGTCGGCAAACTCGTGGAAGCAATGAAACTCTCCCACAAGTATTTTGAAGAACACGGCTGCCGTGCCAGCGACCACGATACCCCGTTCGTCTGCCCCTGTACCGCAACCGAAGCAGATGCCGATGCAATTTTCCAGAAAGCAATGGCAGGAAAAGATATCTCCAATGCAGAATTCGCTGTTTATGCTGATTATCTTACTGCCCGCTATGCAGAAATGGATGCTGAAGCAGGCTGGGTTTATCAGATGCATATCGGTGTCCGCAGAGATGTCCGCGATATCATCACCAATACGCTCGGGCCCGATGCAGGCGGGGATGTTTCCGATCACTGGGTCGATATTGTTCTGCCCCTCTGCAGCTTCCTGAACCATACCGATGAAAAGCTCAAGGTTGTTCTCTATACGCTTGAACCTTCCCACACCTCATCCCTGGCAACAGTTGCCCGTGCATTCGGCAGCAAGGTCCGTCTCGGTTCCGCATGGTGGCTGAATGATACCCCCATCGGAATGAAACGTCAGCTGGAATACATCGGAAGTGTTGATGTCTGGTATGACTTTGCCGGTATGGTTTCCGACTCCCGGAAGATCTGTTCCTATGCATCCCGTTTTGAAATGTTCCGCCGGGTTCTGGCAGACGTTCTGGGGGATGCCGTGGAAATGGGCAAACTCCCTTATCTCTTTGCAGAAAATCTTGCTGTAAAGATGGCTTACGAAGAACCCAAAAAATTCTTCAATCTGTAATTTGAAAACCATTTAACGCTGCGAAAGCAGATCATAACATAAAGGAAAGACAAAATGGAAGTAATCGTCAGACCCACAGCTAAAAGCGCAGAAGAACTGACAGCCAAGATCATTGCTGCCGAACTCATCAAGAAGCCGAACATGACCCTCGGTCTCGCTACCGGTCGTACCATGGAAAGACTTTATGATCTCCTCGGTCAGAAATGCAAAAATGAAGGACTTGACTTCTCTCTCTGCAAAACATTCAACCTGGATGAATATGTCGGTCTCGCACCCGAAGATCCCAACTCCTACCGCTACTACATGAACAAGAACCTCTTCGAAAAGATCAACATCGATATGCGCAACACCCATGTCGAAAACGGCATCGCTGAAGATCTCGACGAAGAATGTGCACGTTATGAAGAAATGATCGAAGAAGCAGGCGGACTCGACCTCCAGCTCCTCGGTATCGGACGCAGCGGTCACATCGGTTTCAACGAACCCCTTTCTCCCCTCACCTCCCGCACTCGCATGGTCCCCCTGACCAAAGTCACATACGAACAGAACAGCCCCCTCTTCGAAAATCCCGAAGATATGCCTATGCTCGCTATGACAATGGGTGTCGGAACCATCCTCGAAGCTAAGAAGCTTGTTATGCTCGTCACCGGTGCAGAAAAGGCTGATATCATCGCAAAAGCTATCGAAGGTCCTGTCACAAGCATGATCTCCGGTTCCGCTATCCAGTTCCACCCCGATTGCGTTGTCATCCTCGACGAAGAAGCAGCTGCGAAACTCGAAGGAAAAGAAGACTACGCTTTCGCCGTCAAGAACAGCCCCAAATACAAAGATTTTCTTTGATTTGAGCAGTCATTCTTGAAATGATCAGGATGAGGGAGTTCGCTCCTTCATCCTTTTTTTTGTCAAGTCAAAACAAAAAAGTATTTCCTTTCAGAGACATTTATATCATTTTCTTTATCAGAAACATTCTGTCTGTGATGGATTAAGTATATTGTTTTTCTATATTAAATGACATTTTTTTACAGTTGAAAAAAAAACTGTATGTGATATATTAAATTGAATTTGAAAGAAAAGGAGTGAATCTCATGCAAAAACGTTTTCTTGTATTCGGAGCCCACCCGGACGATCCGGATCTTATGTTCGGCGGGGCAGCTTTGAAACTTATCAGGGCTGGTCATGCTGTTAAATTTGTATCCGTTACAGACGGAGGTGCCGGACATCATATTTTATCGGAGGATGAATTGATCCCCAGACGTTATCAGGAAGCACAGGAATCTGCTGCGATTCTCGGTTTGGAAGAATATCAGATCATGGATAACCCCGATGGCAGGCTGGAAAATACGATAAAAAACCGGGAAGAGATCACCAGAATCATCCGCCGTTTTCTGCCGGATGTGGTGATCACTCACCGTCTTTGCGATTATCATCCGGACCATCGAATCACCGCACAGCTTGTTCTGGACACCTCATTTCTGCTGAGAGTCCCCCATTTCTGCCACGATACCCCGGTTCCGGCAAAAAACCCGGTGTTTGCGCACTCCTATGACGGTTTCACAGATCCCCGCCCTATCCGTGCAGATGCTTTTACTGACACCTCCGATTGTATGGAGGAAAAATACCGTCTGATAGATTGCCATAAATCTCAATTCTATGAATGGCTCCCGTGGGTCGATCTCGACATAAAAGATTTTTCTGCTGAAGGCTGGAGCTGGGAACAAAGGATGAAACATCTTGACGATCATTGGGGAGAACGGTTCCGGCATCAAGCTGCTCTGACAAATGGCGCAGCTGAAAAATATGCAGAGATCTACGAATACTCCCCCTACGGCAGAAAAGTCGATCAAAAAGAATTTCAGGAACTGTTTCAGCCCTGATTTCTTCCGTCTCCGGTGACATCGGATCTGCGATCTGTTTAAAATGGAAAAGCTGCTGCAGGACATTCCGTTCTGCAGCAGCCTTTTTGATCATATCAAAAGTCAGATGACTTTCTTATTTTGAATGATACTTGGTGTGAAGCAGGTGATGAGCCTTTTCACTTCCGGGCTGACCAAGGAACTCAGCGTAGAGAGCCTTGATATCCGGGTTGTTGTGAGAGCAGCGGATGACTTTGCGTTCATCTTCGCTGTAAAGACCTTTCATGCGCTTTTCGAGCAGTTCTGCATCGCCATGGAGGAAGGGCTGACCGCCGCCGTTGATACAACCGCCGGGGCAAGCCATGATTTCGATTGCCTGGAAACGGTTTCTGTCAGCTCTGACCATTTCAAGAACCTTGCGGGCATTTCCGAGACCGGAGCAAACTGCAACGTTGATGGTCTTTCCGGGAGCAATTTCAACCTTTGCTTCTTTGATTCCATCGAGACCGCGGACAGCGCGGAAGTTGATGGCATCGCCTTCGAGTTCCTTGCCGTTGAGGATGGCGTAGACGGAACGGCAGGCTGCTTCGAGCACACCGCCTGTGACACCGAAGATGTCAGCAGCACCGGCAGAAGATCCGAGCGGGCTGTCGTATTCTTCGTCATCCATGTTGGCAAGGTTGATACCGGCTTCGTTGAACATACGGCAGAGTTCGCGGGTGGTGACGACATAATCGACATCGCGGACGCCGTTGGGAGCGAATTCGGGACGGGCTGCTTCGTATTTCTTAGCCTGGCAGGGCATGACGGAAACAACGATCAGATCTTCCGGCTTCACGCCGATTTTTTCTGCATAGTAGCTCTTTGCGATTGCACCGAACATCTGCTGCGGAGATTTGCAGCTGGAAGGAATGTTCAGCAGATCGGGGAAGTTATGTTCGATGAAGTTGATCCAGCCGGGGCAGCAGCTGGTAAGGATCGGCAGATCCTTGCCGGATTTGATGCGTTCGACAATTTCGTTGCCTTCTTCCATAATGGTAAGGTCAGCAGAGAAGTTGGTATCAAACACTTTGTCGAATCCGAGAGCACGGAGACCTGCAACGAGTTTACCGGTCACAGGGACGCCGGGAGCGAAACCGAATTCCTGACCGACAGCCACGCGGACTGCGGGAGCGGTCTGGACGATAACAGTCTTGGAAGGATCGTTGATTGCAGCCCAGACTTTTTTGACATAGGAGATACCGGTGATCGCACCGACGGGGCAGACGTTGACGCACTGTCCGCAGAAGGTACAGCTGGTATCAGCCAGAGGAATCATGCTTGCGGTACCGACTTTTGCCTTGAAACCGCGGCCGTAACCGGTAAGGGTTCCGACGGTCTGAACTTTGGAGCAGACGGTTTCGCAGCGGCGGCACATGACGCACTTGGAGAGGTCACGCATAATTGCGTTGCTGGATTCGTCCACGGGGAACTTGTTGATTTCACCCTTGTATTCGATGTCTCTGATACCGAATTCAACAGCGAGCTTCTGGAGTTCGCAGTTCTGGTTCTTCGGGCAGGTCAGGCAATCCTGCGGATGGTCACTGAGCATAAGTTCCAGAACAGTTCTGCGGGCTCTGAGAGCGCGGAGACTGTTGGTGTGGATGACCATGCCTTCAGCGACAGGGGTTGCACAAGCGGGAGCCAGGTTGCGGCGTTTTTCGATTTCGACAACGCAAACACGGCAGCTTGCGGGTTTGTTGGAAACTCCGTTGCCAAGATGTGCACAGTAGCAAAGAGTCGGGATATTGATATTGAGCTGGCGGGCCGCTTCCAGAACTGTATAGTTAGCAGGAACGGTAACGGCTTTCCCATTGATCGTGAGATTTACAGTCTTCATAATGTCTCTTACTCCATAACGATAGCTTTTTTCGGGCATCCGTCGATACAAGCACCGCACTTGATGCACTTGTTCTGATCGATAACATGCAGCTGCTTGAGTTCCCCGGTAATCGCGTTGACAGGGCAGTTGCGCTTACACTTGGTACAGCCGATACAGCTTTCGTTGATCTTGAGACGGAAGAGTTTGCGGCAGGTGCCGGAGGGGCAGCGTTTATCGCGGACGTGTGCAATATACTCATCCTTGAAGTAGCGGAGTGTACTCAGGATGGGGTTGGGAGCAGTCTGTCCGAGACCGCAAAGTGCAGTATCTGTAATGGTTTTTGCGAGATTTTCGAGATCGACAAGCATTTCTTCTGTTCCGTTTCCTTCGCAGATCTTGTCGAGCATTTCCAGCATACGGCGGGTACCGACGCGGCAGGGGGTGCATTTTCCACAGGATTCATCCTTGGTAAAGTCAAGATAGAATCTTGCCATTGCAGGCATACAATCCTTATCGGAAAGAACGATCATACCGCCGGATCCCATCATGGAACCGATCTTGGAAAGGTTCATGTAGTCGATCGGTGTATCGAGGTTTTCTGCTGTGATACAGCCGCCGGAAGGTCCACCGGTCTGAACAGCTTTGAATTCACGTCCGCCGGAGATACCGCCGCCGACTTCATAAATGATTTCACGGAGTGTGGTTCCCATGGGAACTTCGACCAGACCGACGTTGTTGATCTGACCGGCAAGAGCAAACACTTTTGTACCTGAGTTACCGGAAATGGTTTTGACCCAGTTGCCGTTTTCATCGAATTCAGCTTTCCAGTTACCGATCTTGCTGTACCATGCTGCACCCTTGCGGATGATTTCAGGAATGGTTGCATAGGTTTCAACGTTGTTCACGTTGCTGGAGCAGCCCCAGTATCCGCCGCCGACGTTTGCCGGGAACGGGGGTTTGGTGGTGGGTTCGCCGCGCTGACCTTCCATGGAGTGGATCAAAGCAGTTTCTTCACCGCAAACGAATGCACCTGCACCGAGTTTGATTTCAATATCGAAGCTGAAATCGGTTCCCATGATGTTCTTGCCAAGGAGTCCGAGTTCGCGGGCTTCGTTGATCGCGATCTGCAAACGGTTGACTGCCAGCGGATATTCTGCACGGATGTAAACCAAACCGTTCTGAGCACCGATTGCATAAGCACCGATTGCCATTGCTTCGATAATACTGTTGGGGTCACCTTCCATGATGGAGCGGTCCATAAATGCTCCGGGGTCACCTTCGTCAGCATTACAAATCACATATTTTTCATCTGCCTGAACGCCGGCTGCGATTTTCCATTTCAAACCTGTGGGGAATCCTGCACCGCCGCGTCCGCAAAGACCGGAGTTGAGGACTTCCTGAACGACTTCTGCAGGTTTCATTTCAAACAGACACTTTGCAAGAGCCTGATAACCTTCGTTTGCGATATATTCTGAGATATCTTCAGGATCAAGCAAACCGCAGTTACGCAGAGAAATGCGCTGCTGTTTTGCATAGAAGCTCATCTTTGCATAGTCAGCAATGCGGGATTTGAGCTGGGGTTCAACAAAGAGAAGACGTTCCACAAGCTGCTTGTTGACAATGTGTTTTTCAACAATTTCTTCTGCATCTTCGGGAGTGACCTGAACATAGAACACGTTGTCAGGCATAATCTTAACGATGGGACCCTGGGCACAGAAACCGAAGCAGCCGGTCTGAATGACGCGGACATCATTTTCGAGACCGTTCTTCTTGATTGCAGCTCTCAGATTATCCATGAGTGCCTGGGCGTTGGAAGCGTGACAGCCTGTACCGCCGCAGCAAAGGATATCTTTCTTTGCGGAATTGATATTGTGTTCGCTGGTGCAGCGGAGGCAAAGCTGAACTTTGCTTTCATTGTAAGCAGCGAGCAAAGCTTCTTTAGATGTGATCTTAGCCATATTCATTACCCCTGTGCTTTATATTCTTTGATGATTTCCACTGCTTTAGCAGGGGTGACTTTACCGTAAACCTTGCCGTTGACCATCATAACAGGAGCCAAACCGCAAGCTCCAACGCAGCGAAGCGCGGAAATAGAGAAAAGACCATCTTCTGTCGGATGTGTATCTGCTTTCACGCCAAGAACGCGTTCCAGCTCGGAAAGAACTTTTTCAGATCCCTTCACATAGCAAGCCGTCCCCATACAAACATCAACGCAGTATTTTCCTTTCGGTTCCGTGGTGAAATAGTTGTAGAAACTGACAACACCGGAAACCTGAGCTTCTGTCAGATTCAGCTTCTTGGCAACATACTGCTGGACTTCGCGGGGGAGATAACCAAAGATCTCCTGCGCTTTGTGCAATACCTGGATCAGTCTCCCGCGGCGGCGCTCATCATTGAGATCCACATTGAGAGTGTCGACGAACGCATCAAGCTCTGCGAACTTTTCTGCAGCTCCTTCCGACATTTTTTTGCAGCAACACATAATTGACTCCCTGTTAAATGTTTGCAATCTATTTGCTGATGTTATTTTTCACTTGTGTGCATGATACATCGGGAATATACTACATGTTCTAAAAAAAATCAAATGACTTTCCTGTTTTTTTTCAAGAATAATTGGTAAAAAAATACAAAAAAACGATTTGCTGTAAAAAACAAATCGTCTCTCTCACGTTCAAAACAAATGTTTTATGTGGATAAAAAAATATTATCATTAAATTCAACCGGCAGCCGCAAATAACAGAAGATCTGAAATATTCTGTTTTGCATGGCGCACGGAGAGAAGAAAATGTTTTCTTTGAAGATAACGGCAGTTTTTTGCCGGAATCCATTCCGTAAACGCCATACAAAACGCCCGCTTAAATGAGCTTTTTTGCAGCAGCACGATTTTTCATCAAAGGATGGCGAATTCAGGACAGAACTTCTTTTTCGGGAAGTTCCAGATCCATTTCATCCACCCTCATTCCGAAACCGCTGCCGGAAAGCGCAGAAAGATCCACCACTCCGTTGCGTCTGACATAAAGCCCGGAAAGAACTTTTGCTTCCGCAGCAGAGGCATCCGGATAGAACTGCATGGCATTACATTCAACGCCCATGATCGTTCCGATGTGTGCCGCAAGCTGAACATGCGGGATCATCGCCAGACGGGGATTGGTCAAATCCTGAACCATCAGAGTCATTCCGTGCTGTTTTGCCCAGCAGGCGCTCAACAGTGCTCCGGTTTGAGTTTTACAGGTTTTCAGAGCAACACCGGTCCACCCCAGTTCTCTGCCCATTTTCACAAACCGCCAGTCATGCGCACTTTCATCCATGAACAACGGTTTCCGTGCTGAGCAGGAGTGAACATCAATCCGGTTCTTTTCCAAATCATAGGGGAACGGCTGTTCCACATAAAGGATCAGATTGAAAATCTTCGGATGTTCGCTGAGAAGCCGGTCCAGAATTCTGTTGACGTAACCCGGATCCACGACCATGCAGTTGAAATCAGTGGAAAGGTGATCTACCCCGAGTTCCAGCGCGATCCGTCCGACGTGGATCATCCGGGAATAGTCCCATTCTTCATCATTGCCCCGCAATTTGATCTTCAAACACTTCAAACCGTCCGTCTTGATCCAGTCATCCAGCATGACCGGATGCCCGTCATCGGGTTCTGTTCCGGTACGTTCTTCCGGATAGAGCAAATCTTTCCCGCCGACCAGATGCCAGACAGGCAATTTCTTTCCCGGTTTCACAAAATAATCTTCGGGATAAAGCCCCTTGAACTGTTCATCGTCGAAATAGCTTGCCAGATCCCGGTTCATGTATTTTGCGTTGTAGGTTTCATAAACCGGCACCCCGTGAAGATTTCCGTATGCATCATGAAGCGCAAGATCGAAAGGCGCATTACAAGTCAATTCTGCCAGCTGGGGAATTTCTCCCGGAATCTGAGTTTCCAGGAATTCATATCCGATTTCCATGGGGTGTCCGCTGACAGAAAACCGGTTCCAGCGCGCTGCCAGTTTCCGGCACATCACCCGCATATTTTCCAAACGGTTCGCAAAGGTATCAGCAGAGGGCCATGCCCATGCCGGGCTCAAGGGAGATTCCCCCCATCCGGAAGCCCGTTTTCCATTGGAATCTTCCACTGTAATACGGACTTTGACCGTATCAAAACCGGAAGTGATTTCGTTCCCGAACTTCAAGGGAACTCTCATGGTGATCGGAACAAACCAAAGCTCACAATCAACAACTTTCACATCGAATACAGACATATCAATTCTCCCGTAAATCTGCCAATGTTTCCGGGAATGCCGCTACTTTTCCGGAGGCAGCACTCTCCCGTGCAAAAATCGGAGGAAGAACGGACCAGAGTCCATCCTCCAGAGAAACCATCGGCGCAAGCCCTGCCCGATAACGTTCGATAAATTCTTCCAGTGCATCCGGAATCGCTTCCTGAACAGGAATCTCTACGCCCGGTTTCCGGGAAGTGAGGTTTTCATAAAACAGAATTCTGGAAGGATCATTCCATTCCCATTCCAGCGTTCCGTCTGTACCTTCCAGATAACCGGAAACTGAAAATTTCGGATTCCGTTCGCTGGAGTGGAAACTGATTTGACATCCGGATTTCTGTTTGATGATCAAATCCCAGGTATCTTCATTTGGACTGTGATTATCCGTGTGCCGCAGACTCATTGCGCTGATCGCTGAAAAATCGCCGCCCAAAGTCCGGAACCATTCAAAACAATGACAATAATGCTGAGTCAATTCCCCGCCGGTCGCCGGATCATGCCGCCAGTTGAATTCTTCATCCGCCTTATATCCGGGGATATTATCATTGCAAAGCCAATTGAAGTTGATCCCAAGCAGGGTTCCGATCTTTCCGGATTTCACCAGATCGGTCAATTGACGGAACACCGGAATATATCTGTAGGAAAGCCCCACATGGATATAATGTTTTCCGCTCAACGGAAGCAAACGGTGAATATCTTTCGGGAATACAGCAACAGGTTTTTCGATATAGACCGGTTTCCCGGATTTTACAGTTTGCAGCAAAGCATCCGGATGAGCCCCCGGGAAAAGGGAAATCAGATACATATCCACATCGTCTGCATTCAAAAGTTCATCCAGCGTAACAGCTTTTGCTCCATATTTCTTCGCTAAATCATCTGCCCGTTCCATATTGATATCATGACAGCGGGTAACGCAAGCGGTCCCGGATTCCAATGCTTGTTTCATAATTGCCTGTGTACGCGCACCGCAGCCATAAAGTCCGACTCTGAATTTTTCCATTTTTCCAATCCTTTTTGCCAGTTGATTGAGGATTTTTTCCGGTCCTTTTTTCCCGAAAAAAACATACGTTCCTGCAACGGAATCATAACTATTCAAAATGTACTTTGATTTTATGAAAAATCAAGTTCAAAATCAAACATTTACCGGGGTTATTTTCACAAAATCAGGGAATTAAAAAAATATAACTGCTTGACATTTGCCGGATTTCATGGTATATTATACTCAGATTCAGATTCAAAACGGCTGACATAATGTCGTATAATATGCATTATGTTAAGTCA
>JAFTIQ010000033.1 GCA_017456805.1 Lentisphaeria bacterium
ACCTTGTGCTATCTTAATCATCGAATCACCTGTTGGGTTAGTTAGTATTCCTTTGGATTTGAACACCATAAAATACTGTTTCTCAACAGGTTTTTCAAACTTTTATATCGCATAAACCGAGATTTCTTCACGGTTTATAGTGCTTTTTATCCGTTACGGAATTATATTCCCGGGACGGAAAGAAAATATGAAATAACCATGGAGATATGAGAATGAAACAAAAATTTCTTTTGCTTGCTGCAGTGTTTTTCGGAGTGATGGCTTTTATTTTGACGTTTCAGCAGATCGACAGCGAACGGGATAAGATCCGTTCCACCATGCAGGAGGTTGCTTTGCTTCAGGCAAAACGGGATATTGCAGAAAATGAAATCATTACAGAAGACGCGATTGTTGTGAAAAAATTTCAGCGTGCAAAGAGCCAGGTGGACAGCAGCCGGGAAGTTCAGGCGAATCAGAAAAGTCTGATCATCGGCAGAAAAGCAATGTTCCCGATCTCCAAAGGTGCAGTTCTTCAGTGGAACGATCTTCAGACAACGATCACCGGCGGCAGGGAAGGCGCCAATGCAATGATCCGTCCCGGTTACAGAGCAGTTGCAATTCCGGTGGATCAGACTGCTTCTGTTGCAGGATTGGTTCAGCCCAATAACTATGTGGATTTGATCGGGACCTTCAAGTTTCCGGATATGCGGGGAGATGCCTCTCTGGATACGATCACTCTGACGATCCTTCAGCGGGTGAGAGTGATCGCCACCGGAAATGATTACGGGGTCAGAGCTCCCGGTCAGGGTGCGATCCGCAGTTATTCCACGGTGACACTTGAACTTCTTCCGGCAGAAGCGGAAATGATCGTTTTTGCTTCTCAGAAAGGTTATATTCAGATGAGTTTGCGGAATCATGAAGATTCTGTTGTAACCAAGGATCTTCAGAGTGTGAACTGGAAATACCTTCAGAAGAATTTGCAGCAATACAGCCGGGAACGGGAAAGACGCAGTATGTCCGGAAGGAACTGATCATGCCTGATATTATTTTGAATCTTCCGGGATACGAAGAGACAGTCCTTCAGCTCTATACCGGTGTTTACAGAGTCGGGTCCAGTCCGGCATCTCATATTGCGCTCCATGATGAGAGCATTCAGCCGCGGCATTGCCGTTTTGAGGTGACAGGAGAGGGAGTTAAAGTTTTTGATCTTTGCGGAGATACCTGGCTGAACGGAAGTTCCGTTCCGGGAAGCGGTGTTATGTTTTCTCCCGGAGATCTTCTGAAACTCGGGAAAGCTGAACTCTATTATGCCGGCAGCAAACCGGTGGAAAAACCTGTTCCTGTTCCGGCAGCCGTTCCTGTTCCGGAAAAACCAGCTCCTGTTCCAGCTGTTCCGGAAAAATCATTCCAGAAAAAAGAGGATGGGACCATTCCTGTTCTGGAAGTTTCCGGGATCTCTGCGGAGAACCGGGAATTCGTCCAGGAAGTCAAACGGCTGGCGCATGTGGAACTTTTGAAACGGCTGAATCTGAAACGGCTTGCGCTTTCCGGGATGGCGGAAGATGTGCTGGAGGAACAGGCGAAACAGACGATCCATGAGATCATTCAGGCGTTGAACGTTCCCCTTCCGCGGGGCGTGACCAGAGAAAAAATCGAACATGAACTGGTTCATGAAGCGATCGGACTCGGACCTTTGGAAGATCTGATCAACAGAGAAGACATCTCTGAAATCATGGTGAACGGACCGGATCAGGTCTATGTGGAACACAAGGGGCGTCTTTATAAAACAGATATGGCATTTGCGGATGATCAGCAGGTGCTTTCCGCCATTGAGCGGATCGTTTCTCCTCTTGGACGGCGGATCGACGAAAGTTCGCCTATGGTGGATGCCCGTCTGAAGGACGGCTCCCGTGTGAATGCGATCATTCCGCCGCTGTCGCTGGTGGGACCTTCCATTACGATCCGTAAATTTTCCAAGACACCGCTCCAGATTGAGAATCTGATCAATTTCGGTTCGATTTCCAGAAATATGGCAACGTTTCTTGATTTGTGTGTGAAGCTGCGGAAAAATATCATTATTTCCGGGGGAACCGGTTCCGGAAAAACCACGCTTCTGAATATTCTGAGTTCTTATCTTCCGGATACGGATCGAATCATTACCATTGAAGATGCTGCGGAACTTCAGCTCCGGCAGGAACACGTTGTCCGGCTGGAATCCCGTCCGCCCAATATTGAAGGGAAGGGAGAAATCACGATCCGGGATCTGGTGAGGAACTCTTTGCGAATGAGACCGGACCGGATTGTGATCGGGGAGTGCCGCGGCGGCGAAGCTCTGGATATGCTTCAGGCAATGAATACCGGTCATGACGGTTCATTGACAACGATCCATGCGAACTCGCCCCGGGATGCCCTGGCGCGGTTGGAGACATTGGTTCTGATGGCAGGATTTGATCTTCCGCTCCGTGCGATCCGGGAACAGATTGCCAGTGCGATTTCCATTATTGTGCAGATCACCCGTGAAAAAGACGGTTCAAGAAAGGTGATTGATATCAGTGAAATCACCCGAATGGAAGGGGAGATCATCACGATGCAGTCACTTTTTGAATTCAAACAGGATGGCTGGTCCGAAGATGGAAAGATCATCGGGCGCTACGTCCCCACGGGAAGTATGCCGTCGTTCATGGAAGATATCAAACGTTCCGGTCTGCCGCTGGATCTGAATATCTTTACAGAGGGGCGTCAGGGATATCATGGAGGGCTTGAATAATGCTGGAAGTATTGAGTGACGGGACCTTTCTGGCGGGGCTGTGTGCTGCAGCTGCGGTGACATTTTCCTCTCTGGTAGTGATCAACTTCATGACGGAGGCGAGTGCCCGTTATAAAGAACGTTATATCCGGGAAACCGGGATTGAGTATGAAGATATTCTTCTTTCGATGCCTGCGGGAAGAGTTTTTGATTTGAGTCTCGGGGTATCGGCACTGGGAATGTTTCTTGGTGTTGCGATGGTTTCGCTTGCTGCGGAATCGCCTGAGATGCCTGTGCTTGTGATTGCCGGGACCATCGGGGCAGTTGTCTGTTTTCCGGTACCCCGTGCGATTTTGAAGTATATGAAAAAGAAGCGTCTGGAAAAATTCAATGAACAGCTGGAAGATGCGCTTCTTTCTATCAGCGGCTCGTTGAAAGCGGGCTTCAGTATTCTTCAGGCATTGGATCTGATTGCCTCGGAGAACCGTCCGCCGATTTCTTATGAATTTACGGTATTGATGCAGGAGCTCCGTTTGGGGGTTCCCTTTGATGAGGCATTGGAGAAGATGGCGCAGCGGATCGGTTCCCAGGATTTTGAACTGGTTTCGGTTGCGATCTGTACAGCGCGTCAGACCGGCGGGGAGCTGACCGGGGTTCTGGAACGGCTTGCGGCGGTGATCCGGGAACGGGTCCGGATCCAGCGGAAATTGATTGCCATGACGGCGCAAGGGCGTTTGCAGGCGTACATGATCGGAGCCATGCCGTTTCTGCTTTTGTTTGCTTTGAGCAAGGTGGCACCGGACATGATGCGTCCGTTTTTCAATTCGGTTGTGGGGCTGCTGGTGATCTGCGCGGCGGTCCTGCTTGTGATCGCAGGATTTTTCATGATCCGTAAAATAACGACGATTGACGTGTGAGGGAAATTCTATGGATGCGGTAACATTATTGGCGGCACTTTCCGCAGGGATTGCGGCGACATGCGCGCTGCTTTTGATTTTTCATACACTATCCAATGTTGATGTTGACCGTTCTGCGGTGAAGGAACGGCCCCGTTACTTTCCGCTCTGGTTCCGTTTTCTTCTGATTCTGGAGCCGAATCTCCGCCGGATCACGCAAGCGGATTCCATGGAACGGCCCCGGAAGGATGCGGAACAGAAGATCGGATCTGCCGGATTGGATCAGGTGATTACCGGAGAACAGTTTCTTGCGCTCCGGATCTTGAGTCCGGCATTCGGCGTTGTTTTTATGCTGCTTCTGATGCTGGGAGGATATGGAATGATCGCCATCCTGCTTTGTCTTCTTCTGACATTCTGGCCGGATCTGTGGCTTCGCAGTTCCGTTGCGAAACGGCACATGGAGATCATGAAGGCGCTGCCGAACCTGCTTGACCTTCTGACCCTTTCCGTGGAAGCAGGGAAAGATTTTCTTTCTGCGCTCCGGGATATTCTTGCCAAACGGAAAACAGATGCTCTTTCAGAAGAGTTTTCCCGTGCATTGCAGGAGATTCAGCTTGGGAAGAAACGCCAGGCGGCACTCCGGGAAATGGCGGAACGGGTCCGGCAGCCGGAATTGATGTCAGTGCTTGGTTCCATTGTTCAGGCGGATGAGATGGGGGTGAGTATCGGACAGCTTTTGAAGATCCAGAGTGATCAGCTCCGGATGAAGCGGTTTGCGCTTGCAGAGAAACTTGCCAATGAAACACCGGTCAAAATTCTGTTTCCGGTGGTGGTTTTCATTTTCCCGGCAGTGCTGATCCTCCTGCTTGCACCGATCCTGATGCAGGCATTCAATCTCATGGGAGGATGATCAGCTGTGATCCGGAACCTGACAAAAAACTGTTTTCTGGCAGAACGGGAACGGTGGGCGACAGGATATTTTACCAGATTCCGTGGTCTGATCGGGCATGATTTTTCGTTGTTCGACGGAATGGTCTTCCCGGATTGTTCTGCTATTCATACATTTTTTATGGGAATGGAGATTGATGTTCTTTTTATTGACCGGGAGTGCACCGTTTTGAAGGCGTGTTCCAATGTTCCGCGCTGGAAGAGCTGTTTGAAACAGAAAGGGGCATGGGCAACCATCGAACTCCCGGCGGGGACTATTTTCAGGACACAAACTGCAGAAGATGATATTCTGCGATTGGAAAATATAAGAACTGATGCTATATTAATGCAGGAACAGAAACAATAAGGATTCAGAAAATGGATTTGATTTATTTAAATGGAGAACATGCCGGGATGCAGTGTCCGCTGACCCCCCCCGGGATCAGCATCGGAAGAGAGGTCGATAATGATCTCCAGCTGCTGATCGGAGGTGTCTCACGCTATCATGCCATGATCTCATTCGATGGAGTAATTTGGTATATTGAGGATCTCGGCAGTACGAACGGAACAATTGTCTGCGGACAGAAGATCACGGGGAAAACCCGGTTGAATCCGGAAGATGAAATTCAGATCGGGGATCAGCTTTTCCGGTTCAGTGCCCCCGTTGCAGTTCCTCCGGCAGAGGATAATGTGCAGGCGGCAGCGGCAAAGACTGCTGTGGTCAATAACAGTTTTCTGAAGAACAAGCCGGATCTTGCTTCTCAGGTGAGAAAGGCAAGACATTCGATTTTTGGAGGAAATCCCGAAAACAAAGCGCCGAAAGAACGGAAAAAAGGCGGACTCGGCAATGTGATTTACACCCTTCTGGTCATTACCCTCCCGCTGGTCTGTATCTCCGGTTACATGTTCTGGAATACGGCAAAGGAGTCAAAGGCGAAAAATGCGGGATCAGAAGTTAAGGAACAGCCGTTTTTCTTTTATTATGAACGGATCGTAAAATCTCCGGATAATGTATTCCGGTTCGAAGCGAAACTGGAAAACGGCGTTGTAGTTTTCACAGTGGATGATTTGAAATACGGCAGACACAATGTCGTAAAACAGGGGAATTTGAAACCGGCCCAGGTGGAGGCTCTGAAAGATTCTATCCGCCAGACCGGTTTTATGACGCTGGAAAATCAGGTGACGAACACCCCGATCGGCCCCGTGGAAGAGTCCCGCAGCATCATCGTGGCTGTCGATGGACATTTCAATAAGATCGTTGTCCGCAACACGACGGCACAGACCTCTTTTGAAAATGTGGAAAAGGCAATTTTTGATTTTGCCGAAGTGTTCGATGTCCGTGTGGATTCCATGACGGAAGATGAGATGCGGGAAGAAGCCGCACAGATGTTCAAGAGAGCTCAGGAGATGTTCGCCAACTATCAGGCGGCTCCCAAAAATCTCCGGGAGGCAATCATCCGTTTCCGGAACGCCAAGAAGTATTATGAGCAGTTCGAACCGAAACCGAGAGAATGGGAAATCTGCCGGAAACGGCTGGAAGAAGCCGAGGGCCTTTATAAGAAGATCTATCAGGAAATGCTGTTCAATATTCAGAAGTACAGAAAACTCAGACAGTATGACAAAGCCTCCCAGGAGTGCAGCAAGATGCTTGATTTTGTGGAACCTGACAGCGCAGATTATCAGAAATTCCAGAGAGTCAAAGTTGAATTTGACAGAATGTTACGCAGGAGGAAAAAATGAAAAAGATCATACTTCTTTTCTTTGCCGCAGTATTGCCGCTGTTCTTTTTTACCGCGTGTGACAGCAAACCGGCAGATACCCGTCCCGTGATCCACATCAAAACGAAACCGGAAGGGGCGAACATCTTTATTTCCGGGAAACCATACGGAGCAGCACCTTTGAAAGGAAAGATCGCTCCGGGAACGCTTCTGATCCGCGCAGAACTTGCCGGACATGAAACCGTCTGGCAGAGTGTGGATCTTCAGCGCGGACAGAAAAAGGAAGTCCTGCTGGAACTGCCGCAGCTTTCTTCTTCCTTCATGCTGAAAACCGCTCCGGCAGTCTCTGCTGAGGTCACATTCAATGGAAAGGTTATCGGGCAGACTCCGATCGTGATCCCGGATCTGAAACCCGGAAATTATACCGCCAGCCTGAAAGCTCCCGGTTATGCTCAGACCCAGGTTTCCTGGACCATTGATTCCAAACGCCCCCAGATGAAAACCGTCCGTCTCATGGAAAACAGCGGACGGATCCGGGTGGAAAAAGCTCCGTCAAAGAATGCAATCCTCAGGATCAACGGAAAAAATTATGGAAGGCTGCCCCAGGATATCGTCCTGGAACAGGGCGAATATGATGTGGAGGTCAAAGCTCCCGGTTTTACAGTCTTTACGCAGAAAGTTTCCGTACAGCGGGGAAGACAGGTTCTGATCCGTCCTGTGATGAGCGAATTGCCCGGACAGCTGATCGTGACGACTGAGCCAAAGGGCGCAGTCGTGATCGTCAACGGGACCCGTCATGGCAGCACTCCGATCAAAATTGAGGGAATCAAAGCGGGCAAGGTCAAGATCGAACTGCGGTTGAACAATTATGATCCGATCATTCTGGATCAGGGAGTTGCACCGGGGCAGAGCTTGCGGCTCCACCGGAAAATGAGCAGCAGTCTCGGCGCATTGGAATTTGTGACCGTCCCCGCCGGTGTTACGGTTTACCTTGATAATAAACTGCTGACACAGACGGTTTCCGATCCCGGGAACAAAGGCTATTCCAAAGTATTCCGTCAAACGGGACTCCGTCCGGGAACCTATACGCTGAAGTTTGTTCATAAAATGGCAAAGCCCCGGGAACGGAAGATCACTGTGACCATTGAAAAGAATAAAACGACCCGTATTCCCGGGAATGTGGAACTTTGGATCCCCAATGCCCGGATCACGCTGAAAGTGGGCAGTGTTTACGTCGGGCGAATCGTCAGCCAGAATGAAAAACAGATCACCTTTGAACATAAACAGGGGTCAAGAATGGATTACGGCCGCAATGAGTTGAGAGACATTGAGTGGCTTGCGGAGCGGGAGTAAGTTATGACAGATTTTCTGATGAATTTTTTCGGGAGCAGACTCCTGTTCCCGGTTCTGGTCTTTGTGACCGCCGCCATGTCTGCCGGAGCTGCCGGATATCTTCTGGCAGTCAAAGAGGAAAATGTGGACCGGATGGAAAAACTTCCCCGGTGGAAGATCCCCGGTTTTATTCTCGGGATCTTTGTTGTTGCCTGGTGTGTTCCTCATGCCATGCCGATCCTGCCGGACAGTCTGCATAAGTATCTGGTTCCTCTGATGGGAGTTGCAGTCATCCTCTCCTGGTTTGTGCTGGATCATCTGTTTGCCAGAGCACTGGGGGGCTATATGATTCTGACAGCCCATCTGTTTTTGCGGGAAACATTCGGAGTGGAATCTGTTTCCAATCCGTTTTTTGCCGGAATGTTTCTGATTTACGGGACCATGGGGATCGTTCTTTGCGGGCTTCCCTACCGTTTGCGGGATCTGGTCCGGCTGGAATGCCGCCGGAAGTACCGGTGGATCGTTCCCGGTTTTCTGATTTTGTTTACCCTGACCCTTCTCTGGGCAGGAATTGATTATCTGAGGGTGAGTGCATGATTGTTCCGAAAGAAGAAACTCTTGCATTTCTGAAACGGTTTGTTCCGGAGAACCATTTTCCCGTTTTTATGGAAAAATGCGGGATCCTGATGGATTTTCTTTATGAGACCAACAAGACGTTGAATCTGACCCGGATTCCGGAAGAATCCTTCTGGTCGCTCCATGTTGCAGATTCTCTTGCCTTTGCCGGGGAAGCTGCCCTGGCGGGCAAAAAATTGTGTGATGTGGGCTGCGGAGCCGGATTTCCCTCGCTGATTCTTGCAGCGGCATTTCCGGATCTTCTGGTGACCGCAGTGGATTCCACTCGGAAGAAGGTGGATTTTGTTGCTGCTGCCGCGGAGAAGATGGATCTGCCCAATTTGACAGCGATCCATGCAAGAGCCAATGAGTTGGCGCGGAAAGAAGATTTCAAAGCGGCTTATGATTTTGTAACGGCGCGTGCTGTGGCAGATGCCTCTGTCCTGATCCGCGAGACAGCCAATTTTCTGAATCATAAACACGGATTGCTTTGTATTTACCGGACGACCGAACAGCTGGAACGGGAATTGCCGGATTTGAAACAGCGGAAGCTGAATTACCGGACGACGGAACTGTTCCAGCTGCCGGAAGGTGCCGGAAGCCGTCTGTTCCTGATCTTGCCGAGTCAGAAAAGCATGACGCTCCGGCGGTGATTCTCAGTTGGTTTTTCCGGGCTGCTGATATCTGTTCCGGATTGCCGGATGATCCAGATAGTTTTTCAGATAGCGCCGGAATTCCATCAGGAATTTCTTTTTGCGATGGGGGGTAAGTTGAGCGATTTGCTTCATACCGGGCACCTCCTTTCCTCAGGGGTTGAGCAGTCTGGACTGCCGTGGATAAGAGAATATTTTTTATCCATTTGTTTGACAACATTTATCTGAAAAAAGTTCTATTGTCTGCAGTGGAAAAAGCTTTTCTGATTCAGTGCGGGCACTGCTTGAAGTTCCTGCAGTCACAAGGATGAGAAGAGAGAGGGATAACGTCTTTCCGGAAAGCATTTTTTATTATCATAATCGGCTGGTAAGATTTGACAAACGGTGAAAATGGGTGTATATTACCTGACCCCTGAATGATGTAATATCAACTGTATCAGAAACGAAAGGAAAGATCATGCCCTCAAACAGTGAGATCAATCTGCTCCGATTGGGACGGACTACAATCCCCGATGACTTTGTAAAAGAACATCAGGGTGAGTGGGATCATCAGGCATGGCTTGATTTCTGTTCCTATATTGAAGAACGGGGCTATACTCCCATAGATCTGGATCAGGTGGGATTGATTCTGGAACATAAGAAAACAGAATACTGGGCAGGCAAATCCAAAAAATGAGTGAATCTTCCCATACAGGTGCATTGCATATTGTTGCCACACCCATTGGCAATCTGGAAGATATTACGCTTCGTGCGCTCCGGGTTCTGAAAGAGGCTGATGTCATTCTGGCAGAAGATACCCGTCATACCCGCGGTCTTTGCACTCATTACGATATCCATACCCGCCTGGAAAGTTATCATATTTTCAATGAACACGGCAAATGTGCCAGTCTTGTTCAGCGGATTCTTGCCGGAGAAAACATTGCGCTTGTGACCGATGCCGGAATGCCTTGTATTTCCGATCCTGGATTTCTTCTGGTGAGAGAAGCGGTTGCCGCCGGGATCGAACCGGATATTCTGCCCGGAGCTTCCGCACTTCTTTTTGCAGTGGCGGCAAGTGCTCTGCCAAGTGACCGGTTTGCATTTCACGGCTTTCTTCCCGTCAAATCCGGAAGACGTGCCGCGCGGTTGAAGGAAATTGCCGAATCCGGTTTGACTGCTGTGATCTTTGAATCGCCCTACCGTCTTTCCAAACTGCTGAATGAAATTCCCGGATATTTCGGCGGGGAAGCCCCTGTTGCTGTGATCCGGGAAGCGACGAAGCTGCATCAGGAGGTTTTGCGCGGAACAGCTGCGGAACTGGCTGAAAAGTATGGAAAGAAGAGCTGGAAAGGGGAATGTGTTGTTGTGATCGGTTCCGGAGAAGGAACTGAGGAAGAATAGGAAGAGTCTGCTGAATAACAGAAGGAGCGAACATGAGAAATTGTATTTTCTGCAGAATTATCGCCGGAGAAATTCCCTCCGTCAAGGTTTATGAAGATGAACTTGTTTTGGCTTTTATGGATATTTCCCCGATTACCTTCGGGCATACTCTTGTGATTCCGAAAGAACATCACACCAGCACAGCCACCATTCCTGAAAATATCGCCGGACGCATGTTCCGGGTCGGTGCAAGAATCGGTGTTGCAATGAAACGCGGGTTGGATGCAGACGGTTACAACTTCCATCTTTCCGACGGAACGACTGCCGGACAGGTGGTCATGCACTCTCATCTTCATATCGTTCCCCGCTGGACGGATGACGGGTTCCACTGGAACTGGCGTCAGCTCAACTATGAATCCGATGAAGCAAAGATGGAACTTCTTGAAAAGATCCAGAAGCATTTCAAACTGGAAAATCAGCCTGGGGATGCTCCTGCGGAGGAAGAATAATCACCATGCTTACCATTGATCGAGTTTATGATGCTCAGAATGAGCTCCGCCGGGTCTTGCGGGCAACTCCGCTGATCCAGGCTCCCAGATTCAGTACGGATGCCAATGTTTTTATCAAACCGGAAAACCTTCAGGTGACCGGTTCGTTCAAAGTCCGCGGCGCATATTATAAAATCGCAAAACTCTCCGAAGAAGATAAAAAGCGGGGCGTGATCGCCTGTTCTGCCGGAAATCATGCTCAGGGCGTGGCGCTCGGTTCTCAGGTCAACAATATCAAGGCAAAGATCTTTGTTCCCAGCACAGCTCCCATTTCCAAAGTGGAAGCCACCAAAAGCTATGGTGCGGAAGTCGTGCTTGTTGACGGGATCTATGACGATGCTTATGCTGCGGCACGGGAAGAAGCGGAACGCTCCGGAGCCGTGTTTGTTCATCCCTTTGATGATGAAGAGATTATTGCCGGACAGGGAACGATCGGGCTTGAGATCTATCAGGAACTTGCGGATGCGGAGGCAGTTGTGGTTCCCATTGGCGGCGGCGGACTCGCTTCCGGTGTTGCAATGGCAATCAAAACCTTGAATCCCCGGTGTAAAGTTTACGGTGTTCAGGCTGCCGGAGCGGCTTCCATGAGCGAGAGCTATCATGCGAAAAAAATCCTCAACTGCAAAACGGTCCGCACCTTTGCTGACGGGATCGCGGTCAAGCGTCCCGGAGATCTGACATTTGAACTTTGCAGCAAATATCTGGATGACGTTGTGACCGTGAGCGATGATGAGATTGCGACAGCGATTCTGATGCTTCTGGAAGGCCAGAAAATGATTGCGGAGGGTGCCGGTGCCACCGGTCTTGCCGCGATCCGGTTCGGGAAACTGCCCATCAAAGGCAAAAAAGTCGTTGCTCTGGTTTCCGGAGGAAATATCGATGTGACGATCCTTTCCCGGGTGATCAACCGTGGTCTTGTGACGTCCGGAAGAAGATCGGAATTGAATCTGGAGCTGCTGGACCGTCCCGGAGAATTGACCAGAGTCAGCTCCATTATTTCCAGCCAGGGCGCCAACGTTGTTCATGTCAATCATACCAGAGGGAATGTGAACAATGATATCAACGCATGTTTCCTTCATGTAACGATGGAAACCCGTGATTTTGCACATTTTGAACAGATTTGCGCGGTTCTGCGTGAATCCGGTTATACAGTCAACCTTTGAGAAGGATATTTGAAAGATGAAAAAAGAGATCATATCCACAACGAAAGCGCCTGCGGCGGTGGGACCCTACTCCCAGGCGGTGAAGATCGGAGATTTTCTTTACACATCCGGTCAGATCGCATTGGATCCTGCGACGGGAGTTCTTGCCCCTGCGGAGATCGAAGCCCAGTCAGAACAGGTCATGAAAAACCTTTCGGCAGTTCTGGAAGCGGCCGGTTATACTTTTGACGAAGTGGTCAAGACCACCTGTTTTCTTCAGGACATGGGGCATTTTGCGGCATTCAATGCTGTTTATGAAAAATATTTTGTTTCGAAGCCCGCCAGAAGCTGTGTTGCAGCGGCAGCATTGCCCAAAGGGGCTCTGGTGGAAGTGGAACTCATTGCCTGTCATCAGAATTAAGAGATCATGAATATTGTATCAGGAAAACTCCGGGGATTGCCGTTGAGAGCCCCAGCCGGGATGATGACCAGACCGACAGCTGTCCGTTCGCGGAAAGCGCTGTTTGACAGTTTGGGGGATCTTTCCGGAATGACGGTTGCGGATCTGTTTGCGGGGAGCGGAGCCATCGGTCTGGAAGCTGCCAGCCGGGGTGCGCAATCTGTCTGGTTTGCGGATTCTGCACCGGGTGCGATCAAATGCATCAAGGCGAACAGTTCCAAAGCTCTTTCCATGGGGTGCGACACGCAGTTTGAGATCCTGAATGTGACTTTGCCTGCGGGAGCCATGCGGCTTTCCGTTCTGGCAGAACCTGATCTTGTTTTTGCGGATCCGCCCTATGCGGAGACAACGGAGTTTCTTTCAGCGATCCTCAACGATGCGGCATTTACCCGCTGGTGCAGGAAAGCTGTTCTGATCTGGGAAGTCCCTGCTGACAAGGGACTTGTTCCCCCGCCGGAAACATGGTCGCTTGATGCGATCAGAGTGTTCGGCGGTGCAAAATTCGCATTTTTCCGGAGAGTTTCCATCCAGGAATAATTTCACCTCTAACGATAAGGATTCCAACTATGAAATTTGTATTTGCTCTCTTGTGTTCCCTCGTAACAGTCACTCTTTTTGCTGCAGATCCTGCACCTGCGGCAGCGGCACCTGCTCAGCCTTCTGCGGAAGAACAGCTTGCTCAGCTGGAACAGGACCGTCAGAAAACCCGTGATCAGCTCATTGCCAAACGCGTTGCAGAAATCAAGGCTGATAAACGGCTTGCAAAAATCGCAAACGAAATCCTCCGTTTGAATCAGGAACTTGCTGATTACCTGAACACCAAACCCGAAATCCGGGCTCTCAATATGAGACTCATCCGGCTCGACAGAAAGATCCGGGAACTGAAAGCTCTGATGGAAGAACAGAAACAAGCTGCCCCGGCTCAGCCCGCAGGCGAAAATAAAGGTACAAACTGATATGGCTGCACCTCTCATCATTGACGGCAAGACCGTCGCCGCGTCCGTCCACGCAAAATCCGTGGAGCAGATCGCTGAAATCAAAGAAAAATATGGAACCGTTCCCGGACTGGCAGTGATCCTGGTGGGAGAAAACCCCGCTTCTCAGGTTTATGTCGGCACAAAAGTTAAAAAATGTGCCGAGCTGGGAATCTATTCTGAAAAGATCGTCCTCCCGGAATCCACCACCCAGGAAGAACTCCTGGCGGTCATTGACAGATTGAACAAAGATCCCAGAATCCACGGGATCCTCGTGCAGTCTCCTCCTCCGAAACAGATCAATGAAGAAGAAGTCGTTCTTGCCATTGATCCCGCTAAAGATGTGGATTGTTTCCATCCCTTCAATGCCGGAAAGCTCTTTCTGGGCGATACAACAGGGTTCATGCCCTGCACCCCTTACGGTGTCATGAAGCTGCTGGAATATTATCAGATCCCCACCAGAGGAAAACATGCTGTGGTGCTCGGACGTTCCAATATTGTGGGAAAACCCATGGCTGCATTGCTTTCCAATAAAGGCGTGGATGCAACCGTTACAGTGGCTCATTCCCGCACGGAAAACCTGAAAGAACTGCTTCAGAGTGCTGATATTCTGGTGGCGGCGATCGGGAAACCGGAATTTGTGAAGGCAGATATGGTGAAACCCGGCGCAGTGGTGATCGATGTCGGGATCAACCGGATCCCGGATGAAACATCCCCCAAAGGATACCGGATCGTCGGAGATGTGGATTTTGCTGAAGTTTCCAAAGTTGCTTCTGCGATCACCCCGGTTCCCGGCGGAGTCGGTCCCATGACCATTGCCATGCTGATGCAGAACGCGATCCGCGGATTTTTCAATCAGTAAAATTCAGAGCGGATTTCAAAATGACGGGGCTGCTGCAAATGTGCACCAGCCCCGTTTTTCTTTTCTGATTTTCTTTTCTGAACAAATCAGAATTATTCTTTCACGCACATGACCTGATATTTTCCATCGCAGGAACGGGTTCCTTCGATGACATGTTCGAATCCCGGGAAGGCTTTTCCCCATGCTTCCAGGGCATGAAGATAGGCGATTTGAGCACAATCTCTGTTTCCGAACCGTTCTCCGGAGATTATCATGGGAATGCCCGGGGGATATGGGATCAGGGAGTTTGCCGCGATCCTTCCCGCCAGATCATCAGAGGAAACAAATTCCACCTGATCGGCAACGATTTTCATATAAGCTTCTCTTGGTGTGATCACGGGTTCGGGAAGCGTTTCAAAGGCTTTGTTCAGGAACTTATCCGGCTGATGTTCTTTCAGATATTGGAACATCTGATCGGAAAGCTCTTTCAATCCGCAGTTGCCATAAATATCCGGATATTGTGCTGCCAGATCGGGGAGAACTTTTTCCAGCGGGGCGTTGGATTCGTAATACTCCCGGAAATTCAGCAACGTGTTCAGAAGCGTTCCCCATTTCCCTTTTGTAATGCCCATGGAGAAAAGGAACATGATCTGAAAATCAGTTGTCCGTGTGGGCACGATTCCTTCCTGATAGAGATAGCTGGAGACCAGAGCGGCAGGAACGCCTGTCTGATCCAGAGAGCCGTCATCTTTCATTCCGGGGGAAAGAATACTGACTTTGATGGGGTCAAGCATTGCCCAGTTATGTTTCAGATCCGGGAATCCGTGCCAAGTTTCACCGGGATTCAACCGCCAACATTCCTGTTCTGTGATCAGGAGTTCCCGGGGCGCATCTGCAAAGGCATATTTTTTTCCGGTGTCGGGATCGAAGACTTCCGGCGGGTTCCACGGGGTGAAGAACCAGGAATCTTTTTCCCGGAATTCCCGTTCCAGTCTGGCAAGAGCCTGACGGAAATCCACGGCTTCCCCGATGACTTCATCTGTCAGGGAACTTCCGCACTCTGCCATCATTTTGACAGCGATATCGTTGGAGGCGCAGATCGCATAGAGTGGAGAGGTGGTGGACTGCATCATATACGCCTGGTTGAACCGGTCAAAATCCACATAATTGCGTCCTTTCCGGACGTGGATATAGGAGGATTGCGAGAGTGCGTTCAGGAGTTTATGAGTGGAATGTGTTGCATAAATGGTAGCCCCGCGATGAGCGCGCGGATCGCCTCTCATGGCATAATGATCCCGGTACATCCGGTTGAATCTTGCGTATGCGTACCATGCCTCATCGAAATGAATGTGATCCACGGATTGTTCCAGTTCGGCTTGAACTTTTGCGGCATTGTAGCAGATCCCGTCATAGGTGCAGTTGGTCAGGACGGCGTATGCGGGTTTTCTGGTGCGGTTCCGGATGATGGGCGAATCCATGATTTTTTTCCGGATGGATTCCTGTTTCATTTCCTCCTCGCTGACCGGTCCGATGATTCCGTACCGGTTTCTTGTCGGGAGCATGTAAACGGGTTTGGCACCGGAAAGGATCAATCCCTGTTCGATGGATTTGTGACAGTTCCGGTCACAGACCGCCACATCGTTATCTGTCAGGACAGCCTGCATGATGGTTCTGTTTGATCCGGAAGTTCCCACGACGACGGAGTAGGAGCGGGTTGCGCCGAATGTTTCAGCTGCGAACGCTTCACTTTTCTCAAAGGCGCCTTCATGATCCAGCAGAGAACCGATGGAGGAACGTTCGATCCCGGTATCGGTCCGGAAAAGATTTTCTCCGTAAAAATCATAAAATTTCTTTCCGGCGGGCGTTTTGGTGAATCCTGTTCCGCCCTGATGACCGGGGGCAGCCCAGGAATATTCATGATACTGTTCGTTGTATTCCCAGATTGCTTTCATCAGCGGGGGCAGGAGCTCCCGGCGGTATCTGGCAATGGCGGATTCGATCCTTCCGGCAATGAACCGGGGACTGTCCTCCAGGATCCAGACGAATTCATTGGCAAGAGCCATGATGGAAGAATTCAGTTTCCGGGAGGTGTTTTCTCTGTCTGCCAGCAGAAAGACAGGCACGGATGCCTGCCGTTTCCGGATCTCTTTCAGCAGTTTCAAGGTAATATGATCTTTCTTCTTTTCAAAATCCATATCGGTCGCCACGAGAAAACAATCGAAATCCATATCATTGGCAATGACCGGCATTGCCTCCTCTCCGGAGTAGATCCGTTCTGTGGTGATCTCTTTTTCCATCAGTTCGTTCATGAGTCGCAGGATCGAATCATTGATCATCAAACTGATTTTGCTTTCCGAATCTTCCACGATGAGCACACGTTTTTCCTGAAGTTCCTGATTCATAATCATTTCTCCTTCTCTGTTACAATTTGATAATTTTCATAGCGAAACAGATGATCGCGGCAATTGCGGCAAAACAGAGTGCCACTGCACAAATCAGTTCCCCTTTTGTAAAGCAGGGCGGGACTGTTTTGCCTGCCTGAGGAGGTTCCGCACTCAATTCCTGATGTGCTCTGATGTATACCGGGATCCCGACAGCCATAAAGACGAGCGCCATAAAGAGGTAACTCAATCCAGCGGCATAGATCATCCAGAGCGCATAAACCGTTCCTGCGACCCCGCAGAGAAGTGCAAACTCTTTTCTGACAGGAGCATTTTCCGGATATTCCCCTTTCACGCAGATCTTCCAGAGATAGGCAGTACATGCCAGATACGGCGGCAGGATCATGACCGCTGTCACAGAAAGCATGGTGTTCCAGGCATTGTTGGCAAAATAAACCAGGATCATGGCAAGCTGCATCACGGAACTGGTTACGATCAGAGAAACATTCGGTGTTTCATTGGCATTTTCCTTCCGGAAAACTTTGGGGAATGTTCCATCCATCGCCGCGGCATACGGGATCTGAGCGATCATGATCGTGAATGCCAGCCAGCTGGTCAGCAGCGCAATGATCACACCAAGATTCATGATCCACCCGCCCCAGTTTCCCACAACAGATGCCAGAATCGGCGCAGTGGAAGGATTGGAAAGTCCTGCAAGAGAAGCCTGATCCATCCGTCCGAAGGGCAGAACAGAAAGAAGAATGTAAATCACCAGGCAGATCAGGAACCCGAGAAGAGTTGCTTTCCCCACATCTTTCTGACTTTTTGCTTTCCCGGAAACAACCACCGCTCCTTCGATCCCGATAAACGCCCATAATGTGACCAGCATCGTGGATTTGATTTGAGAAAGCATGCTTCCAAGCGGTTTCAGCTGAAGTGCCTTATCCGTTTCGTTGCCTCCCATATCAATGGAGAAGATGTGCCATTTGAAGCAGAAGAGCATGACAAGGATAAACAGAAGGATCGGCAGGATCTTGAAGACCGTTCCGATGATATTCACAAATGCCGCCTGCTTGACTCCCCGCAAAACCGCCCAGTTCATGATCCAGATCACACAGGAGCCACCGATGATCGACCATAAATTGTTCCCGCCCGTAAACGTCCCCGGAAAGAAGTAGTCAAAGGCATCCATGAGCAGAACAGCATACCCCACGTTTCCGAAAATGTTGCAGAGCCAGTACCCCCATGCCATCTGGAACCCGGCGAATCTGCCGAATCCGAGCCGGGCATAGGCATAAATCCCCGTCGAAGCATCAGGACGGGCATCCGAAAGGATCCGGAATGTGTTTGCAAGAAAATACATCCCGATTCCCGTGATGATCCAGGCAAGCATCACAGCCCCGACAGCTGCTCCCTGCGCCATGTTTTGCGGCAAACTGAAAATGCCCCCTCCGATCATTGCACTCACCACCAGCGCAGCAAGGGCAACAACCCCTAATTTTTTGTCTTGTGTGTTGTTCATGTTTCCCCCTCTCTTTTCTCATAGAAAACCCATACTTACAATATGCGGTTTCCCGTTTATGGTTCCAAGAACCAGCCGGAACAAAAGTTCCTGTTTGATCCGGTCCTGATTCTTTCCTTCCCGTTCAAAGGTCACTTTCCAAATCATGTTATGCATCAGCGGAAGTTCCAGATCCGCAAGATATTCATAGGAAATGATCTTTCCGAACTGCTCCCGGATATTCTTTTCCGACAGATGAAAATCTTCTTCCGTTATCTTGTCGTTCCCGGAATTGACATATTTTGCAAACTGTTTGAAATTACCGTCTTGTATCGATTTCAGAAGCTCCTCTCCGATCTGGCGCAGCTCAGGAGAATCTTTGCTGAATTCATGACGGTTCACATCTGTGCCGGATTCCTTGTGGATCGTCCGGCACGCCGGAAGCAGCAGACAAAGCAGCAGCAGAAAAAGAATTTGTCTCATGGCGTATTTCCTTTCTTGCCGGAGGGAAGTCCTTTTTTCCTTTTCTTCGTAAGCGCAAGTGCTTCTGAAGTGGAAGGCGATGCCCATTCACATTCACCGACGATCACAAGATCCGCATATCGTGTGCTGGTGGTGACCGTTCCGAAAATATATTCCAGATAAGGGATCCGGCAGAGCCACGGGATCCCGGTGCGGGATTTTACCGTTTCCTGCTTCCGCAATCCGCCAATGATGAAACGGTTTTTCCCGTGAGGAAGGCTGATGGTTTGATTCACCGTGTTTCCCGGAGCGATTCGGGGCGTTCCGTTGGATTCGAAACCGATCAGACTGGTGTTGGAAGCGGTGATCTCAAAACTGGTTTCTTCCAGATTCACGGAGACGTTTTTCACATTCAGAGTGAACCCGTACCCCGCATTGGATCTGGTCACGATCTGCTGATTGCCTTTTCCGACAGGCAGATCCGTTTTCAAAGTCTCGCCCACCAGCGCGGAAAGCAGTTCATAAGGTCCGACTCCGGTATCCGGCAGCGTGCTGAGATCTTTCACAGGCTTTGAGGTGTCGATGTAAAAAATCTGAGTAACGCGGTTCAGGAAGGCTGAAGAGGCATTTCTGATGCAAAGTTCTCCGGTATGAGCGATTTTTGCTTTCCCTTTGCTCACCAGAAAATCCAGATACCTGGTGTTCCACTTCGGGTTGAAGTTGTAAAAACTTGTCCGTTCCGAACCGTAATCCAGCGTAAAGGAAGGTGTCTGATTATAGATCGCCGCCCAGTTGTTGCGGTAACGTCCGCCGGCAGAAAAGAAATCTGCGCCTTCGTTGTTTTTCCAGTTCTGGAAATCGATCCCGATCTTGTCATCATGTTCTTTGTAGATCTCATAAATGGAAATTTTCAATCTGACCTGAGGGATCGGGACATCATATTTTTCCAGCATTGCGGCGACGTTGTAAGAAGAGTAATTGGCAACATCGAAGATCAGCCAGTTCAAGTCCGGATCGTATGCAACGAGATCGGTTCCCTGCCATAATTCTGTCACATCCTGAATGTTCATTCCCATATTTTCGATCAGGGGCATCAGATTTTTTGCCGGTACAAATTTCGACATGTAAATGAACATCTGGGAACCGAAACTCAAAGGGCCCATGGATGGATTGTCCAGCATGGAAACCAGTGTGTCGATCCCCATACCATTTTTATGATCCTTGAACCGGTACTCTTCCGCGCTGACGATCAGAAGCCCTGTTCCATCAACATATTGCAGACATTCGACAGCTGTATTGCTTCCCAGCTGTACCTGCGGCGAAAATCCCGGCTGGCTGCTGGCGGAATTCAATTCCGGAGCACTGACCGTCGCAACAGGCGGATTGCCGGAATTCCCGGGATACTGCTGCTGAAGACTCGTGTTGCCAACCCGTTTTGACTGAACCATCTGCCGCAGGTAATCCCGGAATTCGTACGGGTCAACGTGCTTGAGAATATAAGTTTTTGTAATCACCCGCGGATCGTTATTGTCCCGGATAAAATGAACTGCATTGATATGATCTTTCACATTCAGCAGCAGCTGAGCTTCCACTCTGGTTCCGGCATAACCTCCGGTGTTGCCTGTATTGGAATCCCGGGGAACTCCCGGGATCTCTCCCCCCGATACCGACGAAAAAAGAGCGATCAAAACAGGTACAAACAGTTTTCCTTTCATAAGATATCCCCCCTCTTGAAATTATTTCTGATGTTTCTTTTTGCCGATTTTTTTCAGTTCGCCCACCGCAAAATCCGGAAGTTTGGAGGAACGGCCCGTATCAAGAACAGAAGCTTTTACCGTCAGATAAATCCGGGTCTTTTCATTTTGTGTGGTCGTGGTGCTGAACAGATATTTCAGAAGGGGGATCTCTGAAAGAAAAGGAACGCCGATGGTCTGTTCCACCACACTGTCGCTATCCCATTGGGCAAGCACAAATTCCTTGTTCAAATCCATCAGAACGCTGCTTTGAGTCTGGCTCGTTTCCACCAGTTCCGCTCCGAGGTTGTTCCGGTCAACAACGTAAGCCGTCTGAATGTAATATGTAAAATTCACAGTTCCATTGAACTTGGTATAATCTCCCGGTTTGTAATCTGCCACGGAAAAGGCTTCACTTGCCGGATAGCCGGATTGCGGGGAACCGTAATGCAAATTCACAATGGGCGCCGTGATCCGCAGCATCGCCTGATACATCCCCTCTTCCAGCCCGAGAGAATCCTTCTGCACACTTGTCTGGTCATTGTTGCTCTTGATGATATTCTGGAACTCCGGGCTGAAATAAATGGAACTCACCGAAGAATCGGAGTTGGAAACCGTCAGAGAAGCCGTATCCTTGATTTCAGCCGTACCGTTCTGCTCCAGGATCCGGATAAAACTTGCATCGAACTGAGGCGCAACAAAAAATCCTCCCAGCGGTCCCGACATCGCCTGAAGCGCAGAACTCCCCGCGGAAGTAATGCTGAAACTCTTGAATGCCGCCTGAACCATATTCAAACCGGGTCCGTTTTTCCATGCCAGATACTCGATCCCGATATCACGAAGCGTACTTTCCCGGACTTCATAAAGCGTCAATTCAAATTGAATCTGCGGCGCCGGACGGTCAAGATATCCGAGAAACTCATAAACATATTCCGTATTCGCCGCATTGTCTTTCCAGTAAATCTGATTCGAATTTTCATCCCAGGCATAAACAGAACTGTACGGCCCTTCTCCGATCACGCTGTTGACCAGAACATTCAGCAAATTCTGACCCGATCTGTATTTCGGACGGTACACCGCCCGTGTGATCCCTGTTCCCTTCACGATCTCTCCCGGCTCCTTCCCCGACAGCGGAATCGGACGATCTGCCTTTGCAATAAAATCATCCACACAAGGCATCATTTCCACCGGACAGGTCACCGTCAGAAGCTGCGTATTGTCAGCTCCATACTCAATAGAACCAACGGATGAATTGATGTTATAACGCATGACCATTCCCGTGACAAACGGTGCAAGATCATTGGATTGCGCATACTTCAATCTGTAAATTTTGGAAACCATATAATCCTGTGCATCATCCTGGATCAAATGGATTTTCCGAACCCCCGGTTTTTCCTCTTCCCCATTGGCGGTCAGGAAAAAACACGCCATCATCAGAACATAAAAACTTTTTCTGAACATTTGAATCCCCCCTTCATTGTTCAAATTTTTAACGGCAGCAATTCCATCCGTCTTCAGACATCCATTGTTTTCCGGACGTTTGAAATCACTATTGCGGTAAAACCGCTTTTTTGTTTTGACAGAATTTCCCGGAGATAGTTCCCCCGCAGAATGAAATAAAAAAACTGCACGGGCTTGAAAATGATGCCGCTAAGAAGTACATTATCCGGGAATGAACAAATCGAGTTTAACTGGGATGATGACATGTTGACAGCTGCACAACAGCGGAGTGCCGCAAAAAAATTTGCCGCCGAATGGAACGGCAGAGGTTATGAAAAAGGCGAAACACATATATTCTGGACTTCTCTCCTGAGGAATGTCTTTGGAGTGGAACAACCGGAAGCTTTTATTTCTTTCGAAACACAAGTATTTCTGGGGCATACCTCTTTCATCGATGCCTATATCCCGGAAACAAAAGTCATGATCGAACAGAAAAGTCTGGATATCGATCTCAATAAACCTGCAAAACAGTCCGATGGCTCCATGCTCACTCCATATCAGCAGGCAAAACGGTATTCCGATGAACTGGAACTTTCCAAAAAACCACGCTATATCGTGGTTTGCAATTTTCAAGCCTTTCATATTCATGATATGGAACATCCCCACGATGAACCGGAAGTGATCAAACTCGCAGATCTCCCAAAAGAATATTATCGGTTGAGTTTCCTGACGGATCTCAATAAAGCTCATCTCAAACGGGAAATGGAACTCTCCATCAAAGCCGGTGAAATGGTCGGTTTGCTCTATGATGCAATCCTTAAGCATTATATTGATCCCTCAGCAGAACAGACTCTGAAGTCTCTGAATCTGCTCTGCGTCCGTCTGGTATTCTGCCTTTATGCTGAAGATGCAGGAATCTTTAAACTGAAAAATCAGTTTCATGATTATTTGGCTCAGTTTGATTCAAAACAGCTCCGGCGCGCTCTGATCGATCTGTTCAAGGTCCTCAATACAAAAGAAGAAATGCGGGATCCTTATCTGGATGATGATCTGGCGGCATTCCCTTATGTCAATGGCGGTTTGTTCGCTGAAACAGAAATCGAAATCCCGCAGCTGGATGATAACGTCAAAGAACTGCTCCTTGCAAGGGCAAGCGATAACTTCGATTGGAGAGAAATCTCCCCCACCATTTTCGGTGCCGTCTTTGAAAGCACTTTGAACCCGGAAACACGCCGCTCCGGCGGGATGCATTATACCAGTATTGAAAATATCCACAAAGTGATCGATCCTCTATTCCTCGACGACCTGAAAAAAGAACTGAAAGAGATCCTGAACATCAAAGCACTCCCGACCCGCAATAAAAAACTGTTTGCCTTTCAGGATAAACTGGCAAGTCTCACCTTCCTTGATCCCGCTTGCGGTTCCGGTAACTTTCTAACCGAAACCTATCTTTCTCTACGACGATTGGAAAATAAATGTATTGAGGTCCTGCATGGCGTTGGACAGCAATTCCTGTTGGACCCCATCAAGGTAAGTATCAAGCAATTTTACGGTATTGAGATCAATGATTATGCTGTTTCTGTGGCAAAAACTGCTCTCTGGATCGCAGAGAGTCAGACGATGCGGAAAACGGAAGAAATTCTCGGCAAAGAACTGGATTTCCTCCCTTTGAAGAGTTATGCAAATATTATAGAGGCGAACGCCTTGCGGATAGATTGGAACACTGTCATTCCAAAAGAAAATCTGAATTATATCATGGGAAATCCGCCGTTTGTGGGAGCAAGACTTATGTCTGCCGAACAAAAAGCGGATTTGAATGAAATCTTTGCCGGGGTAAAAAATGCAGGCAATCTTGATTATGTCAGTTGCTGGTATAAAAAGACGGTAGAAATGATGCAGGGAAATACAATCCGCTCCGCTCTGGTTTCCACCAACAGTATTACGCAGGGTGAACAGGCCGCATTGCTGTGGAAGCCGCTGTTTGAAGCCGGTGCGCATATTGATTTTGCCCACCGCACGTTCCGCTGGGATAGTGAAGCGAATATAAAAGCCCATGTGCATTGTGTGATCATCGGTTTTTCAGTAGCGGAGAACCTGAAGCCAAAACAAATCTTTGACAATCAGACAAGTCCGACTGGTCAGACGTGTCGGACAATAAACGCTTATCTGACAGATGCCCCCGGTGTCTTTATTGAAAGCAGGAATAAACCTTTGTGTGATGTTCCGGAAATCGGAATTGGCAATAAACCGATTGATGACGGGAACTATCTCTTTTTGCCGGAAGAAAAAGAAGCATTTTTACAGATTGAACCAAAAGCAGAAAAATATTTCCGCCTTTGGTATGGTGCTCAGGAATTTATCAACAACAAGCCCCGGTGGTGTCTTTGGCTTGGACACTGCTCTCCAGCCGAACTCCGGCAGAAGCCGGAATGTATGAAACGAGTGGAAAATGTACGCAACTTCCGCCTTGCAAGCAAAAGTGAAGGAACCCGTAAAATTGCAGATAAACCAACCCGCTTTCATGTGGAAAATATGCCGGAAGGAAATTATATCGTTTTACCAAAAGTGTCATCTGAAAAAAGATGCTATGTTCCAATTGGTTTTTTCTCCCCTGAAATTTTATGTAGCGATCTGGTGTTTTTAATTCCTCTTGCTTCTCTTTACCACTTTGGCATATTAACAAGTAGTGTCCACATGGCATGGATGCGTGTTGTTGCCGGACGGTTGAAGTCAGATTATCGCTATTCCAAGGACATCGTCTACAACAACTTCCCGTGGTGCGAACCTACCGAAGCGCAGAAAGCCGCCATCGAAAAAACTGCTCAGGCAATCCTTGATGCCAGAGCATTGTATCCGGATTGCAGTTTAGCCGATCTTTATGACGAAACAACGATGCCGCCGGAACTCCGCAAAGCCCATCAAGCCAATGACAAGGCTGTAATGAAAGCCTACGGTTATGTGCCCTCTATGACCGAGCCGGAAATCGTCGCAGATCTGATGCAGCGCTATCAGGAACTGACCGCTGCCGAAAATAAGAAATAATTTCAGACCCCCCAAAACAACCAGAAGGAAAAGGAGTACAAAAATGGTCAAACATATCATTCTCTGGAAATTGAAATCCGAAATTACCGCCGATAAAAAAGCAGAAATCCTTGCGGGAATCAAAACAAATCTGGAAGCACTCGCAGGAGTCGTTCCGGGATTGCTGGAAATAAAAGTGAATTGTGAAAATGTTCTTGCCTCATCCAATGCGGATCTTATGCTGGATTCCACTCTGGAAAGTGCAGAAGCTTTGAAAGGGTATGCGGTTCATCCGGCACACGTAGCCGCGGCCGATACTTACGTCTGCCCCTTCACCGAAGTCCGCCTTTGTCTGGATTACGAAATTTTTTGAAAAATAAACAGAAACGAACGGTGAACAAGGGGAATCAACGGAGAGCTGATCCACCCGAGTTCCGGGAATACTGGGAGAGAGCGGGCAAAGGAAAGGTTTTATCGCAAGAGCTTTTCTTCGTGCTCCCGGCGCAAAAGCCTTTTGCCCGAGTTCTGGGAATACTGGGAGAGAGCGGGCAAGGAAAGGTTTTATCGCAAGGGCTTTTCTTCGTGCTTCCGGCGCAAAAGCCTTTTGCCCGAGTTCCGGGAATACTGGTAGAGCGCGGGCAAAGGAAAGGTTTTATCGCAAAAGCTTTTCACCGGACACCCCGGCGCAAACTCCGTACACTCTGTTCACTCCGTACACTCCGTTCCTCCCCAGCTGATCCTCAGCTTGTGCGCCTGTCTTTTCGGCTCAGCCGGAAATGCGGGAAATGCGGGAAATGCGGAATCAAGACAAAAAAAATGGCTGCCCGACCAGGATTTGAACCTAGACAAACTGAACCAGAATCAGTTGTGCTACCGTTACACCATCGGGCAGTCCGTATATACTGCAAAAAATGGCTCCGGCAGCTGGATTCGAACCAGCGACCAAGTGGTTAACAGCCACCTACTCTACCGCTGAGCTATGCCGGAGCGTATATCATTTTCATGATAAAAAGTAATATATCACCATTTTTTTATTTTGCAAGTCGTTTTTTCATTTTTTTTCAATTTTTCCCTTTTTTTCACTTTTACATGACGGAAAAATCAGAATTTAACCGAAAAAATAGAATAAAAACTTGTTTTCTATCCGGCGGGAATTATATTATCCGAATTATAGGAGAGAAAACAATGAAAAAAATCTTTAATGTTACAGAATATGGTGTCAAAGCAGATCGCCCGGATGTAATCCAGACGGAAGCGATCCAGAACGTGATCGATCTTGCCGCAGCGGAAGGCGGAGAAATCTGTTTTCCCGAAGGAAGATACTCTTCCGGATCCCTTTTTTTCAAAGAAAATACCTCGCTTCATCTGGAAAAAAATGCGTTCCTTCAGGGAAGTGCCGATATTTCTGACTTTGCAGTTCTTCCCACACGGATGGAAGGCGAAAATGTTACCTATTTTGCAGCTCTTATCAATGCCGATCATGTGGACGGTTTTTCCATCTCCGGAGAAGGGGTCATTGATGGAAACGGCTTGCCCTACTGGCGTCACTTCTGGCTGCGCCGTCAATTCAATCCGGCTTGTACCAATATGGATGAGATGCGCCCCCGTATACTCTATGTTTCCAACAGCAAACGGGTTCGGATTTCCGGGGTGACATTTCAGAATTCTCCTTTCTGGACCACGCATTTTTACCGGTGTTCCGATCTGATCCTTTCCGGTTTGCGGATCACCGCGCCCACCAAACCGGTTCTTGCACCGAGCACCGATGCCATCGACCTGGATGTGTGCAGCGATGTCCTCATTACAAATTGCTATATTTCCGTTAATGACGACGGAATTGCGTTGAAAGGCGGAAAAGGTCCGGAGGCGGACAAACTGCCGGAAAACGGTGAAAATGCCCGGATCACGATTGAAAACTGCACTTTCGGCTTTTGTCATTGCATGCTGACATGCGGAAGCGAAACCGTTCATAATCACGATATTATTCTCCGGGATTGTGTTTCCGACGGTGCCGCATGTGTTCTTTCCCTGAAGATGCGGCCCGATACAAATCAATTGAATGAAAAGATCCGGGTGGAAAATATTACCGGAACCTGTGAAAAGATTTTCACTTCTTATTCTTTCACACAGTTCCGTCGTTCTCCGGATCTTCACATGTCCTACGGCAGAGATATTCTTCTTTCCGGTCTCCGGTTGAAATGTGACAAATTGTTTCTTGTGGAAGATTCCATAGAATATGATTTGGAGAACATTCAGGTCCGGGATTGTGAATTCACCACCTCAGCGGAATTGAAAATTGTCCGTCGTGACGGCAAAGAGTTTTTGTTTGAGAATGTGAAAGTGGTTTCCTGATCCGGGAACCCTCAGGCGCATCGTGCTGCGATGTCGAACCAGAGGGTTCGCCTCCATGATGTTTTACATCATTCACTGCCAATGCTGTGATCTCATCATCACAAAATAAAAAAGGGGGCTGTTGCAAAACCTGCATACAGAAAACGCATTTCAATTGAGTCTTTTGAACAGAGTGAACGGAGTTTACAGAGATTACGGAGGTGGTTTGGTAATTAAAACAACCGTTACCCAAGAGAAAAATTTTTATTTCTTTTGAGAAATCGGTCGGTAATAACCAAAAAAGCCTCCGTACACTCAGTACACTCCGTTTTCTCCGTA
>JAFTIQ010000034.1 GCA_017456805.1 Lentisphaeria bacterium
AACCAAGGCACTCAATTTTTTTAAGTATTCACTCTCCATTCTAAGCCGCCGGTTTTCTGCTGCCAATGGATTCTCTTCTTCAGGTGGGTGTGGCTTTTTCCCGGGACGCCCTTTGCCGGGACCACAGGTTCTTCCTCGTCGTTCTTCCATAAGACCTTGCAATCCTTCTTCAAAATATTTTCTTTCCCACAACTTTAACCGGTTTGCATATTTATTCGCCTCCGCTGTAGTTGAAAGATTCCAATGCTTGCGGACAGTTTCAAAATAATTTAAACCGTTATTAAGCTTATCTAATATAGCACAAAGTTTGAATTCTACACTATACTGACGCTGTTTTTTTCGTGTTTTTTCCATAAAAAAGTACACCTCAAAAGTTGTGTCCAACTTTTGGGGTGCACTTCACATCTTGCAAGACAGCTTTTTTATTGCTGTAACAGACGGATTAAACGGAGCGGATCTTCAAATGTCCGCCGTTGTCATGAACGATCCGTTTTCCGGATTTCCGGGCTTCATCGGCATCCGCAATTGCCTTCAGAATCGCATCGCCGCCGAGTTTAAGACACTCTTCTTCGATCTGTTTTCCGAGTTCAGCACTTGCCTGTTCCGGATATCCCATGACTCCGATCTTCACATCTTTACGCTGGGAAGTCTGAACGATTTCCTGGGGCAGTTCCGTGAAACTTTCCCGCAGCTGATAGCTGTCAGGATCCTGACGCAGACGTTCCGCAACTTCCGGATCATCCAATGTCATCTTATCCATCCGCACGACTTCCGGGCTCCAGTGGAGCAGCAGAGAAGTTTCCGCCTTTGCCGCATGATAATCCTGTTCATCAAAGAGTCTGAACCATGTGGGTGAGAAATCCCAGATCTGAGTCAGCAGGATCATAGCATCGGAAAGTGCAGGATTCAGCCACTTGAGGATCCGCAGGGATTCCTTCAGGTGAAGCAGACTTTCACTTCCGCCGTGACCGGGCACGATGATGAAGTTCCGGAATCCCTGAAGATGAAGAGATTCAATGATTTCGCCCACCAGATTGCTGAAGGTGTTGGGTTTCACATTGATCGTCCCGGGAAGCATCCCGCCGGAAAAGGTGTAATTCAGGGTGGGAGCGACAAGACAGTTCAACCGTTTTGCCAGTCCCATACTGATAAACTCTGCATTGCGGATATCCACATCCAGCGGAAGATGTGCCCCATGCTGTTCACTCAGCGCATAGGGCAGGATGATCGTCTGATTATTCTTCAGATACTCCTTCACTTCCGGGAAGGTGCAATCCAGCATTTTGTAATGTTCAAGAGCCATTTCTTACTTTCCAGCCTTCATTTCGCGGACAGCTTCGACGACTGCCTTTGCCTGGTATTCCAGCTGTTCCTGAGTGAGCGGATACAGCGGCAGGTGAGTGTAGGAATGATAGAACATCTTTTCGGTGTTCGGACATGTTGCGGCGATCGCTTCTTCGTCGTAACCGAGATCTTTCATGATCTTGAAGCGGTACATGGGACCGAAGTGGGTGATGTTTGTCAAGCCCTTTTCAGCCAGTTTCTTGGAGAGCTGCTGAATATTTCCGCCGACGATTTCAGGATCGATGCGCAGGAGATACAGATGGTGTGTACCGTATGTTTCCGGGGTATCAGCCTTTTCAACGAGGATACCTTCTTCCTGAGAAAGAACGCTGTTCATATATTCTGCGGCTTTGCGGCGGATGGCAATGATCTCATCCATGCGCTGCATCTGCAGGAGCATACCGAGAGCCTGAATTTCTGTTGCGGAATGGTTGAGAGCCACCTGGGGCTTTCCGAACCGGTCAGTCAGCGGGGAGATGTCATAAAGCCAGTCTTTGATCTTGCGGGAGAAGTCAAGTCCGAGGAACCGTGCGCCGGGAAGCTGAGGTCCTGCAAAATCTTCGCTGGTCAGCAGAAGTCCGCCTTCGCCGAGAGAGGTAATATTTTTGACTTCGTGGAGAGAGAATCCGCCGAAGTGACCGATTGCCCCCAGCTTCTTTCCTTTGTAAGCGCCGCCCATACCGTGAGCAGCATCTTCCATAACGATCAGATTATGTTTCTTTGCAAGTTCCATGATAGGATCCATATCCACCGGATATCCGCCCAGGTGAACAGGAACGATCATTTTTGTTTTGGGAGTGATCTTCCGCGCAACGTCTGCCGGATCAAGATTGATGGTTTCCGGATCGATATCAGCGAAAACGATCTTTGCGCCGACGTTGAGGGGATATGCCATGGTTGCGATGAAGGTAACGGCAGGCATAATGATTTCGTCGCCGGGTCCGATACCGGCAAGCTTGTAACCGATTTCCATGCCGCCGGTCCAGTTATCAAGGAAACATGCATACTTTGCACCGAAATATTTTTTGGAAATTTCTTCTGCTTCCTGCACTTTTTTTCCGAGGGTCAGCTTGGTTGCTTTTCCGCCCACATCTGCAAGAGCTTTGATTTCATTGGCGGTCCGTTCCAACTGTTCCTGATAGCCGGCTTTTCCATCATCCGGCAAAAGGAATTTGACCATTTCAACGGCATCTTTTCCGTTGTAGAACTCACCTACTGCATGCCAGGGTACTTTGCTTTCGCCGACTGCATAGCGGAAATCTCCGCCGCCAGATTCTTTTTCACTCATGAGAAACCTCCTGTAATTTAGGTTAAAGAAATTCATTCTCTGAAACAATATAAACGCACTTTCTGAAAAAATCAACCCCTGTAAAATAATATTATCGGTTAAATTAAGAATAGAAAACGTTATTTCACTCTATTATCTTGACCACCCCTGGATTTTATAATTTTTCTCAAAGAGTTTCCGTTCCGGGGCTCCGGATGCAGGCTTGAACCAGATCTCAAAGCGCGCGCCGTAAAACTGTCCCCACTCTCCTTCGTAAATCGTAAAGTGCATGGCTGAGAAAAATTGTTCGTTGGGGTCATCGGACCAGCCGGGATTGCACGTTGAAGCCATCGCAAGTCTTCTTGCGGAGAGCGGAGTGCCTTTTGTGATTTCAAATGCTTTCAGGTAAATGGAACCTTTTTCGCCGGGATTGCACCAGACTTCCGCATTATAGATCCCGCCCTGATAACTGCCCCGCAGAATCAAATCCGGCTTTCCTTTCCGGATACTTCCGGCTGGCAGAAGTTTTTTCCAATCTTTTGCAGCAAGTAAAGCAGAAAATTCTTTATCTGTCCAGTCCAGCGCAGCTTTGGTCATTTGCCGTCCGGGAACGGAGGTTTCATCAAAAATATTCACCAATGCCCCGCCGCACAGGAACCGGGTATTCCAGGTGTTTTTGGAGCGTTCCGTTCTCAACCGGGGATGTATAGGGGAACTGTTCCACGGCTTTCCGGAAAAACCGACTTCGAAGCGGAACTGGAACTGCTGTGCCGGATCACTGTGATGACTGGAGTAATATTGGTGCAGAGTCGGGACGATTTTTCCATTCTGATCCCGGAAGTAGCGGACGGCGTGGAGCGTGTTCTGGTGTTCCTGATACAACCGCCATTCGCAATTGGAAGCAAGGTATCTCAAAAGCAAATCTTTTCCCTCCGGTGTGGAAAGGAGTTTTTTCAATGCGGGAAGAGTACACTCTGCCTGATCTGACAGCTTTTCCCCTTTGCCGATGGCGGAAAGGACATATTTCTGAAAAGAGTTTTCCGGTGTTTTTTTCCAGTCCATATCAAAAGCAAAGCTGCCATTGTTCTTTTCCGGTTCAGCCAGTTTGATATTTTCCGGTAATTTCAGATTCTTTGCAAAGTTATCCTGATGGGCTTCTGTGATAGCTTTGAAAAATTGTTTTGACTCTTCCGGAGTCATGACTGCACCTTTCCGGGCAAGGATAAACACGGATTTTTTTTCTTTCGGCAGGAGAAATGCGGGATTTTTGCCGATGAGATAGGTCATCAGCTGTTTATTTGAGGAATCTACCGCTATCAAAATCAGGTGCAGCTCGCTGCCATCCAATTTCCATGACATTTTTATTTCCGGAAAATCTTTGCCGGTCTTCTCTTTATATTTCTGCCGCATTTGGTTCCATTGCTTCAGCTGTTTTTCTGACCGGATGATTTCCGCAGAACCGTTCGGGTTGAGCTTGTAAGCAACTTCAAAGTGGCTGATTTTCCCGTTATTTTCCGGAACAGAGAGATACCATACTCCCTTTGTCAGATCTGGACTTGCACCATGCAGAAAAAAAAGTGCAGTAAAGAGCAGGAGAAAAAAGAGTTTTTTCATGAGGGCAGCCTCCTTCATAAATAGTTATGTTCAGCAGTAATTTATCATCAATATTCTTTGTTTTCAAGTGGTTTCGGCAGGATGGAGAAATATTTTTGCGGACAAGCCGATTCTTTTATGGAAAAAAGTTTGCTCAATAACTATTTCCCTATCAAAAAAGTTTGCTCAATAACTATTTCCCTATCAAAAAAGTTTGCTCAATAACTATTTCCCTATCAAAAAAGTTTGCTCAATAAAAACCCTTTAAAATCAAAAAAAAATGTTGCCAGTAATTCTCGCATCAATTACTGGCAACATTTGTAATATAAACGGGGAAAGATAAAAAATCAAGGATATAGATGAAAATTTTATAAAAAAAGATTGTTTTTCGTAATTTTTCGTGATTTTTCGTAATTTTTCTTGAAACTATTCCAAGACGACAGTATATTCTATGAGGGAGGAAAATATAAGATGCAGAAAGTCTGGGAATCCACACAGTTCAAGGAAGTTTACCACGTCAATCCGACTCACTACGAGCCGGGAACGCCCTCTTTGCGGATCCAATCATTCTGTCACTCTTTCAGCTACAAATCCTGGAGCGGCGGCTCTGAGATCCCCAGGTCCAGCATGATCGTTTCCATGCTTCTTGACGGCAAACAGAAAGTGACCCGGCTCAACGGTACGGAAACGGTGGAATCTTCCGGTTATTTTACGATCCTTGATTTGTCTGCTCCCGGTCAGAAATTTGAAACTGTCAGCGACTCTGCGGAACGCTATTTTGTACTTTATGAAACCAATCCCGTTTTGAAAACGCTTCTGAAAGAAATGTTTCCTGCCGGACTGCCCTCTTTTTATGCTGTTGATACGGAGAAACTGAAACATTGTTTTGAAGCGATCCGGGATGAACTTTCCCGGCAGGATGCCGATGATTCCCGTATTGGTGGATATGCTTATCGTCTGCTGCATGAAGCGATGGTACAATTCCCCGAAGATCCGATGCCGCAGCCGCTTATGCTGGCAAAAAATTTCATCAATAATCATTTCCGCGATGTTCATCTGATGACCCGGGAAGAGATCGCAAAAGCCGCATGTGTCAGCATTTCTACGCTCTCCAATCTTTTCCGGACGCATTTGAACACAACAATCTGGCAAACGATTTGCGATAAACGGATGGAAAATGTCAAACAGTTATTGACCTATTCCAACCATTCCGTAGAAGAAATTGCCCGGGAATGCGGCTTCAATTACTCCTATTATCTGGCGCGGGAATTTAAAAAACAGTTCGGCATTACTCCCCTGACCTACCGGAAACAGAGCAGACTGTAATGATTGAATTTTCTCTTTTTTTCCTGAAATCAGATTGAATTTTGCAGAAATTGATGTTATACTGTCATCAACAGAAAGAAAGGTTTCTTTTATGAAAATCAGACAAAATCTTCATATTCATTCCTCCCATTCCTGCGATTCCGCCTGCGCAGCTCTGAACGATATTCAGAAGGAAATGACATCTCTCGGAATGGTGGAATTCGGGCTGAGCGATCACCTTCACACCCATTACAATCTCTGCGATATTCAAGGAGCAAGAAATGATTTTCTCTGCTATGACCGCCCGAAAAATTTCCATTTCGGGATTGAAATCAGCGGGATCTCAGAGTGGGAACGGGATAAGATCGCGGCAGGCGATTACGTCCGTTATTTTGATGACCCGGTCTATGGAATCCGGTTTGAACAGGGTCCTTCTGACAGCCCGGTCTGTATCGGAATCACAGAAGAGGAAATCAAAGAGCTTGGCATTGAATATGTGATCGGCGGGGTCCATTGGCCGCTTTACAGCAAACCGGAAGAGGCCTATGAAGATTTCTTCCGTCAGCAGATGTATCTGATCGAACATCCGCTGGTGGATATTCTTGCTCATCCGTGGGATGCCATTGAGCTTGCAGCCGGCGGCTGGTATATGAATCGGGATAAAGAGCATATCAACTATGATGCCATCCTGAATATTCCGCAGGAATATAATGAAAAGCTGATGAATGCGCTTCTGAAACATCACAAATGTGCAGAACTGAATCTGGCGGTTCTTCTTTCGGCAGCAGCTCCCGAAAAATGCCGGAAATACTATTGGAACCTGTTCGCACAATGGAGAGAAGCAGGGGTCAAATTCACCATCGGATCTGATCAACATTCCAGTCATTACAACCCGGTTATGTTTTCCGCCGCCGAGCTGATCCTGGATGCATACGGATTCAAAGAAAGTGATATCAAATACTTTTTCAGTCAGAACTGATCTCTGACCGGTCAATAAAAACAAAAAAAATCAGGGAATCTTTTGAAAGACCCCTGATTTTTTTATTTCCCGGTCAGACAGGTCCAACCGGGAACGGAACACAGGATTATTTTGTATCCTGCGGGATTGCGTTGACAACCGTAACCACGCGCTGCGGGAACGGAATATTCAGTCCGGCAGATTCGATGACTGCTTTAACTTCTTCCTTCACATTCCAGTAAGCATCCCAATATTTTTCGGAAGTTGCCCAGAAACGGAGATTCAGATTCACAGAATAATCGGAAAGTTCAGAAACCAGAACTTCCGGAGCAGGATCCTGAAGGATCAATTCATTCTGTTTCAGGAATTCAGTCAGAACTTCAATTGCTTTCGGCAGGGAATCACCATAAGCGATGCTGACGACGATATCGGCTCTGCGGAGAGGATTGCGGGAATAGTTCTTGACCGGACCGCCGAAAATCGCGTTGTTGGGAGCGGAAATAAAAATTCCGTCAACGGTTTTCAGGGTTGTGGTAAAAAGTCCCATTTCTTCAATGGTTCCGCTTGCGGCTCCGCTATCCACATAATCACCTACTTTGTAAGGACGGAGGATCAGAAGCATCAGACCGGCTGCGATATTGCTGAGAGAATCCTTCATTGCCAGACCGATCGCCAGACCGGCTGCACCGAGAACCGTCAGAATACTTGCGGTGTTCACTCCAAACAGATCAAGGATGATCAGAAATGCAAAGAGCCAGATAAAGGTTCTTGCAACAGAGGAAAGAACTTTTCCAACAGATACATCCATCATCGGAATCTTTCCGATAGATTTACTGATCACACGGCTGAGAATTCTTCCAACGATCCATGCAACAAGGATCACCAGAATAACCTGAAGCACGGTCATCCCGAAACGGATTACATTTTCCTGATGCTCTTCCCAAAGGGTTTGAAGAAAGCAAACACTATCTTCCGGACACACATAATCGGTTGTTTCACTTCCCATAAAACTGACTCCTGTTCTTTTTGTTTTTGAATTAAGGGGCGTAGGGTAATATAACAGTATCTCTGTGAAAAACAAATCGCCGAACAATATTTTCAGCAAATATTATTCAACAGACACTCAAACGATCCCGCATTCTTTGATTCCGGCAATCACCATCTGAACTGCAACAGCAGCAATAATCAAGCCGGTCAGACGGATCAACGGACCCTGCAAATGCAAACGCACCAGCACTTTATTGATGTTCCCGGAAAACAGCATCACCAGAAAATTTACCGTGATCGCAGCGGCAAGAGAACAGGACATAAACAGCCATCCATACTCTGCCGTTCCGGAAATACTTGCCGCAATCGTTCCGGGGCCGGCAATCAGAGGGGCTGCCAGCGGAACAAGAGAAAGATCCGTAAAATCCACTTTGGCTTCCGGCACTTCCGGCGCAGATTGCGGATGTTCCTTCTGGTTCACAAAACGTCCTTCCCGGACAGCAAGCCAGCCGATCATAAACAGAACCATCCCGCCTGTGATCTTCAAAGAATAAAGTTCTACGCGGAAGATTTTACTCAAAACGATCTCCCCTGCCCCGGCAAGTGCAATCAGAATCAGCAGGGCGGCAACAGAGGATTTCCAAGCCAGTTCCCGAATCTGTTTTGCAGAAAGAGAAGGCTCGTATGTCGCAAGAAACATCACCTTGCTCGCCGGATTCAGCAAAGCAAGCAGATAAAGTGAATTTTCAATAAAAACGGTCCAATTCATAAAAGTTTACTTTCCAGCAGTTGCGTTCAGCAGTTGTTTCTGATATTCCTTCAGATAAAGATTTCCAAGATGTGCTCCGTGATCAAACCAGATCATTCTCCCGCCCAGTGTCCGGGAAAGATAATGTGCATCGTCCTGGGAAAGAAGCGGATCATCAAGATTATGCAGCACCCGGATCTCCGGGCTCTTTTTCAGGAATGATTCCAGACACCGCAATCCGCTGTTGTAACGGAGCTGCTCCATGGTCATTCCCGGATAACGGCTCTTGATGAAGGTCTGCACATAATCCCGTCCGCTCAGAGAATCGATTTTCTGATACAGCGGGAAACGTCTGCCCCATTGATATTTGTACTCATCGGGGAGGAATCCGTTTCTTGCATTGGAAAGCATCAGTTCCCGCAGAATCATCCGGAACGCAATGGAGATCATCCCGGCAGCCTGCTGCGGCTGAAGCTTGACCTGATACTGAGCGCCGTTTTCTGTACTTTCCTGATGCGGATAATTCTTTTGCAGCAGCGGCAGATAAGCGGTGATCGCATTTCCCAGATTTTCAAAATATTCCTTCTTCGTCCAGCTCTTCGTAATCTCGCCAAGCTGTTCAAACTTATCCATGGCATAAAGCAGATCCACCGGGGGATTGATCGCAACATAACGGGTCACGCCGAGGGTATTCTTTCGGTTTTCCTGTTCTGCCAGATGAAGGGTCTGCAATGCCCCCAGAGAGTACCCGGCAACGATGATCCGCTCCGGCTTGAAATTTTTATTTTCTGCCAGATCATCAAGGATCAGGCGCAAATGACGCCGCAGCTGTTTCACATCATGGGGCACATATCCCGGGAATGCGGTTTCCTTTGTGGTGGCAAACGCCCAGCTCATTGTATTGCTGGTTGCAGCAACCGCATATCCGGCATCGGAATAGACTTCTGCCAGAGCCCGCACCATTTTTCCGGTGTAATGGGTTCCCACTCCGGGAATCAGAAGAACCAATTCCTTTTTCCGGGGTGCTTTGCCTTCCTGCGGCGGTTCGTTCCAGAACTGATATTCCCGGGGAAGCGCCTCAGAGGGTTCCAACGGATCCCGGATGGAACGAACTTCGCCGAGATTCTGGAAATCCCTGTTCCAGAAAGAGGTATTGCTCCACCATCTTGAGTCCGTCCGCTGCATGGAAAAAACATTGACCCGCAGCGTATCCAATAGCGGATTCACCGGCTGATAATACTCCTTTGTCCGATGATATTTCATATCCGGTCCGGGATGAAGCCAGCCCTGCCCGAATTGAGGATCCGCTTCTTTCACCCGGAAAACATAATCTCTCAGCTGAGGATACCTCAGGAAACTCATCGCAAGTTTGAATTGCTCGTAAGGATCTGCGGCAGAAGAAACAAGCGAATCAAACGCATCGTAGGAGCTCATTGCCCTGTTCACTCCGGAAACAGATCCGGCATAAGGAATGATGATCTTCAAATCCAACAGCGAATCGAAAAGCCATCCGACTTGATCCCGGACGTTGGCGGCACTGGAAAACGGCAGGATCAGCACACAGCCGGGACCGATCCCCCAATGTGCAAAGGCATGTCCCATATTTTCATGCCGCCGTTTGAGCCCGAAATAATGATCTGCCGGATCAAAGATCCCGGCAATCCCAACCGTCGTATTGATCAGAAAACGGGAAAAAGAAATTCCCGCCCCCTTCCATTTTGCCTGACACAGACAGCTGACCGCCCTGCCCGGAAACGCCAGATTGTCTGAAACATTGTCGATCCGGAGAATCACCTCTTTCGGCAGAATGGAACAATAAACCCAGCTGACAGGACGGACGATCCATCGCATCCCGAAATGATTGACAGCGAACATGGAACGGTTGAACGGTTCCAGTGGATCATCCCCAACCAGAGCCTCCTCCGTCATGGAGATATTCCACTTCACTCCGCTGCTGTTATCTGAAAAATCAGGCCGGGTCGCACATCCGGTCAAAATCAGAATGGATAAAAACAGCACCAGACATTGCAAGATTTTTTTCACAGTTCCCCTCCTTTGTGCTCAGGGATTCAACCCCGTATGTTTCAAAATCATTGCCGCAACCTCTTTTTTGGATGCCAGCGGGATTTCTATTTTTTCTCCTTCAACGGAATAAAGCACCACGGTATTGGTATTGCTTTCTGCGCCCTGCCCCGGCAGATCCAAACGGTTCGCCGCGATCCAATCCAGATTTTTCTTCTGAAGCTTGCCAAGCGCATTCGCTTCCATATCATCCGTCTCTGCCGCAAAACCGATCAATAACTGCCCGGACTTCTTCATCGTCCCCAGGGATGCAAGGATATCTTCCGTCCGCTCCAGTTCAATGATCATCGTTCCATCATTTTTCTTGATTTTGGATGCGGAATACTGCTTCGGACGGTAATCGGCAACGGCTGCGCACATGATCGCGGCATCGGCAGACGGAAATTCCGTTTTAACCGCCTCTGCCATTTCGGAAGCGGAAACAACATGGATCACTTTTGCCAATCCTTCCGGTACTGCCAGAGAACAGGGGCCGGTAACCAGAACCGTTTCGTGTCCGGCGGCAACGGATGCTTCCGCCAAAGCATATCCCATTTTCCCGGAAGACCGGTTGGAGATAAAGCGCATGGGATCCAACGCCTCCCGGGTGGGCCCCGCTGTAATCAATAGTCTCATTTCAATGACGATCCTTTGCTGTAAATTCCCGTCTCATCTGATGCCGTAATCTGCGGCACTCCGGACACATAAAAAAGTCAAGTCCAAGCATTTCTGCTTTCAGATCAGACATGCGGATCTCACATTCGGAACCATCTTTTACGATCGGCATCTCCGGCGCATTATCTGCCGTCAGCTCCCCCGGACCGCGAATGATTTTGATGTTGATGACAGAATGTTCCGGCAGGACAAGGTGATTTACAAGCTCGGTACTGTTGCTGAACGCCAAACCGATCCCCACACGGAACACACTCCGCGTAATACTGCGGTAATATGCCGTCGCGCCATGAACCGTTGCCACGCCAAGACCATCCCCCACGATTTCCCGGGCATAAAGCACTCCATCGATCCACACCTTATACCGCAAAGCACTCGTGCGGATCTTGTTATGAACAAATATATCGTTGATCGCATACATCTGCTGAGAACCGTCAACAGTCGCCATCAATTTCGGCAGACAGCTCCGTTCCAGCTTTTGTTCCAGAAACAGAGGAAACTGTTTTTCCAATGTATGCAAAGGACAAAGCGGTGCTGTTTCGGAATCCCGGATGGGATATTTGGGAACTCCGGGATACATCCGTTCCGCCCCGAGTAATGAACCGTCGCCGCCGTAGACAATGATCATATCGGCTTCTTCCGGCGGACAAATTATGATATTTTCTGCCGACAGCATCTCTTTCAGCTGCGGGCATTTTTTTCCAACAACACTGATCTTCATCGTTCAGGCAGTTCCTTTTTCTTTTCCTCAATGTCTTGTCTGGTAAGATAACCTTTTTTCTTCAATTTTCAACCCGTTTTCCGGAAAAACAGGCGATATTTCCGGAAAATCTGCCCACTTCACGAAAGTTCCCGGTCAAAATTGAAACTGTCCGTCTCTTCCGGATCCCAGTTCGCCATGGTCAGATCAAAGAAATCATGAAATCCCGGCAGACGGGGAACAGAATGAATCTTCTGCGGATAAAGCCTTGTCAAACCGCTCCTGGAATCATACCGGACCAGAAAACCGATATTCCTTGCATCCCGGATCTCTCCTTCGACAGGGATCGTTCCTCTGGTCGGCAGCAGAACCGGACGCCCAAGCCGGTAAAGTTCCAGATCCAGCACCGATTTTTTCCGCATAAGCTGCAGGGACTCCTTATCCAGTTCGATATGTGCCAGAGCACGGGTCGCTCCAAGCTCTTTTGCCATCAGAACAGCCTGAGAGTTCGCAACCGGAAGCGGCGCAGAAAACGTGATTTCAATTCCCGGATAATCCTTCAGCAGTTCCACTCCGTAAAGTGAGGGAACACGGAACCGGCGGATCCCGGCTTCATAGGCTTTCCGTATCGCTTTTTCCAGAACATGAAGTTTGGTTTCCGGCATGAATTCCGGCAAAATCGCCTCGCTTGTGGCAGATGCGATTTCAAAAACACTTGCTCCGCGATAACATTTCCGGCTGGCGGGTTCTTCCCCCTTCGCACGCAGCGCGGCAGTCTCTTCCCGATTCTCCGAAATGGGAAGTCCCTTCAAGGCTTCATATTCTTTCCGGAATGCTTCTATGCTGCCTTCAAAATTCCCGGCAGCCATTTCCGGGGACAAATGATCCTTCAGAAATGCCCAGGCCTCCCGGCGGAGCTGTTTCAGTTCAGAGGCAGGCAGAAAAAGTCCCGGCTGGACTTCCGCATCGATTTTCCCTGCACTCCAAAGGGTTGAGTCGGAAGCTCTGAATTCTTCCGCCACCTGTTCCGCACTCGCAGAACGGCTTTTCGCAGGGGAAAGATTCAATGCTTTCTCCCAGACGATTTCAGGCGCAGCAAGGGGAATGACTGTTATTTTCTCAGCAGAAAGAGTTATTTTCAAATCCAAAGCGGTCCGGGGCTCCGGCAAGGCGGCAAGGGCATTGGAATAATCATTCAGCCGTCCGCCCAAACGAAACACCTGTCCCCGCTGAGGAACTGTTTTATCACAGCAGACAAACACCCGCTGCCCCGGCGTAACACGGGTCACGGATTTATTGTCAACAAAAAATTTGGTTGTGACCATCGCCGGGCCTTCTTCTCCGTTGGCAGGCTGGATCCGGATCCGGTCCCCGAGAAACAAACGGGTCGATGTGGTAAATTCAAATCCGTTATTGGCAACAGCCTGCACGCTTCCGCAAAGTTTGCCGGTACTCCCCATCGCATCTGCACGGATGATCGTTTTTGCCGATTCCGGAGTATAAAATCCGTGGGACCAGCGGCGGCCGCCCACTTCGGAAAGGATCTTCCGCGCTTTGGGAATCGCCGCTGAAAACTCTTCATCCGGCGTATCAATCAGCATCCGGTACGCACTGACAGCCGCCGTCACATAATCGGTCTGACGCAGCCGTCCCTCGATCTTCAGGGAAGCAATGCCCAACTTCCGGAATTCCGGAATCATCTCAATGGCACAAAGATCCTGAGTGGAAAAGAAAAATCCGTTCCCGTTTTTGGAAAAATAACGGCGGCGGCAGGGCTGTTTGCACTTTCCCCGGTTTCCGCTGTGACCGCCCAGATAGGAGGAGAAAAAACAGATTCCGGAAAGAGAACAGCAGAGGGCTCCGTGAATGAAAAGCTCCAGTTCCAGATTGGTTTTGCTTTTAATGATTTTCAACTCATCAAGAGTGACCTGCCGTTCGAGAACGACCCGGCTGACACCCAGTTTTTCCGCAACCGCCAACCCGGCAGAATTATGAAATTCCATCTGAGTGGAACTGTGCAGATTCAGATTCGGAAAATATTTCTTTGCCATCCGGATAACCCCCAGATCCTGTACCAGCAAGGCATCCGGGTTCAGGGAATTCAAAAGTGCAAGCTGTTCGAAGGCATCGGAAAGCTCCCCTTCTTTCAGCAAGGTATTAAACGTCACATAAACTTTTTTTCCGTGACGATGAAAATATTCGATGATTTTTGCCATTGAATCCGGGGTGAAATTTTCGCCGCGTTCTCTGGCATTGAACCGTGCGAGTCCGGCATAAACAGCATCTGCGCCTGCATCAAGTGCCGCCAGAGCCGCAGCGGGTGTTCCGGCGGGTGCCAATAATTCTGGTTTATTCACGATTTTCTTCTCCTGTCATATCAGATGGAAATATAGCACTGAAAACAGGAAAATTCAACTGCTTACAAAAAAGTTCCGGCAAGCTCCTTGAATTTTATTCTTGCTGAATTATATTATCTAAGGGTGATTTTTTCTATACGTCAACTTCGCATAATATACATTATGTTAAATCATTCAGACTCAAAATCTCCCATTTCACCCGTTTTTTTTTGCCGTTTTCCCATTTTTTGAGTTCAGCAACTTAACATAATGTATATTATGCGACTCTGCTGTTCAGACTGCAAAAATTTTGTGTGGAAAAATGCAGGAAGAAAAAAAGCAAAATTCAATGTCAATTGCATTCGGGGATATTCCGAAAATTCCAACTCAGGATGCTATCGACGGAATCAAATTCGATTTCAATGACGGCTTGCGCGTGCTGATGCCAAAAGGCGCAAAACCTTATCATATCCGATTCGTTGACCTGGGAACAAAATCCTGTGTTTATGATGCCATCACACCGGAAGGCGGCGATTGTGTCGTTTTCAGTTTCAAAAAATATTTCATCAAATTCCGTCTGGTCATTTCTGAAGTTGCCGACGATAAGTTGCTTTTTATGCATGATTTCGATGCCGCAGATAAAGAAGTTGTGGTGCGTTTTCCGGTTCACACCCTCGGGGATTCCATTGCATGGTTCAGTTATGTGGAACGGTTTCAGAAAAAATTGAACTGCAAACTCATTTGCGTCGTTTCCAACTGGTTTGCTGAACTCGTGAAAAATCAATATCCGCAAATCAAGTTTGTTTCCAAAGAAGAAGCGGCAGAAATCCAGTCTTATGCGAACTATAATGTGGGACTTTATGAGCTTGGCAATGTGACCCATCAGCCGGTGGATCACCGTTATGTGGGATTGCATCGGGTGGCGGCGCATATTTTCGGTGTGGATGACAGCGATATCCCGCCCCGGTTTGACCTTTCAGCACCCCGGAAAATCAAAGAAAAATATGTCTGTATCGGAGTCCAGAGCACCAGTTTAGCCAAATATTGGAACAATCCGGAAGGCTGGGACCGTGTGGTGGAGTATCTGAAAAGCAAAGGCTACCGGGTTTTGTGCATCGACAAAGACCGGATCGGCGGAAAGGCTGGAACATTCATCCGCAAACCGGAAGGAGCGGAAGATTTTACCGGAGCCTTACCGCTTCAGGAACGGATCAATCTGCTGAAAGATGCAGATTTTTATATAGGATTGAGCAGCGGATTGAGCTGGCTGGCATGGGGTTGTCAAATCCCCGTGATCATGATTTCCGGCTTTACGAATCCCATCAATGAATACAAGACCCCTTACCGGGTCATCAATTACAATGCCTGCAACAGTTGCTGGAATGAGTTCAAGGATTTCAACCTTGCGGATTTCTGGCATTGTCCGAGACTGGCTGGCACTGACCGGCGTTACGAATGTACCGCAATGATCACCGCCGATCAGGTAATTGATATGATTGATAAAGTAATAGAAGACATAAAATAACAGGAGAACGACATCATGGCTATCGGTGAAACCAAAAAAATTACCGGTTCATTGACACTGGAAGACCGTTATCAAACTACGATTTACGATGATATTTTAACGATCAGCGGTGCAGAAATTGTCCTCAACGACCCCGCCGGGGAAATCTTTACTGATAAAGGCAATGATACGGTTACGGTTACAAACAGTACCATTTCCAACAAGAGTGAAACCGGAGCGGAACTGATGTTTTCCATGGGATCCGGAGACGACACTCTGGATATCTCCAACACGACTTTGGAAGTCAATACCTTCATGGGCAGCGGAAACGATAAAGTCACCGTTTCCGGTGGATATTCATCCATCGTGACCATCAGCAATCAATTTTCTCTCGGTGCCGGTGATGATACGCTGACATTGAAATCTTCCTTGACCGGTCTTGGCGATCTTGTGTTCGGCGATGGCAGCGATACGCTTGTTTTTGATGGCGGACATTTACAGACTGAAACAATCACGGGGGGCTTGGAACACCTTGCAGTAACCGGAAATTCCGGTACTATGCTGAATGGTTTGACGTTGTCCGGTGAAGAAACCTCCATGACTTTGAACGGGAACTTATCCGCCGAAGGCAGTACCAGGACACTGTTTATTACCAGCGGGGATTTTGAGAGAGGAACGCATACTCTGACGACAGACAACAATGTTTTTATAAATAAAATCGGCTTGTCGATCAGAAATGTAACGCTTACCCATGCTGACGGCGGAACATTGGAAATAAAAAATGTCTCAGGGATTCCCATAAATGTATACAACTCCACTGTTTCCCTGCACAATCTTGTGGTTGCGGAGTGTACTAACGGAATCAAAGGCGAAAACTCAACAATTGAACTTCTTGATACAGATATTTCAGGAAATTACAACAGAGCAATTCTTGCTGAATCTAATACCAATTTAAGTTTAACAAAAACCAATATTACAAACAATAACGACTGGACGAGCCATGAGGGGGCTTTTATTTTCAGCACCAGCAGCGGCAACCGAGCAACTGCTTCTGCAAATGCCACAGCCATCGGGGGAGGTATCCGACAATCTGACGGGAATATAACGCTTTCCGATGTAGGGATAAACAGAAATTTTGCATTAGCTTCTGCTGCTACATCTTCTTCGTCTTCTTACACAAGACTCATTTATGTTACAGCCTCAGCCAGCGCAACAGCTGTTGGAGGAGCTGTTTCCCAATTAAATGGCAATATAACAGGTTCAATGGCTTCGTTCATCGAGAACCATATATCAGCGGATGCGATTGCAAGTTCCCCAACCGCCGAGAGTACAAACAGAACCTATGCAAACGCATTGGCATTGGGAGGAGCGATTGCTAAAACAAACGGGGATCTGAATCTTGCGAGTGCTTCATTTTCTGGTAATTATGTAACTGCCAAAGCAGATGGACGTACAACAGCGACAGCAGATGCTTCCGGAGGAGCTATTGCTCAAACCAGCGGAGATCTGATTCTTAATGATGCTTCATTTTCAGGCAATTATATTCAGGCTTCGGCTTCGGCACAGTATGGGATTTCGTCGTTCGTATCCGGAGGTGCCATTGCTCATGAAAGCGGAAAAGTTGTTCTGAGCGATGTTTCTTTCTCTGGTAATCATGCTTCTGCCGGAGTAACCCAATTATATGTCTCTGGCTCTGGCTCAGCAATGGCTTTAGGCGGAGGAATTGCCCAGAAGGGTGGAGATGTGGAAATTACAGATGCTTCATTTTCAGGCAATTATATTTATGCAACTGCCGGAGGTTATAGATCCAGCGATGTTCTCGCTTATGCTTCTGGTGGTGCCATTGCTCAAGACAGTGGAAATATGACCCTCAGCAATGTTTTGTTTGCTGAAAATTATGCTTCAGCAAATATCGGCACCCCTTATAATGATTCTTACGCTGCAGCTTTTGCTTATGGGGGAGCCATTGCCCACACAAATGGAAATATCACACTTACTGATGTAACATTTTCAGGAAATTGTGCTACAGCTTCAGCCTCAAAATATTCTTATGCAGCTGAAATGGGCGGTGCTATTTATTTGAATAATTCCATCATGAATTATCATGTCAGCAAGGATAAAGATTTGGAAAACACAGGCAACCGTGCAAACGAAGGCGGTTTTCTTTACCTTGCCGGAAACAGCGTTGCAACTTTCAACGTTGAGGGATCCTTAACCATTGGCGACAGTTCGGGAAATGACTCTATCGCCGGACATTCTTCATCAACAATCATCAAAACTGGGGATGGAACCTGGACAATTCATTCCGATGAATACGGATATTTCGGCTATTGGAATATCAATGACGGGATCTTGAAACTGGATCGTATCGCCCGACATATTACTCTTGATAACTGGACGATCGGTGTTGATGCAGAACTGCATTTGAGTGCTTTGGATGATACGATCACTATGCATGTGGATAAAAAGATCGGTACGATCGACCTCGGCGGGGGAAGCGATACCATCGATACCGGCGGCTATCATCTCTCTGAAGGTCTTTTGCGGATCAGCACCCTGACTCTTACCGGTGGCGGAAAAGTCAGCAGCGAAATCACCAACCGGACCGCCGGAACCGGATTTGACCTGATTCTGGATGATGTTACTTTGAACAGCATCATTACCGGAGGCAATGCCGCAGATAAAATTACAATCACTCAGACTTCCACCATCGGCGGACCATTGAATCTGGGCGGCGGAGCAAACGTTATTTCTGCGGATGAAAGTACAGAAACCATTTTTGCCAAAGCTGTAACGCTCGGTTCCGGGAAAGATACCCTGACCTTTGGCAATGCCGACTTCCGAAGTTCTCTGGAGCTGGGCAATGGAGCCAATACATTTACCGCAGCAGGTTCCGCAACAGTCGATGGTTCATTCTCCGCCGGTAGCGGAAATGATACGCTGTCGTTCGGTTCTGTAAACTTCGGTAGTTCCGTGAATCTCGGCGACGGCGATAATACTCTGACCTCAGTAGAAAGTGCAAAATTCTCCGGAGCATTCTCTGCCGGCAGCGGAAATGATACGCTGACATTCGGTTCCGCAACATTCCAGAAAGATGTTGCACTGGGAGACGGAAATAATAAAATTACAGCCACGACAGCCATTTTCAATGGAAATCTCACCGCAGGAAGCGGAAACGATACCTTCAATTTGAAGCAGGATTCCGAACTTCGCGGAGATATCGCACTCGGCGGCGGAAAAAATTATATTTACGTTACCAAGAATCTTACCATTACCGATGGCTTCACGCTGGATCCCAATGGAGAAACCCATTTGATCGTTTACAACGGGGCATCCCTCGCCAGCAACACCCTGAACATCTATGCTCCGGACAGCACAGAAACTGTAACAGCAACCTATGACTGGAGTGATGTCGAAGGTCTTGACAAAGTCCGGATCCTTGTTTCCAGCGATCCGACCTTTGAAAATTATGAGTTCGCCGTCGAACTTTACAATCAGACAAAAGATTTCACCTTGAATGTTTCTCCTGAATATTACATTCAGTTCCAGGCACAGGATGAAGACGGCTGGTCCCACAGAATCCTGCCCGATACGGAAAAACCGGATCAGGTTTCCGGCTTCAAGATGGATGGCACAACTGCTGTCTGGACAGCCACCCACGACAATCTCGGCGGAAACGGGGTCAAGCAGTACAAGATCCAGGTTGCACGGGATGCCAATTTCAGTTCCATTATCGGCACCTACACTTCAACGGAAAACAGTTACGACTTTTCTTCTTACGCTGACGGAAAATATTACATCCGGATCCAGGCGGAAGATTACACCGGAAATGTTGGCGAATGGAGCGAAGTTGAAAATCTTCTGATTGACAGTGAATCTCCCTCTGAACCCATCGTCACATGCAGTGTGTCAAACAAAACGATCTCTGTTGATTGGGAAGCCTCGGAAGATTACGGGAGCGGAGTCAAGGAATACAGAATCGAAATATCCCCGACATGGGAATTTACAGATATCACCGCATCTGCCACTGTCACAGGAACCAGCTTTACAGCAGAAAACCTTGCAGACGGGGAATATTACATTCGCGTGCAGGCAATCGACCATTCCGGGAATGCCAGTGTTTGGAGCAGCAATTCCAGCGTTATTGTTGATACAACAGCTCCCTCAAAAGTTACGGGCTTGCGGGCGATAGAGAATAGCGGAATCATTTCGTTGAACTGGGATTTTGCTGAAGATGCAGGGATCGGAGTCAAAGAATATATCGTTCAATATTCCAAAAACAGCAATTTCAGTTCCGTTGCCGGAACTCAGACAGTTGCTTCGGATACCTGCGATTTCAGCAATCTTGCCGATGGAAAATATTATTTCCGGGTAAAAGCCGTAGATAAAAACGGCAATGTCGGCGAATGGAGCAATTCTGCCAGTGCTGTTGTTGACAGTACAGCACCGTCGATTCCCGGCGGTTTGAATGCAATTACAGGAGATTATTCCGTTTCACTGAGCTGGAATCCTGCCAGCGATATATTGAGCGGGGTCAAAGAATATGAATATGTCATTCTCAATGACGGGATTATTGTCCATGAGGATATAACTTCATCATTGAATGTTTCTGTTTCTGATATCGGTTACGGAAATTATTCCTGGAAAGTCCGTGCAATCGATGAAAAAGGAAATGCCGGAGAATGGAGTACCATTGGAACCTTCTCTATTGCAGATACAACAAAACCGGAACTGACTCTTTCCGGAAATTCTGAAAGCTGGACCAATCAGCCTGTTACCATCACCGCTGAGGCAACAGATTCAGAAAGCGGAATCAAATCAATTGAATATTCCACAGACAACAGAACTTGGAAAACCGGTTCAAGTGTTACCCTTACGGAAAACGGAACCGTTTATTTCCGCGTGACGGATAATGACGGAAATATTACAACACAAAGTACAGTTGTAGATAAGATCGATACGGATAATCCTTCATTCAGCATCACAGGCACATCTGATGTTCTGACAAATGAAGATGTCGTTCTCAACATTTCGGCATCCGACAGCACAAGCGGAATCAAATCGATTCAGTACAGTTTTGATAGAAAATCATGGCAGAACGGCTCTTCCGCGACTGTTGACAGCAACAAAACCGTCTATTTCAAAGTCACGGACAACGCCGGAAATGTCACCGAAAAATCCGTGGATGTCACTAATATTGATAAAGTTGCCCCCACAAAACCGAAAGCGGCGGCAAATATCCTTGAACCGACCAACGGAGATGTCATTGTCACAGCAACCTTCAGCGCAGATACTGTCAGAAGAGAATACAGTCTTGACAATCGGACCTGGAAGACTTACACCTCCGGGATCCTCATGGAAGAAAACGGGAACGTTTATTTCCGGGCAAAAGATGAAGCTGGAAATATTTCTGATGTGACAATCTTTGAAGTGACCAATATTGATAAAGTCGCGCCTTCCAAGCCTGTCGTCTCCGCAGATATTGTCGATCCGACCAACGGCTATGTGACGGTTACAGCCTCGTTCAGCAGCGATTCTTATAAAAAAGAGTACAGTCTTGATAACCGGACCTGGAAAACCTATACCTCGGGTGTTGTTATGGAAGACAACGGTATGGTCTATTTCCGGGCGAAAGATGAAGCTGGAAACATTTCCACCGTCGCAAGCTATGAAGTAAGTAATATTGACAGGATCGCGCCCACAAAACCGCGTGTATCGGCAGATATCGTTGACCTGACCAATACAGATGTGACGGTTACAGCCTCGTTCAGCAGCGATTCTTATAAAAAGGAATACAGCTTTGACAACCGGACCTGGAAAACCTATACCTCCGGTGTCGTCATGGAAGAGAACGGTATGGTCTATTTCCGGGCAAAGGATGAAGCTGGAAATATCTCCCCCGTTGCAAGCTATGAAGTGACAAACATTGATAAGGTTGCCCCGACCAAGCCGAGAGTTTCAGCAGATATCGTTGATCCCACAATGGAAAATGTTACGGTAACGGCCTCCTTCAGCAGCGATTCTTACAAAAAAGAGTACAGTCTTGACAACCGGACCTGGAGGACTTATACCTCCGGCATTGTCATGGAAGAGAACGGAACCGTTTATTTCCGGGCAAAGGACGAAGCAGGAAACATTTCTGTTACCACCTATGAAGTGACTAATATTGACAGAATTGCACCGGTAAAACCGACTGTTTCTGCAGATATTGTTGACCCGACCAATGGCAGCGTTACGGTAACAGCCTCTTTCAGCAGCGATTCCTGTAAGAAAGAATACAGCCTTGATAATAAAACATGGCAGACTTATACCTCCGGTATTGTTATGGAAGAAAACGGAACCGTTTATTTCCGGGCAAAAGATGAAGCAGGAAATATTTCCAGTGTCGCCAGCTATGAAGTAACAAACATTGATAAGGTTGCCCCGACCAAGCCGAGAGTTTCAGCAGATGTCACAGACCTGACCAATCAGCCTGTCACGGTTACAGCCTCGTTCAGCAGCGATACCACAGAAAAACAGTATTCACTGAATAATCAGCTTTGGCTGACTTACACGTCCGGAGTCGTTATGCCGAACAATGGAACCGTTTATTTCCGCGGTTTGGATGCTGCCGGAAATATTTCAGATGTTGTAAGTTATGAAGTGACAAACATTGACGATGCTGTTTGGGTAACCTCCGGTGTTGTTTCCAGCGGTGTCACTGTTAACAGATTGAACTGTATGAAGGTGTTTTCCGGTGGAGTTGCAAGTGATACAATTATTAACTTTGGTACTGTGCATGTTTCCGGCGGAACAATAAGGGATACCACTAACAGCGGCGGAACAATCGAAATTTATGACGGTGTTGCCGAATATACGAAACACACCTATGGCAACATAAACGTTGCCGGCGGAATGTTAAACAGTACGACCTTCAATGGCGGAAAGATAACTGTCACATCCGGTGGAGCCGTAAATAATACGGAACTCTCTAATGGAGGAGTTCACATTTCTTCCGGCGGGACGGCAAACTATACCTCCGCTGATAATCTCCAAATGTACATCTATTCCGGAGGAACTGCAAATCATACAGTTGCAAACAACCATATTACTAAAATTTTTATTTCCGGAGGAACTGCAAACTCCACAACCTTTACAGGAAGTATGCATATCTCTTCCGGTGGAGTCGCAAATAATACCGTCAATTCCAAAGGATGGATACATCTTTCTTCGGGCGGAGCAGCCAATAATACCAGTCTTTCCGAGTTAGGGCGTATGTACGTTTTTGATGGGGCTTCAGCAAGTAAAACAAACATAGAAAGTGGATATCTGTACATATCTTCCGGTGGAATTCACACAGGAGAACTTCAGATTTCTTCAGGAAGAGTATATGCCTATGAAGGCTCTGTTATTGATTTCACTTTGACAGGAAGATCTCCTCAAGAAGGGTACTTGCTCAACAAATATTCCCGTATTTCTGAAAATCCGACATTTACGATTACCGTTTCTCAGGATCAGGAAGCCGGTGTGTATGGTCTTGCTCAGGACGCAAGCAAATTCAATCATACGGTCACTCTTAAAGTTGAAAACCAGGAAATCGGAACGTTGACAGTCGGTCAGGAAATGTCGCATGACAATCATCATTATCAATTGATTCTTTCCGGTGGAAATTTGAATCTGTCTGTAAATGAATTTACGAATGATCCGGTACAAGTTTGTTCCACTGGAGATTTGGTAAAGCACGGTTCGAAGATTTCCGGAGAAATCATTACTTCCGGAGAATCAATGTTCATTTCCGCCGGTGGTTCTGCCAACTATACCTCTGTATTTGAGGGCGGAACTGTAAATGTTTCCAACGGAGGTTCCATGTTCGGCGTGAACCTCTATTCCGGCGCGAATCTGAATATCTCTTCCGGCGGAACGGTCAATACAATGTTCTACAACGGTCCGGCAACAGCAACGATTCACAGCGGTGGACAGTTGACCAGTACGACCGTCAATTCGTCCGGAACGTTGGACGTTTATGATGGCGCAAAAGTCACCAGCGCGACACTCAAAAACGGTGGAACTATGAACTATCACGGCGGAACTGTTTATAACGTTGACTTGCTCTATGGCGGAGTGATGAATATTCAGAGCGGCGCGGTCAGAAAAGGACAGATTGCGGATAAGGGACAGATGTTTGTTTCCAACGGCGGAGTTGCCAGCGGGGCAATCATTAAAAACGGCGGAATTCAGCACGTTCTCTCCGGCGGCAGCGCAGATGATACTCAGATTTGGTTGAATGGCGTTGTTCAGGTCTCTTCCGGAGCCGTTGTTACTGACATGCTGACCAAACATGGAGCAAAGGTTCATGTCTTCGGCGGAACGATTTCCAATACCACTATGGAACGCGGAATCACCTCTGTTTATCAGGGAGGAACTGCGGTTGAAACAGAAGTCGGTTACGGAGCCTATCTGATGCTTGGATTTACAAGTGATGGATGTTCCGGAGTTGCAAGTTCTTATGACACAACGGTTCTTTCCGGCGGAGGTTTGACGGTTATGTCCGGCGCGGTCGCTGAGGATACAGTCAATTACGGTACATTGACTTGCAATAACGGCGGAACTTTGCTTGGAGAAACGGTCATTCATGGTCGGGCAAACCTGGCTGGCGAAGCTATTGTGACAAGCAATACTGCTATTACCTTTGACGTGTCCGGTCGCGCGGCATCTGCTATGCAGGAATCCTATCGTGAAGCGATGCTCAATAGTTATTATGTTGCTCGCGAAGCGGATATGACAATTTCGGTTTCGGCTGATCAGGCAGAAGGTTCTTATATTCTCGCAAACTGGGCTTTGGAAGCTAAGAAAGGTACATTCACTCTTGAAGTCGATGGCACGGAAGTCGGAACTTTCTCAACAACAAAGAGTTTGAATTATGGCGGTAAGACCTATTCGCTCTATTGTTTCGATGATGCGACAAACAGTAAGGCATTGACGTTGAAAGTCTGTGATGCAGCGGATGCCTGGACAGAGGCGAGTCTGACAGAGGAAACCTCCGATATCATAGCGGATTATGATTCCATGCCGGATCTTTCTGCCGGACTGGAATCCGATGAAATGCTTTGCACCACGGCGGGAACAGATCTTGGCGATCTCCTTGAAATGTCATCTGAGGAGACCGCGCTGACAGCTGCGGTTGATACAGAAACGCTTTGGAACATCAGCAATACAGCCGGGCTCCCGCTGCTTGCTGTTTAAGAGGATCTATCTCAGATTGAGACTGTTGCAGAAATTATTGCAGCAGTCTCTTTTTTATTTTTTTGAGTAAAAAACTTTTTTTTGGAAAACTTTCGATTGAAAAATACATCATGTGGTGTATATTAAGTTGAGTCATGTCCCCTCAATCCGTTTTTTGGAGAAGAATTATGCTTGAAAAGAAAATAGTCATCCGTAATAAGGCAGGAATCCATTGCCGTCCATCCAGCATTATTATTTCCGAAAAAGAAAATTTTCCGGAAACAGCGTTTAAGGTAACAGCCGAATCCGGGACGACAGATTTGAATGGGATTCTTGAATTGCTTGCATTGGGATTACAAAGCGGTGACGAAATAACTCTGCAAGTTTCAGGCGGGAATGAAGAATCAGCATTGGAAGCTATGAAGGCCCTTTTTGAAAAGGAATTTGATTTTCCTGATGCCTGATTCATAACGAGAAGGCTTTTTTATGAGAATTATTATCGTTGGAGCCGGAGAGCTTGGTTGTCTGCTGGCAGAAAGATTAAGTTCCCGGAATGAACACGATATTACCGTTATCGATACTTCAGGAGAACAGTTTGACCGTTTGCGGGAAAAACTTGATTTGATGCTTCTGGAAGGTTCTGCCACTGATGTTTCCCTTTTAAAAAAGGCTGAAATTGAATCTGCGGATATTCTTTTTGCTGTTTCCGGAGACGAAAATGCAAATATGGTTGTCTCCCGGATTGCCACGGCATTTGGAGTCAAAAGAATCATTTGCCGGGTCTATTCTCTTGCAGTTTTTTCCGAAGAAGATGGGATCACGCCGTCAACGTTCGGGATTGGGAAGGTGTTTTCCTCTCCGGATGAATGTGTCCGGAAAGTCATGGATGTGCTTTCCAACCGGAATATTCTGGAAAAGTTCCGGTTTTCCAATCCGGCGGCGATTATGGATGTGATTGATGTCAAGCCCTCCAGCATGATTGCGGGAGTCCGGATCAAGGATTTTCCGGGAACAGATTTGCTGGAACAGGTACGTTTGGCGGCACTTGTCAGGGATCAGCGGTTTATCATACCTCACGGAGATACGATCATTGTACCCGGGGACCGGATTTATGTTGCCGGATCCAATGAAAGAATTGATGAATTTGTGGATTTGATTTCAGAAGAATCCAGTGCGATCAAGCGGGTGATTATTTCAGGTGCGTCGAAGGCTGGAGAACTTCTTGCGAAACAGCTTTTGGTGAATGGATATGATATCCGTTTTGTGGAAAAGGATCAGGCGCGCGGGGAGCATCTTCTGGATGTTCTTCCGCCGGGATTGATGGTGATTCAGGGGGATCCAACCGATGAGGAGGTTATGGAGGAAGCCGGAATTTCCAATTGCGACGCATTTGTCAGTATGGATGAAAATGATGAGCGGGGGATTCTTGCCTGCATCATGGCAAAACGGCTGGGAGCGAAAAAGGTGATCGCGATCACGCACAAACCGGAATATATTTCTATTGTTCCGGCGCTGGAAGTCATTGATTGCGGATTCAATTCCACGCTGGTATCCGTCAACGCGCTGTTCCGACTCATGGGGAACGGGACCTATCAGATTGATGCGAAACTGCAGAGGTTCCACGCGAATCTGAAGGAGTTTAAGGTTTCGGAGGGATCCCGTTTGATAGGAAAAAGTCTGAGAGAATGTCAATTTCCGCCGTCAACTGTTCTTGCCCTGCTTTTCCGCGGGGAGGAAGTTATTACCCCGTCCGGGTCAACGGTTTTTGAAGCGGGGGATATCGCCGTAGCCTTTGCGACACCGGAAACGGCAAGGGAACTGGAACCCTATTTCCTGGGCTGAAGGAGACTTTCCGGATATGAATAAACGGGCGATTTTCTTTTTATGCAGTTTGCTTCTTCTGGTCATGGGATGCGGGATGCTGACCGTAGTTCCGGTTTCGTATCTGATGAACGATCCGGATTCTGTCACCATAAAATTTTTAATTTATGCATTTCTGACCTGTGCAATTTCTTCGGCAGTTTTTTTCAAGACCAGGCGGAAGAAGAATGAGCCGGAGTTCAAGACGGGAGCGAGGGAAGGATTTTTGTCTGTCTTTGCGGCTTGGCTCGGAGCAAGTCTGCTTGGGGCGCTGCCTTTTCTGGTTATCGGAGGAATGGATTTTCCGGATTCTTTTTTTGAATCGGTATCAGGTCTGACGACGACCGGTGCGAGTGTGATCGATTCCGATATGCTTCTTTCTTCAGGCGGAAAACTGGAAAACGGCTTGGAATCGTTGCCGAAAGGACTGCTTTATTGGAGGAGTCTTCTGAACTGGTTCGGGGGAGTCGGAATTGTTGTTTTTGTGCTGCTGATCATGCCGCTTCTGAGTCCGGGACAAAACGGACAGCAGTTATATAATGCGGAAGTTCCGGGATTGAAGACAGGATCAGATCAGGCGACGCCCCGGCTTGTCAGTTCTGTCCGGATCATTCTGGTGGTTTATCTGATGTTTACGATGCTTTCCACGTTCTGCTATTATGTGGGCGGGATGACTTTTTTCGATGCGGTGTGCCACTCGTTTTCCACGGTATCCACCGGAGGTTTTTCAACGAAGAATTCCGGTTTCGGATTTTATGAAAGCCCGTTTCTGCAGTGGGTCTGCATTGTTTTCATGATTCTTTCCGCTTGCAATTTCACATTGATCGTCCGGCTGTTCGTTTCCCGTTCGTTCCAATATTTCAGAGATGAAGAATTCAAATTTTTCTTTGGGCTCACAGTGACAGCCACCTGCATTTCAGCGATTCTGCTCTATCTGCGGTGTCCGGAAGGGGTTCTTTCTACGACAGGCGAACTGATTCCCCGGGGAGTGGAAAGCAGTTTGCGTACAGCGGCATTTCAGGTTTCCAGTGTGATTACCACCACTGGTTTTTCCACTTCGGATTATACCCTCTGGGGAATCCCGGCGATTCTTGTTATTCTGTTCCTTCTGATGTTCCCCTGCGGCTGCGGGGGATCTACTGCGGGAGGCATGAAATGCGCCCGTGTTTTTCTGATTTTCAAATTGATTCTCTCAGAAATCCGGCACTGTGTCTTTCCCCACGCATTGCCTGATATCCGACTGAACGGAGTGAGAATGGGCTCTGCCGTGATCAATAAAATGATGGCTTTTCTTTTTCTCTATCTTATGATATTTATGCTGACTGCCGCGCTTCTTCCCATGCTTTGCGATATGGATATGACAACAGCATTCAGTGCTTCGATCAGCTGTTTGAGCAACGTTGGACCGGGGATGGGAGAAGTGGCACCTTCCAAAAGCTTCAGCTGGATGAGTGACAGTGCAAAATATCTGCTCTCCTTCACAATGCTGGCGGGGCGTCTGGAACTTTACACCTGCCTGGTCCTTCTCCTGCCCTCATTCTGGAAACGGTAAAATTCAAACACAATTGAGGAATCTCATGATCAGAAAAGGCGATAAAATGAAATGTCCCCACTGCGGGGAAATGACATTCATCAAGCAGAAAACAGAAATGGAGGGCTGGACAAGAAAAGGAGAAATCCTTGTTTGCGCTCTCTGCGATCAGAAAGTTGCCGATGTCTCAGAAGAAACTGCCTCTTCAAGTACAGATAAACTTTCCGCACTTTCTGCGCTTCTCGGCGGCGAAACCGTTGAAAAGCCGAAAGTCTCTCTGGATCAGGCGGACCGCCGATTCTGCAAAGATTGCAAACATGCAGTCCGCACTGCTTTTCTCATTCGCTGCGAACTCTCCGGAAAATCCGTTGAAGCCATGGACGATTGCGATAAATTCCAACGCAGAGAAGAACAAGAAGGGTAAGCAGCACAAGGATCATTTCGGGGGCATCCGTCCGGACGACTTCCCGGGGATCCGTATTTTCAATATCCAGTGCAGAGGGAGAATTCAGTTTCTTTCTCTGCATCTCAATCAGAGTTTTCCGCTGAGCTTCCGTTTCCAGCACAATCCAGCTTGTCTGGGAAATCAGAATTTCTTCCTCAATACTCCGTTTGACCAGAGGGACCCAGAGTGTTTTTTCCAATGAGGGATCTCTCAGAAGTTTCAGGGAATCAGCCCGTAATTCCAGGGCAGAAGCATATTTTCCGGAACCTTTTCCGGTCACAGCGCCGGAATCCACCCGGACCACCCTGCCATCGTCCAACCTTGCAACCCGCGCAGGTTCGCTGCTCACAGGAACCACCTGCATATCTGAAAAACGATAAGCAAAGGTTTTGTTTTCAGGACTGGAACGGATCAGCATGGGATATTCCGGAGCGAACTCTTCAAAGCCGCGCAGATCCCACCCTTTATGAAGAACCCTGTCCGTCCAAAGAACAAAAACCGGATAATGATCTTTTTCCAGTTTTCCACTCTGAAGAATTGCGCCTTTCACCACATTGGAAACTGCAAACCCGGGCGTTCCCGGCTGATATTTTTCCGTAAATTCCTCAAATGCTTTCCCGAGATCCGAAATGGGATATGCTTTTCCGAGGTTGTCTGCGGAAATGATTCCGGAAACGATCCGCACCTGTTTTGCTTCCGGGAACTGCTGCTGAAGAGCGATCCTGAGATTCAGAGCCACATTCCGGAAATCTTTTCTACTGCTGCGGTCAACAATCAGAATGATCTCAGGAGTCCGTTTCACGATCCTGGATTCCAGATCAGATTGCGAAAGCAATTTTGCGCCGGAATCCCCTGCCCGCACAGGAAGTTTGTATTTCTTTCCATCCAGTTCAATTTCCGGGGAAGTGCCTGCCGGATAAAGGAAATCCACCACAACCCGGCGGGTGGACGTCACAGGAAAAACAAAAAAGCGCAATTCGTCAGCCCCGGAATAATAGATCAGCGCAGGATCTTTCCTGACATTCGTGATTTTTTCATAAATCCACAAAGCAGTTTTCCGTTCTGCAACAGATCCGCGTTCCAATTTTCCATTGATTTCCAGAGAAAGCCCGCTGACGAATACCCCCTCCGGCAGTTTCAGTCTTCCTGCGTATTCGCCGTTGGTGGCAAGGCCCTTGAGCTTGAGCTCCATCGATGCTCCGTCAGAAGAGGGCTGGAACGAGGCTGATGTTACCTTCACAAAAGCAGTCGTCTTCCGGTCCTGCAATCCCGCAAGAGGAACCGGACGGAAATGGGGACGGTCTCTGCCGACACCGAAAACGGTGCGCGTTCTATTCGGGCTGCTGCCGAACAGATCGGAATACATCCGGAAAAGCTGGGAGTCGGAAACGGTCAACCCATTGAAAACGATTGCATTATAAAGTTCTCCGAGGAACGGAAGTTCCACTCCGTCCCGGGCATCGATCAGCCGCGTCATCGTCGATTCCAGCCGGGGCATATCCAGAGTGTTTTTCTGTTCCTCAAGGGACATTGTGTAAGAGGTATTATAATAGGTGGAGACCATCTGTTCCAGATCCGCCTTATCGCTCCATGCTTTCCCGAAAAAGAGGATCGGAACAGTGAGCACACCAGCAAAAAAGGCAATCAGGATCTGTTTCCGGGGAAGCGTCATCTTCCGGTAGTCCAAGGTATAAAAATAATTTTGCAGCAGAAACAGCAGCGTGGGAGTCAAAATCAGGAACCCTGCTCCGCAAGCGAGAATCGCCGGTGCAAACAATGGCAGCCACGGCAGAAACAGCAGAAAGAAGTACAGAGGGAACCAATAGACAGCCCCCTTCAGATAAATACTGAGCAGATCTGCCTTTTTATTTCCTGCAACCGGAAGCCATAACACGATCGCATTCAACAGCGAACAGATGTAAGGCCACGGACTTCTCAAATCACAGGGAAACGGAATGTAAGTATTCAGACACAATCCGCAAACCGGAAGGATCAATCCGATGATCAGCGGAAAAAGATATCTTCCGTGTTTCCAATTCATCACCAGCGGGATCAATAACAGAAGCCCCTTCACTACCGCAAGGAAAAACAATACTCCGAGAATCAGCAGCAGAGAGCAGAAACCGATCACCAGCAGATTTTCCATTTTCTGCGTAAATTTGGAAAGAGACGAAAGAAAATGAGCGCAAAGAAAGAGCACAAGAGGAATCACAACCACCGCAACAGAAGAATAAATAATCGCCTTTTTTCCGCGGAAACTGTCCGCAAGAATCATCACGGAATGTGCGGCAGAAGGCATCAGAAATGTGAAAACATAGATGATCCAGCGTTGACCCGGAAGAATAAAATCTTCCACGTCGGGAAGCATCTTGTGATAGTTTACGGAAAAGATGAGCATGAGCAGAATATTCACTGCCAGGAGCGAAACGGCTGAAGCTATGCCGAAATCCCGTTTTTTATACCGGAGAACAATTACTGTAAGAGTTCCGCCCGCACCGTAACCGGCAAGCAGAGAGAAAAACGGCAGAAAAGCCGCCAGATTTTCTGATGAAAAGGATTCTCTGACGATGAACAGATCCTTTCCCCAGAGCAGGAAAAGCAGAACCATCGGCAAGGTAAGAGTCAGCAGCAGCCAGACAGGCGATTTCAGCGGGGAACGGATTTCATCATTCATAAAAAAACTCCTTCATTTTCAACATTTTGTTTCCGGATAAATATAATCTTTTCTCTATTAAATTACAAGCGCTGTTGAAAAAAATCTTTATTTTCTGCCATAATATTATTTCTATCTTCTTTTTTTAATTTGAAATCCGCTGAGAATGTGTTATATTTCAAAAAATATTGAGAAGGTGGATTCAAAGCAGGGCAAAAAATCCGGATATTTTTGAAAGACTTTTGAATTCTCCGCAAAAGATTAACATAAGGAAAAAGCAATATGCCTATTACAAATATTCTGGAACAGAATGCAAAGCTTTACGGCAATGACGTTGCGCTGATCGAAATCAACCCCCAGGAACTGGAAAAACGTCATACCACCTGGCGGGAATATTCTCTGATCGAATCCAGTCCGACAGATACATTCCGTTCCGAAATCACCTGGCAGGAATTTGATGACAAAGCAAACCGTTTTGCAAACTTTCTTATGACACGGCATATCCGGAAAGGGAAAAAAGTTGCAATTCTCCTTATGAACTGTCTGGAATGGCTCCCCATTTATTTCGGGATCCTTAAAACCGGAGCAATGGCGGTTCCGCTGAATTTCCGTTACAGTGCAGAAGAAATCAAATACTGTCTGGAACTGGCAGATGTGGATATGCTGGTGTTCGGTCCCTCCTTCATCGGACGGGTGGAAACCATTTGCGACCGGATCCCCAGAATCAAATCTTACCTCTACGTTGGAGAAGATTGTCCCACATTTGCAGAACCCTACTCCAATCTGGTTTCCTACTGTTCCAATAAAGCCCCCACTGTTGCGATCACCGATGAGGATGAAGCGGCAATTTACTTCTCTTCCGGAACAACCGGATTCCCCAAGGCGATCGTCCATGCGCACAAAAGTCTGATGCACGCCTGTATCGTGGAACAGAAACATCATGGTCAGACCAAAGACGACACTTTTCTCTGTATTCCTCCGCTCTATCACACCGGGGCAAAAATGCATTGGTTCGGCAGTTTTCTTGTGGGCGGGAAAGCGGTTCTTCTCCGGGGAATCAAACCGGAATGGATCATCAGTGCTGTTTCAGAAGAACGCTGCACGATCGTCTGGCTTCTTGTTCCGTGGGCACAGGACGTTCTGGATGCCATTGAACGGGGCGAGATCAAGCTGGAAGATTATGAATTGAAACAGTGGCGTCTGATGCATATCGGAGCGCAGCCGGTTCCGCCCAGCCTCATCAAACGCTGGAAAACAGTCTTCCCGGATCATGATTACGATACCAACTACGGTTTGAGTGAATCCATCGGCCCCGGTGCGGTTCATCTGGGAATTGAAAATATCGACCATGTGGGTGCGATCGGTGTCGCCGGTTACGGGTGGCAGACGAAGATCGTGGATCCCCAGCGGAATGAAGTCAAAAAAGGCGAAGTCGGTGAGCTGGCTGTCAAAGGCGATGGCGTCATGCTCCGCTATTATAAAGATGAAAAATCCACCAGAGAAGTTCTTTCCGAGGACGGCTGGCTCTTCACCGGAGATATGGCGCAGGAATCGGAAGATGGATTCATCTATCTCGTTGACCGGAAGAAAGATGTGATCATCACAGGCGGTGAAAACCTTTATCCTGTTCAGATCGAAGACTTCCTGCGGAAACACAACTCCATCAAAGATGTGGCAGTCATCGGCTTGCCCGAGCCCCGCCTCGGAGAAATCGCAGCGGCAATCATTGAAGTCAAACAGGATCACACTTTGACCGAAGAAGAAATCAATAATTTCTGTCTGGAACTCCCCAGATACCAGCGTCCGAGAAAAATCATTTTCGCCGAGGTTCCCCGGAATCCCACCGGAAAGATTGAGAAGCCGAAACTCCGGAAAATGTACGGCGCGGATAATCTTGTTGCGATGCAGAACGAAATCAAGTAATGAATCCCGCGTTATCCCGTGCAAAAGCTGTTACAGCATATCAGATCCTGCAGGAATCCCTTGAAGCAGTATTGAAGAAAGGTGTTCCTGCGGATGTTTTTCTTGCCCGGAAGTTCCGTCAGGATAAACGATTCGGTTCCAAAGACCGCCGTTATATCCGGGATATTGTTTTTTCTTACTTCCGCTGGCGTGGAGCGGTTCTTGCAGGATTTCCGGAAGAACCATCTTTCACCGGAGTGCTTGCTTCTCTGATTGCGGAACGTTTCCCGGAAGATCTTCTTTCCGGCTGGCTGGAACTTGCGGGGAAATCGCCGGAGGAAGTGAGAGAAGCTCTGCAAAAAGAACATCCGCTGGAACGGATCTCCTGTTTTTGCGGCGTTGAAATTCCGGCGGAAAGCGTTTTACCGGAATGGTCGCGCCCCATGCTGGAGCCCCGGTTTGCGGAATGGTTCCAGAAACGCCCCTGCATCTGGCTCCGGTCGGAACATTCCGATTTACCGGAACGGCTCGCCGGACACGGGATCGAAATCACTGCGCATGAAACAATTCCCCATGCCTACCGCTGCCTCAGTTTGAATGTGAATCTTTATGATCTGCCGGAATACCGGGAAGGATTGTTTGAAGTTCAGGATCTTTCGAGTCAGGCAATCGGTTTGACGGCTGCACCCTCCCCCGGCGAACATTGGTTTGATGCCTGTGCCGGAGCCGGCGGGAAAACGCTTCAGCTGCTTTCCATGCTGAAGGGGACCGGTTCGGTACTTTCCTCAGACCTTTCGGCGATCCGGCTGGAGGAGTTGAAAAAACGCGCGGAACGCAGCGGCAGAAAGATCCGGGTGGAAACGCATGATTTGACAAAGCCCCTTCCCCGGTCTCTTCACGGGAAGTTCGATGGAGTTCTTGTGGATGCCCCCTGTTCCTCTTCGGGACGCTGGCGGCGGAATCCGGAAACCAGATGGCAAAGCTCCCGGGAACGGGTTCTGGAATTTGCCTCTCTCCAGCAAAAAATCCTTGAAAATGCCAGTCAGGCAGTCAAACCGGGCGGGATTTTGGTCTATGCAACCTGCTCAGCTTTCGCTGAAGAGAATGAAAATCAGGTAGAAAAGTTTCTTTATTTGCATTTTGACTTTGCACTTGACGAAAATGGGTGTATATTACTGAATGATAAAAAGAGCGGAATGCTCAGGGTGAGTCCGTGGGATGCAGATTGCGATGCCTCGTTTGCCGCACGTTTGCGACGGAAGAAACTCCCCGAGGATGCATCTCTGCCGCAACAGTGAAAAGAGCTATGTTATTTGATGATTCGCAACCAGCCCCTGAAGACCCTCCGTCTTATATAGACGCGCATACCCACTCCTGGCTTGAAGGTGATGGAGTAATCCGGATCAGAAATATTTTTCCGGATAGAGACAGCCTGAAAAATCTTCCGGAAACCTTTTCCATCGGGGTCCACCCGTTCAATCTGGAAGATCTGGAAAATGTTAATCTGCAGCTTGAACTGATCCGGGAAGCTGTAAAACTCAACCCGGAAGGCGCGGTTGCCATCGGGGAATGCGGGCTGGATCACTTCTCCGTCTATCCGCTGCAGCATCAGGAAGAGATCTTCCGCAAACAAATCGAAATCGCCGCAGATGTCAACCTTCCGTTAGTGATCCATGCCGTCAGAGCGTGGCACGATATCATCCGGATCAAAAAAGAAACTCACAGCAAACGCTGCTGGCTCGCACATGGATTCCGTTCTTCCATGGATACCGCTGAGGATCTCATCGATCACAATATCATGCTCTCTTTCGGAGAAATCATTCTTCATGATCAGCGGACAAGAGATGTTCTTGCTGAAATTCCGGAAGATTCCTTTGTGCTGGAAACCGATGAATCCGCTATGGATATCAGAGAAATTTACAATGCGGCGGCAGCAATCCGTGAAATCGAAGTCGATGAACTCCTGAAAATTGTTTCCGATAACTTCAACAGATTCCGTTTCCAGGAGAAATGATCATGGGAGACTGGCTCGAACGGGAAGAGCTGCTTCTTGGCTCTGAGGCAGTCGCATCTCTCAAAAAAGCAAATCTCCTGGCAGTCGGGCTGGGAGGTGTCGGCGGAATCGCTGTGGAAATGATCGTCAGAAGCGGTATCGGTTCCATTACCATTGCCGATGGAGATCTGGTGGAAGAAACCAACCGGAACAGGCAGATCATTGCGCTGACCAATACAGTCGGCAGAAAAAAAACAGAAGTCCTTGCAGAACGGCTCCGACTGATCAATCCGGATCTGAAAATCAATGTCATTGATCAATTTCTCAAGGCCGAAGATATGGAAAATCTCACCGGATCCGGCAATTTTCACTGTGTGCTGGATGCAATCGATACCCTTGCGCCGAAAATCTCTCTGATCAAAGCAGCTCTCTCAAAAAAAGTTCCGGTCGTCTCCTCCATGGGCTCCGGAGCGCATCTTGACCCCGAAGCGATCCGGTGTGTTCCCGTTATGAAAACATTCAGTTGTCCGCTTGCAAAGGCTGTGCGGAATGGGCTTCGCGGGATCCCGGCAGAAGAATTGAAACTCTGCCAAGCTGTATTCACCACCGAGCCGCCCGTCAGATCAGCGGTTCTTGATACAAATACCATGACTTGCAATAAACGGGCGATGCAGGGAACTGTTTCCTACATGCCCGCCCTGTTCGGATGCCGCTGCGCTGCAGAAGTCATCCGGATCCTGAAAGGAGAACATTACAAATGAATTTGAAAATCCGCCCCTCCAAACTTTCCGGTTCCATTGCGGTTCCCGGTTCAAAATCCCATACGATCCGCGCCGTTGCAATGGCAATGATGGCAGAAGGAAAAAGCACGATCCATGCCCCTTTGATCTCCGAAGATACCCTGTCCGCTATCCGGGCGGCAGAAGCCTTCGGCATGAAACTGGATCGTGGCGATGATTCCTGCTGGACCGCAGAAGGGCTTGCAGGAAATCTTCAGGAGCCCGCCGGAACTGTCGATATGGCAAACAGCGGAACCTCCATCAAAATCTTTGCCGCGCTTGCCGCTCAGAAAAATATCAAATCTGTTTTCGACGGAGATGAATCCCTCCGGTCCCGTCCCATGAAAGCGCTTCTTGATGCACTGGATCAGTGCGGAGTGGAAACCTCTTCCGCAAACGGGAAATGTCCCTTCAGCGTGAAAGGGCCCTTCAAAGAACATAAACGGATTCTCGTCAACGGAAAATCTTCCCAATATGTCTCTGCCATGCTCTTTGCCAGTGCCTTCTCGGAATGCGGCGAAACCATTGATGTGGAAGATGTCAATGAACAGCCTTATATCGGATTGACTCTTTCCTGGATGAAACGGCTCGGTCTTCAGTTTGAAGCAGCGGAAGATTACACTCACTTTGAAGTTCCCGGCGGACAGAAAACCAAAGGTTTTACGGTTACGATCCCGGCAGATTTTTCCACAGCGGCATTCCCCCTTGCAGCAGCAGCCGTGACAAAATCGGAAATCGATATCCTCAATCTTGATTTTATGGATGTTCAAGGGGATAAAGGGGTGTTTGTGCTGCTCTCTCAAATGGGAACGGAAATCCGGAAAATGGGCGGAAGAACCACAGTCAAAGGCGGAACGCTGAACGGTATTGAAATCGATCTTAACGCTATGCCGGATGCCCTCCCCGCTCTCTCCGTCGTCGCAGCCTTTGCCGAGGGAACCACGAAACTTTACAATGTGGCACAAGCCCGCATCAAGGAAACAGACCGGATTGCCTGCATGACTAAAGAATTGCAGAAGATGGGTGTCAAGGTCACAGAACTCCCCGACGGCATGATCATTGAAGGCGGAAAACCGAAAGGTGCGGTTCTGGAAAGCTATGGAGATCACCGGATCGCCATGGCATTGGCAGTTGCAGGACTCGCCGCGGAAGGGGAAACTGTGATTCACGGAGCTGAGTGTGCCGCAGTTACCTACCCCGCATTTTTTGAATCTTTCAAAGCACTGGGAGCTGATTTCACGCTGGAAGATTAATAAAAACTGAAATGGGGCGATTTCAATAAAAAAAGAAGAAAAAATCTTCTTTCCATTTGAAATTTCCTTGTTTCGTGGTAGTTTAATCTCAGAAAATTCAGTCTGAACAATTTCAGATCCAACAAACAGGAAAGGAAAAACTCTTATGAAACGGTTTCTTACACTTCTGCTGCTTGTCATCACGACACTTTCTTTTGCGGGTATTTTCGATGGACTCTTCGGAGAAAAGCCCCCCAAATATGTGTTTCTGTTCATCGGTGACGGCATGGCAAGCCCTCAGCGGATGGTGGCTGATGAATTCGCACGCCACGCCGGACATGCAAGACTTGTCATCAATCAAATGCCCTATCATGGAACAACCAGAACCGGCTCCACCAGTTCTCTTGTGACAGATTCAGCTGCTTCCGGAACTGCGATTGCCTGCGGCGAAAAAACATATAACGGCGCGATCGGCGTCGCCGTGGATGGAAAACGCCACCTGGTTTCCGTCGCAGAAATCGCAAAGCAAACCGGAAAAAAAGTCGGAATCATTACAACCGTTACCATCAACCATGCAACCCCGGCAGCATTCTATGCCCACCGTCCTCAGCGGAGCCAATACTATGAAATCGGACTCGATCTGATCGCATCCCAGTTCGACTTCTTTGCCGGAGCCGGAGTCGCACAGCAGAATCATAAGAAATCAAGCGCATACCGCGGTGATATTTGCGAACTGGCTGAAAAAGCCGGCTACAAAGTCTTTTCCAAATCAGTGGATTTCGCTGCACTGAAACAGTATGAACGGGTTCTGATCAATGTGTCGATCCCTTACAGCATCGATACTCCGGAAAATCATCCCTATACCCTTGCAAATCTCACCGCTCAGGGAATCAAATTCCTTGACAATTCCAAAGGATTTTTCATGATGGTGGAAGGCGGAAAGATCGATTATGCAGGACATGCAAACGATGCGGCAACCAACCTGCGGGAAGTCTTCGCTTTCGATGACGCAGTGAAAGTCGCCGTGGATTTCGCAGCAAAACACCCCGATGAAACCCTGATCGTTGTCACCGGCGACCATGAAACCGGCGGTATGACCATGGGCTTCGCCGCAACCGGTTATGCCATGTACATGGAACGCCTCGCTTTCCAGAAATGTTCCGTAGATGCATTCCATAATAAAATCAAAAGTGCCCAAAAAGCAAACCCGAACTTCTCTTTTGATGATGCGAAAAAAATGCTGACCGAATCTTTCGGATTCCGCTTCGACGGCAAAGATCAGAGTCCCATGCAGATCAATGCAAGAGAATTGAAAACCCTTCAGGATGCATTCAAAGCCGGAAAACTCGCCAATGCCGCACGCCTCATTATGGCGGCAAAAGCCGGAATCGGCTGGAGCACAGGCGCGCATACCGCACTGCCGGTCCTCACAACCGCTACCGGAAAGTACGCGGAAAGATTTACCGGATTCTATGAAAATACTGAAATTTCCAATCGTCTGAAAGAGATCCTGCTTAAATGATAAAACATCCGCTCAAACAGGATTTGCTGATCACTGCGGTTCTTTTTCTCTGTTGCATTGCGCTGTATTTTGTCCCTTCTCCGCAAAAGCTGGACATGGGAAGTAAATCAGATGCATACGCAGCTTCCGTTCTGGAAGTGGATAACCGACACCTGGAAACACATGGTCTTCTCCAATTCGGAAATCAGAATCTGAAAGTAAAAATTCTGAACGGACCTCAGGAAGGAAAGATTTATCAGGCAGCAAATACTGTCCGGGCACAGATGGAACTGGATAAAATATTCGAGCCCGGTGACCGCATCCTCGTGCTGCTCCAGCCCGGGGATGAACCGGATCAGGCTGTCATCCGGGCTTTGGATCACGACAGAAGCAGATGGACCATTCTTCTGGCAGTCCTCTTCTGTCTTTTCCTGCTGATCTTCGGACGATGGACCGGCGCAAAGGCTTTATTCAGCATTTTCCTGAGCGTTATGGTCATCTGGAAAGGAGTCATCCCGCTGGTCCTCAAAGGATATTCCGCCTCATGGATCATCTTCGGATGTGTCTGTTTCCTGACCGCTGCAATCATGTTCCTGGTGGCGGGAATCAATAAAAAAGGGCTTGCCTCCTTCCTCGGCGCGATCGCGGGGGTCTTTTCCGGACTCTGTATGGCGCATATTTTCTCCTGGCTCATGAAGATTAACGGGGCAGTTCTTCCTTATTCTCAGGCACTTTTCTATTCCGGATATGAATTTCTGGATCTTCAGGATCTCTTCACCGGAGCTATGATCCTTGCCAGCTCCGGTGCCGTTATGGATCTGGGAATGGATATCGCTTCCGGCGTGGAAGAAGTCGCGCATCATAATCCAACCCTGAGCAGAAAAGAATTGACTCTTTCCGGAATCCGGATCGGAAGAAGTGTCGTCGGAACCATGACAACCACCCTTCTTCTTGCCTATTCCGGAGGCTATATCACGCTCCTCATGATGTTTGCAGTTCAAGGCAACACACTCCTTGAAATTATCAATAATCCGCTGGTCGCCGCAGAATCAGTCAAAACACTGATCGGAAGCTTCTCACTCGTTCTGGTCGCACCATTTACGGCAATCTTCGCAGGAATCCTGTTTCAAAAGAAAAAAGAAAATCTATGAATACAACAGTCATCAATGCCGGAGTTCCGGGCGACGGAACCAAAGTTTTTCTCGAAAAGGCGGAAACGGTTCTTTCTCTTGCTGAACCGCCCGCCACTGTAATCCTTTCCATGGGCGCAAACGACTGCATCAATCCTCATCGTCTGCTCCCCTTCCCGCAATTCCGGAAAAACTTCCGGACCATCTGCAAAATGATCCCGGAAAAAGGATTCCGGCTCATCAATATCATCCCGCCCCTCATCCTCTTTGATGAATTCGTCCTCAAATATCCGGAAATGAAAGAGGCTGTCGATGACGGCCTGGAAGAACAGTATCTCAAATATGTCGACTGCACCCGCGCGATTTCGGAAGAACTGGAAATCCCATACCTCGATCTCTATAAAGTCTACTCCGCACTCAGCCCCGTTGAACGGGAAAACAGCCTGACAAGAAACAAGAAAAATTGCGGCGCTTATGACGGGATCCACCCTACCCCGGCAGGTCACATGCTGATCGGCGCAATGCTTTATGAAAAAATCTCCGCCCTGAACTTCCCGACCCGTACCATTCTTTGTATCGGTGACAGCCTCACTCACGGCTATCCGCTGGCTGGAATGGGAACTGTCGAAGGCGATAATTATCCCTCTGCGCTGAACCGACTTTTCAATGAACGCTAACCCCGGAAATCATTCATCATGGAAAAAGATCTGAAACAACTCGCTCTCCTGATCCGTACCGCAAAAAATCTGACCGTTTTTACCGGGGCCGGCGTTTCAACCCTTTCCGGAATCCGGGACTTCCGCGGAATCAACGGGGTCTATAAAGAACCCTGGCACGGCAGAGCTGTGGAAGATATTCTCTCCCTTTCCACCTTCCTGGAGGAACCCGAACTGTTTTACGGCTGGGCAACTGAATTTGTCTATTGCCTGGAACGGTTTGAACCATCTGTCGTCCACAAAGTTCTGGCAAAATTGGAAAAAAATCAGCTCCTGAAAGCTCTTTATACTCAGAATATTGACCTGCTTCATACCAAAGCCGGGAATCAGAAAGTCTACGAGATCCACGGCTCCCCTGCCCTGCACCATTGTCTGAAATGTCATGCAGAATATACTTATGAAGAGATCTCCCCCATGGTCCTGGGTGGAAAAGTTCCCTATTGCGACCATTGCGGCGGTCTGGTGAAACCGGATATTGTTTTTTACGGAGAAAGCCTGAATGAGAGTTTATTGAATCAGGGATTTTCCGACTTTGAGAAATCGGATTTAGTTCTGGTTCTCGGCAGCAGTCTGACGGTTCAACCTGCGGCATCGCTTCCCATGGCTGCGAAATACGGCGGAGCGGATATTGTTATTGTCAATAACCAGCCAACCAATCTGGACAGTTCAGCGGTTCTTACTTTTAGCGATTTGAAAACAGTTTTTGAATATCTGGATACAGTTTTCTGAAAAAGATTTTCCGGTTGAGTCTGTTTTTGAAAATCGCCTGTAATTTTGCAATAATTGATCTGAGAGATTTGCATTTCAGTATTTTCCATTTATATTACCAACATTATGCGCGGCTGGTGAAATGGCAGACACGAAGGATTTAGGTTCCTTTGCCGCAAGGCATGTGGGTTCGAGTCCCGCGCCGCGCACCATCTTTTTATATAAGTTTTGTATGTAACGATCGGCTGTTTTTATTTCCCGTAGAAATGGTAGTAGTAATCACACCACACCTTATCAAGATCACTTGTCGGTTCGTTTTTGGTTGCTACTAAATAATATGATGTTTCGGATGTGTAGATCAACAGTATATTAAAGACTCATTTTGCATTAATTTTGATTGCTTAGTCTGTTTAAACCGATAATATTCAAAATCAACCGGAATCAATCCAAAAAAATAAGACAGGACCAAAACCATACCCCCCAATAAGTTTCGATCCTGCCTTATGGTGATTAATATACACCACTTCTGTAAAAAGTCAAGCGGAAATATAAAAATATTTTAACTTTTTTATATTATAAATACAAATACAAAACAAATATTAGATATTTTTACACATAAATGATTCATATTTTTCCAATATAACAAAAGAAAGATTCATCCTATCTTTTGCTCTTTCTGTCATAAAAAAAAGTATTTTGCCGCGGGAAAATTTTATAAAAAACAGAGACTTTATATCGCTGAAAATTCAATATTATGAAATAAATATAAGTCTCTATGCTTGTTTTTTGAAATGACCGTGATATATTTCTTTCAAGGTTTGAAATGTTTCAGCGGAAGGAATGTAATGGAAACTGAACTTTGCAATATGTGTATGATCACAGATCCAGCCGGATGGTGATTTTTCCATGAGCGGGAATCAGATTTCTGTAAAAACCCTTGATTTGAATCAGCCGTTCGAACAAATTGCGGCTCAACTGAACAGGATCGCAGAAAAATTATATGACCATTCACAAACTCTTTGATATATTATTGAAACTCTATGGTCCGCAACACTGGTGGCCATGTCAGACTGGCGCACGATGGGAGATCATTACCGGGGCGATTTTGACTCAGAATACTGCTTGGACCAATGTAGAAAAGGCGATCGGGAATTTATTGATTTCCGGCGTGATGTCACCGGAAAAAGTTTTGGAAACATCGGATGAAAAATTGCAGGAGTTGATCCGTCCGGCGGGGTTCTTCAAACAGAAATGTGCTTATTTGAAAGCGATGGCGGCGTTTATTCTTGAGCGTGAAGTTGAGTTTGAACAATCAACAGATGTGTGGACTTTGCGGAAAGAATTGCTTGCGGTCAAAGGAGTCGGTCGGGAAACGGCGGACAGCATCTTGCTTTATGCTTTCAACAAGCCGATTTTTGTCATTGATGCTTACACCCGGCGGGTCGCTGAACGGCATTTGCTCCTTGACGGAACTTTGCATTATGACATTCTGCAAAAGATTTTTATGGATGCCTTGCCGCCGGATGTTGCCGTTTACAATGAATACCATGCCCTGCTCGTCGCCCTCTGCAAAGAGTCCTGTCACAAATCCGGATGCGGTAAAATTTGCAAAAATTTATTTGATGCCTCTGCGCTGCATTGAAAGGTTGCCTTGAAAACAAGGTAACATTTCAATGAAATCGCTTGACAAATTCTCAAAATGCAGTATATTATTGAAAGGTAGACTTTAATACAAGGCAACATTTCAATGGATTTTGCAGTTATGGAAATAAAACGAAATCACTATTTACAGCAGTTGATTGACCGGCAGTGGAACGGAATGGTGAAAATCATTACCGGCATCCGCCGTTGCGGGAAATCTTATCTGCTGCGTACTTTGTTCAAAAATTATCTGTTGGATCAGGGAGTCAAAGAAGAGCAGATCGTTCATATTGAATTGGATTTGACTAAAAACATCCGTTACCGTAATCCTATTGAACTGGCGGATTATGCCCACAGTATTATTGATGGCAAATCAGAAAAGTATTATCTTTTTATTGATGAAATTCAGATGTGCGAGCCAGTAAAGAATCCTTACTTGCCGGACGGGAAAAAGATCACTTTCTACGATACTCTCAACGAGTTCAAGGAAATTCCGAACCTTGATGTCTATGTGACCGGGAGCAATTCAAAGATGCTTTCCACCGATATTCTGACCGAGTTTCGGGGTCGCGGCGATGAAATAAGGATCCATCCATTGAGTTTTGCGGAATTTTACTCTGCGGTCGGCGGTGATAAAAAGGATGCTTTTGAACAGTATGCGTTCTTTGGCGGGATGCCGCTGGTGCTGAATCAGAAAGACGATGGAGCAAAGATGGCATATTTGAACTCACTTTTTGATGAATTATACCTGAAAGACATTGCTGAACGCAAAAAAATCGAACATCCGGAAGAGTTGGCTCAAATTCTGGATTTATTGTGTTCTGCAATTGGTTCTCTGACCAATCCCACAAAAATCGCCGATACTATTCTTTCCAGAAAAAAGGTTGATATTTCTGCCAACACTTTGAGAAGTTATTTGGAGCATCTCAAAGATGCATTTCTCTTTACCGAAAGCAAGCGGTATGATGTCAGAGGGAAATCCTATTTTGAATATCCGATGAAATATTACTGCGAGGATATCGGTTTGCGGAATGCCAGAACAGGATTCCGGCAGATGGAAATGACTCACATTATGGCAAATATTATTTTCAATGAATTGCGGATAAGAAATTTTTCCGTAGATGTGGGTATAGTCTATGAAAATGGCAAAAATAAAAGCGGGAATCAGGTCAAAATCCAAAGAGAAATCAATTTTATAGCCTCCAAAGGCAACCGGAAAGTCTATATTCAATCCGCATTTGCTATGCCCGATGCCGAAAAACAATCTGCCGAATTGAAGCCCTTATGTCTGACCGGCGATTCATTCCCCAAAATCATCATCCGGAATGACATCGGAAAATCCTGGTACGATGACAATGGTATTCTGAATATCAATCTGATCGATTTTCTGCTGGATGCTTCGGCGATTTGAACCGTTAAAAACTCCGGATGAGGTAAAATTTGCAAAAAAAAACGAGAATTTTTTGTAAAATATTTTCAGAGTGGACGTAAAAAGTCCACTTTTTACTGCTATATTATTTGCGAAACAGTTTAAATGGAGGGCAGTTGTTATGAAAAAACGAAGAAAAATTGACAGAATAAGATTTTACCGGAAAGTTACTGCATAGATTCCGGACAACCACACCGGAACAGGCTTGTATTGCATTAACGATCAATGGATGGTTGTTTATGTCGCGATCAACGGTGTAGAATTAAAATGTGCCTCTCCAGATTATAAAAATTCCTCTGAAAGATTGGTAACGAAAACATAACAGGAGTATCTATGGGAACTGATGCATACTACATTTGTGACAAATGTGGCACAAAATTATTGTTGAATCACCAACAGCCTTCTTTCGGAGGATTTAGTGGAGAACTCTTACAAAAATATTGTCCGGTAACCGGAAGGGTTATTTGTATATCTGTTGATTCGATTTGGTTTAAAGCAAATACAATTGCTTGTCTGCATGATATTGCTGAACCACCCAAAATGCCACATATAAAAAATTATTATTCAAAATACAGTTGGGTAAAAGATATGATTTGGTGGTTGAAGAAGAGATTTTTTATTTGGAAATGTAAAAAAAGAAAATGTGATGGTAGCTGTTTAGTGGAACTGCAGATTTTAAAGACAGGTATAGGATCCAAAGATGCAAAAGAGTATAAATGCCCACGGCCGGGATGTGATGGAGTAATGCATATAGAACCTCCAGGCATTTACATGTATTGGGATTGAATTAGAGATACTTATGAACAAACGATTACGCAAAAAACTGACAAAGAAATTGCTTGCATCTCCAATGACAGATAACTTGGATTGGGCAGCAATTTTGCGTTCAGAACCTGAAAAAGCGACTCAATGTCCCGTGTTGAAAAAACTTGACGGCGTTGCCTGGTGGTGGATTTTAATTCAACAGCCACAACTCGATTATTTATGCAATTGGAAAAATTTTAAAGGCTATGATTGGGCGTTTTTACTGGGTTTCATGCCGCAATATGCTGACAAGTGCCGCTGGAACAAATTGGAGGGAGCAGATTGGCGGAACCTTTTGCTTAAACAGCCGCAATTTGCAAAATTCTGTAATTTTGAAAAGTTGGGTTTGGAGGATTGCGAAAAACTTCTTGAACCGGAATCTTCTGTCGATGATATTGCAAAAGCAAAGATTACAGAGCGACTCAAACAATTCAATTACCGCATCGGCTTTCTTGATGGATACTGGCATCCTGATAAAAAATCGCAATGCGCCAGATGTCGTTTTTTAAGTACATGCAACTTATGGTATCAATGTTTTTTTTATCTGGACGAGATTCCTTATTATTATTTGCATAACATGGAAAATTGTCCACACCGAGCGAACCGAAAAAACGTTGATCCAAGCGAAATACATAAGTTTGCGGAAAGATATGCAAAGATTTTTCAAGATTCACCGACAGCAATTCATTGCGAAGAATTTTTCCTCGAATTGTTATTGCACAGCTTTAAGGTTGATATTACCTTTCTTTCATACGACCCGAAAAAAATTCATGAGGAAACTGACATCAACACTGTCATATCCATAGTTGTAACTCTGTGGATTCGGGAAAACAATCACGATTTTGCATGGTTTGCATCAGCACTTTTACACTTGGCAAAGTTAACATCAGAACACATAAAACAAAGAGGATTCAAATGAACAAACGGTTACGCAAAAAGAAACATCTTGGAGAATTCAAAGAGATCGGATTTGATTTCAAACTGAGTTTTACTCCGATTTATGATGATGAAAAACATTTTGAAATGATTGATCATATTTTCTGGTTGATTGAACAGCATGGGTTCTTTGCAACGGGCAGCTGTGGTACAGGCGAAATTGACGGCTGTATGTCAGTTCAGAGTTATCGGATCAATGCTGAAGCAATGAAAGCGAAATTACAGGCAGCTCTTCTTGCGATTCCGGATGTAACCGGCGTTGAATTCAGCGAAAATCATGACTCATGGTATGGCCCATTCAATGAGTAAAAAAGGAGCATCCGCAGAGAGGGGATATTATTACATTTTATCCCTATCTTTCGGATTTTCAAGATTCTATCGGGAATAATTTCTGATTTGCATTTTCATCATTTCACACAAAAACATCTAATATTTGTTTTATATTTGTATGTTTCTACAAAAATAATTAAAATATTTTTATATTATCGCTTGACTTTTCACAAAAACAGTATATATTAATCACCATAAGGCAGGATCGAAACTTATAGGGGGGTATGGTTTTGGTTCTGCCTTATTTTTTTTATAATCCCAAAGATTATATCTCCAATCATTAAGACTCTGAACGTCTATGAAATTGCAGATAATTTGACTGAAAAAACAACTTTATTTGCGATTCTGTTTATATTATAAAAGGAGATAGATATCTTTAATCAAAAAACATCCAAAATCTCAGGGAAATAATATTGGAAGCAAATACCTTGTTCACATGCAGCAGATTACGAAGAATAAATGAATGATGTTATTATTGAATTCGCAATTCTGTTTTCAGGGCTGATTTGAACGGGATTTTTTCATCCACGGATTTCAACCAGCGGCGAATCTCTTTCTCATAAAGCAATTCCGGCTGTTTCATCATCGCAATCCCGGGATAACCGGCAAGCTCCTGGGCATAATCAAATAGCAAAAGCTTATAATCTTTTCCAGGTGTCAAACCATACCCTTGTCCGCAATTCACAACAGGAAGCGCAATTTCCTGATTCAATATAAATATTCCTTTCGGAATCTGGGGAGAACCAAACAGTGTACGCCCGATCTCCGCTACATCGCCGGTAAAATCCTCAAACGTTTTACTCAAACACCAATCCGAACGCAAATGTGCTCCAAATTCAATCGCCGATTCATAAAATGACAGGATCCGTTCCGCAACGTATGGACGGGTAACTGTCGGACGGCAGGAGACAAAGGCTATATCACGTCCGGCTTCAATCAAAAGCCATGAAATACCTTCCCGGATGCTGGATTTCGGATCGGTCAGAATATAATCGAATCCATCGTAATCACGGTTAAGCAGCAAAACGGGGATGTTCCGTTTCTGCAGTTTTTCCAGCAGCGGAAGTTGAAAAATTCTCGGACGGGCAGCAATTACCGCTGTGCCGGGCATACAGAGTGAATCCATTTCCATGACACCGCGTTCAGCGGGGATCCACTCCACTGAAATTTGCAAATCATCAAGGTTCAGCGACGGCAAATCCGGGTTATCTTTGGGAGTTCCCCAGAAATCGGAAAGGATTTTCAAACTCCGGATCCGGTCCCCGGTCGGACGTTCATTCCGGACGTACGTTCCGCTTCCTTTTCTGCCGATCAGAAGTCCATCCCGGATCAAAAGATCCACAGCCCGTTCAACGATGGTTCGGGAACATTGGAATCTTCTGCACAACTGACTGCGGGATGGAATTTTCTTTCCGACAGGCAGTTTTCCCTGTATCATTTCATTTCTGAGATATTCTTCCACCTGAGATGTCTTTGACAGCATAACGGCTCCTCTTTCATTCTATTTTAATATAATACAAGAATACAGGTTTGCAAGTATCATTTCGATAATAATCTGTAAAAAAAATCCTTATTCACAGGACAAGAAGGCAACTTTTTTTCATAAAAATATTTTAAGCCGTGGAAAAAAACTCCTTCGGTGTTATATTATTGTCAGGAACCCGAAATGCAATTCAAAGGAGAATAAAAATGGATTTTGTCAAATTCGGAGTCATCGGGATCGGAAACATGGGATCCGCTCACGTCAATTTCATCGAAGAACTTTCCAATACGAAGCTGACCGCCGTCTGCGATATCAATCCGGCAGCTTTTGACCGGATTGCGCCGAAGATCCGGGAGAAGATCCAGTGTTTCACAGATGCAGACAGCTTTTTCAAAGAAGCGGATGTTGATGCTGTTCTGATTGCAGTTCCTCATTATGATCATCCGGATCTGGCGATCAAAGCGATGAATGCCGGAAAACATATCATCGTGGAGAAACCCATTGCGGTTCACAAAGCAGAAGCGGAACGGCTTATTGCAGAAGGGGCAAAACATCCTGAACTCAAACAATCCCTGATGTTCTGTCAGAGAACCATCGGTGCCCACATGAAGCTCAAAGAGCTGATCGACAAAGGGGAACTCGGAAAAATCCGCAGAGTCAATTGGGTCATTACGAACTGGTTCCGTTCTCAGGCATATTACGATTCCGGCGATTGGCGTGCAAGCTGGCGCGGAGAAGGCGGCGGAGTGCTGCTGAATCAGTGTCCGCATCAGCTCGATTTGTGGCAGTGGCTTTTCGGTATGCCGAAAATGGTGCGGGCTTCTGCAAAGCTTGGAAAATATCATGATATTGAAGTGGAAGATGAAGTCAACGCCTATATGGAATATGAAGACGGAATGGTTGGAAACTTCATTGCTTCCACCGGTGAAATGCCCGGAGAAAACCGGCTTGTGATCACTGCAGAACGGGGAAGAGTCACTTACGAAGATGGAAAAATCACGTTCCTCAGAAATGAAATTGAAACTTCTGAATTCACAAAGACGACCACAAAAGCGTTTGGCACGGCTGGACATTGGATCTGCGAAATCCCTGCCAGCTGCGATGCCTCTCACCAGCACAGAAATGTGATCGAAAACGTCGCAAATGCGATCCTTCATGACGCCCCCCTGATCGCTCCCATGGCAGAAGGGATCCGCGGTCTCGAACTCGGAAATGCCATGCTGCTTTCCGGATTGAAGGATAAAACCGTGGAACTTCCCATGGATTCCGCGGAATATGCTGAAATGCTTTCCGGACTCATTGCAGAAAGCCGCTATCAGAAAAAAGCCGCTGCTCCCGCTGCGGATGTCGATATGTCTCAATCTTTTAGCTCAACAAGGAACTGATTATTATGTTTTTAACAGGATTCGCCGACGAGGCAGGAAGCAGTATTGATCTCCAGATCAAAGCCACAAAAGAACTGGGCTGGAAGTATATCGAAACCAGAAATATTGACGGAAAAAGTCTTTCGACACTGACCGAGGAAGAGTTTGAGACCCTTTGCGGGAAACTGCAGGATGCCGGAGTTTCATTCAACTGCTACGGCAGCAGCATCGCAAACTGGGGACTTCATCCGAGAAAAGAGGAAGATTTCGAACTCAGCAAGGATCTGCTTTACAAAGCTATCCCCCGCATGCACAAACTGGGAATCAAATTGCTCCGCGGTATGAGCTTCAAAATGGTCGAGGAGGAAGAACCCGACAATCCGGAACTGGAAAAAATCATCTTCGCAAAAGTCAATGAACTCGTCAAAATCTGTGAAGATAACGGAATCATTTACGGTCATGAAAACTGCATGAACTATGGCGGGCTCTCCCATCTTCACACTCTGAAACTGCTGGACAATGTCAAAAGCAAGGCATTTACTTTGATCTATGACACCGGGAACCCCGTATTCAATTACCGCAGAATCGGTTCTTTCCCCTACGCCCTTCAGTCCTCATGGGAGTTCTACTACAACGTGAAAGAGTTTATCTCTTACGTTCATATCAAAGACGGTACAGCGGTTCCCCACGAAGACGGCAAGACCCGTCCGGCATGTAAATACTGCTGGGCTGGCGACGGAAGCGGAGATGTCCGCGCGATTCTGATCGACCTTCTCAAGAATGGTTATGACGGCGGATTCTCCATGGAGCCCCACGTTGCAGCCGTGTTCCATGATGCTTCTGAAAACACCACGGATCTGGAAGAAATCAAATATTCCAGCTATGTGGAATACGGCAGACGTTTTGAAGCGATGCTGAACGGAATCAAAGCCGATTTGGCTGCAAAGTAAATTGTAAACAGAAAAGAACGGAGGACAACGGGGAACAACGGAGAGATTTTCTCCGGGTGCCCTGGCGTCAGTTCTCCGTTCTGAACCGTTTCTGTCCGTTCCCGTCCGTTATCCTCAGTCAATCTTTGGCGTGTGCGCCCATCTTAACAAATAAACTACCGGCATCTCCGCACTCGCGACAGCGAGCACTTCACTGAGCCGTCAGGCTCAACTTCACACCTTCACACCTTCACACCTTCACACCTTCACGCACCAACGGTGCTCTTCACATCTTCCCGGCTCTGCCGGAGTTCAATAAAGGAAACCTTTCTGGGGCATGACTTTCTGAGTCAAAGGTTCTTCACAAAGAACTTTTCCGTTTTCTTCGATCCGGATTTTTCCGCCGGTTTTTCCAGTTTTCTGGAAGGTAACTGTCACTTTTCTGCCCTGAGGAGTTGTGAAAGAAACAGTTGCAGTCGCTGCATCCTGAGAGAGCGAAATACCTTCTGCAGGTTTTTCGCCGACATCGATCACGTTCAGGAAGTAATCCCGTTTTGCCGGAGTTTTCGGGGAAAGATTGATCCTCCATGAGCCGGCATACTGCAGGTTCTTAAAGATTTTTTTCGGACCATCCCAGTTGACCGATGCACCCATGAACTCTTTGCCGGGACCGCCGATTTTGGTAATGACGCCATTTTCCGGAAGAAGCGTTGTACACCGGAGTATCCCGCCTTCATCAGTGACCTTGGCAGTCGTAACATTTCCATTGATGACAGGCTCTTCGAGGAAGTGGAGGAGCCACTCTTTTTTGAATGTCGGATTTGTGGATTCCACGCGGTCAAAGACGATAAACACATCCGGCTGAATGTGGATGAACTGCCGGGTAAATTCTTTGCATTTTTTGACGGAATAAACCTTTGCGGCATCGCCAAGCGCATAGGAATAAAATTGATTGGTTGAGAAGGCTCGGCACTGTCCGCCGATTTTGGAGACCTGCCCGCCATCGGCATCTGCAAAATGGGGTTTATGCTTCTGATAAAGAGCCTCCCGCTCAGCGGCATCCCACATGTAACGGCTTTTCTGATAAACAGATTCACAATATGCGGTATCCTCGGGGAAGCGTTCTGAGGGATCATGGATCAGAATCGTATTGTGCGCATTGGAGGCATTATGATATTTCCATGCACCGTACCAGGAATCCATGCGATATCCGGAATCGATTGCCAGATATCCGTTTTTGAAAATGGTGAAATGGTTTTCATCGCCGCGATTGTTGTGAGCTTCCACTGTTGCTCCGGTTACAAACAGCGCACGGGTATCATTTTTTCCGGTTCCGCTGTGCATAAAGACCGCACCGCCCGGGCGGAAATGACGTGCCAGAGCTTTATTCTGAACTGAATTTGCCTGAGGCGGCTTAACCTTCTCTATGTCATAAGCCAGATACCGCCGGAAGAATCCGTAGTAGTAAAGGGGAGCTTTTGTCCGGGGACGGATCCGTTTCGGATCATTGAAAAAGTCAATACTGTATTTTCCATCCATCCGCTGAATTGCCTCTGCAATCATAGAAACTTCACCGGGGTATTGCGCACCATAAACACCCAGAGTCGCATACAGATGAGGAGAAATTCCAAACATTGCATTTGTGGAGTGGTCATTATCTCCGAACCCATAGTTCCGGATCTTGACCTTCCCTTTTCCGGGAATGGAGTTCCAGAGAAACCATTCAGGGAAATACATCAAATGGGTCAGGAAGGGAAGCTTGACCGGTTTCTTGAAAGCAGTCCGCCACAAATAAAGAAAATCATAACTTGCCCAGGGATATTGTCCCGCTGAATAATTGATGGTCGGACTGGATAACATCCCGTCATCTTCTGCAGTGGTATCCCGATAGTTCAGACACTCCCGGTATTTCTTGTAGCCTTCCTTCAGCATACTGAGGGCAAGTTCATCGCAAACCCCTTCCCCATAGGCAAGGATCCCCATATACAGTTCATTATTGGCATCGCCATAGAACCCGGAGACTTTTCCGGATCCGCCATTGACTCCGAAATAAGGGCCCCACCAGCCATGACGGGCATATTTGATATTGACATCAATAAATTCTTTAAGATACTTCTTTGCCCGGGGGATATCCGTGTTCCAAATCCAGTCGAGTGCCGCCATATTTTCGATTCTTCCGATTGCGTACCAGGAAATCGCCGCCCGTTTTTCTGCTGTATCTTTATAAACGGCAAGGTTGTGATCAAGAAACTGCCAAGTCTTTTCGGCATACTTTTTCTCGTCTGTCAAAAGATATGCCAGAGCACAAGTCAGGGCTTCTTCCTCATAAAGCGCAGCGACTTCAACCTCCTGACTGGAATAGGGTCTGGTATTGCCCACCGCACCCCGTTTTTTGACTTTCAGCGCAGGATCGATCTGGAAATGTTCCGCATCAGAGAGCAGTTGCTTCATCCCGATTTTCTGAGCCCATGCCTTGACCAGAGGAAGAGTATCTTTGTTGATATAGATTCTGGGATGATCCGTGCGGAGATCACTGATCCAGCTGAAATCTGAACGCAGAGGTCTATCAGCATTAAAACTTGCTCCGGCTTTCCACGGCTGACAGAACCAGGTGAACGCCTTCGTCCCGAACCCATTGATTTCCAACATCATGTAACCGACATTCACATTTCGTCCATGAAGCGAACGCACCTCTGTTTCCGCCGTGAACGTACCTTGCTTTCCGGACACGGGTTCCAATTGCCATACCTCATTTTCATTCAATTGAAGCTTATTCCCGCGGGTGGAATCCATAAACCCGAGCGAAACTGCAGAGACCGGTTTCAGAGAACTTTCAACCGTCGCTTTCAACAACGCATCTTCACACAGACACTTCCGGTCAACAAAAAAATTATTATCCAATGTCACTTTGATCCGGGGAACTTTGACCATACGGATATTTTTGATTCGAACATGTGCATCATTGATTGAAAAAGAGTAGAAAATATTTCCGCTTTCGCGCATTTTCGGAGCGTTTTCATAGAGATTCTGAACGTAATATCCGCTTTCCGGCGCAGGACTCCAGTAATATCTCGGACCTGTATTGACACACCAGCCGAACATGGAAAAACGATGTCCGGTTCCCACGATTTCCAAATCAAATTCCAGATAAGGGAACTCTTTGGATGCCGCGAGATACATGCCGACATCGCCTTTTTTTCCGATAGAATTGAATTCAAAACCATTCTCGATCTGCTTGATCTCACCGCCCCGGGCGCGCCAGCCGCGGACACCTTTCGGCGAAAATTTCAGCGGATTTCCGTTTTCCATCCATAATGTATTGGCATCCGGCTTGCTGATGATATCACCGCAAAGCATCATCGGGATCAAACATAAAAACCAATATTTTTTCATAACTCCTCCATTGAAAGTTTATTTTTTGAAAAGACAGATACGGAAGCTCCTGTACGCCCGTTTGAGAGCCGGCCCCGGAAATTGATCCTCTCAGTTTCCAAAACCGTTTGCCCAAATATTTTTATCCAGAATCTCACCATGCCGGCACAACTTCACATGTCCATCATAAAAGAGAACCGTTACCTGTCTGCTGTGACGGTATTGCAGATTGCTTGCATAGTTGAAACCATCGCTGATAGCATCCGCAAAATGGGCAATACTGGAACCATTCCGGATCCGTGCCAGTTTTTTATTTGTATATTTGGCATTTGTTGGATACGGATTGGGATAGGTATGGAAGCATGTATTCATAGCCGGTTTTCCCTGATATGTTCCGGCAAACTGATCTTTGGGAGAAGTTTCATTCATTTTCCCGGATGCACAGAATGGAGCATTAAATTTCGGAAGCTTCAAACTGTCAGCTATCTTGGTGGCGTTTCCTCCGCGTCTCAACAGGACATCTCCAAAAATAATACCACCCCACCCGGAGGATGTTTCCCCGGCAAGAGCATACGCCATGCCCCAGCCATCAAAAGTCTGTGCATATTCCGCATCAATAAAATGGAGCTGTTTATAACTGTTCATACAAGAAGCTGCACGCCCTTTTTCCCGTGCCTGATTCAATGCAGGCAGCAGCATCCCCGCAAGAATTGCGATGATCGCAATCACGACAAGCAGCTCAATCAAGGTAAAGCTCTTCCGGCCGCTATCTTTTCTGAAACAAATCATTTTCATTTTCCCTTCTCTGTTATTTTTCAAAAACGGTCTTTGAATTTTGTTTCAACACCAAATTTCATTATTTCTTCAAATAAAGTCAATCCAAGATCAATGATCTCATCATGCGTAAACGGAATATTGACACATCCGTGGGGGAACTCATACAGCAGCGGCAAACCGCCGGATGCCATGTAAAGGATGTCCTGCAGAATAAATGCCTTGCTCTGCTGAAGATTCACTCTGTGATAAGGACGCAAATTCGCTTTGATCTGATTTGCCATGACACTTGCCGAGATCTGCTGAACCATCCGCAATCCGTTCTCCGTCAAAGTCGCCGCAGGAGTGCTCATCCCCGGATCAGCTTCACAGGCATGACAGGAAAGGATGCAGTCAGGGCGTTCCTCATGGACCAGCCTGATGAGCGTTTGAGTTTCCGGCTGAATATCCCCGAAGAAATCATCATGCTGACAGTTTACACCGTTGTCGTTAAAATATGCGCCCAGCTGTTCGAACTCTTCCACTGGCAGCGGCATGATCTCTTTGTGTTCAGGATATTTGCAGGGACTTCCATCTTTCCAGATCCCGTGGGTATAATACTGATACACATCCAACGTCTGTCCAACCAGACTGTTCCGGCGGTATCTTGCTCTTCCATCCGGCTGGGAAAGCGGAACGATCACAATGCGGAACTGTTCTGCCAGTTTCAGAAGAGTATCATTTCTTCTTCCCCGCAAATCGACTCCATGTTCCAGAAGATTGATAAAATTGATCAGTCCAGCGGTCCCTTCCACTTCTGCGCCATGGATCGCACCATAGATAAAAAGAGAAAGTTTTTTCCGTTCGGGAGCCCGGGTGTAAAGTTCCGGTTTCTTTGCCGCGAATGCAGAGGAAAAAGAGACGGTTTGCGGAAGATCCTCTTTCTCGCCATAGGCATAGGCGAGGATTTCCCGTCCCCCGGCAGAGTATCCTGCAACTGATACGGTTCCTTTTGTTACATTGTTTTCAAGATACGCTTTCACCCCATCCAGAGAGGTGATCCAGTACTCCGGCTCCTGAATATATATTTCCGTAATGCTCATTATTGACCCTGTCATTATTTTTATATTTCAATTCATTCCTCATTATACATATAACTCATTTTTCTGATTTTGTCAAGCCTTCATTCAAAAATAAACAAATTTTAATAACCGGGTCAAAAAAACAGCTTGACAAAACATTTTTTTCTGATATATTATTCCCGAAATCAAACGGGATTAAAATTTGTAAAAATACAACAGGAATCCGGATCATGAGCGGCGAAAAAGAACAATTTATTGTAAATTATCTTCTGGAAAAAATCGAAGCAGGCAGTTATAAAATCGGAGAACGGGTCCCATCCGAATATCAGCTTGCCCGCAAATTCAATATTGATAAAGGAACCGCAAACCGGGCAGTCTCCCAGCTGGTCACACGGGGATATCTCAAACGCACCCGGGGCGCAGGAGGAACCGTTCTGATCCGGAAAGATTTCTTCCCCGAAAAACGAATCGTTTATACCGGCTGTTTCCCCACACACCACTCCTTTTATTCCCGGATGCTCCAGGGGCTGATCAACGGAACTCATGCAGCCGGATACAACTTCACCGTTGTTCCCATGACAGGACAGAAAAATATGCAGGTGCTGGAAGAACGGATCGAAAGCCTCAATCCCTGCGCCATTTTTATCGGAGGAGAAACGGACTCAATCAATCTTCCGGATGTTCCGGTGTTCTGCGTCGACACCCTGCGTCCTCACGGAAAAAAAGAGCTTTCGTATCATATTAACGCAGACAACTTCATGGCTGGAAAAATCCTGCTGGAAGAAGTCTGGAAACGCGGACACCGCAAGGCATTGCATTTTTCCTCTCCCATTGAGATTCTGGTTCAGCGGGAACGTTTTCTGGGAGCTCAGAAGCGGGCAGAAGAGCTGGGCGTTGATCTCAGGGAAATCAATATTGCCTCCCTGCCCATTCATAATATTTCCGCATTCGAAAAATATGTCCGGAAACTGATCCGTGACTATACCGTTATCATTTGTGAAAATGACATTCAGGCGGCAGATCTGATCGGACAATGCCGGAGAATCGGACTCAATATCCCGGAAGATCTCTCCGTGTGCGGATATATTTCCGGTCCGGAATTTCATCATTTTTACCGGATCTCGTCCATCGATTTCAACCCGAAAGGGATGGGGGAATATGCTCTTTCTCTCGCCATGCGGGTCATCGGAGGAGAGACGGATCTGCCCCATTCAGAACTGCTCCCGGTCACATTTTTCGAAGGGGAAACCCTGAAAGATATCAGACTCTGATTTCCCGGATCTTACTTCGCAGGTTCGTCAGGAACCTGATCTGTTTCCACCAGAGAGAATCCATCCACAAGCAGTTTTGCTCCCTTTTGAGGCTTCCGGTTCCAGTTGCCGAACCAGACGAAGGGACGTGCATAGACAGTTCCCTTCCAGAACTGTTTGCCCGGGGCTCCCGGCTTGTCATAAATCCCGGAAAGGATCGCGGTACAGACCTTTCCTTCCCCTGCGGGCATCCAGCCGCTTGCAAGATAATACATCGGTGCCCCGTAGGGAGTATGGAAGCGGATCTTTGTGCCTGCGGGATAATCTTTTTTCAATGCGCTTCTCAGCTCCAGACGGAGATTTCCATCGGCTGTTTTTTCGACTTTCGTACACGCGGGCGAGAGATCCATGTTGGGAATATCGCTGCAATCTTCTTTGACATGGAATGCCGTCCGCAGATTTTTGATTTTGTGAAAATCAGGAATCATCTTAACGATCATAAACTTATCGCCTTTTTTTGCAGAAATGACTTCAGAATATCCCAAACCTGCATGGACGACGTGGCTGTAAGTCAATTTCCGTTTCTGAGCATCGAAGAGCTCAAAGCCCATATATCCGCTGGCGGGCAATGCCGGATCAAGAGTTCTGAATCTGACTTTAAAAATATAAGTTTTCGCGGGGTTGATGGGGATATATTCATTATAAATGAGCGGAGTCGGATAATTCCCGTACAAAATAAAGCAGGGTCCATACGTTCCGGCATGTTCCGGAGCAAACTCCACCTTCCCGGACCACTTTTTCGGGTTCGCCTGATCCACGATCAGTTCTTTTGAGGTGGTACACCCAGTGAGAAGCAGAGTTCCTGCAGCCAGAAGCAAAAACAAAGATTTCAGCATAAAAGAATCCTTTCTGAAAAATATTGAAGTCCGATTGTAATATATTGCAGAAAAACGATTTGTCAAACAAATTTCTGTCATCGGAATATTTACGGGATGCCTCTCCCGTTCAGGAGATCTGATTGAGGGGTGAAACTCTGTAAAAATACCTCCATCTGAAGTTCCGGGATTTGATTTTTACTCAAAGCCATCTATATTACAACAATAACTCAATACCAGGAGCATAAAATGTACAGTAAGTTTCCGGATAATTTTCTGTTTGGAGCTGCAACCAGTTCCCTTCAAGTGGAAGGGTCCCCCAATGCTGATGGTGCAGGTTTGACCACCTGGCAGGTCGCCGCGAATACTCCGGGGATCATCCGCGACGGATGCAATTTTGAAGTTGCCTGCGATCACTTCAATCGGTATCGCGATGATATCAAACTCATGAAAGATATGGGGATCCAGGCGTACCGTTTTTCCATCAACTGGGCTCGGATCTTTCCCGGCGGTTACGGAAAATTCAATCAGAAAGGCATGGATTTTTACAAACGGCTGAGCGAAGAACTTCTGAAACAGGGGATCCGTCCTTTTGCAACATTGCATCACTGGGAACTGCCTCAGGCGCTGGAAGAACAATTCGGCGGCTGGCGTGCAAAAGAGACTGCCCGCTATTTCGGAGAATATGCCGCAACTGTCGGCAAAGAACTCTCCGGACTCGTTCACAACTACTTTACGGTCAACGAAATTTCAAACTTTACAGATGCCTGTTACAACACTCAGGGAGCCTATTTTCCTCCTATGGTCAAATGTTCGCTGAAAGAGGAACGGCAAGCGGTTCATAACGCGCTGCTCGGACACGGGCTGGCGGTTCAGGCTCTGCGTGCCAATGCCTCCGGCGAACTGGAAATCGGGCTTGCGGAAAACCCGGCTGTCTACATCCCGGCAATCGAAACTCCGGAGAATGTCAAAGCGGCAAATCAGGCATTCCGGATGGCAAATGCAGCGAAACTCACAGCCATCTGCGAAGGAAAGTATCCGGAAGAGTATCTCGCTGATTTGAAAGAAGATGCACCGGAATTTACCGAAGAGGAAATGAAGATCATCCATGCTCCGCTGGACTTCATCGGACTGAATATTTATGTCGGCGAGTATATCGTTGCAGACGGTGACGGTTACAAGATCCTGCCCTTCCCTGAGGGCTATCCCATTACGCAGATGACATGGGGACGCGTCACACCGGAAGCATTGTACTGGGGAGTTCGTTCCATCCATGATCTCTGGGGTGCAAAAAAGTATTACATCACGGAAAACGGCTGTGCAACTCTTGACAAGGTGGATCATGGAGAAGTCTATGATACGGAACGTGTTATGTTCCTGCGATCCTATCTTCAAAACCTGCTCCGTGCCGGGAATGAAAACATCAACATTGCCGGTTATTTTGCCTGGAGTTTCTTTGACAATTTTGAATGGCGCGAAGGTTATACCAAACGGTTCGGCATCGTCCGGGTGGATTATGATACCCAGAAACGCACCCCGAAACTCAGTGCAAAATTCTATCAGGAACTGATCAAAAGCAAACAATTATTATAAAGGAAAACAGATCATGACTTATGAAGAAAGAATGAAATGGTTCCGGGAAGCCCGGTTTGGTATTTATGTTCATTTCGGCTTGTACTCCATTCTCGGCAGAGGCGAATGGACCATGTATTCAGAACGCATTCCCGCCGCAGAATATGCCCAGTTTGCAGATCAGTTCAACCCTGCCCCCGGCTGCGCCAGAGAATGGGTGGAAACCGCAAAAGCTGCCGGTGCAAAATATATGGTTCTCACCACCAGACACCATGAAGGATTCTGTCTGTTCGACAGCCGGTATTCCGATTTCACCAGTGTTAACCACGGCTGCAAACGGGATATTGTCCGGGAATATGTGGAAGCTGCCCGGGAAGCCGGACTGAAAGTCGGCTTGTACTACTCTCTGCTGGATTGGCGTTTCCCCGGTTACTTTGAACCGGAAAAATATCCGGAATCCAAAGAAGCCCTTCTGAGACAGATCCACGGACAGGTCCGTGAACTTATGACCAATTACGGTCAGATCGATCTTCTCGAATATGACGGCGGCTGGGATGCCAGACTCAAGCTGGACAAACAGGGCTGGGCGGATTTCTGGCAGGCTGATAAACTCAACGCCATGGTCCGCGAACTTCAGCCGGCAATCATCATCAATGACCGATCCGGCAAAAAAGAAGATATCGAAACCCCCGAACAGGTGGTTCGTGCCGGAAAAGAGCTCATGACCGAAAGCTGCATGTGCATCGGCGATTCCTGCGCATGGGGCTATACCCGGTTCAATCCCAACTGGAAAACCTCTGAACAGCTTCTTCAGCATTTGATCCAGGCAGCTCAGCTGGATGGAAATTACCTGCTCAACATCGGACCCGATCCTCAGGGACATATCAGAAACGAAGAAATCGAACGTGTTCAGCAAGTCGGGATCTGGCTTCAGAAAAACGGCGAAGCTGTTTACAACTCAGAACGCTGCGCTCTGATCGGTTCCTCCCAGCCCGGGCTGGTTGACTTGAACCTTCAGGGTCCCTGGACCCGCAAAGGCAAAATCGGCTACTGGTGTATTTTCCGCTGGCCCGGCAACACGGCAACGGCTGTCATGGTTGGAACTCCTGTCAAGCGTGTAACTCTGCTTGCCACCGGAGAAGAATTCCAGTTCCAGTGGAATGAAGCGACAGGACGGCTGAAGATCTCCGGTTTGCCTGCCCTGCCCCCCGATCCGCTTGCCTCGGTTCTGAAGGTGGAATTTGAAAACATTCCGGAACGCAAAAAAGAAGAAGATCTTTCCAGCTGGATCTCCGGCAATTAAAAAGAAGAACAGCCCCCCTAACAGAATCAGGAGATTCAATTATGAGCATCGTAACAATTATCGGATCGGGAATGATGGGATCCGCTCTTGCGTTTCCTGCAAGGGAAAACGGGAATACGGTCCGATTGGTCGGCACACCTCTGGATCGGGAAATCATTGATTGCTGCCGCAAAACCGGACAGCATCCGAAGTTTGACCGTCCGTTTCCGGCAGGAGTTGAGTATTATCAATTTAAAGAGTGTGAAAGTGCATTGAAAGAAACCGATCTGATCATTTGCGGAGTGAGTTCTTTCGGTGTGGACTGGTTCGCTGAAACCGTTCTGCCCATGCTGCCCGCAGGTGTTCCGGTTCTTTCCGTCACAAAAGGATTGCTGTGTCAGGACGATGGTTCCCTGATCTCTTATCCTCAATTCTGGCAGAAAAAACTGGATGTGCTGGGAAAAGATAATGAGCTTTGTGCCATTGGCGGCCCCTGTACCAGCTACGAATTAGTGGCTCATGATCAAACACTTGTGGCGTTCTGCGGCAAGGATATGAACGTGCTGAAACGTTTGAAGTCGATCATGGAAACAGAGTATTATCACATCATTGCCACGCTGGATGTCATGGGTGTGGAATCTGCGGTTGCCTTGAAAAACGGTTATGCGCTGGGCGTTGCACTGACTATCGGAGTCAACTTCAAACGTTTAGGCAAAGAGGAGCTTCATTATAACTCTCAGGCGGGCGTTTTCCTTCAGGCGACAAGAGAAATGCACAGTCTGGTCAATCTTCTGGGCGGAACAGATGAGAGTTTCTATGTAGGAGTGGGAGATCTTTATGTCACGGTTTACGGCGGGCGCACCCGGAAAGTAGGAATTCTGCTTGGCGAAGGGGACACCATTGAAGAAGCTCTGGAAAAACTGCAGGGCGTCACTCTGGAATCTCTTGTGGTTGCCAAACGGGTTGCCAAAGCTTTGAGAATTCAGGCAGAACAGGGCAAAATCAACCTTTCTGATTATCCGCTGCTGCTGCATGTTGACAGCATTATTTCCGAAAACGCTCCGGTTGCGATTCCCTGGCAGGAGTTTACAAAGAGCTGATCACAACGATGCGAAGAAAGTTTTTCCAGTTTTTTCTCACTTTGTCCATCCTGTGTTTCTGTGGCTGCGGAACAAGTATTCTTTCGGAAATAAAGGAATATGTACAGACATCTGCGCCCCTGGAATCCAAATATCTGGAAACAGGACCTTATGCGGTTAAATGCATTCAGAGGGATGCCGGGGACTATAAGCTGAAAGAGTTCCGGATCTGGTATCCGGCAGAACTGGAAGAGAACAGGAAAAAGCAGTATCCGGCGATTGTGATATGCAATGGAACCGGCTATCGTGCGACCCGGTTCATGACTGTGTTCCGGCATCTTGCCTCATGGGGTTTTGTGGTGATCGGAACGGAAGAGAAGTGGACAGGGAAAGGACGCGGAGCGATTCTTTGCCTGAAATTTCTGCTGAATGAAAATCAAACGCCGGACAGTCCTTTTTACCGGAAAATCGATCCCGACCGTTTGGGAATTGCCGGACATTCTCAGGGAGGTGCCGGGGCGATCAATGCTGTTACAAAATATCCGGAAGGAAAGTATTTCAAAGCACTGTTTACCATCAGCGGAATCAATCAAACGCTGGCAGAATCCTGGCTTATGCGGTGTCCCTATGATCCCGGACGTTTGAAAATACCGGTCATGATGACCGCCACTTCCAATCCTTACGGCTGGGATGAGGATCATCCGGAACGGAAAGATCTGGGAATCTGCACCCTTGTCTCCCTGAAAGAAAACCGGGATGCGATCCTGAAACAGAATGACACCACCGTGATCATTGCACGGGTCGCAAACAAAAAGAAATATCACGCGGAAAATTTGGCGATGAGCACTCCCTATATGACTGCCTGGTTTGTCTATTGGCTTCAGGGGGATGCTTCTGCCGGAAGGTTTTTTCTCGGAAATGATCCGGAATTAAGCAAAAATCCATGCTGGCAGGATGTGGAAATCCATTTGCAGAAACAGAAATAAAAAAACTTGACTTTTTGACTGCCCGGGATTATATTTTTCCGGAAAACTGAAAGGAGGCGGATGATGGCAATCGATTTTTTCTCTGAAGGAATGGCTGTTTTGAGAATTTATACAGCGGAAAAAGATCACTGCGAGGGACTTCCGTTCTATGAATGGCTGGTTCAGAAAGCATGCGGATACGGTCTTGCCGGAGCAACAGTGTTCCGCGGGATCGGAAGTTATTGTCTGGGCAATCCGGTGCTGGCGCCTCAATTTCATCAACTCTCTATCAATCAGCCGGTTGTCATTGAAATCGTTGACAAACTGGAGGATCTGGAACGGTTTATCGAAAAAATCGAAGATACCGTTCCAAGAGGGCTTATGACACTCCAGCCCGTGGCTGTCCGCTTCTACGGCAAACAGAGAAAGAAACCACAGAGCTGAAGATTTATCAGCTGATGATCATCTCTTCGTAGGCCTTTTCCAGAAGGGGCTGAATATCGCCCAGCTTTGCTTCTTCCCGTTCGATATCAAAGAGTTTTGCGGCAACAGAGGGAGAAGGCGGAGCAAAAACCGTACAGCTGTCCGGCTGCGGATCAATGGAAAGTTCGTATGTTCCGAGTTTCTCAGCACGGCGGATCGTTTCCAGTTTATCCATACCGCACAGGGGGCGCAGCATCACGAATTCGGCAGCGGAATCAATGGTGCCGAGATTGATGATCGTCTGACTTGCAACCTGTCCGACAGCTTCGCCCGTTACGATGGCATTAAGTTTTTTCCGGCGGCAGATCATATTTGCGATCCGCATCATCATCCGGCGATAGAGAACCGTCCGGAACTTTTCTGTACAGAGATCCCGGATCTGTTTCTGAATTTCGGAAAGATTGCAGGCATAAAGCGTTCCGGGTTTCTGGAAGGTATTGAGTTTTTTCTGTATTTTCTGAACCTTTTCCAGCGACGCCATGGGGGTATAAGGGAAGCTGTGGAATGTCAGGAAATCCACATGACAGCCCCGGTTCATGATCATCTGGCACGCCACGGGGGAATCGATCCCTCCGGAAAGCAGTGCAAGCACCGGGCTGTTGCTGCCGGTGGGCAATCCGCCCGGACCCGGGAACACCTGATAATAGATCAGTGCATTGATATCCCGTACTTCGATCCCGACGGATATATCCGGATGAGTCAAATCGACTTCCAGCTCCTCATCTTTGAACATTTTGGAAATTTCCGTTGCAGCGGCGATTTCGATATCTTTGGACATCATGGGAAAACGTTTGTCGCTGCGTCTTGCACGGATCCGGAATTTGACGTAGCCCTTCCGGTCAATCACCGGCTGAAGCTGTTCCCCGGCACTTTCCCGGACAAGGGAAAGAATCTGTTCAATTGCAGGTTCACATTCCAGCGCAGGAGAAAAGTTTTCCAATCCGGAACAGCGGGAAAGAGCAGAAGTGATCTTTTCGATCTGCTCACCGGTAAACGGAGCTTTATCTTCCCGGCGCACATAGATCCGCCCCCGGACACGGGGAAAAGTCAACCCTGAAATCTCTTCCAGTGTCTGACACTGATAGCGCAAATTATCGATCAGTTTCTCTTCAAACATTCTGCGGTTGTCGCCCTTGGTGGCGATCTCATGATAACGGCAAATAAAACAGGTGTACATTTTCAGTTCCTAAACAAGTTTTGCGATTCCCGCAACTGCGGCGGTTTCCACGCGTAAAATATATGATCCCAAACGGATCGGATGTGCAATTTCTTCCAGAAGTGCCAATTCCTGCGGTGCATATCCGCCTTCCGGACCGACAAACCAGGCGGCATCTCCGGAGTCAAAAGAAAAATCCCCTTTCGTATGAACAGAGCCATACGCAAGAAATTGACAATTTTCTTCCGCATCTCTGACAGCTTCCCGGAACGGAAGCATGGGCGAAACCTGAGGAAGATAAGGATTGGCTGACTGCTTGCAAGCCTCAAACAGAAGATCTTTCCATCTGCCGGCAACAGCATTCTCTCCGGGCTCAGATACTGCATATTCACACAAAACCGGAACGATCCGGAACACACCAAGTTCCGCAGCCTGTTTCAGAATGGAATCCATTTTCTGACGGCGCGGCGGGGCAATGTAGAGATGAATCCGCTTCCCCGGAAGTTCTGCTTTTTCCTTGGTCAGAAGCGTCAGAAGATTCCCTTTTTCAACGCGGGCGGTCCCCTTCCAGCCATTTCCATCCAGCAAGCCGACGATCTCTCCGGCTCTTGCCCGGAGCACCCGGAACAGATGATTATGCTCAGCCCGTTCCAGGATCACAGAATCCGAAATCTCTGCTGCGGAAAGCTGATCAAAACGGAAATTTCTCAAGCTCATTGTGCGGCTCCGGATGGAATGTGACGCAGGACGGTCTGTCCTTCGAACTGCAAATCGATTTCCCGGCGCGGCAGCGGAAGTTTCTTGCTTTCCTCAATTGAGGTAAGAATTCTATCCAAGCCTTTTTTAGGATCTTTTTTCGGGACGGTCACGATATACCAGTCATTCATATCTCCGTTATAAGCGAGCTGGATCTTCAGATAGTCAACGTTGGAAAGATCGATTTCCAGGATCCGGAGTTTGGAATATGCCCGGTTTTCTTTGGTCAGCTGAATGAACTCAAGGGCAGGCTTCAATTCTTCAAAGACAGTGCCCACTGCAGGAATCGGAGTTTTGAAGTTTTTCAGAACCGGAAGCATTCCGCTGATATCAATGCAGCGATGCCGCAATACAACGACTCCGTAACGGTCAACGATACGGGCTGGACCTTTCACCTGAAGTTTTGCAACTGGAGTCCGCTCCATGATTTTGATTTCCAGGGTATCCGGCAGGATCCGGCGAACTTCAGCAGATTCGATTTCCGCAACTTTCTGAAGCTCTGTTCTCAAGATCTGCAAATCGATTTCAAACAAATTCGGCCGGGATTGTTCGGGAGGAACCACTCCATCCGGCGGCGGCAGACTCGTCCGTGCTTTCCGCAGAAACGGTTGAATTCCTTCCGTATCATCATGCCATTTTCCATTCCCATCCATACTGGTTACAACAAGTTTGGTCAGCAGAAAACGGTTGTTTCCCTTAAACATCTGGTTCCATGCATACCAAATTCCTGCCACAATCGAGCCGACCACGAGAATCGTGATAAACAAGCCGATCCCCACCTTTGCACCACGGGAAATCGTGATTTTCGGTAAATGAAATAATGCCATATAAAACTCCTGATTCTTTTCTCTACTTCTCCGGAATATACACCCTTTTTCCGATTTTTCCAGAACAAAATGCAAACAGATGATCAAAAATCAGGATTTCTCTGCAATTTTCTTTTTCAGAACCGGTCAAGACGGCTGCTGCGCGTCCGCAAAAGCAAATCAGCCGTTACAACTGCAGCCATAGCTTCCGCAACTGGAACAATTCTGGGAACAAGACAGGGATCATGACGTCCGCGGATTTTGACCTCCACGGCATTTCCGGACCGGTCAATGGTCTGCTGCGGAACAAAAATCGAAGGGGTCGGCTTCACAGCCAGGCGGAAATCGATCACGTTCCCGTTGGAGATCCCGCCGAGAACGCCCCCCGCATGATTGGTCACAAACCCTTCCGGGGTCATGCCGTCATTATTGCCGGAACCGTATTGTTCTGCAACTGCAAACCCTCTGCCGATCTCAAAACCTTTCACTCCGCCAATGGAAAGCATGGCATGAGCAAGAAGTGCATCATACTTATCAAAAACCGGCTCTCCGAGCCCCGCAGGAACGCCGAGGATCTCACAGTGGATCATCCCGCCGACACTGTCGGAACGGGAAGCTGCAGACCGGATCTCTTCGTGCATTTTTTCTGCTGCTGAGATATCGCCGCAGCGCACAGGATTGTTTTCCACAGTGGACCAGTCAATCGTTTGAGATTTCACCGAACCGATCTGAATCGTGCATGCCCGCACCGTAATTCCGAATTGACGGAGCAGAAGTTTTGCGACGGCTCCGGCGGCAACTCTTGCACAAGTCTCTCTTCCGGAAGATCTTCCGCCGCCGCGGTAGTCCCGGATCCCGAATTTCTGTTCAAAAGTGTAATCCGCATGTCCCGGACGGTAAATATCTTTGATATTGGAGTAATCGGAAGAGTGCTGATCGCTGTTCCGGATCAGCAGAGTCAGGGGAGTTCCGGTGCTTTTCCCTTCAAAAATCCCGGAAAGGATTTCCGGCGCATCCGCTTCTTTTCTTGCAGTGGAAACATCGGATTGCCCGGGTCTGCGCCGCGCCATTTCCGATGCAATAAAATCCATATCGATATCCAAACCGGCAGGCACGCCATCAATGACGACCCCCAGGGCTGCGCCGTGGGATTCGCCGAATGTGGTAATTCTGAAAAGTTCTCCGAAAGAATTATTCATGATTGATTTCCTTATAAGCTGAAAGGATTTTTTCCGCAGTTTTTTCCGGAATTGCCTCTGAAGCATCCTTGATTTCAACAATAAAATCTGCATGTTCCCGGAAAATGCTCCGGCGTGACCGGTTCATCTCGCACAATGCCTGAAAAGGATCCTCTTTTCCGCTGAGAAAGGGCGGAATCCCGTTCTGCACGATCCGCTCGTATGCAAGCTGATCCGGAACATCAACAGTACAAAGGAACCCGAATGTTTTCCGGTCATCCTCTGTCAGAAAGGGGTTGGAAAGCACCCCGCCCCCGAGAGCGACGATCATTTTGCCATCTCCGGAAAACAGTTTCCGCAATGCCCGGACTTCCAACTGACGGAAGCCCTCTTCCCCGAGGGTCCGGAAAATCTCCCGGACAGAAAGATTCTGCCCGGTTTCGGTACAATACAGCTCCTGCAGGGCATCATCGGAATCGGCAAACGGCAGACCGGTCAACTCTGATAATGCCTTTGCTGCCGTGGTTTTTCCTGCATGTTTGACACCGCAAAGGGTAATGTTTTTCAGAAACGGCTTCATGATCAGTAAATCTTTCCGCAGGCTGCTTTCAGGGGAATCAAACGGTTCATGACTTTGTCAAATTCCTGCATGGTCAATGACTGCAAACCGTCGCAAAGGGCATGCGGCGGATCATTGTGAACCTCGATGATCAAGCCGTCAGCTCCAGCAGCAACGGCGGACATGGAAAGCGGAAGAACGAAGGTGGAGATCCCTGCTGCATGGCTGGGGTCAATCACCACAGGCAGATGGGAAAGAGTTTTCAATGAGGGGATCGCCGTGATATCAAGAGTATTCCGGACGTAGGTTTCGAAGGTCCGGATCCCGCGTTCGCAGAGAATCACTTTTTCGTTTCCGGAAGCAAGAATATATTCTGCACTCATCAGAAGTTCCCAGTAAGTGTTGGCAAGACCGCGCTTCAGAAGAATCGGTTTATCGGATCTTCCAAGCTGCTTCAGAAGTTCGAAGTTCTGCATATTCCGTGCCCCGACCTGAATCACGTCCACATCCGCGAAAAGGTCCAGATGGGAAAGGTCCATGATTTCAGAAACAACCGGCAGCCCGGTGACTTTCTTTGCTTCCAGAAGATATTTGATTCCTTCATCCCGCAATCCCTGGAACGCATAGGGGGAAGTCCGGGGTTTGAATGCACCGCCGCGAAGCAGTTTTGCTCCGGATTTCTTCACACTTTCGGCGATCGTGATGATCTGTTCTTCTGATTCCACGGAACAGGGACCTGCGATTACGGTCAGAGAACCACCCCCGATCAGAGCATCGCCGACGCGGATCTCTGTATCAAGCGGATGGAATTTCCGGTTTGCATTCTTGAACGGTTCCTGCACACGCTTGACAGATTCCACAATGGACATCTGACGGATCCGATCAATATCAATGTGAGAAGTATCTCCGACCAATCCGAGAATGGTCTGATGCACCCCTTCTGTACGATGAACAGAAATCTTTTGTTCTTTCAGCCAGTTTGTAAGATGATTCAACTGCTGCTGATCCGGATTTTCTTTCAGAATAACAATCATTCTTTTTGCCTTCCTATGTTATGTTAAAAATTTGTTCAAAAAAAAAGCCCGCGTTCGTCATCGGAAGCGGGCGATTTGTCTGGAATTTTTGGTCAGGTTTTTATCACGGGATCAAAACAGCAGCAAACGCCCGCTTTCTAAAATAAAAAGCAGCGTAATAATAAAATCGAAAGAAAATGCTGTTCAAATTCATGGTTCAAAACCTTTCATTGCAATTAAAATACACCGTTTTTTCTGAAATTGCAAGAGACTTTTGAAAAAAAATTCATTTTTTTATACAAGCCCCGATATTCCCGCCGGGAAAGTGTCCCCGCCCTCCAAGACTTCTCTCATCCGTTGCAGTTAATGAAATCAAAGTGGATCGCCCCGCACCAGAGAGATGCCAGAATCACCCAGAGAATAATCCCGAGAAGTACCGGACGGAATCCAAGTTCTTTCAGTTTTTCTTTATTCAGATTTGCTCCGATCAGAAACAGAGTAACGATCATCAGAAACTTGGAAATATTTTTGATGACCCCTCCGCTGTATTCAACCACCGCCCCCGTTTCCGGCAGCCACACCGGAAGAAATGTAACAACAGCCGATGCCGCAAGAAAACATGGAATAAACCAGGGAATCCGAAGCTTGAACCCGGGCTTGCCCTCTTCTTCTGTCTCCGACGGCAGCCAGCTCAGAAACAATGTCACAGGAACAATCCACAAGGCTCGGGCAAGTTTGATCGTTGTGCCGACTTCCAGAGCCTCCTCGCCATACGCCATGGATGCCCCCACAACGGAACTCGTATCGTGAATGCCCAATGCCGCCCAATATCCGAATTGAACCTGATCAAATCCAAGAGCTTCCCCAATGACAGGAAAGATCCATAACGCAACGGAGTTCAGCAGAAACACCGTCGCAGACGCCAGCGCGATATCATGAGCTTTCGCATTCAGAACCGGCGCAGCGGCAGCAATGGCACTTCCTCCGCAAATAGAGGTCCCCACACTGACAAGGCAGGCAGCGTTCCGGGAGACCTTGAGCAATTTCCCCAGCAGTGCCCCCAATCCGATCCCAAGCGCAATCCCGAGAAATGTATAGAGAAATCCGTCTGCACCGGAACGGAGCACCTTCATCAGCTCCATTCCGAATCCCATTCCGACAATCGTTGCTCCAAGCAGATGAGAAGTGATCTTCGAGGTATATGCCGCAAACGGATTACCCCAGCTCACAGAAAAAATAATTCCTGCCAGAACTGCGATTCCGGGAGCCCAATCCCGCGCCGGACTCCAGATCCATGGAATCACAAAAAAGCAGCAAGCACAAAGAATAAAGCAAATTTTCTTGAAAATGATCATTTTTTTATCTCCAATTGAGGGTTCTTCCGGTTCTCTCCGGAAATCAATATTGAGAAAGCATCTTTTTCAGTTCCGCCTTGAACTCGTTCCGCAAGGATTCCGGCTTCAGCAAAACTGCTTCCCCGCAAAGAGAAAGCAGAAACGGAAACAGGATTTCTTTGGAAACTGCCGGAATCTTGACAATTCCATTCTTCTGAATCTTCTGCTGACTGTGCAGCGGTGAGGCTTTCAATCTTTCAATCACATGTTCCGTCACTTTCAACTGCACTCCGCGGATCTTTTCAAACCCGAGAAAATCATCCGTATTGACACTTGCGATGATCTCTTTATCCGGTTCAAACTCCAGCTTGGTAAGCTCTGCAGATTTGATCCTGGTCAAAGCAAACGTCCGGGGAGCTTTCTTCAAGTGACAATACCCCTTGCTGTACCAGCAGTTCTGATAAAAAACAAAGGTGTGCGGTTCAAAATAACGGCTCGTCACTTTTCCGCTGTAATCCTCATAATTGATTTTCACACACCGATGCTCCTGCCAGCCGGTGAACATGGAAAGAAAAATCTCCGGATCAAGCGTCGTATAAAGTCCGGAAAGAATGAAAAGACTCCTGAGATTTGCCGTATCAAGAAAATCCGGATTGTTCTGCTGAAGAAGCGAATCAACTGCGTTCCGGATCTTATTCCGGATCGGCGCGGGAAAGATCTCTTCCGCAATCCGCGCCCCGATAACGGAAGCGATCATTTCATTTTCATCCAGCAGCGCAGGCGCAACAAAATCCCATCCGTGATGTTTCAGATAATATCCATTCTGGGCGCGGTCAAAACCGAGAGGACAGCCAAATTCAGTTTCCAGAAATTTCATATCGCGCAGGATCGTTTTCTTTCCACATTCGATTTCCAGCCCTTCTTCCAGGGAGATCCTGCGGAACTCTTCGATCAAAGTCTGAGAATTCGGATACCGGTTTTCTTTCAGAAGAGCAGAAATCCGCATAAGACGATGCATCTGATTTTTTTGGATCGGCATAAAATTTTCACCTTTTTTTACAGTTTATCTTCGGAGTGGACACAAAAAGTCTTCTTGCCGGTAATATATTACCATCAGAACAAAAATTCAACCAGAAAATTTACGAAAGGTTACAGCCATGTTGAAAAAATTGATTGCCCTGCTCCGCAAAAACAAAGAATCCTTCCGTCCGGCGCTCCCGGAAAGACATGTTCAAATGGATCTGCCGCTGAATTTTTGAACCGGATCAATCCAGAATCCAGCCGGCACATTTCCAGTTGGTATCACCGAACATGAGCCGTGACGGCAGTTTTTCATGGGGAACCCAGGCAAAATCATCGCCGAACACGTTGATCCGCAAGGGGACTCCATCCCGGAGAAATCCGTCAAAATCTGCCAGATCCAGCTGAAAATGGAACACACCGTTCTCTTTTCGCAGCTGAATATCCGGTCTCTCAAGGTAAACACTTCCGCTGATCACATGTTCCCCTTCTTTCTTGAAGAACACTTTGAACGGTGGATGCAGCCGGTTCAATTCCAGAAATACAGTGCAGTCCCGTCCTTCGATCCCTTCCACTTCAAAGGAAAGAACCGTTCCGTTTTTCCGGCAGCACCAGCTTACACCGTTATCCAGACGACAGACCTCTCCGTACCGGGCAGTTTTTCCGTTGAGAGTCCGTCCGGTGTACTCATCCAAAGCGGGGGAATTGATATCAAATGCCGGAAAATCTTTTTCCAGAAGTTCGGAAAGCAGTTCCAGACGTTTTTCCAGTTTCTCCGGATAAAACAGATAGCCTTCCGCCTCGGAATGATAGCCGAGACGATGATCTTTCCGGCAAAGGGAAAGCATCTCTTCCGTATTGGCGATTTCATCTCTGACAATTTCAGCAAGGCGCGGCAGATGATCCTTTTTCGTGTAAAACATCTCTTCCCGCAAATGATAAAATTCCAACAGATTACAGCAGCTCTTCATCTGAAGTCCAACCGCTCCGGCAAGAGAAATATCTGCCAGCCGCGGCGGATTCTCCTGATAAAACGGAAGCAGTTTCTTCAAACGATCCATCCCGCGCTGCCAGAGATCCCGCATCCGCCGGCAAAGAGTCAACGCTTCCGTGACAGTATGACCGAACCCGAGGGTTTCTCCGATCCTGTCCCCGCTGACTTCAGGGAATTGTTTCAGGATCCAGCTGGGAGCGATCGGCTCATTCACAGGGAACAAATGCAGCGGCCAGACAATACAATTGTGCAAAGGTCCATACCATTCAAAGGCAATGTTCCCGGGGAACTGACGGTATGCCATGGAAAATTCATGCCATGCCTGCGCTACTTCCGGGGCATCCTTCCGCCATTCCGGACGCGCCAGTTCTTCCAGAAAATCAATTCCTTTTTCCGGGATCGGAAGAAAAGACATCGCTCCTGCCGCCCGGTTCATCAGCCCGGGATAATTCCCGAAATACCAGCATTGCATCGCGGCTGTCACATCGTTTTCCGACATAAAGCGGTACTTGTCATAAATATTTTCCGGGACCGGAATAAACGGCACAGCGGCATCTTCATGAGAGCATCCCACCTGCAGTTTTGCTCCGCTCTTTCCCTTCCGCTGAGTTGTTTTCCGGAAGGTTTCTGCAGGCCCGACAAATGCCAGAGAATAATCCTGAACCGTCCGGATTTTGCCCAGCTGCTCCACTTTTCCGCCGGATTCAAAATTCAGCATAAATGTGCAATCTTCCGGGAAGGATTCTGCTATACTGACAAGCCGTTCCCCCTGCGGAGAACCGTCCCGCTGTCCCGGAGCATAAAACCAGCCGATATATTCCGCTTCCGGATTATATTTATGCATGGTCTCACTGATAAGTGATGCCAGCTCAGCATAAACATCTTCCGTCCGCTTCTGACTGCAGAGCGGGCACTGGGTGTTTTCCGGAGTTCCGGCATAAATCTGATTGGAAGAAACGCAGCATCCGTTATCTTCGCCATACATGATATTGATGATCCCGCCCAGCTTCGGCACATGGGAGAACAAGCCGCCGACCGTATCGCGGAAATATTGTTTCCCGGCCTCACTGGAGGTACAGAAAAAGCCCCAGTTCCGGATATGGAACCCAACCAGTTCCGGATGAAGTGCGGCATCCGATTCCGGAAGCGTGAAATACTCTGTCCCCCAAAGCTTCGGTTCGCTCATAAACAGATAGATCCGGATCCCGTACGCAAGGCATTTCTCCACAACTTTCTGCAGTTTTGCATACCGTTTTTCCGCATCTTTACCATGCCTCGGCATCACGGAGGTCGGATAATCCCGCAAATAAACCGTAAGCCACAAGCCATTGACCCCTTCATGGGCAAGCTTGTTCAAATACTCTTCCGGATAATAATCCACATCATCAGTCAGCTCATCAATAAAATAAGGCGGACGGTAAGTGGGACCGAAGAAACAACGGGAGATCCGGTGTTTTACAAAAGGCTTCTTCCGGATGGAACAGGGCAGAACGGATTTCCCGGCAGCGGCACAAATCTGATCTTCAAAAGCATAGATCCCGCGACGCAATCCATCGGCATCTTTCGCCCGGATCACTGCACGATCCCGCTCTGTAACAAGCTCAAACTCTTCCTGTTCAAACTCCGGAGCATCCCGGTAAATCAGAGCATAACCCTTCGGAGTTTCTTCAATGCCTTTTGCTTTGAGAACCCGGCGCAAAGAGAGAAATGCTGTTTCCGGGATTTCTCCGGTGTATTCGCAAACCAACGCGATCCCATTCTCAAGACATCCGGCATTTTCTCCGGCGTCACAGCCACGGGAATCATCAAAATGATATTCCAGCGGAGATTTGATATCATCAATAAACCCCCATTCGCTTCGGGGCGGCTGAGGAAGTTTGGCAAATTCTTCGATTTTTTTCTGATCCATATTCCGGACTCCTTTTCATGAAAAAGCAAGCCGGAAATCCTTCTTCCGGCTTACCCATTTTCTGCAATATAGCACAGGTGTGATTTATTTCAACTCTGCAGGACATTTTTCTCCCGGAACAAGCACAACTTTATCCCCGAGCAAACGCCCTTCCTCCCGTTTGAGAGAAATGAAAACATGATACTTCACACCCGCGACCGCATCATGACCAAGCTGGAATGACATCTTCCAGGCTCCCGCAAAAAATACGGTAGTCGGCGTAATCGTATCCGGCTCTCTGGTCAATCTGACCAGATGATATTTTCCATCCGCCGGAACATCACTTGCTCTGAGCACTTTGGTGGAACTGTATTTTTTATCTTTTCCATGATAAAGCCCCATCCGGAATACAGCTTTTCCATCCCAGACTTCCGGCAACGCTCTCTGGAAATGGGCGGCAGGATCTGCAACTTTGACCTTATTATATTTCGGAACAGGAATCTCGATCACATCTGCAACATTGTCAAGCACTGCGGGCAGAGCTGTTCTGCCGGGTTCACGGGGAAGAAGCATTTTCCGGGTCGCCTTTTCCGCCGGAACAATATACGCACGGTCACTGTAAACCTTTCCGTCATCTTCACGGAGTGAAACAAAAATATAGAATTTCTGCTTCAAAGATTCCGCATCATCCCGATTGACGGCTGTTCTGCCGACAAAGTAATTCATTCTCCAGGATCCGCCGTAGCATAATGTGGTGGGTGTGAGCTGGATCGGTTTGGGGGTCAGAAGATAGAAATCGAATCTTCCGCTCTGGATTTCGCCGGGACGGAACGCCTTGTGTCCCAGGTATTTTTTGGAAGTCTGATCATAGAATCCCATGGTAAAATTTTTCCCCGGAGCGCGGGTTTCCACAAAGGCTCTGCCAAGATTTGCCCCCTTCAAAGGAACAACCGTGGCACCTTTTTCCGGAACCGGAATGACGATTGTTTCCGGGACCCCGGCAAATTCAGCAGGAAGAGCCTTCTCATAGCCACGGTTCTTAACAGTCGAACTCCAGGATTCAAAGGCTTTCCAATTCACTTTTACTGCCCGCTTGCTCTGAAGCTCCTGCAGGGTCTGCTTGATCCGGGCGATCCGCATATCTGCCTGATCCCCAACCTTCGCGACAATCGTATTATCCAACCCCATCCGGAGCAGACGGACGCGGAACGCATACTCTCCGGAAACAGCCTTTTCCGCTTCTTCAAGCATACCATCCCAGCGCATCAGATTTTCTTTGGTCAGATAGACGGCATCGATCATACGGTAATGCCATTTCCCGCCCGCAGAAGTATATTTTTCCAATGCTGCAACCAGTTCTCCATGATATTTCTTGAGAACCGGAGCCGCCGGACCATAGTAGACTTCCAGATATTTTTCAATCAGAGAATCCACATTCAGATCAGGATTCTGGAACAGTTTGAGCATGATCCATGCCTGCATTTCAGAGAAGTTCGTGCACAGCTGGATCCCGCCGGAATCATGTTCAAAATAGGTGCCGAGGATCTTCTGATCCCGCATCAGCTGAATATCCCGGGCAATACGTTTGATCGAACCATTGGGTGGTTCCAGGAAAAAAGTATCTTTGGACCGGTTGTAGACATTGGGATAGTACCAGAAAAGAATATTTTTGGTCATGCCCGCCCAGGTCTTGAAATCATCAAAATCAATCTTATTTTCGCTTCCGCGATCCAGCGGATTGGCATAATCACCGTTGATCGGAGCAAAAATAATGATCAGATTTTCCGGGATCGGCCCCATATTTTTCGGCGGATGCTGTGACTGGGTCCGCTGATATGCAAGTGTACGGAACGTAATGTCGGGATTGTTTTTCGCAAGTTCAATCATGGTGTAGATCAACGGAGCCCCTTTGGAACCGTATTTCTTTTCCATTGCAATACAGTTCTGACAGTAGCAGAGACGATAAGCTGTATCATTGCAGCTGATATCGATATGCCCCTTCAGACCGGTGCGCTTGAACATCAGATCATAGTACATCCGGACATTTTTCTGCAATTCCTTCCGGAGCTCCGGATTGGAGAAACAGAGCTGACGGTTCGGAACACGTTTCCCTTTGTCATCCATGGAGAAAAACTCGGGATTCGTAAGGAAATATTTTTTATCCTTCAGCTCAGGAAGCGCATCCAGAATTCCTGTTCCGGCATGATACCCGGTTTTGACCTCCTTAACACCGGCAGGGATCAGCTGTCCCAAACTGTGGGTGCTGGTGAAGATCTCATAAAGATTCACAATTCCTTTGTTGGTACCGGGATCTCTGGGATGATTATAAGACTGGAGCAGCAGATTCTGACGGTTCCGGTAATGGGAGACAGAAGCCGTTGCACTGTCTTTATAGAAATAGATCATGATCGCCCGGGCACGGAACGCATATTCTGTTTTCTTTTTGGTTTCCGGAAGAGTCAATACACTCTGTTTCGGAGCATAAAAATCACCGAACCCGTTCAGGAACATGCATCCGAAGGTGTTTTCCAGAAGCTCATAAACCGCCCAGAGATTCCCATGAACACCACCGCCGTAAAGATGCAGATCCTTGCCGGATGTTTCAATCATGCTGACATCATCGGGCAGATCTTTCCCCTTGGGAACTCCGATATAAACAGCAGAACCTTTTGCAGTATTTGCAATGGGAAACACTGCTCCGGTGATCTCTTTCAGGAAAAAGGCAAGTTCCTTTGCCGCAAACTGATCAACTGCGCTTGCATTGGAAGGAACAACAATCGTATAATCTGTTTTTCCGTTTTCAGCAAGTTTCAGCGGCGCCGCAGAAAGAATGACTGAAGAGAAAACAGCGATCAGAAAAAAAGTAAAACGCATAAGACTGCTCCCGTTTTACGGCTGAATGCCGCTGCCATTGAATTTTACAGGTAAACCGCTTCTGTCAATATAGAAGAAGGTAAATCCGCCTCTTTCAGAAGCGCTCCCGCTGACTTTGAATTCAGCAAAGAAGGTCTGATATGCCGTCGCATGATCCCCGATCGTGCCCACATGACCATCAAGGAATGCAATATTCCCCCGGCCGCCGTGTGCCAGATAAAATCCGCTGGTAATTGTAGCGTAAATATAAATATGAGCAAAAGAAGTTTGCTTTTTCGCTGTTATGTGATAAGAATCAGCATAAAGCAAATACTGGGTCGGCTGTTTTATTTTTCCAATGGAGGCAAAATATGAGTTGCTGCCATCCTTTACAGCCTGCGGCAAATTGCCTGGAATATTGTTTCTCGGACGAACCATATAAGTCTGACCGTAAGCAGAGGTACTGAATTTTCCGGGAAGTGTGGAAGGACAGGTGACGAACTGGGGATTTTGCGGCAGATAACTTTTGGCGATCAGCCAATTTGCCCAGTAACCATTTGAATCAAAAATAAACATAAATTCATTATGGTCATTTTTGTAAAACATAGTTGTCATCCCAACCTGTTTCAGATTGTTCATACAGCTTGCAGCTCTGCCTTTTTCCCGGGCATTGTTCAATGCCGGAAGCAGCATTCCTGCCAGAATTGCGATAATGGCAATCACAACCAGCAGTTCGATCAGGGTAAAAGATCTTGAATTTGCTTTCTTCATAGTTTCTGCTCCTTATTCTGTTATAAAACCACGTTTGATCAGCAATTCATGAATACGATTCCAGGAAACTTTCGGTTTCCGGTATTCCGTCAACATTCCTTTATTATTGAATCCTCTGGGACGCCCGAAGAAATACTCCGTTTCAATGTAGGTATTGGCATCACAGAAGAGCCAGATCGCAACTCCGGTAAAACGGGGAATGTCAAACATTGCGTTGACGACTGTTTCCAGAAGCCGTGCCTGATATTCTTCACTCCAGCGGCGTCCGGAATGATCACCTGAGATCGCAGCAGCCCCGATCTCACTGACGATCAAAGGTTTCTGAATCTCTTTGAACAGGTCTGCATACTCCTGAAGAGCAGGAGTTACTTCCCCGATCCCATCGGTTTTGCAGGCATCATACCAGCCGGGATATACATTGATCGTCAGAATATCCACCAGATCCAGGGAGATATCCGTTTTCGGACGGTTAGTTGCAAAAGTCACCGGACGGGATATATCTCCTGCCTTTACCGCCGCGCTCAAACGGGAAATCGCACTTCTCGCTTCCTCTGTATTGCTGGCACATTCATTCAGGAAGCCCCAGATGATCACAGAAGGATGGTTGATGCTCTTGCGAACCATCTTTCTGCATTGTTCTTCTTCCCTGGAAATGAACGTTTCATCCGCAAGATCCACGGCTTTGTTTCCCCATCCGAGAGCTTCTTCCCAGACAAGGAGCCCGATTTTATCGCATATTTCCAGCATAGCTTCCCGCTGAGGATAGTGGCTGCCGCGAATGAAGTTGAACCCTTGCTTCTTGATCGTCAGAAGATCATTCAGAATCAGATTTTCAGGGGTCGCCGCACCGAATTCCGGATGGGATTCGTGTCTGTTGCATCCGATGAGCTTCAGCGGTTTTCCGTTCAGCTTGAACTCCTGAGTGCTCCAATCCAGAACACGGATCCCGAAAGAAACCGTTTTGCCATTGATCGTAACTTTATGCAGATTCGGTGTTTCCGGACTCCACAACTTGAACTCAGGCACAAAACAGGTAAATTCCCCGGCAAACGCTCTTGTTTCCGGTGCTTTGCCGTCAAAAGAAATCTCAAGTGTTTCCGGCGCAGTCTCAAAGGCTTCCACCTTGATCCGGACTTCTCCGGTTTCACAGCTGAGAGGAATCACTTCAACATGACGGATATCTTCCGGAGCGAATTCTGTCAGGGATACATCACTGTAAATCCCGCCGAATCCGTAAAAATCATAAAATGCTTTGAACTGTTCTCCCGGTTCAGCAATCATGAAATTATCTGTTTTGATCTCAAGAATATGTTCTCCGGCATTCCCGGAATCAAAAACAAATTCTTCCCTGCTGTAAGGCAGAACACTCTTTCCGATGGATTTGCCATCCCAGAACACTTCTGTATGCAATCCGCATCCGGCGAGGGTCAGCATGACCTTTCCTCCGGAGACAGTCACCGGTCTGCGGAAACAGCCGATTTTCCGTTCGCCGAACTCACCGGGACGGGTATCAAAACAACCGGGGACCGTCGAAACAGAGGAATAGACGGGCGTTTCCCCGTAATCCTGAATCAGAGAGAAATCCCAAATCCCGTTCAACAACTGGTTTCTCATTGTCAAAATCTCCATATATTTTCTGCTGTTTTTTCAGCGTACCGGCTTGATTTTTCCAAAATTATAGTTATTTTATGATCAGAAATCGCCCCGGTTTTACCATATAACCAATATTATAACACAAAAAAACCGTTTTGTAAATGGTAATTTTGTGACATTTTATAGGAATTTTGTTTATGCAGAAGCCCTACAAAGATTTTGCTTACTCAGTCTGCAAGATGAACACCGGATTTTTTGTCCGTTCCATCGGAGATTTTTTGCTTGTAAACGATGAAGCACTTCCCCTGAAAAAAGCAGATTTTCCTGAAATTTTCTGGTGTATCGAAGGGTGCGGAGCGTTTGTGCATGAAGGGAAACGTTATCTGCTGCGCCCCGGACAAGTCTGGTATTATCCATCCGGATCTTACCATTCCATTTCCTGCAACGGAAAACTTTTTCATTACCGCTGGATCACTCTGGATGGACCGGATGCGAAAGTTCTCTTCGACGGATTGAACCTGAAAGTCGGAATCAATCAGAGCGGAGATTGTCCTCAGCATCTTTTCAGCAAAGTCAGATTGAATATTGAACAGCCCAGTCTTTCCGCTCAGCTGGAAAACCTGAAAACAGCATTTGAGATCCTGATCCAGGCTTCCACTCCGAAAAAAATTGGAAATTACGATCTTGTGGAACAGGTCAAACAGGTCATTGAGGAGAATTTTCAAAATCCGGAACTGAATGTGGAAAAAGTTGCCTCCCTGCTGCAAACCAACCGGTCAATCCTCAGCAGAGCCTTTTCCTTAAACCAGAAAATGACAGTCGTGGACTATCTCTCCAGCTGCCGTCTGCAAAAAGCAATCGCTCTGATCAAGGAAACCGATATCCCCATCAGCCAAATCGCAAAACTCTGCGGATATTCCAGCCACAATTACTTTACAAAAGTGATCCGGCGGCACACGGGGAGTCCCCCCGGGATTCTCCGCCGGATGGAATAAATCCGATCAACGTTTTTACGCCCGGAAAAATGCTTAAATCACTTCCAGTCCGTTGCGGTCGGGAAGTGCCGGAAGCGGAGCATGAGGTTCTGTCTGATACCAGTAAGCCACGCAGGAAAGATCATCCTGAAGCGGGAGGAATCTGTGTTCCGAACGCCAGCCGAGCGTCTGAACTGTCACTTTGAGATCTGAATAGAACCAGACCGGATCGGTAATGTGGAAGCGGTAAAGCGCATGACGCTGTCCGGTCACTGCTGCTCCGCCGCGATGATAGCCGGAGTAAGGCGAAGAAAATGTCCGGTCACCAAAACACCATGCTCCGCAGAAATAATCTTCTGTTCCGGTTCCGCAAATCGTGGGGAACTTGTCATCGCCATCGATGAACATTTTGACTTCCCCTTCGCCCCACCAGCCGTTATTATTCTGCTGCCAGGTGAGATAGCATCCGGCAAACCGCCCTTTCCCGCGGATCCCGTCTGCAATCACAAAATCCTCGCCGTATTTCAAGGGGTTTGTCCGGCGGAATGAGGCATGAAAATAGAGTGCATCTTCCGGAACGGGCTCATCGGTTCCATCAATGGAAAAATAAATCTGCTGAGCCGGATTCTCGTCCAGAAGCTCCAGTGTGATCCGCCCATGTTTCCGATAAGGCATAGGAAGATAAAGATTCATTGCTTTTGCAGGATTCAGGCATACCGCAAGAGACTGGATTTCTCCGTAATATCCCGGGGCATTGCAGAAGAGATCTCCCAGCGGGACTTCCACACTGGGCTCCGTTTCATGATCCCAATACATGCGGATGATGATCTGACGCAGATATTTTTCACGGAATGTGATCCAGAAATGACGGATGATCCCGCTGCCATCCCGGTCAAAAATCACGGTTTCCTTGTAAGGTTCCAAATACATCCACGGACGGATCTTGTATCCCTGCCCCAATTCCCGGGCAGGATGAGGGGATTCCAGCTGGGCTAACTGTCCGATCTTTTTAACATCTTCAACTGCCTCTTCTCCGGGGATATCCATTCCCCCTGCTCCGATTTTTCCATACACATTTTCGGGGCTGACAGAAAAGGTTTTTCCTGCAGGTGAAGCAAACATCTGATCCAGATTTCCGTTCATGATATCAATCCTTCCTTTTTATTATATTGCGTTGAGACCGGGTGTTTTTCCATTACTGTACCATAGATTATTTTGAAATCAAGAAAATTTTCCGAAAAAAATAAAAATATTATTTGCAAAGAAATGACAGGATGTATATATTAGCAAATGATATAATAGTTTAATTTTCAAGAGGTTGGATTTGAAAAACCGCAAAAAGGTCAGGAGTTTGATATGGGCAAAGGAAAAAATGATGGTGTGATCTTAACTTCCACAAGATGGAGTCAGAGCGGATCAATCTATGTGACGATCGATGGAGAAGAAATTAAAACGGATGCAACGTTCAACCAGTATTGTCCGCTGCTGCCGGATTCAGATACTCATTCCGTAACAGGCTGTTCCAATACCGCGGATTCCCAGATTCTTTATTACTGGCTGCAAAAAGGGTATGATCTCAACCTCACCGTCACCTCTGATGATTACTATTATCTGAAATCAACCGGGGAGAAAGCATATTACGTTTCCGATAATCCGCAGAATGGCGAAGGCTCTCTGACTGAAATCAACCGTCTTCTCGCCCAGGACACCCTGGAAAGCTCCCTCACAAACGGAGATTTTATCGCAGCTCTGAACTTTTATTGCGGCGTGAAAAATCATTCAAGTTATGGCAGTTCCACATCAACAACTTACTACCTGACCACCTCCCACAGCGGAACAAATCTTGCCGTTTTCAAAAATGCCGGGTTCGACAGCTATTTTGTAATCAACCAGAACAATTCCATTTATTTCGATGGAACAGTTCCCAATGAACTCGGATTTTCCATCATCCGGGAAAATCTGGATTACGGTGAAATCGTGGGGATGAGCATCCCAGGTCATGCAGTCTATATCGACGGTTATAAATATAATGAATCCACCGGGGAATACGAATATCATGTCAATTACGGCTGGGGAAGATATTCTTCTAAGACAAAATGGTACACTGTTTCTGAACTGGAAGAAATCGAAATCAAACAGATCAAGGTGGACGTTTCCCCGGATATCAATGTCAATGTGACCAATACCGATGGTAATTATTACGGCGGATCTGTGCTGCGCGGAGTTGAACGGATCAATTATATCAAAAATGAAAAAACCGCAGAATTTGCATTCGATAAATCCATCGCCGGAGAAACCATTAAGATGGAATCGGCTGCCTGCTTCACAAACGATCTCGTGGATCTCCTTTTCAAAGATGTTTCCGTCGATCTCCAATTCACTACTTCAAACGGGGTGGAGTCTTATGCCAATATCGATATGAATATGAACGGCGGAAGCATCTCTGTGAACCATAGAAATTCCTTCCTGGCAATTTCTGCAGATCAGATCGATCTCGCAATGAACAACAGCTGGATTTATACCGGTCACTGGACCAGCGGATCAGATGATATTCACAACATCATGACCAACAATTCCGGATATAATATTGCAAATTTCAGCACAGAATTCCTGGAATCCGTCAGCGGATACGGAGTCACTGTCACTGATTTTAAAAGCGATGACACCCTGACGCTTACCAACAACTCTGCGATTTTCGGCAATTTGAGCTTCAAGGGCGGAAACGATGTGATAACCGTTGAAACAGGATCTCTGATCTATGGTGATATTCAATCCGATCCAAATTCCCTGGATTTGAATCTGGTGATCAACAATAATATCGGCAATGCGATGATCGTGAACAATCATTCTCTGGCTGATCAGGATCTTTACAAGGCTACTGATGGGATCATCCATGTGGAAATCGCGGATGATATAAATTCCGGGACTTATATTCTCGTCGATGGTATTACAGAAGACATTATGAATGATTTCTCCGTTGTTGTTGACACCGGAGATGAAACATTTACGCTGAATTCCGCAAATTCAGAGTATGATAATTACCAGATGAGTGTTGTGGACGGCAACATTATCCTTGATGTTACCATGGGCAACGCAACGCTTTGGACTGACGGCGAACTGGTTTCCCAGGCTGCCGTATTATCGGACAAAACTTTGAATGAACGAACCAGCATGTTCGTTTATAAAGGCGGAACTGCCCAATATACAGAAATTGACGGCAACGGAATTATGCATATTTCCTCCGGAGGGAAAGCATACAGAACAGCAATTAATGCCAGTGGAAATATGCATATTTCTTCTGGCGGGACCGCCAACAGCACGACAATTAATTACAGAGGGCATATGCACGTTTTTTCAGGCGGAACGGCTAATAACACAACTGTCAATGACGGATATATGGACCTTTACTCAGGGGGGACTGCGAACAGTACGACGATCAATTTCAGTGAGATGTGGGTCCATACAGGGGCAACCGCGAATAGAACAACAATCAATTCCGGATATATGGACCTTTATTGGAGAGCAACAGCTAACGATACAACGATCAACACCAATGGATCTATGTATGTTTCCGGAACCGCTAACAACACAACGATCAACTCTAACGGGGCTATGTATGTTTCCGCAGGAGGGACTGCGAACAGCACAACTATCAATTCTTATGGATATATGAAAGTTGTCTCAGGAGGGACTGCAAACAGTACTACTGTGTATTCCAGCGGTTATTTATACGTTTCTTCGGGAGGAACTGCGAACAGTACTACTGTACATCGCAGTGGATATCTGATTGTTTCCTCCGGAGGCACAGCAAATAACACTGCTGTCAATCCCGGATATCTGATCGTTTCCTCCGGAGGCACAGCAAATAACACGACTCTTCATTCCGGATTAATGTTTATTAGAGATGGTATCGCAAACAGTACGACAATTAATTCCGGGGGAATTATGCATATTTCTTCAGGAGGTACCGCTAATAACACTACTCACAATTCCGGAGGTATGTATGTTTTCTCAGGCGGTGTTGCGAATAACACGACGGTAAACCGGTATATGTATGTTTCATCCGCTGGAACCGCCAACAGAAGCATCGTAAGTTCCGGCGGATATATATACGTATATTCCAAGGGGACAGCGAACAGTACAACCGTGTATTCCAGCGGTTATTTGACTGTTGTATCCGGGGGAACTGCAAACTGCACAACAGTAAACTCCAAAGGTGTCATACACGTTAACTCTAAGGGAACGGCTGTCAGCACAACATTGAATTCCTATGGCATCATGTGGCTTTCCGGAGGAACCGTCAGCAAAACTGTGATTTCCGGGGGTAACATGTACGCCTATGTGAATGGAACAGCAAATAATACAACTGTAAAATCCGGCGGAAGTATGCATATTTACCATAATGCTTCAGCAAATAATACAGTTGTCAGTTCATACGGACATTTATTGGTTTACTCTTCCGGCAAAGCAAATTACACCTCTGTTTATAAAGATGGAAAAGCTTCTGTCCATGCTTCCGGTTCCATGTACGGCGTAAATCTTTATTCCTCCGGAACGCTCCTTATCTCTTCCGGCGGAACTGTGGACACCTTGTTCTATAACGGCAAGGCTCATACCACGGTTTTCTATGGCGGGACACTCAACAATGCAACCATCAATTCCAACGGAACGCTGGCTGTGTATGACGGAGCTAAGACAACCAATATTACCCTGAAAAACGGCGCGGTCATGAACTATTACGGCGGAACTTGCTATAACACGATCCTGACTTACGGCGGGACGATGGCAGTGGAAATGGGTGCTGTCCGGACCTCCCAGATCGCATCCACAGGCGGAACCATTGAAGTTCGCAACGGCGGAACTGCAAGCGCAGCCATCGCAAAAGACGGCGGAACACTGAAAGTTCTCTCTGGCGGAAGCGCGGATGATACCCAACTGATGACAAACGGCATCATGTACGTCTATTCCGGCGGAATGGTCACCGATACTGTCACAAGCTACGGTGCAAGGGTTTATGTCTGCGGCGGAACCGTTTCCGGCACCCATATACAGCGCGGAACAGTTGTCTCCGTTTATCAGGGCGGAAGCGCTGCCGGGAACAGAGTCGATTACGGTTCCTACCTGATCGTTGATTCCGGCGCAAGTGTTTCCGATACAACCGTCAGCTCCGGCGGAGGTTTGACCGTCATGGCTGGTGCCGCTGCATCCAACAATGAAATCTACGGAACATTGAACTGCAACAATGGCGGAATCCTGCTTGGAGAAACAACGATTCACAGCCGCGCAAATCTGGCTGGCAGTGCCGTTGTGACAAACGATACTGAGATCACCTTTGACGTCTCCGGACGTTCTGCCTCCGCAATGCAGGAATCGTACCGGGAAGCCATGCTCAACAACTATTATGTGGCACGGGATGCCGATATGAATATCTCTGTTGCAGCCGATCAGGATTTCGGTTCTTACATCCTTGCAAACTGGGCGTTGGAAGCACAAAAAGATACCTTCACGCTGACCGTTGACGGCACAGAAGTCGGAACCTTCTCAACCACGGAAAGTTTGACGTATAACGGAAAGACTTACTCGCTCTACTGTTTCGACGATGCAACAAACAGCAAGGCATTGACTCTGCGTGTCAGCAATGCGAATACCGGGATCTGGCTGGAAATCGACAGCGGAGATTTCAATGGCGACGGCATTGAGGAAGCATTGGTTCTCAACGGTACGGACTTGCTTGCGCAAGCTGAGGAAACACTCTGGCTCGGCACCCTTTCCGGAACGGAAGAAATCGCCAGTATTGCCGATTACAACAATGATGGAACGGATGATTTGCTTGTCCACAACACCGCCACTGATGAAATGACAGCATGGCTGGTGAAGGATGGTTCAACATTCGGAACGCTTGCGATCGCATAACGGAAGAGAACAGGGACGAACGGCAAATAACGGGGAATAACGGAGAGCTTTTCTCCGTGCCCCCGGCGAAAAAAAACAGTAATCCCAGTGCTCCCAGTTCCCCAGCCGATCCTTTGCCTGTGTGCTCTTCTCCTTCGGCTCTGCCGGGAACGCTGATTCGCCCGAGTTCTGGGAATACTGGGAATACTAAGAGTACTGAGAGTACTGAGAGAGAGCGGGCAAAGACAGCTTTTGGCGAATGGTCATTTCATCGCGTACCCCGGCGCAAAAAAAAAACAGTAATCCCAGTGCTCTCAGTATTCCCAGTGCGCCCAGTTCCCCAGCCAATCCTTTGCCTGTGCGCTCTTCCCCACGGCTCTGCCGGAAAGTTTTTTCCGACAGAAACTTGACTTTTTTGCTTTTCATGTTATAGTTACTCTAAGTCACGTTTTTTATTCTTTGCAACAGGGAGGCAAGAATCATGATTTCAAATGGCGGTTTGATGAAAAAGCGTCTGGAAGAACAGACGATCGGAAGCGAAATCGAATTCTCAGATATCACGATCGGAAGCGGACAATCCCGGACTGTATCCGGCGGTGAAGAGATCAGCAACGCGAATGTGAATTATAAAGGGACACTCACCATTCTTAATGGGGGCTCTGCAAATCTGACAAACGTCAATTCCGGCGGCACCATGTATATCTCCAGCGGAGGAACAGCAACGGAAATCATCGAAAACGGCGGATTTGTCTCGGTGTATGAAGGCGCAAACGTCACCTTCCGCCCCAATACGATTTCCGGGCTGAAACTTGTCCGGGATATGACACTTCATTCCGGAACGACGGCAACGGATACGACCATCAACTATGACGGGGATGTATATGTTTCCAGCGGCGGTTTGATCAATAACACGACCATCAATTCCGGCGGTGAGCTCTGCGTTGACAGCTCGGGACTTGCGGAAAATGTGACCGTCAATATCGGCGGGGAACTGCTCATTTTCAATGGGGGATCTGCGCTGGAAGTCATGGAAAACGGCGGAATGGTCCTCGGCGGCGCAGAACATGTTACATTTGTGCCGAATGTTCTTTCCGGATTGGATCTGAAGAACTACGGAGCCAGCCTCCACTCCGGAACAACTGCAACGATGACAGTTGTAGGCAGCGGTGCGGAACTGCATGTATTCTCCAGCGGCTCAGCCGGAGCAACAACCGTCAATGAATCCGGAACGCTCTACGCTTCCCACGGCGGATTCGTCGTTTCCACAACCATCAACGCCGGAGGGATCATGCATGTTGTCCCCAAGGCAGAAGAGGAAGATGAAACAGAAAGCAGCGCGGTGATAATCTCTGTGGATCAAACCGTTGTCAACAGCGGCGGCTCCATGCTGATCTATCCCGGAGCAGGCGCAGAAAATACGGTTCTCAATGCCGGAGCAAAAATGACGATCGCCTCGGCTGGAGTCCATGCCGGGACATTGACCATTAAAAACGGGGCGGCAGTCACGGTTGAGGATGGCGGAAAAATCGATTTCACGCTTTCCGGCAGAACGGCATCGGCAGACTACCTCATCAATGATCTTTCTCTGATCAGCGGAACCCCGGATTATTCCGTAACGGTTGCGGCAGATCAAACCTCCGGAACCTATAAGCTGGCACAAGGCGCAGCAGCGTTTGATCAAACAATTACACTGATTGTTGACAATGAATCTGCCGGAACGCTTACCATCGGCGAAACCCTGAACACCGGTTCCGGCGACTTCACCCTGAATCTCAATAACGGGAATCTGACTCTGACAATTTCTGGAACCACCCCCGGCATACCCGATACGCCGGATGTTCCCGACACGCCGGACGTTCCCGACACGCCGGACGTTCCCGACACGCCGGACGTTCCTGATGTTCCGGACGTTCCCGACACGCCCGATGTTCCCGACACGCCGGATGTTCCGGTTCCTGATAATGGCGATACGGTTGCAGCCGGAAAAATGAACGGCATTGGCGGAGCGATCATCATTGACAAAGAAGGAAAAGGAACGCTTAAGACCGCAGCTGGATCTGTGGAAATTTCCGGCACGATCGATCTGGATCGCTGGAAACTTCTCGGTGCAGGATCCTTCCGATCCGGCGCAAAGGGCAGTCTGATCTGGGAGGAAAAAAGCTCCGGAGATGTCTATATCCAGAACGACCTTACCAGCTTTGAGGACGTCAATCATAAGAGCACGCTTCTCGGAACGCTTGCCGACGGTTATGAAATTTTCGGTGTTGGCGATTTTGCCGGAACGGGCACAGATGGAGTTGTCATGACGACTCCCGCCTTTGGCGATGCGGAGATTTCCACCAACTACGGCTTAGCTGTCTGGGGTACAGATTCCGAAGGCAACCGTTTTGACGGCTGGCTCGGAGCCTTGGTCAACACCTGGGAACCCGGCACAGCTTTGAAAGGCGACCTTGCCGATTTGGAGGATGTCAATGCGAATAATTACAGATATGAAGTTGTCTGCACCGGAGATTTCAACGGTGACGGAAGAACAGATGTGATGCTTCAGAATGTGATGCCGGAGACGGTGGATGGAGTTGCCATTACCGGAGCCGGAGATGTTTTCACTTTCCTTTCTGGAGAGCTGGATGCCGTGAAAGCCGGAGAAGATCCGACAGTCATATATGCGGGTAAGGCAACGGATGGCTGGGAAATCGCCGGAAGCGGAGATTTCGATGGAGACGGCATTGATGATGTCCTTCTGAGGAATGGAACGGATGTTGCCGGCTGGTCCATGTTCTACGGATACCGTGCGGGAGATCAGCTTTTCGGAGAGCTCTCACTCAATGAGGAAATCGCCGGGATCGCGGATTACGATGATGACGGAACGGATGACATTCTGATCCGGAATTGCGGCAGCGGAGAAATGACTGCGTGGCTGGTAAAGGATGGCACTGTAACCGGAACAGCGGCAATGCTTTGAGCTTCTTGATCCATGCCTGTTTTCACACCTCAAAAGCAAAGATAAGCCTTTGAGGTGTTTTTTTTGCAAACATCAGGGCTGGAAAATAAAGAAATTTTTCATTTTTTTCCATAGGAACGGATGAAAATATTTGCAAAACCGGAAATATATGCTATTGTAATCCAGTATTGGAGTGGTTTCGTCATTTTAAAGAGAGATGAAATTGACGGATCCGGCTCCGGTTTTATATAAGATTTGTATTACTGGCAAATCTGCAGAAAAAGAGTTTTGAATATTTTTAATATACCTCTAATGTAAAGGAGATGTACATGAAGGGTCAGTCAAACAGCAGCACCAGCACATGGAGCTATGTAAGCAGCGGAGTTACCTCCACCGGAGTAACTCTTGGCGAATTGGACAGAATGTATATATATTCTGGCGGAACCGCAAACAATACTGCAGTGAATGCGCAGGGAGCAATCTATATGCTCGGCGGAACTGCCAACGGTGCGAAAATCAACTCAGACGGAAAGCTGTTCCTCAGCAGCGGTTATGCAAACAGTACGACCGTCAATCTCGGAACAATGGAAGTGTACAGCGGCACGATTGCTGATAACACAACAGTTCAGGGAAAGCAGTTTGAATACGGATATGTGAATATCTATTCCGGCGCATCCGGAAACGGTTTGAATGTCAATGCCGGCGGAAGGGCTGATGTTGCCGGCAATATCAGCGGTGCAGTTGTCAATCATGACGGTGTGCTGACCCTTTCTGCAGGAACGATTGAAAATCTGACGGTCAATTCAGCTGGGGTTGTGAAAGCCTCTGCAGCTGCAAATATTTCCGGTGCAGCAGTCAATTCTTTCGGAGAACTCGCCCTTGTCAATGCCTCAGCGGAAAACCTTACGGTCAATTCCAAAGGTTATGTTCTTGTTTCCAGCGGTGCAAATGTTGCTGAAACGACCATTCTGGGATCCATGCATGTTGATGCCAAAGGAAGTGTGGAAAATGCAGTGATCTCCAGCGGCGGATCTCTCCGCATCACAAGTGCCGGAAAAGTTACCGGTGCAACTGTGGAAAAAGATGGTGTTCTGCGGGTTTCCAGCGGTGCAAATGTCACCGGATTGACCGTCAATGATGGCGATGTTTATGTTTCCACCGGAGCCGCTGTTCAGGATGCAAATCTGAATAACGGAGCAGTGGTCAATGTTTACGATAGCGGTACACTCAAAAACGCTGAGGTGAATGCAAACGCTCTGATTGATGTTGCCGACGGCGGGATCGTCAGCAATGCAACGGTCAATGCAAGCGGAACCCTTCAGGTTGCCGATGGAGGATCTGCATTCAAAGTCACGCTCAATGAATCCGGTATTCTGAATTTGACAAGCGGTGCAGTGATCAACCATCTGGTTCTGGCATCCGGCGCAGCTCAGCACATTGAAAAAGGTGTTACAGCTCAGATCGTTACAGTGAATGCAGATGCCAGATTGGAAGCTTGGGAAGACAGCGAAGTCAACTATATTATTGTCAATCAGGCGGGTGACGTTTCGATCGCAAGCGGAGCTTCTGTGACAGAAGTCAAAGAAAACGGCGGTTTCGTTGCAGTGGAAGATGGCGCAAGTGTCACCTTTGTCACAAATACGATCCGCGACCTGGGACTGGCTGCCGACTCTGCGACCGCTCACTCCGGTACGACTGTCAGCGGCGCAACCCTGAAAGATGCCGGAGAACTGCATGTTTTCAATGGCGGGGTCGTCAAAAAAGCTGTTCTTGAAGCAAATGGAACAGTTGCTGTCTATCATGGCGGAACTGCCAGCGATGTTACGGTCAAAGAAAATGGAACATTGGAACTGGCAAGCGGTGCTTCCGTCAACAAACTGATTCTTGAATCCGGTGCTGAACAGGCATTTGCGAACGGCGTTACAGCTCAGAATGTCACCGTCAAAGCGGATGCAAAACTGGAAGCCTGGGACAAGAGCGTTGCTCAGAATGTTGTTGTGGAACAGTCCGGCGAACTGACTGTTGCAAGCGGAGCATCCGTCACCGGAATCAAGGAAAACGGCGGTTTCGTTGCGGTGGAAGATGGTGCGACGGTTACCTTTGCTGCAAATACGATCACCGGTCTGGAACTTTCCAATGATTCTGCGACGGCGCACTCCGGCACAACGATCAGCGGTGCGACACTGAAGGATGCCAGCGAACTCTTCGTTTATGATGGCGGTGTTGCAAAACAGACGGTTGTCGATTCCAACGGAAAAGTCACTGTTTACAAAGGCGGTACAGCCAACGCAACAGTCATCAATTCTGATGGCGGACTTTACGTTTCTGAAGGCGGTACAGCTGAAAATACCAGTGTTTTCTATGATGGATATCTCCATATTTATGATGGCGGTACCGCAGCAAACACAGTTGTCTCCCGCGGTTCCATGCACATTTCCGAAGGCGGTCTTGCCAGCAATACTCTTATGGATTACGGCTGCTGCATGAACGTTTCCAATGGCGGCAGTGCAGTCGAAACGACCGTCAACTCCTGGTGCAGCATGTATATCGAAAGCGGAGCACAGGCAACAGATACAAACGTCAACTCCATGGGTTCCATGTTCATCTCCAATGGAGGTGTTGCTTCTGACGTGACCGTTGCACAATATGGCGACTTGTACGTCTACGGCGGCGGAGCTGTCAGTGAAGTCGGGATTCAGAGCACCGGAAAAATGATCGTTGCGGAAGGCGGTACGGTCAAAGATTCAATCGTGATCGGCGGATCCATGTATCTCGGCAGCGGTGCGGTCCACTCCGGAAATCTTCAGTTTACCAGCGATTCTGTTGTTTCCGCAGCAGAAGGTGCAGTGATCGATTTCACGGTTGCAGAAGCTGCTCCCACATCCGACAGCGGCTATCTGGTGGGCAGACTTGATCTGATCGATGGAGCTCCGAACTATACGATCACCGTTGCGGAAGATCAGGAAGATGGAACCTACAAGCTGGCAGCCGGAGCTGATGCTCTTGCAGATAAAGTAATCACCGTTAAGACCGATGCTGAAGTTCTCGGCACGATCTCCGTGGGCGAAACACTCACCACAAGCGATTACAACTACACCTTGAATCTCGACAGCGGAGTTCTCTCCTTTGTCGTATCCGAAATTCCTGTTGTTCCCGAACAGCCGGAACCGGAACCTGTAACCGTCACTCTGACAGCAGCAGGCAACTTCACCGGGAAAGGCGGAATCTTCACACTGATGAGCGACAATTCCTATACTGTTACCACAATGGATGGCACGGAAATTTCCGGCACAGCCAACGTGACAGGACTGGAACTGCTGGGAGTCGGTGATTACAACGGCGACGGCAAAGACGGACTTCTCTGGCTTCAGACAGATACCGGTTCCGTTTATATGCAGGATGATGTCAGCAACTTTAACACGATCACGGCGTTCCGTCTTGGAATTCTCGGCGAAGGTTATGATATCCGCGGTACAGGAGATTTCTCCGGCAGCGGAATCGACGGAGTTGTTATGAGAGGTCCTGAATTCGGAGATCCCTCTATTTCCGAAAACCACGGTCTGCTCGTCTGGGCACGGGATGATTACGGACACACCTTCAACGGCTGGCTTGGTGCATTGGTCAACACCTGGAAACCCGGCGAAGCATTGAAGGGCGACACCTCTGATCTGGCAGCAGTCAATGCGAACAATTACAGATATGATATTGCCGGAGTTGGCGATTTCAACGGCGACGGTGTGGATGATGTTCTGATTCAGAACGTTATGCCGGAAACCGTGGATGGAGTTGAAATCACCGGATCCGGAGACGTGTTCACCTTCCTGACCGGCGATGTGGAAGCAATCAAAGACGGTGCAGATCCGACGATCGCCTACACCGGCTGTGCTTCCGGCGATTGGAAGATCATCGGCGCAGCTGATTTCGACGGAGATGGAACAGATGATGTTCTTCTCAGCGATGGCAATGCGCTTGCTGCCTGGAAGATGGAAAACGGACAGCGCGTTGGCGATATGAACTTCGGAGCTCTTGAAGCCGGAACCGAATTTGTCGGTCTCGCAGATTGCAACTCTGACGGAACAAAGGATATCGTCCTGACCAATGCTGCGGATGAAAACTTCGCATGGCTGATCAAAGATGGAGCTGTGACGAGTGTTGCCGCACTTGCCTGAGCAGTAAAATCCTGAAAAGATCCGAACGGGACAGTGAAAGCTGTCCCGTTTTTTTGTATTTATCCTGCTCTTTCGGAGAAGCTGCTATTGAAAAAACGGAAAAGTGTGCTATTTTAATTGTTCCAAAAATTTTAACAGGAGCAGTACTTATGGCTATTGGTATTTTATTTGTGATCATCACAGCAATTCTCTGGGTGGGTCTCGGAGCGGTGATCAGTCATGCAGCGCAGAAAAATCTGAACATCGGATTTATTCAGGGAGCGGGAGCGATCGTACTTGCGGCATTGATGATTCCCGCTTATTTCTTTGAAGACATGTCCATTCCGACAACGGTTCTGATTGCAGTTCCGCTGAGCGGACTTGGGAATTATGCAACATTTCTCATGATGAACAAAGCGATGCAGAAAGGCCCCAACGGGCTTGTCTGGGCGATGATTCAGAGTGCATTTATTATGCCGTTCCTCATGGGGGTTCTGTTCTTCAAGGTTCCGTGTCCGGTGACCAGAATCATTGCGATCATCATGCTTCTGGCGGCGATGATCCTGATGGGAGTTTTCGGCCAGGGGAATGAGGAAAAGAACGAGGGGAAGCGCAGTCACATTTGGATTGTTTATACAATTATTGGTTTTCTGCTTGCCGGATCTACCCAGTGCTGCGCCAATATTCCGTCCTACCTGATCAAAGATGAATCCAACAGTCTTCTGGTGACGCTGTTCCGCACGGGTTTGTGTTCCGGCGGGATGTTCCTGGCATTTTTCATGCATGGTCTGATCAACAGAGAGAATTTTTCATGGAAAGGATGCGGACTGAGCACTGTGATCATGACGATTACGACGGTTCTTTCGCTGCTGTGCACATTCATCGGATTGGACCGTCTTGCGGAGCACGATGCGGGAGCGATTGCCTACCCGATGATCGTCGGGATCTCCATTGCGATTTTCATGGTTTACACCTCGATCCGTCTGAAAGAACGTCTTTCTCTTCCAGCATTGCTTGGGGTTCTGCTGTGTCTTTCCGGAATTGTTATGATCGCGATTTGAAAATTTTCCGTATTTTCAATAATGTCCTTTGATTTTTTTATGTCAAAGGACATTTTTTTTGCGTATAAAGTATTGACAATGCGGGAATAATGTGTATATTATAAATAAGTCGAATTTCTTTCAGGGATTTTCCGGAAGGGAAATATTCTGGGAGAGTTTTTTTATTTTAGAAAACATCAAGGCTGAGCGCAGGAAGAATCCTGCATGGGATATTGATATGGAAGAGATGACACAGGAAGTCAGAGCTGAGCAGGAAAAGCTGATTGAAGAACTTTGGAACCGCTCCCCGGAAGCGTGGGATCTGATAGAAAAATATACGGTCAGGAGTTTCCTGAAAGAATCAGAGCATTACCGGAATATTGCGAATGACTTTCAGCTGGATTCCCTGACGATCCGCAACATGCTTATGGTGATCATGCTTCAGGATCAGAAGCTCAAACTTTATGCCTACCGGGGCAGAGTTTCTTACTGGATGAAGAGTTACGTCAGAAAGATATTATCAGAATATTGCAAAAAAAATGAATTAGGCGTGTCAGATGAGGAGTCTCAGGAAGTCTTTATAGAAAAAGACGATAATAGAGAAATCTGGGAAGTGGTGGAAGCCAGTTTCTCAAAACTCTGGAAGGAGAATCCTATGGAAGCCTATGTTTATCAATTGCGGATGTATCACAATTTGCCGGCAAAAGAAGTTGCTTCAAGCCTTGGAATAACGAGCAGCAATGTGGATACGATATTCAAACGTGCGAAAGAAGATATGGCACTGTTTCTGCAGGAAATGGGAGGTGCGGCATGACCTGTTATTCATTTGATGCACTCGTCGAATTTGCAATGGATCCTTTGAAACCGGAACATGCGGAACTTGCAGCACATCTGCTTTCCTGCAAAGAATGCCGCAGAGAGTTCAACATTGCGATGGGAACCGGGGAAAACGAAGAGGAAAATAAAGCGTTTTCTGCTGAATTCCAGGATCTTCTGAAGAAAAAAGAAGTTTGGACAAAATTCCATCAGTTTATTGACAATATTGCAGAAAAAATGCAGGGGGCGTTCGGGATGGTGAATCTTTCCCGGGTCATGCAGCCTCAAGCAAGTATGCTGTTCGCTGCGGCATCTCCTTCAGCAAAACCTGCGTTTCAAACGAAATTCGGGGAAAAGCCTGCGATCACGTTTGAAGCAGAAACACCGAATTACTCAGATTATTACTGGAAGGCGCAGATGACCTTCCCCACCATGGTGTCCAGTCATGCGATGATCCAGATGCAGTTATCCGGAAAAGAAGGCAAGCCGCTCAACAATGGAACGCTGCTGTTTCTGGGAAAAGAGTTCAATATCATCGCAGGAGTCAGCACCATTCCGTTCAAAGAGTTTGTCAAGGAACGGAAAAGCAATTCCATCGGAGTCCGTTTCAATGATGGATGCCAGACGGATGGAACGATCAAATTTTTACCGGAGTCATTTTCATGAGCATTTTTGAAGAAAAAACAGTGTTCCGGCTCTCCGGCTTCCCGCAAAAAGTTGATCAGGGAGAACGCGGCACCTGTGTTTCCTTCAGCATGATCGCACTTCTGGAATATTATCTTGGATTCAAAGAAAAACTCAGTCAGCAGTATCTTTACGCCTGCTGTCATCTGGATCAAACGGAGGAAGGGACAGCTCTTGAAACAGTCTTTTCCGCAGTCAAACAGTTTGGAGTGTGCCGCTATGCGGACTGGCCCTATAACCGGCATGGATCCGGGGATCAGGCGCAGCTGACAGACCGCGCGCTCTTGCAGAAAATTCCCACGATCAAATTTGACAATGTGGATTTCCAGCCTCTCAAAACGAATCCGCCACGGGGGATCGATGAGTATAAAAGTGTATTAAGCGGCGCAGATGGAAACCGCCCCTCCCCGATCGTTGTCGGATGCCAAATGTTCGCATCCTCCGCCAGGAATCCCGGCTGGCTGACACTGCCGGTTTCCCCTTCGGAACAGCCCTCTGATTTGCATGCCATGCTTATTTACGGTTGGAAAGATACCCCGGGAATGGAATCAAAAGGATATTTCTTTGTACAGAACAGCTGGGGGAACAACAATGACCTGAAGATCCCCTTTGAATATATTGAACAGTTTGCCATGAGTGCCGGACGTTTTGCAGTTCCTGCGGAAGCTGCTCCGGAAGCGGAGGAATCTCAGGAAAAAACTCCGGCAGAAACGGTTGAGACAATGAGCGAAAAAAATCCCGGAACAAATATTGTTCCTTCCGATGTCACAGCGCATAAAGATAACTTTTTCACGTCGCAAAAGAAGAATATGCAGAACGGGAAATACCCCTACCCCGGGATCAAATTGCCGTATCCGCAGAAGTTGGGCGCATATTGGAACGTAAAGACCTCCTGCTTTGATCAGCCGGAAAATTTGCGGGATCCGATGGGTTTTTCCAATTTTCTCAAACGCAATGGGGTGACTCATCTTTATAATGAGGTGCGGATTTTCCGGATCCAGATCAAAACCAAATATTATTATCATCTGATCTCAGCGTTTCTTTACCGGACTGACGGAAAACCGGTGGATGCCAATGATCTTGAACTTTTGAACCGTTATTACAAAGAAGATTATTGGGAAGCCTGCCGTTCCAAGCCGGGATATACGATTTTCACGGTCGGAACTTCCGGCAAATTTTCAGAAGAATGTACGGCTTCCTGCGATCCGGTGCGGTTCCTTTGTGAACCCGGAAATGATCCCGGAGTCTGGCTGTTCAAACTGCCGCAAGCAGAATGCGGCAACATCACGCAGGAGTTCTTTACTCATATTCTTCCCGGACAATATACGGAAGCGATCAGGAAGAAGCTGGAACGTTGGAACAGTTCTAATGTGATAAATAAGAAGTCCATCAAGGAATCTCTTGGAGCGTGCAGCGGAAGGGATCTTTATGATAAGCATTTGAACACCGCGCTGGATGAACTTTTCTGTCACGGGAATTATGCCAAAAACAAGGAAGGAAATATCATTCCGCTCAGCTGGGGAACGCTTCCGAAAGGATATAAAAAAGCGAAACGGTATGCCAAAGCAACGGAACGGCAGATCGTCAGCTTGATTCTCTGGCTGATTGTTACTCTGCTTCTTGCGGCAACGGCTTATGTCAAATTGCCGAAAGAGGTGGGATATCTCATTATTCTGATCTCTGCAATCGTGAATTACAAACGGAATCAGGCATTGCAGAGATTCAGGTTCGGAGATAGCAACTGAGGTAAATAAAAAACAGCTTGTCAGATTTCAGCAAAATAAACGTCTATTCTGTCAGAAAACGGAAAGATACAAGCTGTAAACAGAAATCATACAGAAGGAAAGGGAATAAAAAATGGTTGTACCGGATTGGATCATAGCATTGCTTGTTAAACTGGGGTTGAAACAGACTCCGGAGCAGAAAATCGCCAAAGAAATTGCAAATTTGGAGGAAATGAAACGCCAACTCAATCAGGATTTGGACCTTCAAATTGACAAAATCAGAGATTTGGAAGCAGATCTGAAGCTGCAGAAAACAAAATATGAAGCTGCTCATGGTGCAGAAAAAAATATGCTGGCAGCAAAAATCAAACCGTTGATCCAGCAGTTGAATCAGATGAAGGAAAAGGAAGTTCAGCTCTCTCAGAAACTGAAAGATCTTACGCTTCTCATCCATAATAAGGGACTGATCCTTCAGGAAGCCAAAGCTCCTGATCTTGTCGATAAGCTGGAAGATGCAAGAGATGAAAAAAGAGATTTGCTTGATGAAGCAAAGGCGGAAGAAAAGGCTGCAGAAAAACTCAGCAATCTGACGTTGGAAAGCAAACAGGAAGAACCGCTCTCTTTCGATACACTCTCCAGCACAGAAATGGATGACGATCTGCTCAAGGAGATGAATCAATATCTCTCTGACAGCAAAGAAGAGAAAAAAACAGAATCTGTTGAAGCATAAATAAATACGATTGAAAGGTGATATATCATGAGACTTCTTGATTTTATTCAGGGAACAACTGAAATTGATAAACTGAGAGAAAAAATCACTCTCTGGCAGGGGGAAAATGCACAGCTTCAGCTGAGACTGGATTCCTTGATCGATCAGATCAGAGATTTGAAATCTGATCTTTCCCTTCTTCAGAAAAAATACGAAGCTGCACACGGCGCAGAGAAAAATATGCTGGGCGCAAAAATCAAACCTCTTCTCCAGGATCTGAAACTGATGGATGAAAAAGAGGTTCAGATTTCCGCAAAGATGAAGGATTATACCCTTCTGATCCATAACGCGGAAATGAGAATCACTCAGCTGAAAACAGAAGATATGCCGGATGATATCGAAGAAACCATCCTTGACAAGGAAGATCTCCTTGACAATATGGAGATGGAACGGAAGGCATCCGGAAAACTTTCTGATATGACCCTTCAGAGCAATTCCAACGACGATGTCGATGCCATGCTGAAAGATCTGGAAACCGAAAAAGAAGATCCGCTGATGGCTCAATTGAATGAAGTCCTCGGAGAAAATGAAAAAAAATTGGATATGAATAACATTTAATGTCAGATTTGTTTCTGAAATGCGTCTACTGAGACAGAAACACAAAAATCCGACAGAAGGAGATAAAAATGGGATTGTTTGATTTTTTTAAAACCAACGGAGAAATTGAACGCGAGTTGCGTAAGGCTCAGCGGAAGCAGCAGCACAGAGTTGAAAACGTGATCGATAATCTTGATGACAAAGTCAAAGATTACGAAAAAGAACGGGATAAAATCTGGGAACAGGCAAAGATCAAGCTTCAGAGCGGACAGAAAGCGGAAGCAGCCCGGCTTCTCAATACATACAAATCCAAACAGACCTTGATCAATCAGACGGAACGGCGGAAACAGTATGCGGAGCGCACGCTGGATAAAATCAACAGTGCCAGAGATATGAAGGAATTGACAGATTCCCTCGGGAAACTGGCGACGATGAGCGATTTCTCTCCGGAACAGATGGAAGAAAATGTGGAAACCATCAACATGGCAACTGACGATATCAATGATATGAGCAAAATCTTTGAAAAAGCCATGGAACGCGATATGGAACAACTCAACCGCGATATGGAACGGACAAATGGAACGGCGGAAGAAGATGATCTGATGAAAGCGCTGGAAGCCGAAGTTTCCGGCTCCCTTCTCGGAGATAAAATCATGGAAAACACCAATATCATTCCTGAAAAACAGGAAATTGATGCAAACACAAACGAAATCAGAAAACTTTTGGAAAATAATTAACGGATTAAGGAGATACGAAAATGGGATTTTTTGACAGTATTGGAAACCTTTTTGAATCAGAAAAAGATGCAGAAAGAAGAAAAAGAAAAGAAATCCGCCAGGTGGAACGCTCTGTGGAAAATGTGATCGAGAAATTTTCTGACAGAACCAGAGATCTGGAAAAAGAACGGGATGCTCTCTGGCAGAAAGCAAAAATCAAACTTCAGAGCGGACAGAAGGCTGAAGCTGCAAATCTCCTCAAGACCTATAAATCCAAAATGGTGATGCTCAACCGTCTTGACCGTCAGAAAGTCTATGCTCAGCATAAACTGGATATGATCTCAGGGGCAAGAGATATGGGCGAAGTCACAAGCGCACTCAAGGATCTTGCCGTGGGGCTGGATGTCACTCCGGAACAGCTGGAAGAAAACATCTTCGAAGTGGATATGGTCTCCGATGATATCAGCGATATCAACAAGATCATGGATAAAGCTTATGACAAAGAAATGGATCATCTCAGCAAAGAAGCTGACCGTGAAATGTCTGCTGAATTCGATGACGATCTGATGAGTGCACTGGAAAATGAAGTTGTGGGTTCTCTTGCCGGAAGCGAATCTGTCAAGACAACGGAAGCAAGTTCTGAACAGCAGGCAATTGATGCCGGTTTGAACAGATTGAGAAAACTTGCCAGCGATAAATAATTCCGGGAGTCCCCTTTATGAGTACTTTTAACTATCAGAAAAAACAGGAACATGAGCAGGCAGCAGCCGCGGCACTGAAGAAAAAAGATTTTTCGACAGCCTTTTTTCATACGACTCAGGCAGCGGAGTTCTGCTTCAAGCTTGCGCAGGAAATGCTTCAGCAGAGCCCCAGCATTGCTCAGGCATACATCAAAAATGGAAATGAACTGATCGATCTTGCAGAAGAGATCAAGGCAAAAGCCAAGAACAAGCCTCAGAAAGTTTCCGCTGAACAACAGGACAACAAGGGCAATGCGGAAGATAAGATCAAATCGATCGAGCGCCCCAATGTCTGTCTGGATGATGTTGCCGGAATGGATGATGTAAAAGATCAGATCCGGCTCCGGATGCTGGAACCGCTGAAACGGCCGGAAGAAGCAAAGAAACACGGTTTGAGAACCGGCGGAGGGATCCTGCTCTACGGTCCTCCCGGAACAGGAAAAACCTTTATTGCAAAGGCAGTTGCAGGAGAATTGAATCTGCCGTTCTTTGCTATTACTGCAGCAGATATTTTCGGAAAGTACGTCGGGGAATCTGAAAACAACATCCGGGATATTTTTGCAAGTGCAAGAAAGCATCCGCTCTCTGTTCTCTTTATTGATGAACTGGAAACGATTTTCCGGAAGAGAGACTCCAATATCAACGAAACAACTCAGAAAGTGATCTCAGTCCTCCTTCAGGAATTGGACGGTGTGGATTCAGAAAACAGCAATCCGATCCTTCTGCTTGGTGCGACCAATACGCCCTGGATGATCGATGAAGCATTCATGCGTACCAACCGTTTCGACGTGAGAGCTTACGTTGGGCTGCCTGACTATGATGCAAGAAAGAAGATCATTCAGAACTCCCTGAAATCCGTGGAATATCCTGTGGAAGCAGAAGCTATCGAGTATCTTGCAAGAGAAACGGAAGGCTTCAGCGGAGCGGATATCACCGGGATCATCGTGAGTGTCAAACAGGCTGCATTTGATAAAAAATGCACCAGCTACACCAAAGAACTTTTTGTGGAAGCCAGATCCAAAGCAATCTCCTCCTGCAATGCGGAACTCTCCCGGAAAATCGAAGAATGGGAAGAAAGTCTCGGAATTACAAGAGAAAAAAAAAAGTAATTAATCCGGCAGAAGGGCCTGTTTTGAAACAGGAACAGGCATCTTCTCCTGTTCAAACTGCGGTTTCAGCGCCTCCGGCATCTGCGCCGGAGCCTGCACCGCAGCCCTCTATTCCTGCTCCGGCACCGGCAGCACCGCCCCCGCCGAAACCGGCTCCAAAGCCTGCCGGAAACAAGAACAAAATCACACTTTCCGACGTCAAGGGGTTGACAGATGCCAAAGAGATCGTCTTTGATTCCCTGATCAATCCGGTTCTTTATCCGGAAGTTTACAGTACGCTCGGAGTGATTCCGGGAACCGGGCTTCTGCTTTACGGTCCCCCGGGAACGGGGAAAACCATGTTCGGAAGAGCCATTGCCAATGAGCTGAACACAGAATTTCTTTCGGTCACGCTTACGGAAATCAAAGGCAAAACGCCGCTTCAGACGGTTCAGATGATCTCCAATCTTTTCACAAAAGCAAGAAGCTGTCCGAACGGCTGCGTCCTGTGTCTGGATGATTGTGAAGAGATTCTTTCCCGGCCGGGCAGTTCCAAGGCGTACGGGGTTTCCCAATTTCTGAATGAGCTTGACGGTTTGAAAAAGACCACCGGAAAGGGAAGAGTCTTTGTTCTGATCGCCACGAACCGCCCCTGGATGATTGATGGAGCGTTGCTCCGGAGCGGAAGGATCAGTGCCTCTGTTTATGTGGGGCTTCCGGAAGAAGAGACCAGAAAAGAGATCATTCTTTCTGCGCTTGAAGGAATTCTGATCAGCGAAGATGTTGATGTGGATAAACTTGCAGCAATCACAGAAGGATACAGCTGTGCAGAGATCTATCACGGTTTGAAAGGCGGTGGAATCTGCAATCTTGCCCGGACCTATGCTTCCCGCCGCTGGGTGGAACGGATCAAGAAAGATCCTGCCCAGAAAGAGATCGTGGAACCACTGGTCTGGCAGGACTTCGTCAATGCCATGAAAGAAGTCACGCCTGCGGCGGTCAGAGATGCGGAACGGATCAGCCAGATCAACAAATTCCGGGAAATGTTTTCTCTGCGGAAAGAGGAAGCGAAAGCCCAGGCGTCCGGAGAGGAAGAGGAGCTTTCCGATTCCCCTGAGTTCAACATCTCCGGTGCGGAATTCCATGCCGCTGAGGAAGATAATGATGAGGATGATCAGGATAAAAAGATTTAAAGTGGATTTGCTGTCAGAAACGGCATGAAAAAACGTCTATCTTCATAAAAGACGAAGCTGTAACAGTAAATTCAAAACCAGGAGAAAGAAAATGAGTGAAAAAACAGAAAGTTCCAAATCAATATTTGCAGCAGGCAGCGCATTACGGCTCTGGATATCCTTCCTCGGCGGGATTGCCTTGATCGGTTATCTGACCGTCACGCTCTGGATCAATCTGGGTTCAGCGAAACCTGTTCCTGATGACAAACGGCAGAGGATCGGAATCAAGGCGGCAGAAAAAGTTGCCGAGGAGATCCGTCTGAACCGGAAAGAAATTTCGAGCGCGGTCATGGTTCATTTTGCCAATGACCCCACAGACTTCATCTCTTATGAGATCCGGAACAAATTGAATTCATCCGGGATTTTGAATCTGGAGGATCTGCCGCTGATGGAAAAAATCCGGAATAAACTTCTGATGATCAATGAAGGCTGCGGCAGCCGGGAAGAAGCGCTTGCGGCGGCAAAAGGTTCCAAAGCGGACGGCGTTCTCTGGGGAAAAGTGGAACGGTACGAATCCTCTAATGCAGGAGTGATCCTTTCTGCGAGTTGGGAACTGGTCGATCTGAAATCCGGGGTTGTGATCTATTCCGGAAAGATCGAAGAGGACACCACAAAGAGTGTTGCCGGTCAGGTCAATCAGAAGCTGAATGAAATTCAGGATGGGCTTCAGCCGCTGGAAGAAGCAGCCAACGCATTCCCCTGGTATGTCCGTTTTCTGATCTTTGTCCTTGCAGTTCTTCTGCTGCCCATCTTTACGATCGGATTTCTGCGGGCGATGGTTATAAAACGTTCCAATGGCATCAACGCTTTTGTTCTTGGGATCTACACGCTGATCGGTGCGATTCTGGCATTCTTCATGGTCGGAGCGGCGTTTGCTTCCGGATGGAGTGTGGCTTTGTTCCTGATCGCAACAGTGCTTGCCTTCTTCTACAATGCATTTCTGATGAATTTTGCACTGAAACTGGAATCCTGAGGAGACGCAGGGGATGTTTATCGCCGCAATTGTTCTGATTCTCTCTTTGCTCCTGATCAGCAAATGGCTGTTCTATCTGGTCATCGGAATTTTTACAGTCCTGCTGTTCTGTTATGATAAGTATGCGGCGAAGAAGCATCGGTGGAGAATCCCGGAGCAGCAGCTTCTGCTTGCTTCGTTCGCGGGCGGAGCGCCCTTTGCGCTGATCACGATTTTTACGATCCGTCATAAATGCTCCAAACCCAAAATTTTCATCCCGGTGGCAATCTTCACCGGGATCCATCTTTTACTGTTGATCATAAGCTGAAATATAAATCAGGAAAGGGAAAGCAAATGATTTTCATTAAAAAAATTGAAACTGCATCCGATCTGGAAGCAGTCAAACAGTTCAATCCCAATGCAGAACAGCATATTTATGCACTGGTCAATGAACGGTCAAGCGGGATCTCTTATTTCAGACCGATGGTTCCCATGGATGAATCCGAACTGGAAAAGACCCTCTTTTTCTTTAAGAAATCCACAGAAACCGTCTGGAAGGGCGGATATTATATTTCTCCTGCCGCCTTTGCATTGAATTTTGACGGGATCGTGCGGCATCAGGATTCCACCCGCCCGCTGCTGACCAATCTCGGAGTTCAGGTTCTCGGGATCGAAGATAATCAGGATGCAACCGAGCTTCTCTCATGGCTCGCCGGTAAAACAGAACTCTCCACTGAAGATCTTGATGCGAAACTGACCGAACGGAAAAAAGCCTTTTTTGAATCCGTTGAAGCTCGTCTTTATTCAGCATCTGCTTCCGGTTCAGCCAGTGACCAGATCGCTCAGCTTGCCAGGGATTGTATGCTGAAATTCTTCCCCTGGCTGAAAGTGGAAATCACTTTTGCAAAAACAGAAGAATATTTCTCCGAAGAGGAAAAAGCATTCAAGAAGCATTGCGAAGATAATGCTCTGGAACAGAAGAAGATGTATCAGGAGATCGAAGAAAAGCAAGCCGCCCTTGCTTACCGGCTCTCTCTGAAAGAAATGGAAGAAAACGAAAAAGATGCCCTTGCTTCCGCCAATCTCCGGGAACAGGATCGTCTTCTGGCGCTGGAACAGAAAGATATCGCAATGCGGGTCACAAAAGAAACCGCGGATGAGGAAATCCGGAAAGCAAAGGATAAGATCGAAGCGGAACGGAAAGAGATCTGGATGGCGTTGGATCAGAAGAAAAAACTTTTTGATCTGGATCTTGCCAAACAGGAAGAAGAATCCCGCGTGACGGCTGCCCGCAATGAAGAAGAACTTCTGGCAGCCCGTAAAAATGTGGAACTTCTTGAGTTGCAGAAAACACAGGAAAATCTGAAATTGGAAGAATTGAAGGCTGAAATCGAATTCAATAAAAAATTCCGGGAAGAAAAATTGAAGTCTGAATCCGAAGGCAGATCATTCAATCAGGCTCTTTTCACGGAAATGAGAGCCGCCATCGATCAGCTCAAAACACAGCTGAACTCCTCCATGGAAGAAACCAGAACCCAAATGACGAATGTTCTTTTCGATACCAACACATGTAAGCTCAAGATCTCCAAGCTCATTGATTCCCAGCGGCACAGAATGAATCTCAACCTGAGCCGTGTTGCCGTTCAGGCAAACAATGCCCGGGGGATCATCGGTTCAAGAGATATCTGTCTGGGAGTGAATATTATCAAGGCTCCGGCAGAAATCAAATTCCGGTTCCGTTCTCCGATTTCCGGCTGGCTCACTCTTGTTTGTGCGGAATCCAACGGAAAAACCGTTTCTGTGCTTTCGCCCAACGCGATCGACCAGCAGGTCTGGGTGGATGCCGGAAGAGAATATTTCTATCCCTCTCCGGAATTGAGCAAATTGAATAATCTGATGCAGAACGGACCGGAAGGTGCGGAAAGCGTTTTTGCGATCGTAACGCCCGGAAAGCTGCTGGAAGCGCCTGTCAATACGGCAATCATCCAGATCCCGCCGGAAGAATTGAATTCCCTTCTCGGGAGTTTGAATGATCTTCCGGGCAACAGCTGGGCGGCAGGAAGTCTTTCCTATTATGTAAAAGAGTAAGATCCCGTTTCCATAAGATCAGGCACGTCTGCAGGAACAGCTGCAGGCGTGTTTTTATTTTTTCCGACTCTTGAATGCGTTGATCCGAACCTGCACGTTCCGGGAGATATCACGATAGAAAAAAGAAATATCATACGCGTGATAAATCCCGTCAGCGGGCAATTGGGCAGGTTTTGCCGGCACGACGACCAGCGCGCCTGTTTCCGGGTTGATTTGCGCGGAACAGAAATGTTTTTCCTCCCGGATAATGCGATTTTTTCCATCAAAGAAAACAGCTCCGAGATTCAAAGAGGGCTCTGCTTTTCCGGAATCCGTCCGCCAATTCAAGGGGTTGATGCAATAGGTTCCCGGTCCGGTAAATATAGAACTTTTGACTCCGGGAGCTTCGCAGTTCCAGGTAATAATGACTCCGGTATCATCTTCCCCTTGCGCCAATTTCAAATAAGGAGCATCCGGAAATTCTTTCGGCATTCGGGGATATCCGAAAAGATAAGCAGCCACCAGTTTTTCCCGGATCGCCGGATCTTTCATGACCACCCGCATCAATTCCAGAAGCACATAAGCTCCCTGACTGTGCCCGGCAAGAATGATGGGGCGTCCATTGTTGTAATGGGTCAGATAATAAGAAAACGCATCGCGGATATCATTGATCCCCGGACGCATCAGGAGCTGATCTTCGCGTTTCTTTTCGAGTTCCTTCAAAGCTCGGGTGATTTCACATTGACGGTAATAGGGAGCAAAGATCCGCGCGCTGGAAGCAAACGGACCCGTTTGCTGAACCATTACATTTTTTGCCCGATCCTGTAGCCACGGTGCATTGATCCAGTTCATGTAAGGATGCCCTTTCTGTGCAATGATTGTCGGCAGGACATAAAAGACATCTGCTTCGCGCGATGCCGGATCCTGATCCGGAAGGAACACCCAATTCTCTTTTCTGGAATAATCAACGCTGTATTCCGGGTTCTGAAGTTCAGTAAAAAGCTTGTTTTGCGGGTCTTCACACCCGGTCTGAACAAACAGCGGAAGAAGAAAAAGAAGAAGAAAAAGCGGCCTGATCAACTTCATAAATTCACCTTATGATTCAAATTCTCCGGGTTCCGGTTCAAAATCCTCCCCGCCATACGCGGGTTCCTGATGTTCAGGAGCTTGTTCCTCCAATGCATCACAACTGCTCAACAGAAAAAAAGGCATAAGCAGAAAAGGAAGAAAAAGAAAAATGAAAAACCGGACAACTTTCATATAAACTCCTTGCAATGCTCTGTTATCTGCTGAAAATATACCATAATGGGCTTTTTTTTCAAGCAGGGCTTTGAACTTTTCTGAAAATATGCTATGTTACAAACATGATTACTCTGACGATTCTTTCTGAAAACAAGGCGGTCCCTCCCCTGGAAGCGGAACATGGACTTTCCATTCTGCTGGAGGTTCAGAACCGGAAACTCCTGTTCGATACGGGAGCAGGACTCGTTCTGCCCGGAAATTGCCGCCGTCTGAACCTGGAGCCCACTGATTTTGACGGCATCATCCTCTCCCATGGGCACAGCGACCATACCGGCGGGCTCTTTCATCTTCCCCCCATGCAGGTCTGGCATGCTCCCGGAATCACCAATGCGCATTACAGTCTGCACCCGGGCAAACCTGTCCGTCAACTCACCATGCCGGAAAATTGCCGGGAGCGGCTGAAGCAATGCAAAACAACGGTGATTGATTCCTTCCAGGAGATCCTGCCGGGAATATTTCTGACCGGTCCAATCCCAAGAACATCCGGCGAAGATTGCGGAGGACCTTTTTTCACGGATCCGGAGGGGAAGGCAAAGGATTTGATCCCGGAGGAACAGGCACTCCTGCTGAAAGAGGGAATTCTGATCCAGGGATGCTGTCATGCCGGAATCATCAACACACTGGAACATTGCAAAAAACACGCACCGGAAATCAGGGTGCATACGATCCTCGGCGGACTTCATCTTCTTCTGGCAAAGGAGGAACGGCTGAAGCAAACGGCTGAATATCTGAAAAATACCGGGGTGAAAACGCTTTATCTGTTTCATTGTACCGGGGACCATGCGATCGATTACCTGAAAGAAAATCTCCCGGAAGTTCAGATCCACACTCCTTGTGCCGACGGACAAAAACTTGTCTTCTGAGGCAATTTCAATAAAAGATTCCGTCAATCACCCGGCAAGGCTCGCCGAAAAGAAAAGATAATGAAGGCAGATCATGTCCATAGGGCAAACCGGAGAAAACCGGACATTCCACCTGACCTGCAAAATCAGCAAAGAGGAGTTCCCGTTCCTGAGCCGCTCCGCAATCACTGAATTGTCCGAGAATCACCCCGGAAGCACCACGGAAAAACCCGCTTGCCCGCAACTGCCACAACATCCGGTCGATCTTCCGGACAGGCTCTCCGATCTCTTCCAGAACCACGATCCGACCATCCATAGAAGGCAGAAACTCTGTTCCGCAAAGAGATGCGGCAAGGGTCAGATTCAAAGGAACGATCCCCCCGGAAGCTGATCGGTTTCCCTTGTATGAAACAAGAGGATATCCGTTTTTTTCCGGAGCTTCCTTCCCGGAAAGAAGGCGATAAACCCGTCTCATTCCGGCACAGGTTTCGGGATCGTTTACAGCCTCGGGCAGACGGGCAGCCATCTGAGATGCAACACAGATTCCTGCGTTCCGGGAGAGCATGGCAAGGTGCAGCGCAGTAATATCGCTGAATCCGATGATCGGCAGATTCCGTTCTCTGAGTGTTTGATAATCAATGCGTTCCAGGATCCGGGGAGTGCCGTATCCGCCCCGGGAACAGAGGATTGCATCCACTGAGTAGTCTGCAATCAGAGCGTTCAAATCATCTGCCCGGAAAGGATCGTCGGCGGAAAGATAAGAAAATGCCCCTTTCCGGAAGAGATGTTTTCCGGAAACAACGGAAAGCCCGTTCTGTTTCAGGAGCGCAATTCCCGCTTGAAGTTTTTCCTCATCACAGGAACTGGCAGGCGCAGCGATCCCGATTCTCCGGATCTTGCCGAACATGTTACCGGACTCTGGACGCATGACCGATCTTTCTGAGAAATTCGCCGGAACCGCCGAAGTAAATCTTGTCGATATCCATGACCAGCGGATAGGGGCGGTATTCCAGAAAGAACCCTTTTTCATCAACATACATCCGGGTGACACTGTTGCGGATCATTTCCTGCTGAGCGGTCCCCGTATAATATTTCGCGATCATTTCATCCATCTTCTTCTGTGCCATGGAATTCGGGATCTCATAGGATCCGGCCTTTGCGGAGATGACCTCCAGCTTTTCCACGCCGTTTTCAACAGAGATCTTGAACTCTACGGTCAGATTCAAATATTTTCCGAAGGGATTGTCCGGTGTATCAATAATATGTTTCAGACGGAACACGCCTTTTGTCAGGATCAAACTGGTCCGCTTTGCAGTGACCCGCTGTCCATTCACATTCGTGGAGAGCAGGTTGGAAAAGATCATGGTTTTGATCAAATGATTGAATTCATCATCGCTGTACTGGATTTTGGAAATGGTCATGGGGGTACAGCGGCGCATGATATCCAGATTCTGCTGGCCTTTCTGCACCACTGTAAAAGGCACGAAAGCAGCGCGCTGGGGATCTCCGCTGACATAATTGTGGTCCAGATCGATTTTGACGTCATCAAAGATCTTTCCGGCATAAACACATGCGGTAACAAGGACTGCTGCGGTCAGGATCAGAAACGTCCATAAAATATAGATCCCGATTTTCTTTTTCGGTTTGGGTTCTTCCTTTGTACTCATAAGATATTCCTCGGGGTTTTCGGTGCGACAAAAACAGCTGCGCGGAGGTATTCCAATGCAGTCGGCGGGTTGAAAAAATCCCCGGGCTGCAGACGGATCAATTCATCTGCATGGATTGAGGGGATATATGTTGCGGAGATTTGGAATGATGCCAGGGCTGCGGAATCCTTTTCCAACGCACAAACGGCGCGGTTTTCAGCGGCGGCACGAAGTTCCTCCCCGTTCCGGAAAATTTCCTTAAAACCGTTCTGACGATACCCATCCGGAGAGAGAGAGACGCCGTAACCGATGATTTCGGAACGTTTGCCATCGAAGAGGACCAGCACTTCTTCCGGGGCTGTTCCGTTTGAAAATGCGGTTGCAGCCATCGCACAAGCGGTAGAAGCTCCGCGGACTTTGATATTTTCCTTACCGTATGCCAGCCCCATAACGTATGCGGATGCGATACGGAGACCGCTGAAAGATCCCGGTCCGGCTCCGACGGTCCACTCCTGAATCGTCCCGATCCCGCCGCCTTTTTCCGCGGCTTGAGCGATCCAATCAGGCAGACGTGATGCATCATGCCCGGAGAAGAGCAGATTTTCTCTTACCAGAAGCGTATCTCCCTGCATCATTGCAAAGGCTGCCTCTCCCCAAGAGAAATCCAGCGCACCGCGAATGGTTTTTTCTTTCATTTTCCTGATCTCCTGAAAAAAATTCAATTTTTTTATAAATCCGACTTGCATTTTGAAAAGTTTGAGCTATATTACGTCTCTATCACGAGGCGTGATGGTCGAGCGGCTAAGGCAACGGTCTGCAAAACCGGTTCTGGTGGGTTCAACTCCCACTCACGCCTCCATTTTTTTTGCCCTTTTTCCACCAACTCATCAAACTCATCCTTCTCATCCTCTGTTTGCTTCCCGTTTGGGATGTCCTGTATAGATCTGACGCGGTCTGACGATCTTTGTATCCGTTCCGATCATTTCCCGCCAATGTGCGATCCAGCCGGGCAGACGTGCCAAAGCAAACATCACTGTGAACATATTTTCAGGGATTCCGATGGCACGGTAAACGATTCCGGAATAGAAGTCCACATTGGGATAGAGGTTCCGGGAGACGAAATATTCGTCCTGCAGAGCTGCTTCTTCCACTTCCAGCGCAATGTCCAGCAGAGGATCGTTCAACTGCATCTTTGCAAGATAATCATGACATTCCTGTTTGATGATCTTTGCACGGGGGTCAAATGTCTTGTACACGCGATGACCAAAGCCCATCAAACGCTGCGGATTGCTCTTATCTTTCACCTGTTCCAGGAACTTTTTCACACTGCCGATCTTCTGGATCGTGCGGAACATTTCCACAACTGCCTGGTTTGCGCCGCCGTGAAGCGGACCGGAAAGAGCTGAAATCCCGGCAGAAATCGTTGCATAAAGGTTCACCTGAGCACTTCCGAGAGTACGGACCGCTGTGGTGGAACAGTTCTGTTCATGATCCGCATGAAGAATCAGAAGAGTATTGAGGATCCGGACGGTTTCCGGGTGGATCTCATAAGGAGCAACCGGGGAATCGAACATCATATTCAGGAAGTTGGCACAGTAGCTGAGATCCCGGCGGGGATACACGATGGGTTCGCCCACGCTCTTCTTATATGCCATTGCCGCCATGGTCCGGATCATGGAAATCAGACGGGCAGAGGAAATTTCAATATCTTCTGCCAGAGAAAGCAAGTCCACATTCGGATAAAATGCGGCAAGCGCATTGATCATTGTGGAAAGAATATGCATCGGGTGAGCTCCCCGGGGGAAGCGGTCAAAGAAGTGACGCATATCTTCATGAATCAGAGAGTGCTGGTTCAGCAAAGCGGAAAAACCGTTTTTCTGCTCTTCATTGGGAAGATCTCCATGGACAAGCAGGTAAGCTGTCTGAACAAAAGAACCGATCTGCACCAGTTCTTCCACAGGGATCCCGCGGTAACGGAGAATTCCCTGTTCCCCGTTGACATAAGTAATTTTGCTGAAACATGCCGCAGTATTCATAAAACTGGGGTCAAGAGTAACATATCCGGTTTTCTGGCGCAGTCCGGCAATCATCAAAGCCTTTTCGCCTTCCGTTCCCTGGACAACGGGCAACGGAATGTCTGTACCTTCAATCCGTAAAACAGCCTGCATTTCATTCATATCGGCAAAAATCCTTTCTTGTTTTTTTTCACTCTGGTAATATACACCCAAACAGGAAAAATGCAATCACATGTAATGATTTTATATCCTTGAGCGGAAAGAAATCCGGGGATCGGCAAAAACATAAAGAATATCTGATATCAAAATCCCGAAAAGGGTGAGAAATCCGCCAAAGGAAAACAGCGCCATAATCAAGGGAATATCACGGCTGCTCAGCGCCAGCATGGATAAGGAACCCATCCCCGGAATACTGAACACATACTCAATCAGAATACTCCCGGAAACCAATCCCGGCAATATCCCCGAAAACAGAGTCGCCATCACAACAAGTGTATTCCGGAACGCATGGGAAAAGACAACATCCCACTCGCCCACTCCCTTTGCCCGGGCGGTCCGGATATACTCCTGACGCATACTGTCAATCATCGCAGAACGGGTAAAACGGGATAAACTGGCAAACCCGGCATAAGTCATACAGAGCACAGGCAGCACATAATGAAGCAAGGTTTCTCCCGTTACTGCCCAGGTGGATAACCCTTCCGTGCTGTCAGGCTCCAAGCCTTTCAACGGAAAAATGGGAAACATCCCCCCCTTGCAGACAAGGGTTTGAAGCATCAGCGCAACCCAGAGAACCGGGACGGAATAAAGCAAAAACAGGATCACCGTGGATATCTTATCAAATTTCCGCTCAGGGAACACTCCGGAAAAAATCCCGATCGGAATCGCAAAAAGATAAATCAGAAGAATGGAAAGAACATTCAATTTCACCGTCACGGGGAGCCGTTCCACGATCAGATCCGTGACCGGACGCCCCTTATCCACTGAGACGGATGTTCCGAAATCACCGTGACAGACCACATCCTCCAGCCAGAGTCCGAATCCAACCAGCACAGGTTTATCAAAATGCAGTTTTTTCTGCATGATCTCATCCACAGCAAGCTCGGATTTTTCCGCAGAAAGCCCGGTGGCACCAGCTCCGCTGGAACCGATCATGGAAGATTTTGTGGGATCTCCGGGAGCAATCCGGAGCAGAAGATAACTGACCAGCAGGATCAGGAACAAAGTAAGCGCTGCAAGCAGCAGACGTTTCAGCAAATAATTCCAGAGTCCCGGCTTCATCTTCTTTTATCCCTCATTCTCCGGCAATCTGGCATATTCATCCTCGATCACCCGCATCTTTTTCCATTTCCCCTGAATGTACCGGCCCACAAACACCAGAGCGCAAGTCGTAATATAAATATCCAGAATCAGCCAATAAGCATTGGCGGGCCATTGGAAAATCCAGGCAACGATGCAGGGAATCACGCACAGCGCAAAGGCAAGCCCCACATTGGCATACATGGCAAACTTGGTATCTCCTGCCCCCTTGATCGCTCCGGAAAAAATAATCACTGTCCCGTCAAAAATGGTAAAACAGGCAATGAAACGCATGAAGACGCGCACTACTTCCATGGTTTCAGCCTGCGCAGCATCCCCGGATCGGGCAAATAAATCAATCAGAGGATCCGGATAGAAAAAGAACAGTAGCGCCATGGTTCCAGTATAAAGCACCGTCAATGACCGACAAGTCCTTACAGAACGGCAGGCATCTGCAATCTTCCCTGCACCGACATACTGCCCTACAAGCACGGTCACAGCCTGACCGAGTCCGATCATGGGCGTAAACGAAATGGAGTTGATGGAAAGTGCGATCGTTGAGGCTTCCTGAGTCATCATTTTTTCCGATTCCGTTGATCCTACCCATCCGAGCATGACCACGAAGATATTAAACGCCAGCAGGTCCAGAAACAGCTGAACCCCGCTGGGCGTTCCGAACCGGAGCATCCGTTTGAAAAGCTCCCGGTCAAAAACCGGCGGCCAGGTGGCATATTTCTTCCGTTCCCGCTTCAGGAAGAAAAAGATCAGATAAAGGATCAGCCCCGCCAGAGCAGCCAGAACAGTCCCGATCGCAGCTCCTGAGATCCCCAGTTCCGGACATCCCCAGTTCCCGAAGATAAAGGCATAATTCAAGGGAATATTCAAGCCGGTGACAACAAAATTGTTGATCATCACGAACATTGTTTTTCCCCTGCCTGCCCAGAATGCGGAAAAAGCTCCCAGCATCAGCGGGATAAATGCACCAAGAGAAAGGATCTGGAAATAAACGGTTTCCTGTTTCTGCACAGATTCCGCATGACCAAGCATCCGGAAGAGCGGTTCCGCCCAGAAATATCCGGTTGCCATGAGAATCCCGCCAATAACGGAAAGCCAGAATGCCTGCCAGATGGAGGGTCCCACCCGGTGATCCGCATCCGCCCCCGTATATTGTGCAACGAAACTGTTGGCATACCCGATCACACCCACAAAGAAACAGCTGATGGTGAAGTTTGTCAACCCGGAAGGCAATGCTGCATTGACCGCTTCCTGAGAATATCTTGCAAGCATCACCCGGTCAAAAAACAAATTCAGGGCGTGCCCCGCTGATGCAAAGATCAGAGGGGTAGCGATCCCGAGAACTTGAAACAAGCCGCCGGGTTTCCGGAAATTCGGAAGGATCTGAGAAAAAAAGTTCATGGGGGGCTTTCCTTAATGAGCCATTGCGCGGCGGGCTTCCATATCATCCTGTTTCTTTTTCAGGGTTTCCCGTTTATCGCTGAACGTTTTTCCTTTGGCAACTCCGAGTTCCAGTTTGACTCTGCCGCGTTTCAAATACAGAGCCAGAGGAACCAGTGTCACCCCTTTTTCTTTCACCTGCTGGGAAAGTTTCAGGATCTCCCGTTTATGCATCAGGAGCCGTCTGGGGCGGACCGTTTCATGATTGAACCGGTTTCCGAACCCATAGGGGGAAATGTGCATTCCATAGACCAGCAATTCGCCTTTTACGACTTGAGCATATCCTTCCTGAATGGAAACGGAACGGGCACGGCAGCTTTTCACTTCTGTCCCGGCAAGAACGATCCCGCATTCATGTTTCTCAAGAATCATGAAATCATGGAACGCCTTCCGGTTCCGGACAAGCTCTGTACCATCTGCAAATTCTTTTTTCTTTTCGCTCATATCAATCCATATATTTTGCTGCATCAGCTGCAAATTGTTTTTGAACGGGGAAATTTTCATCCGTCAGAGAATCAAGGAAATATTTCAACAGATCGCTCTGCTGACCGGTAAGATTGGAGGGGATCTCCACCTTCAGTTTCACAAGCTGATCTCCCTGAGGCTTCGTTTTTGTCCCGGGAAATCCGCTGTTCCGGATCCGCAAAACCTTTCCGGACTGAGAACCGGCGGGGACTTTCATCCGGACTTTTCCGTTCATAGAGGGGACTTCCACGATTCCGCCGTTCACAGCAGTTGCAAGAGAAATGGGAAGTTCACAGATAAGATTCTGCTCCTCTCTGGTAAAGACCGGGCTGGGTTTCACTTTGATGGTCACAAAGAGATCTCCGGGAGCTCCGCCTCTGGGACTTGCTCCGCCGGCGCCGGCAACCCGGACTTTCTGTCCATCCCGGATCCCCGCAGGAATCCGGATCGTCAATTCCCGATCTGTGCGGAACTGTTTCTCCACACCATGAAACGCTTCCTCAAAGGAAACAGAAAGCTCTGTCTGCATATCTGCCCCTTTTGCCGGACGCCCGCCGTTGAAGAGATCCTCAAAATTGAACGATGCGCCCCCGGCTCCGCCGCCGAAGCCGCTGAATCCGCCGCGGGCTCCGCCATTGAATCCGCCGAAAAATTGACTGAAAATATCTCTGGGATCATGGAATCCGCCCTGCCCTCCGAAGCCGCCGGCTCCGCCGCCGCGCTGGAAGAAATCAGAACCGAACTGATCATAATTTTTCCGTTTTTCCGGATCGCTCAGAACTTCATAGGCGATAGAAACTTTCTTGAATTTCTCTTCTGCCTGCTTGTTCCCGGGGTTCCGGTCCGGATGATACTTGATCGCCAATTTCCGGTATGCTTTCTTGATCTCCTCATCCGTTGCGGACTTGGAAACGCCAAGGGTTGCATAATAATCTTCGTTTGCCATAATTCACCTGTCCTTTCGGGAACCGGCTCATTCCTTGCCGGCTTCTTCCGGTTTCCCGGAACTGACAACCACCATTGCAGGTTTCAGCAGACGGGAACCGGTTTTATAACCGCAGTTCCACTGACGGATCACTTTTCCGGCAGGCACAGTATCGGAAGCTTCCTGGGAAACTGCCTCATGAAGATTGGGGTCAAAATCCTGTCCGACAGCATCGATACATTCCACACCGAGTTCCTGGAACGCCCTGTCAAACTCGCTGCGGATCATCTTCATTCCATCCAGCAGCATCTTCAGATTGTCAGACTGTTCGGAAGCTTTGACCGCCATGCCGAAATGATCAAACACCTGAAGGAAGGGGGTAATGGTATCCGCCATGGTATTGTACCGGGTGGACTCCATATCCTTCATGCAGCGTTTCCGCAAATTTTCCATATCGGCAAGCAGAAGAAGATATTTCTTCTCGGAGGCTTCCAATTTCAAACGGGCTTCTTCCAGCAGCATTTCAGGAGTGGGAGGAGTTGTTTCCTTCTGTTCCGCCTGTGCGGTTTCTCCGACAGGTTCCTGAGCAGTTTCTTCTGCAGAAACTGTCTGTTCTGCCGCGGGCTCTTCTTTCTTTTTGTTCTTGAACATATTTGTAAAAATCCTTCTGTTTTCAGTGATTCCGGTAATATACACTCTCAACAGGTATATTTCAACATGTTATACGCGCGAGAAATGCAATTCTTCCCCGGAAACATCGATTTTCAGCGTTGTACCGGCAGGAAGATCTCCGGCAATCAACATTCTGGACACAGGAGTTTCCACTTCTTTGACAAGGGTCCGCTTCAGGGGACGTGCTCCGAATTCCGGATCATACCCCTTCCGGGAAAGCCATGCTTTTGCCTCAGAAGTCAACTCAAGTTTCACACCAAGTTCGCTCAGACGGAACGCAAAATGCTTCATCTGGATCTCAAGGATCCGTTCAATATCAGCCTGTTTCAACGCCTGGAACATCAGAATCTCATCGATCCGGTTCAAAAATTCCGGACGGAAATGGTTCTTGAGCAGAGAGAGCATGGTTTCCTTCAGACGGGTTTCATCTTGATTCTTCTTCCCCGCAGATTCCAGAAGAATATCGCTGCCGAGATTGCTGGTCATGATAATGATCGTGTTCTTGAAATTCACCGTTCTGCCGCGGGAATCTGTCAGCATCCCGTCATCCAGAATCTGAAGAAAGATATTGAACACATCATGATGCGCTTTTTCGATCTCATCGAACAGAACGACGGAATAAGGTCTTCTGCGAACCGCCTCCGTCAACTGTCCGCCTTCGTCATACCCCACATATCCCGGAGGTGCGCCGACAAGACGGGAGACACTGTGTTTTTCCATATATTCGGACATGTCGATCCTCACGATGGCACGTTCATCATCAAACAGATCTTCCGCCAGCGCTTTTGCGAGTTCGGTTTTGCCCACACCTGTCGGACCGAGAAAGATGAACGAAGCAATGGGACGGTTGGGATCTTTCAATCCGGATCTGGCACGCAGGACTGCATCGGATACAGCATCCACGGCTTCATCCTGACCGACCACGCGCTCATGAAGTTTATCCGGAAGCATCAGCAGTTTTTCCCGTTCGCCCTGAACCAGCTTGCTGACAGGGATCTTTGTCCACCGGGAGACGATTTCTGCGATATCCTCATCGGAGACCTCTTCTTTTGCCATCCGGGAGATCTTGTCGGAATGGAGTTTTGTTTCCATTTCGCTGATCTGACGTTCCAATGCAGGGATCACGCCGTGTTTCAGTTCCGCCGCTTTGTTCAGATCATATTCCCGTTCAGCCTTAGCGAGATTGTTTTTTGCCACTTCCAGATTTGCCCGCATATCCCGCAAATCCAGAATGGATTTTTTTTCAGCATCCCAGGCTGCTTTCATGGCATTGCATTGCTCTTTGACCTCAGCGAGATCTTTTTCCAGAGCTTTGCGCCGGGCAACGCTGGAGGGATCTGTCTCTTTCTTCAACGCAGCAAGTTCAATTTCCATCCGCATCTGCCGCCGGGAAGCTTCATCAATGGCTACCGGACAGGAGTCGATTTCCGTTCGCAGTTTTGCTGCGGCTTCATCCAGAAGGTCAATGGCTTTATCCGGCAGAAAACGGTCGGTAATGTATTTATCCGAAAGAGTCGCAGCTGCAACCAGTGCGGAATCTTTGATCTTGACCCCGTGATGAGTTTCATACCGTTCTTTCAGACCGCGCAGGATGGAGATGGTATCTTCCACCCCGGGCTGAGGAACCAGAACAGATTGGAAACGCCGTTCCAATGCAGCATCTTTTTCAATATATTTCCGGTATTCATCCAGCGTTGTTGCACCAATGCAGTGAAGTTCTCCGCGGGCAAGCATAGGTTTCAGAAGGTTTCCGGCATCCATTGCCCCTTCTCCGCCTGCGCCGGCTCCGACAACGGTATGCAGTTCATCAATGAATAGAATGATCCTTCCTTCAGAAGATGAGACTTCTTTCAGGACAGCTTTCAGGCGTTCTTCGAATTCGCCCCGGTATTTTGCCCCTGCGATCAATGCGCCCATATCGAGAGCGACAAGTTTTTTGTTTTTCAAACCTTCGGGCACATCGCCATCGGTGATCCGTCTTGCCAGACCTTCTACGATTGCAGTTTTTCCCACACCGGGTTCTCCGATGAGAACCGGATTGTTTTTGGTGCGCCGGGAGAGGATCTGAATGGTGCGCCGGATCTCCTCATCCCGTCCGATCACGGGATCAAGTTTTCCCTGAGCCGCCGCCAGAGTCAGATCGCGTCCGTATTTTTCCAATGCCTCATAAGCGGATTCCGGGGAATCATTGGTCACCCGCTGATTGCCGCGAATGGATTTCAATGCATTGAGCACACTGTTTTTATCAATGCCGAACCGGGAAAGAAGAGCCGTACAATTGCGGTCTTTTTCCAGAATGGCAAGAAGCAGATGTTCCACACTGATATATTCATCTTTCATGTGTTCTGCAATTTTTGCTGCTTCGATCAGAACCTGATTGAAATCCCGGGAAGGATAAGGATTCTGTGCGCTTTCACCGGAAACGGAAGGAAGTTTTGCGATTTCCTGTTCCAGAGCCAGAGCCACAGGTCCCAGTTCCACATTCATCCGTTTCAGAAGGGAGGGAACAAGACCATCTTCCTGCATCACCAGTGCGCTCAGCAAATGTACCGGACGGATTTCTGCATTCCCCCGTTCTGTTGCCATCCGCTGGGATGCGAGCATTGCTTCTTTTGATTTTGTTGTCAATTTTTCCATATCTGTCATAATATGCCTCCTGATTCCGGGCGGTGTCACGCCCTGTTCTGTTTTTTTTGCGTCATCTTAACATTCAGCAAGAACCTTGCCAACTTTTCCGCAAACAGAATACGGGTTCCTCATTGAGACATTTTGACACACCGGAAGGCAAAATGTTTCAGGGCTGTTGCAAAAACTGAAATTTGAAAGCACATTTTCGTACGGAGAAAACGGAGTGTACTGAGTGTACGGAGGCATTTTTGGTTATTACCGACCAATTTCTCAAAAGAAATAAAAATTTTTCTCTTGGGTAACGGTTGTTTAATTACCAAACCACCTCCGTAATCTCTGTAAACTCCGTTCACTCTGTTCAAAAGACTCAATTAAAATGCGTTTTCTGTATGCAGGTTTTGCAACAGCCCCTATGATATTTATGAAAAATATTGTTCGCCCTCAAAGAAATCTTGTAACAGCTTCGACCGTGTACTTCGGAACATGAAGGACATCCGTCTCATCCAGATAATATTTGGGATCGCCATTTTCATTGATCCGTTCCAGAACCGGAGATTCATCCGGAACCCCAAAGGCGACCACATATAAAGCTGTCTGATCTTCCGGCTGGGCAATCGTCTTTTCCAGAATTTCCCGGTTGAAAGAACCGATCCAGCATCCGCCAAGACCAAGTTCGACAGCCGTCAGGAGCATATTTTCAATTGCAGCTCCCGCATCTGCATAGGTGTGCGGAGAAATCTCAGCTCCGGCTCTGGCTGCTGATACTACAATAAAGAGTGTCGGAGAAGAAACGCCTCTCAACGGAATACGCTTCGGATGAACATAACCGGCCCACGCCGTGTTATTGAAGACTTCCTGCAATTTTTCCGGAGAGGAAACGACGCAATAACGGAGGATTTGTCCATTCCGGGCGGAAGGTGCCACCAATGCGGCATCCAGCAATGCCTTGGTCTGCTCCTGTGTCACAGGAGTCTGTTTGAATCTGCGAATACTTCTTCTGCCAAAAATGAGATCATTCATAGGGTGCTCCTTTCAAAATTTCAAAGCGGAGAGGGCATCCCAGGGAGAAGGTTCATCGGGATTCTCCGGCTGATCTTTTGTTTTTTTCTTTTTCTTCCCGCAAGTGCATTTTTCCGTATTGAGATTTGCACCGCATCCGGTACAGATCCCTTTGCAATCCGGCGAACATTTGAATACCAGCGGCAATGCCAGAAGAAGATCCTCCCGGATATCATCGGTAATATTGATCTCCTGACCTTCCGCCTTTTCATACAAATGACAAACATCTTTCACCGCAAGTTCCATGGAAAAATGTTCCAGACAGCGTCCACATTCAGCAATCACAGCAAGTTTTGCCGTTCCGGTCACAAGCAGATCCATGCCTGTCATTGTGGCATAAAGATCATAATGGATCTTGCCATTGGTGGTCAATCCGGATTCTCTGGTCAGTTCAAGAATAGCAGAATCTTCCGTTCCCTTGACAGGCATCGGGAGATCTCCGATGTGATTTGTGTTGATCTTGATCATTGTTTCATTCCTGCAAATTTCTGCTGCATCGCCCGTTCCACACAGGGCGGAACAAAGTTCCCGATGCTTCCGCCGCATTTGGCGATTTCCTTGATCAAACGGGAACTGACAAAGGAGTATTCAGGGCTGGGCATCATGAAAAGGGTTTCGCAATTCGGATTCAATTCCCGGTTCATCAATGCCATCTGGAATTCATATTCAAAGTCAGAAACCGCCCGGAGACCACGGATCACAGCTGAAGCCTGAAACACTTTCAGAGAATCCACCATCAAGCCTTCAAAGGTGGAAACCTCAACATTGCTCAGATCTTTGCATGACTCGCGGATCAAAGCGATCCGTTCCTCCGTGGTAAACAGAGCATTTTTTTCGGAATTATGCGCAGCAGCCACCACCACGCGGTCAAAAATCGCACTGGCACGGCGGATCACATCTATATGTCCATTGGTCACGGGATCAAAACTTCCCGGATACAGAACTGTTCTCATTTCTTATCTCCTGTTCAAACGTTTCTGCCAAGCAGATAGACCGCTAAATCTTCCAGAAGATCACGGTAATGATTCTTCGGCAGAGTATGTAATTTTTTCATTGCTTCCATGGAAACAGCATTGGCTTCTTCTGTCACAGCCTGCCGCGCACCGCAGGAATCCAGAAGAGAACGAACCATCTCCACATCATCCGGTGATGGTGTCTTCCCCCGCAGAGAAAGCAGTTTCTCTCTTCCGGAACCATCCAGACGGGCAAAGGCTTCCATCGCAAGAATCGTCGGTTTGCCCTCCCGGAAATCAGAACAGAGGGGCTTCCCGAATGATTTCTCGTTTCCATAAACTCCCAGCAGATCATCACACAGCTGGAACGCATAACCGACCAGACGGGCATAATCTGCAACGGCTTCCACCATAGGATGCTTGTGATCTGCAGTATTCAATCCGATCATCGCCCCGGATGCCGCACTGTAAGCAAGCAGGATCCCGGTTTTTCCATCAATCATGTGAGCCGCTTCATTCCGGGATGGCAATTCAGAACGATATTCAAATTCCACATCCAGAGCCTCACCGGAAATCAAACCGCGGTTCAAAAACGTCTGCATCCGAACCGCAAGCGCATACGCCGTTTCCACGGAAACATTCTTTCCCGCACTGCGCAAAAGAAGATCCATCGCCCAGGATTGCTGAACATCTCCGGCAAGAATCGCAAAATCTGTCCCGTATTTCACCGCAGAACTGTGATCCAGCGCAAAGCGTTCTTTGCCGTATTCCCGCAATTCAACATGGGAAGTCGGAACCCCGCGCCGGAATTCATCACAGTCAATGATATCATCATGAACAAGGGTCCAGTTATGATAAACCTCAACAGCCGCCGCAGCTGACAACGCATCCTCCGGATTTCCGCCGACAGCTCCGCAGCTCCACAGGAGCAGTGCCGGACGCAGCCGTTTTCCCCCCCGGCAGGGATAAGATCTTACCGCGTTCTTCAATGCTTCCGGTTCAATTGCTTCCGGAAACTGATCTTCCCGGATCAGAGTATCAATCTGCCCACATACCTTCGCAAGTTCATTTTTTAATTGAGAATTCATCATTTCTTCCTTGATTTTTTCACATTTGCCGTGTATTATTATATATCAGAAATGCAATTTTTTCAACTGTTCCAGGAGAAAATCATGATAAAATTCGCAGTAATCGGCGATCCGATAGCTCACTCTCTTTCCCCCGCAATGCATAACGCAGCCCTCGAAGCCCTTGATTTACAAGGAAATTATGAAGCTGTAAGAGTCCCCCTTGAGGAACTCCCCGACTTCGCGGATTACGCCAGAAAAAATCTGAACGGATTCAATATCACCGTCCCCCATAAACAAAATATCATCCCCCTGCTCGATGAAATCACAGAAGCCGCCGCATTCGCCGACAGTGTGAATACCGTTACTGTCAAAGACGGAAAACTTTATGGTGACAGCACCGATGGTTATGGTTTGGCAACTGCCTTGAACGAAGCATTCGGACTTTCTGTTCATGGTGCAAAGATTGTATTTATCGGCTGCGGCGGAGCTGCTCATGCAGTTGCGACCTACTTTGCCATGCAGGGCGCTGCCCGTATCTCCATCCTCAACAGATCTGTGGAAAAAGCAAAAGGTCTTGCCGGAAAATTGAAAACAAAATATCCTGAAATGATTGCAGAGGCATTTTCCATCAGTGATCCGGAAATGATCAAAAAGGCGATGACCGGAGCGGATGTTGCCATTCAATGTACGAGTCTTGGATTGAAACCGGATGATCCTGCGCCGATCCCGCCGGAACTTCTGCCCGATGGGATTTGTTATTACGATACGATTTACAAACGAACTGCCTTATACCAGGCAGCAGAAACCAAAGGTTTACGTTGTTCTGCGGGACTTGGGATGTTATTACATCAGGGAGCCCGTTCCTTAGAGATTTGGACAGGCAGAAAAGCCCCGATAGAAGTGATGCGGGAAGCCCTTGAAACAGCCAGCGGGAATCGTCGCTGAATCCTGAGATTTTTTGAGTAGTTCGAGTAAAGGAAAATCTCTTCGCAAGAGAATTTTCTCCTATAATAAAACGCCGGAAAATTCAAAAAAAATCAGTTTCATTCAAAGAGAGGACGTAAAAAGTCCACTCTTTGGATATATATTAACAGCAGAAAACCGCAAAGGAGGTATTTTATGAAAAAGAACTGTGTTATTCTCAAATGGAACCCGGCGATTTCTTCTTACAGCATGATCCGTTTTCTGGAGGATATCATCGACAGGGAGAATCAGTCTGACTGGAGCATTTATGAGTATGAAAAGGTGAAAACCGGAGATCAATTCTTTATGCTGAAGGTCGGGGTCGGCACTTGCGGGATCGTGGCAGCGGGGGAGATCACCAGTGATCCGGAACAGGATGAAGATTGGAGCGGACGGGGACGGAAAGTTTATTATTCCGATTATGCTTGCGAGCTGATGGTCAATCCTGATACGCTGCCCATCATAGAGAGCAGTATGCTGGAAGACAATATTCCAGGATTTGACTGGTATGGCGGACATTCCGGTGCGGTACTGGAGGAGCAGCAGGCGGAAGTTCTGAACCGGATGTATCAGAAGTATCTGCAAGATCATGCCGCAATTTTTTCTGACCGGCTGGCTCTGATCCGGAAGCGGGAGATGTACAACGATCAGCTTTATATCGAACCGCGGCTTCTTGACGCGATTCAGGGAGAATAAAAGATGGTCATGCAGGCAGGCTATCTTGGTTTCTCTCCGGAATTTGAGGAGCTTCGGGCAGAACTGCAATCGGCCCGGGAACGTTATGCCGTTCTGGTGGAGGAATATACTCATCTGACCGGGGTAGCTGCCAAAAATCTGGAATCTGAATACATGCTCAAGCTGGGAAAGAAAGAGCATGAACTTTATTCCTGCCAGGTGGAAATTTTGCAGTTGAAACGGGAAATATCGCTTTATCAGGCTGCCCGCAACCGGAGAGAATCGATTTCGCATGAAGCTGTAAAAAAAATCATAGAAAAAGAGTTTGCGGAATATCAGAAACAGATAGAAGAACATAAAGCTAAGCAGGAATTTGCAAAGGCTTATTTGGGAGGAAGAACTCTTTCTGAAGAAGAAATGAAGGCCTTGAAAAAATGTTATCACGGGCTTGTCCGGAAATTGCATCCGGACTTGAATCCGTGCCTGTCTGAAGAGGCTGCCTCACTTTGGAATCTGGTGCAAATTGCTTATCAGATGAATGACTGGAAAGAGTTGTTTCTGCTGGCGAAGATGGCTGAGGAAGTCCTTGCGGGGAAAAAAGATTTTATGGATTCCATCAATTCACTGGTCAGGCTGCAGGAGGAACTTGAAAAAACAAACCAGAAAACAGCAGAGCTCCGGGAACAAATCACGGAGACCCGGAAACGGATTCCGTTTGTTTATGAAAAGATCCTGAATAATCCGGGCACTGTCAGCATCAAGCGGCATGAACTGGATCTTCAGATCAATTTATGCAAAGAACGGATCAAAGAATTAACGGAACTGCGGAATGGATTCGGAGTATGACATGGCTGACGGACTGATCAAAGCGGAACAGTGGAAGGAGATCGCCAAACTTTATGGTTCCGGCGGGATCCCGATGCCGTTTGTGCAGGAAATTTTCCTGCTGGAATGTGAAATCGCCGGGACCGGTTTTATAAAGGAGATCGAAAAACGGGCGGGTGCTCTTTCTGAAGGTTCAATCGTTTCTCTGGTGCGGGAACCGGAGAACAAATATGATGATCTGGCGATCCGGGTGGACAATCCGGCGGGAGAAAAGCTGGGGTACATTCCCCGCAGAAAGAATGAGATTCTTGCCCGTTTGCTGGATGGGGGAAAAATGCTGTACGGGAAAGTCTCGGAAACTGATATTTCAGGGGACGGCGGCTGGGTGGAGATTTTTATTCAAATTTACATGAAAGAACTATGATTCCGGGCGAAATGATATCCAGTTTTTTCATTCGTGATTTTCAGATTCATTTTCTGCCGGGATGTTCGAAAAGGATATGCTTTTTTTTTGAATAAAAACTTGAAAATGAATCCGGGGGGATGTAACTTAGACCGAAATCAATTAAAAAAGGAATCGCTTAATGAAAATTGAAGTCGGAACATCCTATTATCCGGAGAACTGGAATCGCAACCGGATCATTTATGATGCGGAATTGATGCAGAAAGCAGGCTTGAGCTATGTCAGAATGGGGGAATTTGCCTGGTCACATATAGAACCGGTGGAAGGGGCGTTTCAGATCGACTGGCTGGAAGAAGCCGTTGAAATTTTTGCGGAACATGGGATCCGTTCTGTTCTTTGCACGCCCTCGGCGGCAGTTCCAGCCTGGTTATGTAAAAAACATCCCTCCATTCTGCGGATGAGCCGGAGCGGAGAACGGGCTTATCTCGGAGTGCGGCATCACACCTGTTATACTTCAAAGATTCTGCGGGAATATATCCGAAAGATCACAATCAAGCTGGCAGATCATTTCCGGGAGAATCCGAACGTTGCGGCATGGCAAATCGAAAATGAACCGGGAGCCAGCAGGTTTCTGGAGTGTCATTGCGAGGATTGTCAAGCCGGGTTCCGGGAATATCTCAGGGAGAAATATCAGACGATCAGCGCTTTGAACAAAGCATGGAAAGCAACGTTCTGGAGCGGGGAATTTTCCGATTGGAATGAAATTGATCTCAGTGCGCTGATTGAAAACACGCAATCCTGCAAGTCCCTGGAATCCTGGAGATTCCGCAGCAGGGAACAGGCGGAATTTGTCAAGTTTCAAGCGGATATCATCCGGGAAAGGATCCCGGGAGTGCCCATTGGAACAAATAATTATTCCATCTTTGATTTATATGAAGGCTTTGCCTCGCTTGATTTTGCGGGAAATGATGTTTATCCCAACTACGGTGCCTCCAAAGAACGGATGCTTGATCCATTCCGCAATAAAATGGATCAAGCCGTTTATTCCGGAGTAAAACCGGGCGTTGCGCCCTGGATTCTGGAGACTCCGCCGAACCCCGGCTGGCCCATGAAAGATCTTACAAACTTCTTTTTCTGGTTTTATGCCGGATCAGGCAACAGCAAAATCTTCTATTTCCCTTGGGGGAATGCCATGACAAGCGATGAAAAAATTCATCATTCCATTGTGGATGCGTTCAGCAAAACCGGCCCCCAATATGAAGCCTTGAAGAAAATGATCGCAGAAGCAGACCGCGTTCTGGCTCCTTATCCGGAACTTCCCCTGCCCCACAATCCATGCGCAATCATCAAAGATCACGATGCAGAATGGATGTATGGCGGAAGCATGGATTCCCGCAGAATCACATTCCTGAACATCTTCAAAGAATTGTATCAATCGTTGTGCAAAATTGCAGATTATCCGGAAATCATTTCTTCCGCGGCAGACTGGTCCTCTTACAAATTGATCGTCCTTCCCGTTCAGAATCATATCAGCAGAGAACTGGCAGAGAAAATGAGGGGTTTTGTAAACAATGGCGGTGTGCTGGTGATGAACGGCTCCTCAGGATGTTTCGATCAGTACGGAAACTATTTTGACGGAATCGTTCCGGAACATGTTCATGATCTGTTCGGGGTGGAAGTCGGGGAAAATATGCCTTGCAAATCCTATGAGCCCATCTTTGAAAATACACCGGAATTTTTCCGGAAAGAACCTGTCGTCAAGGGAGTTCTTGACGGAGAGGAAGTTCGTGGAACACTCTCGACCTGGACAGCCTATCTTCGCACGACTTCGGCTGAGACAATTCTTTCCTTTGAAAATTCCCAGCTGGCAGGCCACCCCTTCTGCACCATCAACCGGTACGGGAAAGGTGCTGCGATTTATTACGGAGCGGACCGGATCGATCAGGCATTGAGTGACAAGCTCATCCGTTTTGCAGCAAAACAAGCCGGTGTGACACCTGTCCCCTACCCGGAAAAAATATCTGTCATCAAACGGGGAAATCTGGCTTTCTTATTCAATTTCGGAGATGAAACCATTACGTTTCCGGCAGGATTCAGCGAAAAAAATCTGATTGGAAACGCATTGCAGGGAACACAGATCACCTTGCAGCCCCAGGAATATGCTCTGGCAGAAATCTCTGCGAGGAAAGGATAACGATGATGGAATTGAACGATTTTTGCCGGGAACTCGGAATCGGGACAGCAGAAGAATTTCAGCTGAAACCTGTCTGGAATGATTTGACCCTTGACTGGAACGGAGAATTACCCTTTTTTCTGAATATGGAGTTCTTCGACAGGGTTTATCCATTTTGCAAATCGGCTTTTCCGATGGAACAGGCCCGTCCCCTCGCAGAAGAGGTGATCCGGATCGCCAAAGAAAATCCGGTGATCGCACTTCTTGCCCACGCAGTCTATCGCGGAGCTTATCTGCTCAATCCGATTTTTGAATTCACCTTTCTGAAAGATCCATTTCCCCTGCTGGGAGAAAAATGTTCCGGCATGTTCAGCGTGATGATCGCCATGGGGGCTTATCCCTTGATCGTCAAAGGATATAAAGAATCAGAGATTCCGGAAAAATATGCAAGAGATATCATGCAGTGGGTCGGCGGGACGATGAGTCTTTACCGTTTGAGCAATCCCGACAGAATCGGGCGTCCCTTCCAATTCAATTGGATCCGACGGTATATCGACAAGACGCTTTTCCGGATCGGAAGATTGGAATTCCTGAGCCATCCGTATCCGGATTTTCTCCCGGCGATCTATCGGAACCGCAAAGGTGATTTGCGTGTATTCTGCCGGGACGGCTGGACCTTCCGGGCAGATGGTCAGCGCGCAACGATGTGGGATCAGATCACCTTTACAGCACAGCTGACTGTTACAGAGAAGACGATCACCGGAACCAGGTGTCTGCCTGACGGATCCGTGGATTTTGAACATACAGAAACCATCCGGAAAGAGGAATGGTTCCCGGCTGCCTCCCCCTGGGATAACTGTCCTTCCATGCATATTTCCGCCGGATTGCCCATGCCTTTTGAAGAAGTCAAAGAGTCCATGCTGGCTGCCAGAACCTTTTTTGAAACCTGTTTCCATCAGAGAGTTCCCATGTTCTGCTGCTGGTCATGGATCTTCTGTCCGGCCTGGGAAGAATATCTGCCGAACTCCAACATAGTCCGCTTCCGACGGGAAGCTTTTGCATTTCCGTCCACCGTCAATGACAAACATCCGGGTATGATTTTCATTTTCGGAAGGGCAGATGTTTCTCCGGAGGAACTGCCGGCGTCAAATAAAATGCAGACGATCTATCAGGAGGCACACAGAAAAAATCAGACCGGTTACGGCGGGATCTTTGTTTTAACAGAAGATCTGGAAAAACTTGGAAATCAATATTACCGGAAATAATCCGCCTGCCCGCTTGAATCTGAACAGTTTTCACAGTATATTAGCGGAAGTATCATCAAAACCGATTGAAAGGAACTGAATATGACTTGCCGTTCTCTTACATACTTTTGCGAACATCCGGAATACTTTATGATCACCGCTCACCGGGGAGCTTCTTATGAATTTCCCGAAAACACCCTGCTCTCCATGCAGAAAGCCGTGGAGGCAGGCGCAGATATGATCGAATTCGATTTGCGGGGCACAAAAGATAATATCCCTGTGCTGCTCCATGATCAAACGATCGACAGGACCTGCGACGGCTCCGGGATGCCGGAAGAGTTTACCCTGGCAGAGCTCAAGAAGTTCAACTGTTCTTATTTCCTGCAGGGAGAACGCCGCTGCGCTCCGGTTTGCAAAGATCTGCAAATTCCTGCATTTGAAGAAATCCTGGAAGACCTTCATGGAAAAGTCTGCATGAATATTCAGGTTTACGCAAAAAACGATGAAACCCTGAAAAACATCTGCGATTTGTTCAAAAAATATGAAATGTATGATTACGGATATTTCACCATCACGCCGGACTATATTGAGCGGGTTCGTGCCATTGATCCGGAAATCGAATTCTGCACGACCCGCGGCTGGAAGGACCGCTCTTCCCCGGAAACACTTCAGATCTGCAAAAAACAGGACCATTGCCGATTTGTACAGCCCGTCAGAGAATTCACAACGGAAGAGGATTTCGCCCTGATCCGTTCACTCGGACTCCGCAGCAATGTCTTTTTCTCGGATGACCCTCAGGAGATGCTGCAGCTGAAATCCATGGGTGCACATGGAATCCTCACCAATAAAGCGCACCTGATGTGCCGGAACAGACCCGCCGTTTCCTGAGCTTACTCAATTGGAACCGAAACGTTTTTGTTGGCGGTCCAGCAGAAATTTTACTGTGGCCACCTGTGCATTGAGCATTCGGGATAACACATTTTCCTCCACCAGAATTGCAATGCAATGTTCGGGTTTTGCGAATTCCTGATTTCCGCTCAGCAAAGAGATATCACAGTATACGCTTTCAATGGCATTTTCCTTGACCTCTGAAAAATCCGGAATTTTGAACAGAGAGACTGCAGGCTGATCTCCGGATAAGTTCCTGATCGATTGTTTTGTCAGCAGGATGCTTCTGGCTTTGGAACTGCGGAAAATATACTTTTTCTTCTGCAGCGCAATCAAATGAAAAAATGCAGTTGATGTTTTGATGCGGAAAAAATCTGCAATCTCATAAATCGTCGGTGACATTCCGTTCTGCTCTGAAAAATCCCGGATGAATTCCAGGACTTCCCTTTGTTTTTGCGTCAAAGACTTCATGACACATCCCCCCTTCTGTATATTGTTACTCTCACGGATTTTCTCCGGTTCTTTTTAGTATAACACTTGTCAGTTAAAAAGTCAAGTCTATTTTTACAAAAGAAGCACATTTCATACAATTTTTATTAAATATTTTAAAATATCATCCAATTATACAAACAAATTATTATCTAATATTTATTGCATAAACCATTTTTAATAGCAATTATGAATTATTTATCCAACAGAAAAACGAGTTGAATTTACAACAAAACATTTCTCTTCACAACAGAACCCTTCTTTCCGTTCCGGAACCTTGATTTTCAGCTTGTATTTACCGGAAATAATGCTATATTAAGACTGAGATTTGAAATTGCAAGAGAGTTGCAGAAAGCCAATCTAACCAGGGATTATCACACATGAACAGAATCATAGTAACGGGAGGCGCCGGTTTTATCGGTTCCGCAGTCGCGCGATATATCATCCGGAACACAGAGGATGAGGTTTGTGTTGTGGATAAACTGACCTATGCCGGGAATCTGGAAAATCTTGCTCCGGTATCCTCTGATCCTGCCTTTCATTTTGAAAAGGCTGATATTTGCGATAAGGCAGAAATGGACCGGATCTTTCAGGAATTCAAGCCGACTCATGTGATGCATCTTGCCGCGGAAAGCCACGTTGACCGCTCGATCGACGGGCCCGGAGAATTCATTCAAACCAATATTTTCGGAACCTATACCCTTCTGGAAGCTGCCAGAAAATATTATCATTCTCTGGAGGAAACCGAAAAAAACAAGTTCCGTTTTCATCATATTTCCACGGATGAAGTCTATGGAGATCTGGAAGGACCGGAAGATTTTTTCCGGGAAACCACACCTTATGCCCCCAGTTCACCCTATTCCGCAAGTAAAGCGTCCAGCGATCATCTTGTCCGCGCATGGAAACGCACGTTCGGTCTTCCGACGGTGGTAACCAACTGTTCCAATAATTATGGACCCTATCATTTTCCGGAAAAGCTGATCCCGCTGATCATTCTTCATGCATTGGACGGAAAGGAACTCCCGGTCTATGGACAGGGCTTGCAGGTTCGGGACTGGCTTTATGTGGAAGATCATGCTTCCGCGCTCTATCTTGTTGCAACAAAAGGCGTTCCGGGAGAAACATACAACATCGGCGGGCATAACGAAAAACGGAATATCGATGTCGTCAAAAAGATTTGCGCTCTTCTGGATGAGCTGCGCCCGAGAAGTGACGGCAGGAAATATGAAGAGCAGATCGTTTATGTCAAGGATCGTCCGGGACATGATATGCGTTATGCGATCGACCCTTCCAAAATTGCCCGTGAATTGGGCTGGAAACCGCAGGAAACATTCGAAAGCGGGATCCGGAAAACCGTTGAATGGTATTTGGAACAGAAAGAAAACTGGTGTGCTCACGTTTTAAGCGGAGCATACAAAATGGAACGTCTCGGAACAGGGGAGGAAAAATGAAAGGTATTGTTCTTGCCGGTGGAGCCGGAACCAGACTTCATCCGATCACCCGGGGAGTCTCAAAACAGCTCCTCGGAGTCTATGATAAACCCATGATTTTTTATCCGATCAGCGTTCTGATGCTGGCTGGGATCCGGGATATTCTTGTGATCACTACCCCCGAAGATCAGCCCAGTTTCCAGAGACTTCTGGGAGATGGAACCCAGTTCGGAGTCAAATTTTCCTATGCGGTTCAGCCGAAACCGGAAGGTTTGGCACAGGCATTTCTGATCGGGAAAGAGTTTATCGGGAAAGATTCCGTTGCATTGGTGCTCGGAGATAATATTTTCTATGGAGCAAATTTGAGAAAGCTTCTGAAAAAGGCGGTAGAACGGGAATCCGGGGCAACTGTTTTCGGGTATTACGTCTGTGATCCGGAACGGTTCGGAGTGGTGGAATTCGATGCGGAAGGGAAAGCCATTTCCATTGAAGAGAAACCCCTTCAGCCGAAATCCAATTATGCCGTTACCGGACTCTATTTCTATGATAACGATGTCGTGCGGATCGCCGAAGGAATCAAACCCTCTGCACGGGGAGAATTGGAAATCACAGCCGTCAACAATGCCTATTTGCAGGCCGGCAAACTGAATGTGGAAATCTTCAAACGCGGTTACGCATGGCTCGATACCGGAACCCATGACAGTATGCTGGATGCGGCAAACTTCATCCGGACAATCATCACAAGACAGGGATTGCAAATCGCTTGTCTTCAGGAAATTGCATACGAAAATGGATGGATGACCAAAGAGGATATCCGGGAGAGCTGCAAAGATATGCTCAAAACAGAATATGGACAGTATTTGATGAGGATGATCGAACAATGAACGTGATTGATACAGCGATCCCGGAAGTGAAAATCATTGAACCGAAAGTTTTCGGGGATGCCCGCGGTTATTTTTTTGAATCCTGGAGCGAAAAGAACTATCGGGAAGCCGGAATCGATTGCCGGTGGGTGCAGGATAATGAATCCAGGTCCCGCTACGGAGTTTTGCGCGGATTGCATTATCAGGCAGCACCTTACACTCAGGCAAAACTCGTCCGGGTGATCCGCGGAGCTGTTCTTGATGTGGCTGTGGATATCCGGAAAGGCTCTCCCACATTCGGAAAACATGTGGCGGTGGAACTGACAGAAGAAAATAAACGTCAGCTCTTTGTTCCCCGGGGATTCGCTCACGGTTTTTCTGTTCTTTCCGAAGATGTGATCTTCTGTTACAAGTGCGACAACTTCTATGCTCCGGAGTATGAACGGGGGCTTGCATTTGATGATCCGGAACTCGGAATCGATTGGAAAGTGGATCTGACCAAAGCCCTGCTCTCTGAGAAAGACAGAAAGAATCCCCTTTTCAAGGATGCGGAACTCTTTGACTTCAACACAAAGGATTATCTGAAATGAAAGTGCTTCTTACCGGCGGAAAAGGGATGCTTGGCAGAACATTATGTGCGGAACTCTCTGATTTTGAAATCATTCCGACGGATCTTCCGGAGGCGGATATCACCAATGAATCCGGCTTTGATGCGCTGTTGAAACAGGAAAAACCGGATGCCGTGATCCATTGTGCCGCAATGACCGCCGTGGATAAATGCGAGACGGAAACCGATCTGGCATACAAGCTCAATGCCTTCGGAACTGCCAATGTGGCTTCCGCATGTCACAGAAACGGAATCCGGCTCATTGCGATCTCAACTGACTATGTCTTTGAAGGAAATTCGGAACGCCCTTATCATGAATTTGACCGTCCGAACGGCGGGAATACGATTTACGGAAAAAGCAAATTTGCCGGAGAAGAAGCGATCCGGCATCATTGTCCGAACCATGTGATCTGCCGGATCTCCTGGCTCTACGGAGCGGGCGGTCCAAGCTTCGTCCACACAATGATCAAACTGGCCGATGGAACCCGACCGGAATTGAAAGTCGTTGCAGATCAGATCGGCAATCCCACGAGCACAACAGCTGTCGCCCGGGCATTGCGTAACATCCTCAACCGGAAAGAGTTGACAGGAACCTTCCATCTGACTTGCGAAGGAGAGGCAAGCTGGGCGGAATTTGCAGAAGAGATCTTCCGTCTGAAAGGAATCTCTCAGAAAGTAACTCCCTGCACAACGGAAGAATTCCCCCGCCCTGCCCCGCGTCCGGCAAACTCAAGACTGGATAAAATGATGCTGCGGCTCGCCGGACTGCCCCCGATGCCCCATTGGAAAGAAGCTCTGGCTGAATTCATTGCAGCAGAATTCTGATCACATCAGGGACATGGGATCCACATCGACCTGTACAGAAATCCCTTTGACCGGTCTCCGGTAAAGTTCATATCGGAGAAATTTTTTCATGTAAGAGAGATTTCCCCCGCGGAACATAATCATGTAACGGAATTTCCCTTTGATCCGTTCGATTGGACAGGGGGCAGGATCGGATGCATTGGTTTCCGGAGCAAGATAGGGCTTCACTTTCTCCAGCAATGCAGCGGCATATTCCATGATCGCGGCAGGATCTTCGCCGGTGAAACGGATCACAATCACATGCCCGTGCGGCGGAAGGGATAAGGCTTCCCGCACAGGGAGTTCTTCTTCATAAAACGCGCTGCAGTCATGATTTGCCGCTGCGACAATAGCGGCATTGTAGGGCGTGCAGGTTTGAAAAATCACATCTCCGCGCATATCCCCGCGCCCTGCTCTTCCGGCGACCTGAGTCAATAACTGGAACGTCCGTTCCGAAGCCCGGAAATCATCCACATACAATCCCATATCCGCATTGATGACACCGACCAGCGTGACGTTGGGGAAATCCAGTCCTTTTGCAATCATCTGAGTGCCAACAAGAATATCGATCTTTCCATTCCGGAACGAGGAAAGGATCTCTTCATAAAGTTCCGGCCGGGTCATGGTATCGGAATCCATTCTTCCGATCCGGGCATTTTTGAATGCGGCAAAAGAAATATTTTCGATCCGTTCTGTTCCGGCTCCGGAAAATTTGATCTCAGGAGAACCGCAATCCGGACACCGTTCCGGGGCTTTTACCATAGCTCCGCATAAGTGACAGGTCAGGATCCGCATCTTTTTATGATAAGTATAAGGAACGCCGCAATCCGGACATTCCGCGACGAATTTACAATCGGAATTTTCACATTTCAACTGCTTTGCAAAGCCGCGCCGGTTCAGAAAGAGAATGCTCTGTTCCCCTTTTTCCAGCCGTTCATGCACAGCATCCATAAGCTCTTTGGAAAGAAACGGGATGTGCCCTTCCCCATCATCCTGGCTCCGCATATCAATGATTCTGACATCCGGCATCCGGATATTCGGATCGGTCCGGTGCGCCATGACTGCATGGGCATATTTTCCCTGAACCGCATTGTAATGGGATTCCACGGAGGGAGTCGCTGAGCCCAGAATCACTGCGGCATGTTCCAGTTTTCCCCGCATGACAGCCACATCCCGCGCATTATAACGGGGGGCTTCACTCTGTTTATAGGATTGCTCATGTTCTTCATCAACAATGATCAGTTTCAGATCCGTAAAAGGAGCAAACAGAGCAGATCTTGCACCGACGGCGATCCGGACGCGCCCCTGATGAACTTTCATCCACTCATCCCTGCGTTCGCCATCGGACAATCCGCTGTGGAGAACGCTCACCATATTTCCGAACCGGGCACGGAACCGCTCCACGGTTTGGGGGGTCAGAGAGATTTCCGGAACAAGAACGATCGCAGAGCCGCCGTTTGTGATCGCATATTCAATCGCCTGAAGATAGACTTCCGTTTTTCCCGAACAGGTCACGCCATGCAGCAGGACAGTATGCTGTTTCCGTTTGCCGTCAATGACTTCCCGGATGATTTCCAAAGCAGCCGCCTGTTCTGCTGTGGGAGTCTTTGCTTTGGTAGGGATCACATCCATTCCTTTGAAGGGATCCCGATCCACTTCTTCCCGTATTTTTTCGACAAGACCGGCTTTTACCAGCCCATCCAGCACCGATTTTCCGACGCCTGCCTTCAAAAGCAGAATGTCCGAAGGCAGTTCCCGTTCCAGCATAAGGACTTTCAGAAGAGCGGCTCTTGCCTTCCATTTTCCGGATTCATTCTGAGCAATGAATTCTGCGGCTTCCAGATGATTGGCGATCCGGCAATGTTCCCGGGTTTTTGCTTTGATTTTCCCGCTGCGAATCGCTCCCGGAAGCAAATTCCGCACCGTCAATTCCCGTGGACAGCAATAATATTCTGCCATCCAGTCGGAGAGTTTCAGCAGAGCATCCGGGATCTTCGGGAACCCGGCACAGACGGAATCGATCTCTTTCAGATCCGTTCTGCCGGAAGAATCGGTCACTGTAATGACATAAGCCTGCCGCAATCCGCCTTTTCCAAAGGGGACATTCACCTTCATTCCCGGGAAGATCTTTCCTGCCAATGATTCCGGAATCCGGTAATCAAACAGTCGATCCAGGGATAAATTTACGGTAACTCTTGCGATATTTTCAGGCATAACAGAACTCTCTCCGGGGGAAAATAAAAACTTCCGCTATCGTCTGACAACGGAAGTTTATGCAGTTACAGGCAGAAAACCTTACCGGCGGCCCCCGCGTCCTGAATGGGAACCTTTCTGCGGTCCGCTGTGAGGAGCTGCCTGAGGTCCTTTCTGAGGTTCTCTACGAGGAGCTGCCTGAGGACCGTGGTCTCTTCTCGGAGGAGCTTTCCGGATATACTTTCCGAGCTCGCGCTTCATTGCATCCGGACCGCCTCTCATATAACCGGTTTGCCCAAGAGACTTTCCATTCCCGTCAACAATTACGATTGTGGGATAGCCGCGCACGCCGTAACGTTTCATAAGGCTCTGGTTTTTCGCCATCACATGTCTCGGCGGCTGATTCCGTTTGGGGAAGTCTGCTTTATAAAGGATGAAATTATCGTTCAAAAAGCGAACCATGTCGCGTTTGGATAAGATTTCCCGATCCAGTTTTATGCACCATCCGCACCAGTCAGAGCCTGTAAAGAACACAAACACAGGTTTCCGGCTTTTCCGGGAAAGATCCAGAGCTTTATCAAAATCATGCTGCCACTGGATACCCTGAGCAAAAAGACCGACAGTAAACACTGCCAAAAGACACACCAACAATTTTTTCATAAGCGACCTCCTTAATATTCATGTTGTAAGGGGGAATTTGAAATCCGGCACCGGGAACCGCCCCGGCACCGGGGTGAGATAAGAGAAAACTCTTATTTGCTCCATTCTGTAATACTTGCAACTGCTGCACAGTCGGCGATATCCTGGGGAGAGCATCCGCGGGAGACATCGACGAAGGGACGGCGGAGGCCCTGGATCAGGGGTCCGATTGCAGTAGCACCGGCAAGACGTTCGGTTGCTTTGTAGATGGAGTTTCCGCAGTTCAAGTCGGGGAAGACGAGAACGTTGCAGTATCCGGCGATTTCAGAACCGGGAGCTTTTTTCTTGCCGATTTCGGGAACGACAGCTGCATCGAACTGGAATTCGCCATCGACTTTCAGTTCAGGATCAAGAGCTTTTGCCTTGGCGACTGCTTCCACGACCTTGTCAATGATGGGGTCATGAGCAGAGCCTTTAGTGGAGCAGCTGATCATACCGACTTTGGGTTCTGCACCGGTAAACATCTTGAAGGAGCGGGCAGTTGCAACGGCGATTTCAGCAAGCTGATCGCTGTCGGGATTGATGTTCAAACCGCAGTCTGCATAGAAGAGTGCGCCGTTGTATCCCCACTTGGGATCAGGCATCTGCATCAGGAAGAATGCGGATGCGGATTTGAAACCGGGAGCGGTTTTGAAAAGCTGAAGAGCCGGACGGGTCTTGCTTGCGGTATTGTGATTGTAACCGTTGGGGTTTCCGCCGCCGGAGACATAACCGTGAGCATCATCGGCGCAAACCATTGCTGCGGAGAACACACAGGTATCTTTCAGCCATTCGCGAGCCTGTTCAGGAGTCAAACCTTTGCTTTTGCGGATTTCGCAGCAGACTTCAATGTATTTTTCCAGATTGGGAGACTTGATGACGTCAACGATTTCAACGCCGTCAAGGCTGATCTTTTCTGCAGCGGCAAGAGCCTTGATTGCATCTTCGTCACCGACAAGCACCGGTTTTGCAACGCCGGTTGCGACCATGATTTCAGCAGCTTTGAGGTTACGGGGATCATCGCTTTCGGTCAGGCAGATCTTGCGGCCGAGGGTTTTCGCTTTCGCGCGAATGTTGTCAAGAACGGTTTCCATACTTACTCCATTTCTTATTTGTTTCTTCTGTACAAGGTAACAGATTACTATCGTTAAGGGAATTTAGCACAGTTTTATGTACTTTCAACCCTGTTTGAATAAAAAAATATGTTTTTTTCATCCTGACGAAGCCGAATATTTCCGGCGGGGACAAAAACAGAAAAGCTGCCGCAAAACAGAATGCTTCGCGGCAGCCGGATTGATTGTTTCCTGATCAGATTCAGATCAGTTCTTTCAGGAAGTCATAGGCAAGTTTGATATCGCCCGCAGGATTTTCGCCGCATTCCCGTTCAATGGTCAGGAAGCCGTCAAAGCCGACTTTCTTGAGAGCAGCAATATATTCCTTCCAGGGAACCTGACCCTGTCCCAGAGGAACTTCCAGACATTTGATGGGAGCTTCTGTAAATACGCGTTTGCTGCCATCCGGGTTCACCATGCCGTAAAATGCTGCGGCAGAACCGGGTTCCAGAACTTTTCCATCCTTTGCATGAGTGTGAACAATGTATTTTCCGAGAACTTCCACCGCATGAACGGGGTCGACCTGAGAAACCATCCGGAGGTTTGCGGGGTCAAGGTTCACGCCCAAACCTTTGGAATTGACATCTTCGATCAGAGCCAGCAATGTTTCCGGCTGTTCCGGTCCGGTTTCAATCGCAAACACACAATTTTTGGATGCGGCATATTCTGCTGCATAACGGATGGATTTCACCATGATGGGATAAACGGGATCGTTCTTATCAGCAGGAACGACACCGATATGGGTGGTGATGATCCGGCATTTCAGGCGGACAGCGGTATCCACAACGCTGCACATGAATTTTGCATGATCCATGCACTTGTTTTCGATCTGGAAATCATGAGTTCCGATATCACCGCAAATGGAAACGATTTCCACATTTGCAGCCTTGGCGGTATCAATGATTGCCTGAATCTGTTCATCAGAATAGTTGACAAATTCTTTGCCGCAATACATCTGAACACCCTGGATGCCCATTGTACCATACTGTTTGATTGCCTCAAGACGATCTTTTCTCAAAGATTCTGCCATTGCACCGATTTTCATAGCGTTCTCCTTTATTATTAGTTGATTGCAGAACGGCTGCTGTAATAAAGAGACAACTCTTTTTCTGCTCTTATGTAACATTCCGTTCCGTTTTTGGATAATGATTTTTTCCGTTGTTCTGAATTTTTCTGAATCGCCGGCACAATAGATTCCACCAAACCGGAAATATTATGCAGCATTTCCACTTCCATCGTGGCAACAGTATCTTCCATCTGATTGAATCTGGAAAATACACTTGCCCCTGCGAACGTTCCGATGGCTTTATTTTCCCGCTGGACAAGATTTCCCAATTGAGCGGATTCCTGCAGCAGAACCAATGACTGCCGGATCACATTCAATACAGGAATACTCGGATCCGGCTCTATCTTCTGAACCTTTGAGGACCGGGCGGATTCCCGGTACAGAATCGTCAAAGATTCCAGAATATCATCAACCATCCCGACAAGCACGGCGTAATATTCGCATCTGGTTCCGGTATCTTTGGAAAAAATAGAGTTGCCCAGTGTCGGCAGCAATGCCCGGAACGCACAATCGCTTTTTGCAAGAAGCCAGGGTAAATTCAAACCGGATACCGGCACTCTGGGTTTGGAATTGCTCCCGGATACCAGAGATTTCACCTTCTCAATGACACTGTATTCTTTCTCAGCCATCTTGCAAACCTCATATTCTCAACTTGTCCGCGATCTCCGGAAAATCTGTCTCCTGACAGATCAGCATCTCCGGATATTTCCGGCGGACCATTTTAGAGAAGATCCCCTGAACCGCCATCGGAAGTTCTTTCCCCTGACGGTTGAACACCTGACATTTCATGCCGCAGCTGGGCGAACCGGATTTGAAAATAAATGCAGCCAAATCCAGACGCTCCATCTGAAGCAAACGGTTTTCCGCCCACTCACGCATCTGATCCGTCAAATCTTCCCCAGTCTCAATCACGATCAGACGGACTCCTTTTGCCCCGGTTTCCAACCGCATGGGCAGGCGCGGGATATCAAGACCGCACTCCACCTCCGGACAAAAGGGAACCAGCTCCGCGTGATCCCGGAGCAGTTCTATGATCTGAGAATCCATCTTGGACTTCCCATTGTACCTGTACTGGAATCCCAGCAGACAGGCACTGATCCCGATTCTGATCTTCTTTCTCATACCGTTAAAGTTTTACAGGCACCGGACCCGTGGGTTTATCAACAACGCTCCAGCCCATTGCTTTGAGCTGATCGCGAATCGCATCTGCCTTTGCAAAATCTTTTGCTTTCTTCGCTTCTGTTCTGGCTGCCACCAGTTCAAGGACCTCTGCAGGAGCATCGACTCCGGCTGCTTCTTCCTTTTTGGCATCCACATCCAAAGCTCCGAACACTTTATCGAAATCACGGAACTGATCCAGAAGGATCTTTGCTCCGGAAGCCTGAACACCTTCTGCAAGCAAACGTCCGGCACTCTTTGTCAAAACGAACAAAGCGGAAAGAGCTTCGGAAATATTCAAGTCATCGCTGACGGCTGCTGTAAATGCGGCCTTCCCTGTATTGGCAGCTTCCGTTGCTTCAGCCAGAAGAGCATCCCCGGCGGGAGCAGCTTTCAGGCGGGCAAAGAGATTATCAAATTTTGTCAATGCGGCACGGGCAGCATCCAGTGCGCTCAAACTGAAGTTCAATTTTGCCCGGTAATGAGTTCCGATCAGAACCCAGCGGACTTCTCTGCCGGAATATCCTTTGGCTTCCAGATCACGCAGAGTATAGAAGTTTCCGAGAGATTTGGACATCTTCTTTTTATCGATGGTCAGGTGTTCGCAATGGAGCCAGTAGTTCACGAAACGGCAGCCGTTGGCTGCTTCACTCTGAGCAATTTCATCTTCATGATGAGGGAACATATTATCCACACCGCCGGTATGGATATCAAAGGTTTTGCCCAGATATTTCATACTCATGGCACTGCATTCGATGTGCCATCCCGGACGGCCTTCGCCCCAGGGACTTTCCCATTTCACATCACCGTCTTTTACATCCCATGCTTTCCAGAGAGCAAAGTCCGCAACGGAATCCTTGGCATATTCGTCGGTATTGATACGGACCCCTGCCCGCTGATTTTCCCGGTCGATCTTTGCAAGTTTTCCATATTCAGGGAACTTGTCGATGGAAAAATAGATGCATTTATCATCGGATTGATAAGCATAACCCTTGTCAAGAAGAGTCTGGATCGTCTGGATCATTTCCGGGATATGTGTCGTTGCTTCGGGGTAAACATCTGCCCGTTCGATCCGCAGTTTATCCAAATCTTCAAAGAATGCTTTTTTGTATTTTGCGGTGAATTCGTTCAAAGGAAGTTTTGCCGCCTGAGAATCACGGATCGTTTTGTCATCCACATCGGTCAGGTTCATGACATGTTTGACTTTATATCCGTTGTATTCCAGAGAGCGCTTCAGGATATCTTCGAAAAGATATGCGCGGAAGTTTCCGATATGAGCGAAATTGTAAACGGTAGGACCGCAGGTATAGAGACCGACTTCTGCCGGATTGACGGGGTTGAACTCTTCTACGGTTCTGCCCATTGTATTGAAAAATTTCATCATGATTATGCTCCCAACATTTTTCTGAGTTCGATCTGGAACTCTTCAATATCTTTTTCATTGGGTTTTCCGCCTTCCACTTTGTCCAGTGCAAGACGTCCCATTTGATCCAGGAACCAGTCAGCAGTCACACCGGAACCGAATTTGACGCTTCCGTTCATGACCGTTCCGGGCATTGCAAGTTTGCTGATTTCCACAACGGTCGGACCGCGGGGGGCAGCCTCTTCCGCCGCCGGTTCCTCTGCCGGAATTGCCGGTTCTTCTGCCGGAGATTCAGGCAGAGCTTCCGCTGCGGGATCTTCCGCAGGAACTGCCTCTTCTGCCGGAGCAGCCGGTTCTTCCTTCTTGACTTCTGACTTTTTATCCAGTTTTTCCAACTCTGCGATATCGATTTCAGAAGCGATCAGACGCAGTTCCATGAAGGTGATCTTCACATTCTGCGCCGTCAATTCGTCCTGAATCTTGGAAAGAGACATGCCCTCTGCGACACGCTCTGCAACAAATTGTTTGATCTGTTCGCTGTTCATTTTATTTTCAAAACTCCTGTTATTTTTTGATAATCATGGAAAGATACCTCCATTTTTGATTTTATCAAGCGTAAATAAAGGTTTTCTGAAAGAAAAAAGGGGATTTTTTTCAAAAAAAGGAGTTTTGTGCTTCCGGAAAAGAAACAACGGCAGGGTTTCAATAGGGGAATCGCTGAAGAAATGCCCGGTGAAGCCACTTGTCATGATACTTGTCCGGTGCACCTTCCGCCAACTCTTCCGGAAGATAATTTGACCGGAGAGATGTCACCTCCACGGTATTTCCATTCAGAGAAAAACCGATCCTCCAGGTGCGGAATCCGATTTCATATCCGACGGCAGTCTGATAGATCCGTTTCCGTTCCGGGTTCACCGGATCACTCCCGAGCTGAAGATGACAAAAATGTTCCGCATCGAAGCCGTTCTCTTTCAGAAATTGGAATTTTTCCATGAGCTCCGGGTGGATCTTCACCTCGAATTCTGCCGGAACGACAGCGCGTTCCAGCCAGCCGACCCGGGACTCCGGAAACGAATCTGCCGCCGGAATATATGGTTTGAGGTCAAAAACAGGGGATTCATCCAGCAAATCACAATCCTGAACAAAAATCTTCAATCCTTCGATTTTTTCCAGTTTGACACAACTCAATCCGATGGGGTTCGGACGGTGGGGGGATCGGGTGGCAAAGACTCCGATCCGCTCTTTTTCCGGGGCGACCGGTGGTCTGACTTTCGGCCGCCAGTTGTCATTCAGATGAAACTGAAAGATCACCCAGATCCGGTCAACCCCCTCCAAATCCTCCAGCGCAGTTTCAAAATTTCTATTGGGCTGCAGCTCAATGATTCCGGAATTATGAATAAACACACTTTGCCGTGGTGTTTCAAACCGATACCGCTGCGCTGAATGATAAAACCCGATCGGTTCCAGATTCATCCTTTTCTCCTGTTGAAGAAATGAGGCGAATCCCCCCAATCGTTCCAATGGATCACTTCTCCGGCTTCCTCAGCTTCCCGTTTCAACTGTTCCAGACCGGAAAGGGAATCCTCATTGACTCCGGGTTTCCCCTGATAGAGCTGATAACCGGAACGGCGGCAGCTTTCTGTAATATTGGGCATGATCACATTTGCTCCTGCGAGCAAGCCCATTTTTCTGCCCTCCGGATGAAGAGCCTGCAAAGCTGTGGTGGAAGCGATATTGACATCTTTCAGGAGCAGCCGGGTCACAGCGATCGCCTTCAATCCAAGCAAAAGCTGGCGATCCGGATCGAAATCCGGCATCTCTTTCGCAAGCGGGGTCTCCTCATGAATGATATAGGGTCCCATTCCGATCATATCCATATTCATTTCCTGATAAAAAAGAATATCCCGGGCAATGTGTTCGGGAGTCTGAAACGGCAACCCGAGCATGACACCTGTCCCGGTCTGATATCCGATCCGGGAGAGCATGGCAAGGCAGTTTTTCCGGTTTTCCCAGCTGTGATCTGCGGGATGGATCTTTGCATAAAGCTCCGGATCAGAGGCTTCGATCCGCAAGAGAAAGCGGTGAGCCCCGGCATCAAACCAGCGACGGTAAACCTCTTCCGTCTGTTCCCCGGTGCTGAGTGTGATCCCAAGTCTGCCGCAGCTTTGCTCTTTGATCTGCCGGACAAGCCGTTCCACGAGATCAACGAATTCCGGATCGCTGCGTTCCCCGGATTGCAGAACCACAGACCCCAATCCCAGCTGATCTGCGGCAAGTGCCTGTTCCAGAATATCCTCCTCCGGGATCTGATAGCGTTTTACGTTATGATTTCCCCGGCGGATCCCGCAATAAAAACAATTCTTGGTACAGATATTGCTGAATTCGATCAACCCGCGAAGGCTGATCCGGTTTCCGATATATTTCAGTTTTGTCCGGTAGGCTTCTGCAAAAAGCTGATCAAGTTCCGCGCCCCGGGGCAGTTCAATAAGAGAAACCAGTTCGGGGATTTCCGGCGTGATCCCATTCCGCATTTTTTCCAGAATCGAAGAAAGATTCATGATTTCTTTCCTTTCTTCAAAAGTTCCTGATAAATCTCAAGATAGTCATTGGTCATTTCTTCAATGGATCTGAGGGTTCTCCGTTTTGATTTGGGCAGCTGCAGAGCCGCAGCTATGATTTCAGCCGTTTTGACATCCTCTTCCGGTTTATCGAATCTGGCGGAAAAGGTATTGGGAACCCCTTCTGCCAATTCCGGCAGAGAATCCACAGGCGCATAAACACAGGGCAATCCCCAGCCGATGGCTTCCGCAAATACAAGCCCGTAACCTTCATATCTGGAAGGCATCACAAAGGCGTCAAAGGTCTGAGCAAGAGAGGCAGCTTCTTTGTCAAATCCGGGAAATCTGACCACCAGATTCCGGCGGAAACATTGGGAAAGCTGTTCTTCCAGATTTTTCCGCTGCGCACCCTCGCCGAGGATCACCACCCCCCAGGTCTCGCCCTGCGGAACATGTTTTTCCAGCTGAGGCAAAATCCGGATCAGCTGATCAAATCCTTTCTGGGGATCCAGCCTGCCGATCGCTCCAAGGACTTTGCTGCACATATTCACCTGCCATCGGGTCCGGGCATCCTGAAGATCTTCCGGCGGCAGAACCGGAGCCGGATCCACACCGTTCCGGACCGTCCGGATGGTATTTTCAGCAAGATGGATCATCCGTTCATGATATCTGGCAGATGCATTGGAAACCGCTGTAAAGCAATCGCAAAGAGAATGAGTCAGGGAATCCAGAAGGAAATACGTTTTCTGTCCGCTTCTGCGCTCTGAAATATGAATGGTATTCACAAGGGGAATGCCTGTCCGGTAATTGGCAAGCCGCGTGATCAAATTCGGATGCATCAGATGGGAATGGATCACATCCGGCTTGAAATTCCGGATCAGACGCCGCAGCCGTTTGATGTTTTTGAAGTCCCGCAAAGAATTGATTTTGAGGATTTCAGGATAAACTCCGAATTTCCGGAAATCATCCTGCATATTCCGTTCCGGAAGGCTCTTCAGGACAGCCAGTTCCACCGTATGTCCCCCGGCAACCAGGGTGCGGGTAAGATCAAGAACCACCCGTTCTGCACCTCCGAATCCCAGTTCTGTCATGACTTGCAGTATCTTCATAATAAAAAAATTCCTGAAAAAGTAAACTCTGGACTTGCCAATTCGTTAATGTGTGCTAAATTTATAAGGTAACAGGATTTTGCAGTTTTTGCACTCTCCTGATCCATTCCGTAGTAATGTAACACCAAATTTGAAATATGGAAGCGAAAAAATGCGGTATTTTGAAAAAATTTCTGTATTTTTATTGGCAGTCGGTATTTTTCTGACTGAAAGTGCCGGTGTTTTTGCCGATGATATCACTGCCAGAGATGAATTCCGTCTGGGAGCGGAAAAAGAATTGGCTCAGAGTTATCTGGCGGCAGCAGCAGCGTTTGAGGAAGCTCATGTGCAGGCGGATGATCCGGTTCTCAAAGCAAACGCCCTCATGAATGCAGCCCGCTGTTACCGGAAAGCTCAGCAGTATGGGAAAGAGTTCGATGTCCTTCAGGGATTGATCAAAGCTCATATCAGCCGGATCAATTACACCGCAGTCGTGCAGCGGCAGTATGAAATCGCTATGCTCTACTTCAAGGGACACCGCGATTATTTCGTATCCTGGCTTCCCTTTATCAAAAAGGATGACCGGACGATGGAACTGTTTGAAACGGTTCTGGAAAATGCCCCCTGCGCAGCTCCGGCGGCAGAGATCCGGCTCGGGCTCGGCAGACTCTATATGAATGATCAGAAGCCGAAAAAAGCAGCAGAAACGTTCCGGAAGCTCCTTCAGCTTCATCCGGATACAAAAGAAGCAAAGTATGCCGCCCTTGAACTGGCAAACCTCTTCGTCCAGCTTGCAGAAAATGGCGATGGTGATGGAAAATATGCAAAGGAAGCTCTCGCAACATTGGAAAGTTTCCTGGAAAAACATCCCAATGATCCCGAAAGCGAATGGATCAAACGTTCTATCAAAAAAGTCCATTCCTATATCGCTAAACGGTATTGTCAGCTCGGAGATTTCTACCGGAAATCCGGAAAAAAAGAAACCGCAGAACGCTATTATGCGATCGTTCTCAGCGATTATCCAAACACCCCGGAAGCTCAGGAAGCCGAAAAGAAACTCTCCCAGCTCGATAACACCTTTGTTTCCAGCAATAAACCCTATACTCCCGAAGAACGGAAATTTGTGGAGCTTACATTCCCCGCAGAACCGGATACGATCCTGATCCAGCCCGGCGACAGCGACGGAAGTTTCCTGCTCCCCGTGAAGGATCTTACCAGTAATATCTCTGCTCCGCAACCAATTGAAACAGAAAAAGAAGAGGTCGATGACGATGCGCTGTAAAACATTTTTTCTCCTGATCGCAGGTTGTATTACCCTTTTGACCGCAGGCTGCGGATACAGAATCGGGGTTCGCGGCATGATGCACCCCCAGATCAAAACCGTTGCAATCGCACCCATTCAGAACAATACTCTGGAACCGCTGGCGTCCGATATCCTCAGAATGCAGCTCGCCGGAGAATTCCAGAGAGACGGTGCGCTGAAACTCAAACGCCTCTCCAATGCTGATTGCATCGTCTATGCCATCATCACTTCCGTGACAAACAAAACCTCCTCTGATGCAAGTTTTGACGGAGGAAAAAACTTTACTCCTGCAAAATTTGAATTGAAGATCAAGGTCAAATTCAAAGTAGTGATCCCCGGAAGCGGAACCATGCTCGTCAAAAACGGCTCCGCAGAAGGATCCGCTTCTTATGAAGTCCTTACAGATCCCGCAACCGCACGGTCCAGCGCGCTCAAATTCGCCTGTTTCCATGCATCCCAGAAAATCGTGGAACAGATCACCGAAGCATGGTGATAAATGCCACTTAACATTATCTTATGGAGTTACTTTTCAAAATGAAACATCTTCTTCTTTCCCTTTTCGCCGCATCCGTCTGCCTTCTCTGCTCCTGCGCAAGAGAATATATTCCTTATGAAGTGCTGCAAGTCTCTAAATATGATAAGCTTTACACCGCAAGTACTCTCTGGTACACAGATCCCATGGAGATGACCAGCGAAAATATCCAGCAGGGCTCCATTCTCCCCTTCGGAACGGAAGTGCTCATCACAAAAATGACCGAGGACGAGGTCTGTTTTGAAGCGGAAGGCAGACAGTTCCGAATCGAAATCGCCGATAAAAACCTGGAAAGTGTCCATGTTTTCGTAAAACGGGTATTCTCCCCGAAAAATGCCAATGAACTCGCGCCGAATGCAACCGCTGCCGAATTCGAAAAAATGCGCCGGGGCGTTGTCTCTGAAGGCATGACCGAAGATCAGGTTCTGATCGCATACGGTCGTCCCTCCGTGGCAAGAACACCCCTGCTCACCGGCGACACCTGGATCTATCAGGTCGGCCCCGTGAAAAGCAGACGGGTCATCTTCCAGAAGAAGCATCCCGATAAGCCCAGAACTGTCGTCCGGCTCTTTGAACTTTGAGTTCAGGAGGTACAGCAATGAGACTTTCCTTTTCCGAACTGGCTGAAGCGGTCGGCGGAACCCTGAAACATGCGGATCCCAACGGAGTAATCTCCTGCGTTTCCACTGATTCCAGAAAAGAAATCCCCGGAGGTCTGTTTATTGCAATCCCCGGCGAACGTTTTGACGGGCATGATTTCCTGGATGCGGCATTGAAAAACGGTGCCGTTCTTCTCTGTGTGGAAGCTCGTTCCCTTTCCAAACTCCCGGAAAACGCCCCTGCCCTCATCGTCAAATCAACTCAACAGGCATATCTTGATGCCGCAAAATATTATAAGAATACTTTCCCCGGCCTGAAGACAGTTGCCCTTTCCGGCTCTTCCGGCAAGACAAGCACGAAGGAGATGCTCCGCGCGATCTTTGCCGAAGTTTACGGGGAAGATCAGGTGCTTGCAACCGAAGGAAACACAAACAATCAGATCGGAGTCCCCTACAACCTCTTCCGGCTGAATGAAAATCATAAAATTGCCGTGATCGAGACCGGAACCAACCATTTCGGAGAGATCCAGCCCCTTGCAAGAACCATCGAACCCGATGCAGCAGTCATCGTTTCCATCGGCAGATGCCACCTGGAAAACTTCTTCTCTCTGGAAGGTGTCGCAGCAGAAAAATCAGATTTGTTCCGCAGTCTGAAACCCGGCGGGACCGCAGTGATCCCCTTCGGCTGTCCTCAGAATCCGATCCTTGCAAAAGCTGCAGATCCCAACCCGGTGGTAACAGCCGGGGAAGCAGGAGAAATTTCGTATACCTACCTCGGCGGAGATCTGGAAAGCAGTTCCTTCCTTTTATATGACAACCGGACCTGTGATTCTGCCAAAGTGGACTGGTATCTTTCCGGAGAGCATCAGGCGGCAAATGCGGCAATCGCCGCTGCTGCGGCACGGTCTTTCGGAATTCCGCTGAAAACCATTGCCCGGGGCTTGGAACACTGCTCCCTGCCCGGTTTGAGAATGAAAAAAAGCAATCATCTGGGCGCAACCTGGCTCAATGATGCCTATAACGCCAATCCTGACAGTATGAAAGCAACCTTGAGCTGGCTTTCTGAATTCGCGTTTCCCGGAAAACTTCTCCCGGTGCTGGGAGATATGCTGGAAACAGGAGAAAATGCCGCAAAGGTCCATAAGGAAATCCTGCAATATGCGATGGATCTCTTCCCGGAAGCAAGAATTCTTGCCGTGGGAAAACTCATGTCCGCCGCAGCGGATGAACTCGGTTCTGACCGGATCATCGCCTTCCCGGATTCTGATGCCTGCGCGGCAAAAATCGCAGAATATGTGATCCCGGACGGAATCGTCTTCCTGAAAGCCTCCCGCGGAACCCGTCTGGAAAAGGTGGAACCCAATGACCTTTGATGAGCTGCTCAGGCTTCCGGATTTGAATCCGGTCAACGACTCCCGGGAAGTCACCCCCTGCTCTGTTTTCTGTGCCATCAACGGTGCGAAATCCGATGGCAGGACATTCATTCCTGCAGCAATCAAATCCGGCGCAGCTTACATTGTTTCCGATACAGAGATCCCGGATCTTCCTGTTCCGCTGATCAAAGTGGATGATTCTTATTCCGCATGGGCAAAACTCTGCGAAGCGGCTGCGGGGTATCCTGCCCGCTCCATGAAATTCCACGGGGTCACAGGAACCAATGGAAAAACCACCATTGCGTTTCTGCTCCGTCACTTTTTCGCAAACCGGAAATGCGGGCTGATTTCCACTGTGGAATATGATGCAGGAAACGGAGTTACCCCCTCTTCCAATACAACTCCCGATGCCGCAGGATTCCAGAAAATCATCTCGGAAATGAAACAAAACGCTATGACCGATTGCGTTATGGAACTTTCCAGTCACGGGCTTCATCAGCACCGGACAGGAACAACGGAATTCGTCACCGCGATTTTTACCAATCTGACAGGCGATCATCTGGATTATCATCATGACATGGAATCCTATTATCAGGCGAAAAAAATCCTGTTTTCCGAACTCGCCTGCGGCAGCAAAATCATCAATATCGACGATCCGTTCGGAAAGCGGCTGTATCAGGAATGCGGCGGACAATCCGTTTCCCTTCAGGATCCCGCGGCAGACTTTTATGTTTCGGAGATTTCCGGAACTGCAGAAGGAACCGTTTTCCAACTGAAAACCCCTTCAGGAACCTTTCCGGTCCGTTCGCCGCTGATCGGATTGCATAATGTTTACAATGTAACAGAAGCGATTGCAGCCGCATTGATGGCAGGGCTCTCTCCGGAAGAGATCCGGAATTGCATGTCTCAGGATTTTGCGGTCCCGGGCAGATTGGAACGGATCGCCCTTTCCAACGGGGTTTCCGCATACGTCGATTATGCACATACGGATGATGCGCTCAAACGGGTCCTGGCATCGCTGAGACCGTTGTGCAAGGGGCGTCTTTTCTGTGTGTTCGGCTGCGGCGGAGACCGGGATCGGACCAAACGTCCCCGCATGGCAAAAGCCGTTGCTGAAGCTGCTGATTTTGCAATCGTTACTTCTGATAATCCCCGTTCAGAAAAACCGGAAGAGATCATCAGGGAAGTCTGTACCGGGATCCCTGCCGGATTTTCTTATGAAACAGAGCCGGACCGGATCAAAGCGATCCACCGGGCAGCCAGTCTCACCCGACCGGGCGATCTCCTGCTGGTTGCCGGAAAAGGACACGAAGATTATCAGGAAATCTGCGGTGTCCGGCATCACATGGACGACCGGGAAACGCTCCGTCAGTGCTGAAGATCTGAAAAAGCTTCTCTTTCTGCGTACTGTTATTCCAGAACAGACATTTCCTGGCTTCCGTTCCGCTTTTTGAATTCATGAGTTGTACAGCGGTAAACCTTCCGGAATGCATGGCAGAAACTGCTGGCATCGCAAAATCCGTGCCGTTCCGCAATCTCGCTCAAGGTATAAATTCCCCGTTTGACATCATTTGCGGCATTGGTCAAGCGCACCCGCAAAGCGAACTGACCATAGCTCACTCCCATGGAGTTATGGAAGAGATAAGAGAATCGGCTGACACTCAGGGAACAAGCCTGTGCTGCTGCTTCCAGAGAGGGCGGGATCAGAGAATTCCGGACCAATGTGACCGCTTTCCGGATCCGGTTCATCGCGAAATGATCCGGCAAACCTTCCACCTGATCAGCGGGGATCCGTTCCGATGCATGAAGAATCAATTCATGAATCAAAAGCCAGGAATGAGTCTGCCAATTCTGCAGCCGCCGGTGATAGGTATGAAATAATTTATTGGAAAGCCGGATAACTTCCTCCCTGTCGGCATCGTCTTTCGGGCAGTATCTGTGTTCCGGCGTGACAGTAAACGGGGCGAGCCAGTCTGCATCGGAACAGGAACCGCAGTTTCCGATATTGTCGATATTGATGTTGACGGACATCACGAAGTTTCTGGAATCCAGCAGCCGGTAGGCATGAGGCTCCCAGCACATAGTCCACCAAAGATCCCCCTGATGATAAATTCTGGTGTGATCTCCGATGGTGACTTCCGCCCTTCCCTGCATGACGATAGAGATCTGCAGAGCGTAATGCACATCCCCCTGCATATCAGTTTCCGGCCCCCTTCCATATTCCCACAGAATATTGAAAGGAGATTCCGGAGAAAGAGTCGGATGCTCCTGCGGTTTTAATTGAATATTCTCAAAAATGCTCATGTTAGTAAGTTTTTACAATTTATTGGTGATTTTTCGCAAGGTTTTCCTATTGAAAAAAACCTGTTTCCTATATATAATGTATAGCAGATTATGATTTTTTCAACTATGTTTCGTAAATTTTACGAACAAACAAAAAACACAAGGAGGTTTTTTATGGCAACAGCAAAGAAAGCAGCCAAACCCGCAGCTAAGAAAGTCGCAGCAAAAAAAGCACCTGCAAAGGCAGCTGCTCCCAAGGCTGAAAAACTCGCTATCGAAGGCGGAAAAAAGGTAAACACCACGCCGTTCCCGATGTGGCCCCAGTTCGAAGAATCCACCGTTCAGAAGGTCGCTGATCTTCTCAGAACCGGTAAAGTCAACTATTGGACCGGTAAAGTCGGACAGGAATTCGAAGCAGAATGGGCAAAATGGCTCGGTGTCAGAAACGCAATCAGCGTTGCCAACGGAACCTGCGCTCTCCACACCGCTCTCGCAAGTATGGGCGTCGGCCCCGGTGACGAAGTGATCTGTACCTCTTACAGCTTCATCGCTTCCAGCTTCTGTGCTCTCCAGGCTGGTGCTCTCCCTGTCTTCGTTGACGTCGATGACTCCCACACAATCGATCCCAAGAAGATCGAAGCTGCAATCACCGAACGCACCAAAGCAATCGTCGTCGTCCACCTCTACGGTATCGTCGCCGATATGGATCCCATCCTCGCTATCGCAAAGAAACATGGACTGAAAGTTGTTGAAGACTGTGCACAGTGCTTCGGCGGTGTCTACAAAGGCAAAAAAGCCGGTACCATCGGTGACATCGGCTGCTTCAGCTTCTGCCAGAGCAAACACTTCACCACAGGCGGTGAAGGCGGTATGGTCGTTACCAACGATGATGATCTCGCATGGGAATGCCGTTCCTTCCGTGACCATGGTTACGATGTCAAGGAAAAAATGAACCTTCTCGAAAAAGAAGGCAAACAGCTCTACATCCACAGAAGAGTCGGGTTCAACTTCCGTATGACCGAAATGCAGTCCATGATCGGTCTCTGCGAACTCAAACGTCTGGATTCCTGGAACCTCAAGGCACGTCTTGCCAACGGTAAATACCTCATCAAAGAACTCGGCAAGCATCCTCTCGTCAAGATTGCTCCTCTGGACACCAAAGATCGCCAGAACTGCTTCTGGTGGGCTCCCTTCGTCCTCGATACCACCAAGTTCAAAGACGGTATCACCACCAAGGACTTCATTGATGCTATCGCTGCAGAAGGTGTCCCCGTTTACAGCGTTCTCTGGCCGGAAATGTACAAGGAACAGGCTTTCGCCGAACGCAACGGTTTCGGTCTTGCCAAGTATCCCTTCTACGATCCCAAGTCCCGCAACATTGACTACACCACTTTCAACTGCGAAAAGGCAAACTGGATGACTGACAGAACCATGTGCTTCTTCACACATCCTGTTTACACCCTCAAGCACATGGAAGCATGTGTCAAGGCATTCAAGAAAGTTGCCGCTGCTTACATGAAGTAATTTTACTTCCCGAAGCCGCAGAACCTGAAAGCTCTGCGGCTTTCTTGTCTGAACACAAAAAAATCAAGGATAATCAAACATGGCTAAAGTCAAATATGGTCTGATCGGATTCGGCGGAATCGCTGAAAACCGTGTTGCCAAAGAAGGTTATGCCTGCGATAAAAACCGTTTTGCACCTCTTCAGTTCGCTGAGCTCGTCGCTGCAACGGACATCAATCAGGGTCGCAAAGAAGCAGCTGAAGCGCTCGGACTCAAGTGGTTCGCTTCCGCAGATGAAATGCTTGCTGATCCCGAAATCCAGGCTGTCTATATTGCAACAAACAATACCACACACGTTCCTCTGGCTATGAAGGCGCTCAATGCCGGAAAACATGTGATCTCTGAAAAACCCATGGCAACCAATTCCGCTGATGCAAAAGCTCTCGTGGCTCTTGCAAAGGAAAAGGGACTCTCCCTGGGCGTTGACCACATGATGGTCTACAATGCATGGAACGTCAAAGCAGAAAGCATGATCAAAGCCGGCGAACTCGGCAATATCAATGACTCCTGCTTCCACATGGAATTCGCTTACGGCTACGATCCCGCTGAAGCCGCCACCTGGCGCTGCTCCAAGATCGAAGAAATGGGCGGTCCCATCGGTGACGTCGCAAGCCATTGCTTCTATCTCTCCGAATACATCCTCGGAAAGAAAATCACAAAACTCGCAGCTGTCTACCTGCCCAAAATTATGAACACTGTCGCGGAAGACGGTGCTTATATCAAGTTCTTCTTTGAAGACGGCATGCAGTCCAGCGCAAAGGTTGCATTCTCCGAACTGCGCGGCGGCCTCGGCGGAACCCTCAGCAACCTCGGATATGAAATTTATGGCGACAAAGCGGCTCTCCGCGGCTATGGAACCATGTTCCAGCTCTCCGGTCACGCTGACGAACCCGTCAAAGTCCGTCTCGAACTTGACAAATTTGACGGAAAAGCAGAAAGCGTTGCTCCCTGCGAGATCAAAAACATGTATCAGTGCCTGATCGAACATCATGCCCAGTCTGTCCTGAACGGAACTCCGCTCACAGCAGAAGATGCTTTGCACAATATCGAACTTTGCGAAGCAGCTCATGAGTCCGCTCAGAACGGCGGAAAAGTGATCGAACTCAACTGATCCGCTTAATCAAAAATCCTCTGCATATTCCCTGTGCAGAGGATTTTCCAACCGCAGCCCCGGAAGAGTGATCATGAAACAAAATTCTGTCATTGATTTTCTGAAAAAACATACCGCTGAATGGATCATTCTGGCAGTCACGTTCGCAGTCTTTGCCCAGAGTCTCTCATTCGACTTTCTGACAGACTGGGATGACTCCGCGTATGTCGTCCACAATCCATACCTGACCTTTTCCTGGGAAAATATCGTCCATTGTTTCACGACTGATACCATTGGACTGCTGACCCCCCTCACCTCATTTTCGTTCATGCTGGATCATCTGATCTGGCAAACCCGGGAGGCCGCATTCGGATACCGGCTGACCAATCTTCTGCTTCATGCCGGATGTGCACTTCTCCTGCTGAATATCCTGAAACGGCTCGGGATCAGAACTGCTCTGGCGTGTTTCTGTGTCCTTCTCTGGGTCATCCATCCCCAGCGGCTCGAATCTGTTGTATGGATCTCCGAACGGAAAGATGTGCTGAGCGGATTTTTCGCCCTTGCCTCGTTCCTTATATTCATGAAAGCACCCGGGAAATGGAAAAATATTCTCGGCGCAGTTCTCCTCTTCCTTCTGTCTCTTCTGGCAAAACCTTCTGCCATCGGACTTCCCCTGGCGGCTTGCGTTTACCTTTGCTATATCAACCCGGAAAAATTCAACTGGAAATATATCTTTGCCGGAATTGCCGGAATGAGCGGAATCGTCCTGCTGCTTTGCTGGTTTCTTAATATCTATCCCGATTTCATCCCGATGCCCCGACTGCTCTCCGTGTTCTCGCACAACGCCCTTTTCTATTTTACAAACGGGATCATTCCATGGGAAACAAACCCCTGTTATCCCTATGTGGACTGGCATGATTTCTGGCTGATCCCCGCAACTGCTGGAATCATCGCTGCAATTCTGTTCTTTGGACGCAAAGCCGGGATGTCCTGGAAATGGCTGGGAATGTACTTCCTTGCGGCAGGATTAGTCTTCTGCGCCATGTTTGCACCGTTTACAGGCGCCTTCCGGTTCAATCCGACCGATTATGCTGACCGTTACTCCTATTTTCCGAATCTTGCCGTATGGACATTCCTCGGGTATTTCCTGGAACAGCTCTTCCGGAAAAAAGAAAATCTGATTCCGGGATTCCGGATCATCGGGATCGTGCTGATCATCTGTTCTGCCGCGGCAACCCTCTGGTATCAGCCCTTCTGGAAAGATTCTCAAACCCTCGCCCGCTGGGCAGTCTATTCCTACGAACTGCCGAATGATAAATTCCTCATGCATCATGTCAAAACAGGCTTTATTACACAGGATCCGACCCCAATCGAAGAGGCCCTCGTTGTCCTCAGAAAAAAACAGCAGATCCCTGATATCCCACGGGATGATGAACGTTACAGAACCGGACGGAACTGTACCATTGATATGCTGGAAATCGCTGTCGAGATCCTTAAAACAAACTTTGATCAGGCAGTCATCGAATATGATCAGTTCGCGCTCAATAACAAAAAAATCCTTCTTCTGGAAAAACACCTTTATGAAGGACAGTTGAAATATTTGATCATGCAGTTGTTTATCATCAAAAAAGATGAACAGCGCCTTGCCCACTTCGAAACCTGGGGCAAAACCACAACCGACCGCTATGGTAACGTCTCGCAGGATTATAACATTACTGCAGCCCTGAAATTTTACAAAAAAGATTATCAGGGAGCGATCGAAGACTGGAAGGTCCTGCTGAAAACAAATCCCGGCGACCCGGACATTCTCGCAAACATCCGGATCGCCGAAGACAAAATGAAACAAACAAGATAATTTCTCAAATCATTCAGCCTGAATCAATGAATTCTGCCGTTTTTCGATTCTGTTGAAATGATCTTCTGTTTGGAAAATGGTTCTGTTGAACCCCTTATTCCGCAGCACAAATCTCTGTACGGATCGCCACCTCCAGAACAGTTCCGGGAGTCAGCGGGAACACACAGCCGCCGGCAGCTTCAATTTCCATAAAGCCGGAGGGATCGCTGTAAACACTGAAACGGACGGGATCGCCATCGGGCTTCTGATCCACCGGAGCGTCTGCAATATCAATATAACTCTGACCTGCGGGGAGAGCCTCTGCCGTCCGGCGCAATTTCAGATTTTTTGCAGGAAGGATCAATTCGATCCATTCGTAATCTTTATTCAATGCAACCTGCCATCTCTGCTTTTCCGTGTTGTACATCTTGGCGATGCCGTTTTCTTCCACGCGGAACTCTGCACTTTCGCCATAGAAATTACGGATCGGCAAACCGGCGGCGAACTGCGCATAAGTTCCCTTGGGCGTATCGAACTGACAAAGGGACCAGGGAGCAAGCAAAGCTTCATCCGCATTGAGAGCAGCGGCTCCGATATATTCAATCATTTCTTTCTGCTTGACAACTGTGGTACCATTTTCTTCTGCAACCGTAATTGTTCTGCGGAAGATGGTGGGGATCGCCTTCATGGAAGCATTTGCAAGATCGATTTCCGCTTCGATCGTAACGGAATCTGCAGACTGTTCCAGCACCATGAATCTGGCATTTGTGAGACTGGGGGGAACTCTCCAGTTTCCGGTGGCATATTCGTAGCCGAAACAAGTTCCTTCGGGAGCGGGCCAAAGACCATCTCCGCCGGGATTCAGATAACCGGAACGGTTTGTGATTCCGCGAATGGCTTCTTCATTCACCCGGCTGATGACTTCGCCGTTATGCACATAAAAAAGTCGTCCTTCCTGATCGAGAGCGACGATACATCCGGCATTTTCGTTTCCGATGAATACGGTACGTCTTCCGGCCTCATTGAAGAGATTGATTACATCTGTTGGTGTCATAACTGTCCTTTCTTGAGTAAAGATTTGATGATGATAGAGAACTATACCACAAAAATACCAAAAGGCAAGTATGTTTTTTAGAAAAAAATACATGTTTTGACTTGAAAAAACGGAATATCATGCTAAATTATGGTTTTCAGTGCCCTGGTAGCTCAGAGGATAGAGCAACTGCCTTCTAAGCAGTGGGTCGTGGGTTCGATCCCCGCCCGGGGCACCATTTTTTTTGCCCGTATTTCATACATTTGCCCCACGCATATAACAAAACAATCTATAACAAAACAAACCCTTTACTCACCGCAAGCAGCCGCAAGTGAACGGCGAATCCCCTTAAATCCCGCTGTGCCGAAGTTCACGCAAAACACCCCTTTCTGAAATGTGCTCACGCATGCGCGCGCGAAAAAAGTCAAGGATTTTTTTTCAAAAAAAATAAAATTTTTCAAAAAAATAATATTTGAAAAATCTGATTGGAAATATTATATTTGAAACTATTATATTAAAAAAATCTCAACATGGAGAAAACTATGGGAAACCGTTTTTTCAAGAACATCGCTGAAAAGAAAATCTCTCTCGGATGCGTCGTCACACTGTCCGATTTGACCGTCAGTGAACTTGCCGGAGATTGCGGAATGGATTTCGTCTGGATCGATGCGGAACATGCTCCGCATACCATCGACGGTGTCATGAAACATCTGATTGCCGTTCGCGGAACCGGCTGCGCAGGCCTTGTCCGTGTCCGCGCCAATGAACCGATGCTGATCAAACCTTACCTTGATCTTGCGCCCGATGGTGTAATCATCCCTATGGTCAATACTGCTGAACAGGCACGGGCGGCGGTTGCGGCATGCCGTTATCCGCTTACCGGGATCCGTGGCTGCGGTGTCCGCAGAGCAACTCATTACGGTGCAGATGATTTCTTTGAATACAGAGATGCCTCTGAGACAAAACCGCTGGTCATTATTCAAATCGAACATATTGAAGCGGTCAAAAATCTGGATGCGATCCTTGATGTTCTCGGGATCGGAAGCATCTGTATCGGTCCCTGTGACCTCTCCGGAAGTATGGGAATCCTGAATCAGATGAACGATCCGGAACTGAACAAAGTCATTGATGAAGTCTGTGCCAAAGTCAAGAAAAAAGGCTTGCTTCTGGGAACCGCCGCCGGAGATTTCCCCCGTTGGCGGGATCGTGGTGTTGATTGGTTTACCGGCATCAGTGACTGGGGTGCAATGGCGGCAGGGATCCGTGCGTGGAAAAAATCCTGCGAAGACGCTTGATTTGTTTGAAAAGGCAACTTCAGTCTTTCAGGAAGATCCCGAAGTTGGAACCGACTACACGTTCATAACGTAATCTGCTATGGCGGCGAAGAGAAGACTTTTTCTTCTTTTTATTCCGGTGTTGAATATATTCTGCGGGGACATTCGATTTCCTATTCTATCAAAAAAATACTGTTTTTACTGCGTTTTTAACTTGTTCGTTGATGGAAATACGCAATTCATTTTCTTGCAACAGAAAATTCACAATTCCAAAGCAAGGTTCCGATAATTGCATATTTCCTTTTTCATTTTCAACAATTTATCTCCTGCCGGAAATTACTATAAAAAAACAATAGCTGCAAACCGTGAAAATGTTCGGTTTACAGCTATTGTACAAATCAGGTTCTCACACAGGCTGTCCTTTTCCATTAGGATGCAGTATGAAATCAGATAAGACTTTTCAGTCTTCAACAGTAATTTTAATATTTCTGATCTGAACAGCTTTCTGCTTTGCAAAATCTCTGTAATTCAAAAGAAACAGGGGTTTTGCATATTTGGTGCCGATCCACCATTTTTTGAAATCCATAGCGGCAGGATCTGTGCCTGTGATCGTACAACTGACCTTGATCCACTCACTGGAAAGTTTTTTTGCATCCAAAGCAGAATACATGTATGGTCCTCCGATATGAAATCTTACTTGAGAGCCGGCAGGATAATCTTTCGGCAACGGTTTTTTCAAAGTGATTTCAACAATTCCGTCGGGGAGATCTTTTTCCGCAGCAAGCGCAATTCCGGAAGTATTCGGCAGATCGCTCAGATCTTTTTTGGCATCAAACACAATATGATATCCGCGGTAGACCGGTTTGATCCACCGTCTGGGTTTCCGGATCTTCAATTTGGTTGCCCCTGCCTTTGCATCTTCCGTCAATGTTGTAAGACTTCCAACTTCCTGCCGGACATAGATCGGTTCGAGAATGATTTTATCGGAATCCTGCTGCTGGAATCCGGCATAAACCATTGTATCAATGGAATCTTCTCTTGCCCGTATTTCAAAGCTCAAAGTGATTTTTTTCCCGGGATCGACCTTGAAGGATTTTGCCGTGGTGATATCTTGTTTTCCTGCGAATTCAAGAACTCCGTCCGGCAGAACTTTGATGACAGCCTTCTTTTCCCAGTCCGCCGGAGTATTATATGTATAAACTTCTGCGGCGAAAGCAGTTACTGAAACAAAGGCGCACATCAACAATGTGTTCATTTTCTTCATAAAAAATTCTCCTGTTGTAAAAAGGTTATTCGAGGTAATTTCAAAAGTCCGGCAAAATTTGGCTGAAAAAAGATTGTTGATGAGTTGGAAATGGTAGTTTGAGCGTGGCTACCCAGCTTGTCCTCCGTAGCTTCAGCGAAGGAGGAAGAGTAACCACAGAAAACGCTCCATTTGCAGATCGCAACAAGAATTTTCTGCCATTTTTGAAAACTTTTGAAATTGCCTCATTCATAATGCAAAATCCAGGTCCCGTAGTTGGAGACTTCACTGAATCTTTCCCGTAATGGAGCCCAGGCGGTAAGTTCCGGGGCCTGTCCCATTCTTACCCGACAGACATTGGCTTTTACAATCACCGGAGTTCTCTGCATATTAAATTTGAGAGCATCCACAGGGATTGCAATAAAGATCATGTAGCCGACTCCGGGAACAATTTTTCCTTTCGCAATAATATCGGAAGGATCCGCCTGCCGTCCACCAATATAGAGACTGACATTTCCGTTCGGATCTGCCAACACCTGATAGACCTTGTTGTCCGGACGTTGAATCATAAATTCAAGACGTTCGTTTCTGACGACTTCGGAAGAGGAGTTGATAATAGGCGGACGCCCCGGTTCAGATGCAATGGCAGCAAGATAAACATACTCATAGTCATGAGCCAGGAACGCCTTTGTTTTTCCGTAAAGAACAACATCCTGCCGCGTTCCGAGCAATTGCAGACGATCCATGACTGCCCAGGAGTTCCATTCTTTCGGATCGATTGCCTGAAGAGAGGCAGGCTTTGCCTTCAGCCGTTTTGAGGTCAACGGTTTCGGAATGACCCGTTTTCCGGCAACAAGCGGCAGATTCGGTTCCAGAAAGTCATTTGCATCTTTCCTGTTGAAGTCAAGGATCGTTACAGTGATATTCCTGTTGGGAAGAACACGGGTCACACCCAAACTCAGAAACACTTTTCCATCCCACTTTGCCGGTGCAAATTTTGTGAGATCCAAAGAAAATACTTTGGATTCCGGAACAGCGATCACTTCTGCAAGTTCCAGGTGCATATCCGGCGCTTTTTCAGCACCCCACGGGGGATTTTCTGTATTGAATTTCGGAACATAACTTCCCAAACTCAATGTAACACGTTTGGAGTATTTTCCATCAACAGAATAGTCCAATACAAGACCGATGAAATTCAAATGATCATCTGACAGGCCGTTCAAACGGGGCTTTGCTCCGTCATGGATCTCCGAGGCAAACGTATTATCAACTTTCAATCGAACCTGACGTGCATTGGAAAATTCCATTCCGGCATAAGTCACAAGATAATGATTTCCGCCCTGACGCCGTGTCGATCCGGCTTTCAGAATCAGCTTTTCAGGATCTGCAACCGTAACTCCGGGCAGAATGTTCTGCTGTATTCCCGTCACATCCTCGAACCGGTCAAGAAACAATGCAGTCTTGCTGACCGTTACATCTCCGTGTTTGACATTGACGGATTCCACCGTTTTTTGAGGTTCACTGAAACGGTATGTCATTGGTTTGACATCACTTCCGCGTCCATTGCTCAGAATGAACTCAGCAACGATTCTTTCTCCGGCAAAACGGATCTGATATGTTCCATTGACATGCTTTTCAGGGATCCTGACCGGCGCGTTCCCGACGTAAATTGTCGCACCGTCACGAACGATTGCCACCGGACGATTCCCGGAAACGTTTATTGTATTTCCCTGAACGTTCACTTCAGGTTTAACATAAGACATATTTCCGCGGGGAACCCGCTTGTAGGAAAGTGTATGATTTCCAGCGGGGACAGGAACGATCACCCCGGAGACTCCGCCGATATCGTAAGGCTTGCAAACGACACTTTTTCCGTTCAAAGATACGGATCGGAATTCGAAATCCATATCGATCAGCAAAATTTCTGCATTCCGTTTGAACGAGATTTGATTTCCCTTCACCCAGCCCTGCCGGTGAAGTGTATAGAAATGATTCATTACCTGATCATCCACAGAAAAAACACCTGCCGGACCTTTTACAATCAGATATTGCACCATTTTATTGCTGTCGAGAGATTTTATCATATCCTTAAAAATCCCTTCAGCATTCCCGCTGTAAATCAGTTCCGGCTTTGTGATGGTGCCGCCGTCAAACCACTGATAGTTCCGATAATTTTCCTTGAGTTCCCTGTCACTCAAAACATAGGCACGATTGGAACTGGAATCGTAACGGAGATTGATTTTATAAATATTGATCCGTTCGTTCTTATTCCATTTCAAGGAATTGAGATCAATTTCCACCGGAATATCAGCAGACTTCGCTGCCCGGTTGATGAAACTCAGCAAAATATCATCGGTGCCATAACGCAGCATCGCATGGGATTCCACCTCAATGGAAAAATCCTGTTTCCAGTCGGGAGAATATTTCAAATCAAACGGATGCAGATTTCCGTTGAGATAACTTGCTCTCATGGGAGGAAGGGTGGCATACGCGATATATTCACTGCTGATCCAGCCGAGAGAAAGAATTCTGTTTACAAAGTCATTGGAGGGAAGCCAGAACAGCGGGACAGTGCGATTTCCCGGACGATACCGGTTCATCATTCCGATCCCATACGCAACGCCGACCCAATCACGCCAGCGATGCGGTGCCATTTCATGAGGACTTTCCATATAGTTCAGGTCAGCATACGGGATACCGCTTCCGTTGAAAAAAAGCAGTTTTCCGGCTCTTGAAGCTTCCGCTTTCAACTGAATCCAGAACTTGACCGTATGATCATCCCGTGTAACAGTATCTCTCTGGAAATTAATGGTGTTTGTCATCTGGGATTCATCAAGATATATCCCGTTGGAGTTTGTTTTATCAGAAAAATCCATCAGCATCCGGACCAGAAAATCCCGGCATTCCGGATAGTTGAACATTGTCTGATAATTTGTCGTGATTCCGGGAAACAGAGAATCCACTTTTCCGCATCTATCGAATTTACGGAACCATTCGGGGTGTTCTTTCAGTACAGGGGCATTCTTCTGTGCTGCGATGACAGCACTGTAATAAATCGGGTAAAAACGTTCCGAAATCTTTAAGGTATTGAGGTAATCGACGACTTCAGATTCAGTGAGATGTCCGCCATGATAAGATGCCAGTCCGTTTTCAAACCGATAATCTCCCCAAGCATTCAAAACAGAAGGAAGAATGATGAAATTCGCCTCGTCGATCATGTCTCCCATATACCGCAGATGATCAACGACACCGGGATCCAATACGGCGAACGTATTCTCGAGCCAGGAGGGGCCGGGAGGAATTGCACGGATCGTTTTCATGACTTCTTCATCTTTGCCGAATACCTGGTCGAAGAACGCAAACAAATTTCCGTCAAAACAGTTGAAACAATCTGTAATGGAAATGGATCCGCCCGCCGGAATATCCAGAGTGCCCAGACCCATACGATATCCGTCCGGCATGTAATAAAGTCTGTCATGATATTCCCGATAATGACCGATTGTGGAATGCCACCAGGGCAAAACAACCGTTTCATTGATCTTTACCCGATAATGGGAAAAATTGCTTTTCTTTCCATCAGGATGGATCAGAACCATTCCTTTGGAACTTTGGCGGTACTGCTGGACAGGCGTCGGAACAGTGACTTCCGGCAAGGGTTTGTAAGGGCCGATATACCCTGCCCCGAGATGCCATAACCCTTTTTTGTAATTTTTCGGGAAGGTACATTCCGTCGAGGGCGTGATATAGCGTTTGACTTTCCCGGAATTTTTGAATATCATGGTTCTGCGCAAACCGTCATTTTCGATCCGGTAAATTTTTTCGATGGTGATTCCGGGAAGTTTCGGATTTGTGCAAATATAAGTCAGTGAATTTTCCCCGGAAGTCTTACTGACGACGCGGTCATATTTTTCATAACCGGTAGAATCTCCGGCAGTTTTGCTGAAGAGCTGATACATGTTTTCAGCACCGGACATAACTGTGGAATGATTTCTTGCCGCAGCAGTAATCCGTTGAATTGCACCGGTTTTGTCATTGAATATAAATGTTCCGGTTTTACTTTTCAGCGTGGCGGCTGATGTTTCCATCACCGCCATTGCTGTAATAACAAGAAGGATGAGTTTATTCATTTTCAACTCCTTTTCAACACCTCTTCACGGTATTCCATATACCGGTCAAATAAACCGTGAGCAGAAGAATACATGGAGTGAGGGCTCATGAAATGGGAGAATTCAAATGTAATCGCTTTTTCCACTCCGGTTTTTTCCGCAGCTTCCAGTTTCAAACGCATTTTTTCCCACTTGATCGGCAAAAATTTGATCGGCATGTCACGGTCAAAACTTTCGCAGTTCGTCCAGCTGATCATGCCATACTTATCTGCAAGAGCTTTATTTACCTTGATATAATCTTCCAGTTCATCGTATTCACAATGACCATCCTGGAACGCGACGATATCAACGGCGCCCTGCAATGTTGAAAGCACGCGATTCCACAGTCTGTCATGAGCAGTGATATCCAAAGGATTCGCCTGAGCCTTCGAACCGGAAATATAGGGGGATATCATCGTGGGAAGTCCCCCTGAGATTTCTTTGACAAAGTTCCCGATGATTCTGTCGTATTCTGTTCTTTCATCCAGAATGTAAAGTTCGCCGTCACCGATCCCGATTTCATGGTTGAGATACCAGCCCTTGAAGCTCTTGTGATGACCGTATCTCTTCCAGACTTCTTCTGCAACAAATTTACAATCATCGACTTCGGACATCAGAGAACCTACGAACCATGCTTTCCGCATGCATCCGCCATCATACAGCCCGAAATAGAAATCAATCGAATACTTGTCAGCCAGACGCAGGAAGATATCAACCAAATCCAGAGGCGGACGATATGCACCACGTTTTTCCATCAGGTATTCTGAAGGATATGTTATGAAACGCTGATTTCCGCAGCGGATCATAATAACCGTATCAATCCCTGCCATTTTCATGGTGGCGAATTCACGATCCCATTCTTTTTCGCCCCAATTCTGGTGGGGAATATCTGCAGTAATTTCATCCAAAAAAGTTCCTGTAATCAACATAGTAAAAATCGTCCTTTCTCTATCTGCGCCAATTTTAATAATATTGGCTTTTTTGTTGTTGATTTTTTTGCTGTACTTGCACCATTATCTGGCAATATTGTAAATTTCAGACAACGGCTTATACCATTTTGCTTCCAGTGCAGCTGAGCGGTTCAGCCAGGGTTCGCTCAATACAACGAAATTTTCAGAAACATTTTCCACATGCATGTCGCCCATAAGCAGATTTGTTCTTCCGGCATGACGCAGCATCACTGCGGTATTGCCGCCTTTTCCTCTTAAAACACAGCTGTATCCCTTCCGACGGTTTTCTGCATCGGTTTTAATGCCTTCTCCAAACAAGGCGGTTCTACCAAGATCTCTGTATATTTTTACGTTTGTATTTGCCGGATCAGGAAAATAATGAACTAACATGGCATAAGTCCGGTTCAAATAATTTTCTTCCGCGGCATTTTCATCGCCTTCTTTGTAATCAAATTTCTCAGATTCTGTGCTGGGACAATAAAACATCTGCCCTTCCGTAGTGGTATTGGACTTGATCAATGTGGAAGCCCAACGATGTCCGTTCTGAACATGAGGTCCGGGGATGTACCCATTAGTTGAATCCATATACATTGTAGAAAGAAGTCCAATTTGCTTCAAATTCCCCATACAGCTTGCAGCTCTGCCTTTTTCTCTTGCGTTGTTCAATGCAGGAAGCAGCATACCGGCAAGGATTGCGATAATAGCAATCACAACGAGCAATTCAATCAGTGTAAATGCAGCTTTTCTTGTTTGGATAGGTTTCATTTTCTTCTCCTTTGGTTGTTTTGGGTAGAAACGCTTTTTCTGTTGTTTTTTTTGCTCACGAATCATTCAATCCATTCTACTTTTTGAATATATCCTCCTTTATTTTTTATGTGTGTACGGTTCGATGTTCCATGCCGATATTTTCAACACTGCATCTCCGGGATCTCCGGAAAATTCAATTTCCCGTGTTTCTCCCGGCGGAATAAAAAGATAATTGTCATGGAAGAAAATCTTTTTATCCGGCAAGTTTTCAAATCCAAGTTTCATGCAGAACGCAACTGCTTTTCCGGTATTGCATAACGTGACAGTTCCCTCATCAATTTTTGCCGAAACAGTTGTCTCCGGAAGCGCAAAGGCTGTTTTGAAATCAGGAACGCCATAAACCCGGACTCCGGAATATGTTCCATTCAAATAGAAGAATACCATCAACAGGCCATCCGGCAGATTTTCTGAAATTTCTGCCAGTAAGTGTGTTCCTTTTTCCCAATCTCCGGAAAATTCCCGTTCAAAAAGAACTGTTCCTTCCACATTCATTGCCTTGACTCCGGCGGTTCCACTGAAACCGGAATCGCTTGTCAGGTAAATTTCGCCTTTCAATATTTTATCGTTTACGGTCCATGACTCATCTGCGATGGATAAGATAACAGGCTGGTTTGCCCGTTTCATTCCATACATCGCCATTTTCGGAAATCCGTAATAATCAATCAAATTCCAGGAGCATGTGGGCCAGGGTTCATTATATTGCCAGAACATACAGCCGGATGCATTCGGAGCCAATCTGCGGTAATGTTCCATGATGTACTGAATGGAATCAGATTGGATGAACATAGAGGCATCGCAAACCTGCTTCATTGAATCAGTCTTGAATAATTCATGGACAGGCTGAAACAGAGATTGCGCTCCCCTTCTGATGAAAAAGTGGTAATCCAGACTTTGTCCGCCCTGGTTTTCGATTTCAGACTCCGGAATAAAACGGCGCAAAGAATCAAAATCCGGGGTTCCATTACACCCCAATTCACTGGCAAATAAACGGAAATGATTATTCCAATATCCATGACTGGTATAATTCCACGGACCATGCGGCCGTTCCCCCGGACGGGACCGGTCAGGGGAAGAAATGTGATAGGGAATATTGCTTGCGAAACGTTTCACTAACTGGCCATATTTCAGAAGCATGGGGCTGTCCGCTATCTCACCATAATACAAAAGTTCATTTCCGCCGCAGTACAAAGTAATGCAAACATGATTCCGCAATTTCCGCAGAATCGCCTCTCCTTCCTGCTCTTTTACCGCCAGAAACTCCGGATCTTTCGGATATTGACTGCAGGCATGCATAAATTCCTGCCATACCATGATCCCGTAACGGTCGCAAAGATCATAGAAAGAATCTTTTTCAATCACACCGCCGCCCCAGATCCGGAACATATTCACTCCCGTTGCTTTCGCAGCCAGAATCAAATGCTCATAATCTCCGGAATTGACTCTCGACAGCATCAAATCTGCCGGAACATAATTGACTCCGCGGACAAAAATATCCTTCCCATTGATATTGAACGTAAGATTATTCGCTCCTTCCGGGGAATCAGGATTCCGAACCATCTTGATCGTTTTGAACCCGACTTGACGTTTCTCAACTGTCTGATCCAGAGTCAACTGCAAAGTATAAACTTCCGCATCCCCGTAATGGTTCGGATACCACAAATGCAACGGTTCAGGAAGCGGCAGTTCCAAAGAAAATTCATTATGCCCCGCAGAAAAAGTGATATCTTTCTCCAGAACAGAATAGGATTGCTCGTCACTTTCCGAAATCAATTCTATTTTCAAAGGAAGCGTCTGATCTTTTCTGGATTCCGCTTCCAGGGAAACAGTCGCTTTGGATCCGTCATATTGAAAATAGATATCAGAAAGTCGGACATTTCGGTAAGCGGAAAGTGTTACAGAGTCACAAATTCCCGTTGGAATAAATTTTCTTGCCCAATCCCAACCGAATCCGATCTGCGTACGATGGAATTTTGCAAAATCTGCCGGCTGATCGTTTCTGTGATTCGGCAGCCCCGTCGGTGCCGGACGGAAAACAACGCACAGAATATTCTCTTTTTCAAACTCAATATATTCCGTGACATCAAAACCGATCCCGTAAGACATATTGGCGTGTTCCCCGAGCAGAACTCCGTTCAGATAAAACATCGCATGATAATCAACTCTTGCAAAGTCCAGCCTGATCCGGCATCCCTTCCATTCTTCAGGAATGGAAAACGTTCTCCGGAAAGCCCAGGAATATTGTTCACAATATCCGGTATGTTCCAAATTACGCCCGTAATAAGGATCTTCACATAATCCATTTTCCAGCAGAAAGGTTCTGTCACATCCGGGAATATGCCCCCTCATTGCACTGGAATCTTTTTTCCCCATGATAAAACCGGCACTGCCTGCACAGTCCCGATGCATCTGATTCAAACAGCGTCCATTGCTTGTCCAGGCAAAATATTGTTCGTCCCCAAGGAAATAATCACTTTCCCAAATTCCATCCAATGAAATTTTCATTTATTCCTCACTTCTTTTTATTCAAATCTGCCACACTGGAACGGTTCAATAATTCCGGCTGCAGAATAACACTTTCTGCATTTCCATTTTCCATTTTTTTCAGAAGCAGCCGGACTGCTTCCCCGCCCTGCTCAATATCCGGCTGCTTGACACTCGTCAATGCCGGACGGATAAATGCTCCGAAATCATCTCCGTCACATCCTATCACAGATAAATCTTCCGGGATCCTGATTCCCCGGTCGTACGCAGCACCGATCAACTCAAAAGCCACATCATCAGAATACGCTGAAACTGCAGTCGGCTTTTCCGGATGCGCCAGGAGCCATTCAAGCAAATCTTTCCCTGTCCGGACCGTTACTGGTACAAAATACAAGTTTGCATCAGTTCCGGCAACCGCATCTGTTGCCCCTTTTCTGCGACTCTCCGAACCATGACATTGAACCGCGATCCGCCGATGACCATTTTCCACTAAATGTTGAACCTGAAGATAATTAACTTTTTCTCCATCAACATGTACTGATGGAATTTCCTGTATCGTTTGCGGGTGTGCCAACATAACCACTGGATGTTTACTGTTTAATTTTACAATTTCATCAGCTTTTTCAGAATCCAATGACCCGTGAATAATCACTCCATCAATCTGTTTCCCCATGAGCAATCTGCATTTTTCTATGAATTCTTCTGAGGATCTGTACTTACAGAACAACATACTGTACTGGAATTTATTCAGCTCATCTTCTATCCCGGTAATAATGCGGGGTGCAAACGATCCACCCATATTTGGAAATAAAAGTGCTACATTATAGGTCTTGCCTTGCCGCAATGCTTTTCCTGCAATATGGGGAACATAATTCAATTCTTTTGCGACGGCTATGATTCTTTTTCTTGTCTTTTCGCTGACTTTCTGAAGACCGGTCTTATTCAGCACATAACTTACTGTGCTGATTCCCACTCCAGCCTCATGAGCAACATCTTTTATCGTGACCATAACAGCTCCTGATCAATGAATATATAAATTTAGTGAAACGTTTCGCCTCGGTATTAATATAACATTATTTTTTTCTATTTCAAACAAATATTTGAAAAAAAAAAGGAATTTTTCCCCGATCCTGCTCAAATATTCTTATTCATTTCCTCGCGGTATTTTCCGGGAGAAATACTCATGAATTTTTTGAAAAATCTTGAAAAATAAAACTCATTATCGAACCCGAGCTGATCCGCTACTTCTTTTATCGTGCTTTTTTTCTGAATCAACAGTCGACATGCCTGTTTGATCAGAATTCCGGAAAGAAAACTCTTCGGTGACATGCCAGTAATCCTGGAAAACTTTCTGGAAAATGTACTTCTATCCATTCCATGCGTTCGCGCAAGCTCTTCTACGGTAATGTTTGCCAGCGAATGATAATTGTTTTGGATGTAATCAAGTTCCGTCTGAAATTCCGAAAAACGGGCGACAGAATCCCAATCTTCCTGCGTAAAGGTTTCGGTCAGAACAGTGACAAAATCAAAGACAATTGCATGAAGTTTTATTGCGGAAAGGTAAGGATTTTGTTCCGTATAAGCAGCAATCGCCCGTTTTTTCCAGATATTGGAATCTATTTCACGGATGGAATGATAACGGGAAAACAGATCGATCCCGCCGTGCAGTTCCAAAGAAAACTGTATGGAAATAAATTCCAGATATTCATCAAGATACAACCGCGCTTTCCGGTTCAAAGGTATGAAATAAGCCTTGCCGGGAGTAATCAAAAAATCTGATACATTATCCGACATTCTGCAGGAATGATCTTTTTTACATTTCAGCGGAATGAAAAAACGGTTATACGGAGAGGAGGCTAAATGACCGGAGCATTCCGTATAAGTTCCTCTGGCAAAATGCTTTACCTGCAGCTGTAATTGTCCGGCTAATTTCATCGGCAAAACATAACGTTCAACGGGCATAATAGAACTCCTGTCACTCTCATCTTTATTTTTGATCTTTCACATAAATATATCATTTCTCATTTATTTTTCAAGCAGGAATAAGCACAAAACAAATCAACAAATCACAAATGTATAAATAATCGTAAAAAATATCCATTTTATTTTATTGATCACCGGTGTATATTGCAACCAGAAACACCCCATCACAAAAAACAGGAGTTATCATGCTTTACAAAACATTCAATGAAGACCGTGATTATCTGGTCAACAAATTCCGGAAACCGGTTTTGGATCCGGCAACCGGGGCAGATGTGGACGATGAAAATTTCAGATTGAGCATCATCGATCTTGCAAAGTCTTTGGAAAAACAGGGATTCTCAAGACCGGTCATCAAGGCAAAGTGTTTTGAACATGTTTGCAGAAATATCAGAATTGATGTGAATCCCCATGACTGTTTTCCCGGATTTTGTTTCCAGAACCGGACAAGACGCCCCCTTGACTGGCTGGTGCAGATTTGGCATGATGAGGAAGATGTCCGTACCAAAGAAAATGCCGATCAGATCTATCAATACAACAATGCCGGGATCCATTCAGTTTGGAGGGATTTTGATCACTCGGTTCCGGATTGGAACGCATTGATCGAACTCGGTTTCCCCGGATTGCGCGACCGGGCGGAAGAATACCGGAAAAAACATGAAGTCAATGGGACACTCACCCCTGAAGTTGCTGCGCATTTTGAAGGAATGAAAATCACCATCAATGCTGTTCTGGAAAATATCCGGCGATTGATCGATTACGCAGAACAAAAACATCCGGATAACCCGCGCATCCAACGGGAAGTGGAATGTTTGAAGCGACTCAGAGATGGCGCACCGCAAAACTTTTATGACGTGCTTCAGCTGATTTTTCTTCACTTCTTTTATTGCGAACACATTGACCGTTATCAGGTTCGCTCCCTTGCGGGGCCCCTGGATGACAGACTCCTTCCGTTTTATCAGAGAGATTTGGAAAACGGTACGTTCACGATGGAAGATATCCGGGAATTCCTCACATGTTTCCTCATGCAATGGGGATCCATTGACAACTATTGGGGACATCCGGTGTACCTGGGCGGAACCGGAAAAAATGGGGAATCTCTCTATAATGAGTTGTCTTATCTGATCCTTGAGATTTTTGAAGATCTTGCGATTCCGACCCCGAAAATACATTTGAAAATCGCAAGAAACACGCCGGAAAAACTGTTGAATACTGCATTCCGTATGCTGCGGGATAAACACAGCAGTCTGACATTCATCTCGGAAGAAGGGATCAAGCGGACTTTGATGAGCTGGGGTTGTTCCGAAGAAGAAGCCAGAACAACAAATATTCATGGCTGTTATGAAGCGACACCTCAAGGGAAAAGCAACTCTACCGGTGCAGGCTGTATCAATATGGTCAAAATTTTTGAACTGCTCCTTAACAACGGGAGAGATCCGAAAACTGGAATACAGTTAAAAAACGCGCCCGGAAAACTGGAAAAGATTACAACGTTTGACGATTTCTACAAAGTCTGGATCAATTACCTTGGAGGGCTTATTGAACAGGAAATTGAGATGTGCAGTATCAACGAATCTGCATTGAACCGGATCAATCCTTCGCTGCTCTACTCCATTACAGTTCAGAACAGCCTTGAAACCGGAAAAGATGCGTTTTTCAACGGGAACATTTATAATATTTCCACCATCGGAGTAAGCGGATTCGGTACAGCGATCGATGCACTCATGGCTGTAAAAAGATTCGTCTTTGAGAAGAAAGAAGTTTCTTTGACCGAACTCCGGGATATTCTGAACCGGAACTGGGAAGGCGCGGAAAAACTCCGGGCGAAAATCCTCAATGATAAATACAAATACGGCAACGGAATTCCGGAAGTTGATTTCTATTCCGAAATGATTTCTCATTTCATCGGGAACAAAATCAATATGCGCCCGAATTCAAGAAACGGCTTTTTCCTTGCCAGCGGACATAACGCAAGAGGTTTTGTCACACAGGGAGAAAAAACCGGAGCAACTCCGGATGGGCGTCTTGCCGGAGAAGAAATCTCAAAAAATCTTTCTCCGACCATGGGTATGGACAGAAACGGGATCACTGCCCTGATCAAATCGGTTACGTCAATGGATCCTATCGATTTTGCCATAGATTTCCCATTGGATGCCGCGCTGCACCCGGCAACGGTTCAGGGGGAAGAAGGGCTTGCGGCACTCCGCAGTCTTCTCTTCACATATTTTGATCGGAACGGAACGCTGATCCAATTCAATATTTTCGATGCGGAAGAACTGGAAGAAGCTCAAAAAAATCCCGAAAAATATGCAAATCTTCAGATCAGAGTTTGCGGTTGGAATGTCCGTTTTGTAGAACTTTCCAAGGTGGAACAGGATGCCTATATCAAACGGCAGAAAAATCTCATGGAATAAGGATCGTTCTGCGTTATGAATACACAAGGAATCATTCTTGAACCCAAAAGATTTGCAGTTCATGACGGTCCCGGGATCCGGACAGCCTTTTATCTGAAAGGCTGTCCCCTGCATTGCCGCTGGTGTCATAATCCGGAAAGTATTTCCAGAAGTCCGCAGCTGGGATTTTATGCCCATAAGTGCAGAAATTGCGGGGAATGTGCCGCTGTCTGCCCGGAAACTGCCCATGTGATGGAGAACAACCGTCATCATTTCTACGCGGCAAAATGCACAGCTTGCGGAAAATGCGAAAGCGAATGTCCGGCAAATGCACTGAAACTTTACGGAAAAACCGTAACTGTCAGAGATTTGATCGACATTGCTTTGGAAGATCTTTCTTTCTATAGTCATTCCGGCGGCGGAGTTACATTATCCGGCGGAGAACCGCTTTTTCAAAAGGATTTTACGCTTTCTGCTTTGAAACATTTCAAGGAATCCGGGATCCACACGGCACTGGATACATGCGCTTTTGTTTCCAGAGAGATCATGAAACAAACACTTCCTTATACGGATATGTATCTGGTTGATTTCAAGCATTGCGATCCGCTGATCCACAAAAAATTAACCGGACAGAGGAACGAACAGATCAAAGAAAATCTGACGTTTCTTTCTGAAAACGGGGCGCGGATCGAAATCCGTATCCCGTTTGTTCCGGGGTGTAACGATTCCATTGAAAATATGGAAGCATCCGGAAAATTCCTTTCCTCCTTGAAAATCGAAACGGTAAAACTTCTCCCGTATCATTCACTTGCACGCACAAAATATGCAGCAATTCAGATGGAAGACACCCTGCCCGGGGTTGAGTCGCCTGACGAAACCGCAATTCAGCAGGCCGTATCTGTTTTAAGAGCATACGGCGTGAATGCAAAATCCGGTAGAGAATAGAGAAATCTGCAGCAAAAACAGTCTGCCGATCCGGTCGTTTTCCCAGAGGGAAACGAATGTACATTGTTGATTAAATTTTGATAAAAGAAACGGGGAAAATTCCGGCTGGGATTTCCCGTTTTTTTTTGTTTATCCACCCTGTTTTTCAATATAAATACTCATATTTTTTTGCATAATGTTTGCATTAGATTCTTCTCCGCAAGTCTTGTATTTTTTTAGAAAATATACTATTTTATTCCAAAGAACAATGATTGAAAAAATGCTGAGCGAAACAGTTATTTAAACAGAAAGGGAAAAATGAACTCACTCATGAAACGATATAAAGGGAATCCAATTCTGACGATTGATGACCTTCCTGAAGGGGTCGGATATTATATTCTGAATCCCGGCGCAATCAAATTCAATGGAGAATATCTGCTTCTGGTGGATGTGTTCCATCGGGAGGGAACTATTATTTTCTGGCTTGCACGCAGCAATGACGGGTACAATTTCAAATTCGATCCCGCCCCCGTGGACTGGCCTGAAATGCCGGCAGATACAGGTTGGGAAGAACATGGATGCTATGATCCGAGAATTACAAAGATCGAAGATGAATATTTCATTTTCTATGGAAGTCACAACAACAAATGCGGAACAAGAATCGCTCTGGCAAAAACAAAGGATTTTGTCAAATTTGAACATGTCGCATTGACATCCGAACTCAACAACAGAAATGCGGCTCTCTTCCCCGAAAAAATCAACGGAATGTACTGCCGTTTTGAAAGACCGTTCCACGGGGATGAATTTTCCCCCTGCTATATGTGGATGTCATTCTCAAAAGATCTGGAATTCTGGGGCAAACACCGGGAATCTCTGCTGCCGAGACCGGGACATTGGGATCATCAGAAAATCGGTGCAGGTGCGCCTCCGATCCGCGTGAAAGAAGGATGGCTGGAAATCTATCATGCAGTCAACCCCACTTGCGACGGATCCATTTATATGCTTTATGCTGCGATTCTGGATTACAAAGAGCCGTGGAAAGTGATTGCCCGCAGTAAATATCCGCTGCTATTCCCGGAAGCGGAATATGAACAGAAAGGCAGAGTCCGCAACGTTGTCTTCACCTGCAATGCAATTCTGGAAGACGATGGAATGGTGAAAGTTTATTACGGGGCGGCTGATACCTGTATCGGCGTTGCAGAAGCTCCGCTGGATGAAATCGTGAAATCCTGCTTTGAACCTTATAAATATACGTTAGGCTTAAAACAATAACACAACAACTGAAAGGAAGAGTACTATGAAAAGAAAACTGTTTACATTGATCGAATTGCTGGTTGTGATTGCGATCATCGCAATTCTCGCCGGAATGCTGCTCCCCGCATTGAACAATGCAAGAGCGAGGGCAAATGCTATTTCGTGTATCAACAACTTCAAACAGCTCGGAATGGCTACAGCTTTTTACTGTCAGGAGAATAACGATGATTTCCCGCTGTCTTATTTAAATGTAAATGATGGCAACCCTATGTGGTCATCATGGACAAGACTTTTGGCTCAGCAAATGCTTCAACTCAAGCCTCAGGAGATCTACGAGTTGCACGTTGCTGGAGGCGACAGTTCGCGTAGATCCAAGGCAATGCAGATCCTGAAAGTTTTCGTGTGTCCGACAGAACCGACCACTTGGGCAGATAAATCAACAAGCAAAGGGTGTGAAATTTTCGGAAATTATATTTCAAATATAAAATTAATGCCGAATAATACAACCCCGTTCAAAGCCTCCAAATTAAAATCTGCGTCCCAAACATTCCAGCTTGCTGACGGAAGAATGGTAGACTCCCCGAATTCATATACCCTTTGTGCATATAACAGCAATTATCTTGACATTGACATTTCTTACAGAGTCATCGAATACCGTCATAACAAGATGCTTAACGTACTGTTTGCAGATGGATCCGCCTCTGCAGCAAAATATAATAAATTACCGGGGAATATTGGTTTTGATAAATCAACAACTCCCTACGGTTTGATTCCGTAACAGTAACAAAGAAAGGGAGGACAACTTATGGTAAAAAAGATTGTTCATGCAGTATTTGCCGCGGGGGTCGTACTTTCCTGTGCAGCCCAGGAAATGCACATTCACAAGATGCCGGAACCGGATTACAGGGATGATTTTGAAAAAATCGGAGTTGACGGCGGACTTTCCGGAAAAGGGTATGAGATCGGAAACGAAGAAGGCGGAAAACGGAAATGCCGTATCTACGGATCAACGATCATTCCGCACGCAGCAGGAACCATCGTTTTCTGGATCAAACCGCTGGACTGGGATAAGGATTCCCAAAAAGGAAACCGTCTTTTTCTGGATGCCCGTGCTCCCGGAAAAAATCTTCTGATCATCAACTGCTTTACCAATCTTCAGAAGAAAAACACACTTGTCGTAACCATTGCAAAGAACGGTCGGGATCACTTTATGCGTGTTCCCCAGATCGATTGGGAACGCAATGAATGGCACCAGGTGGCTCTTTCCTATGATGCAAACGGATTCCGTCTTTATATTGATGGGAAACGGAAAGCAGAAGCGAAGATCGCTCCGATCGAAGTTCCTTTTATCCGGTCATATCTCGGCGGTGATCCCGGCTGGGCATCCGGCATCTTCGGGAAAAGCATGGTGGATGATTTTCAGGTCTTCCATACCCCGCTCACCGATGAAGCGATTCAGATGCTTTACATGAAATATGCAAAGGATTTCCCTGCAAAGAATGCCTTCCGGATGCAGGTGAATCCCCGTACCCCTCAAATGGACGGCATGGTTACTCCCGGAGAATATTCTCTGGGAGCAACCGGGTTCTTCGACTTGAAAACTCAGAAATTCGCCCGGATCCAAAGCCGTTACTACCTGAGTCATGATAAAGAAAATATTTATTTTGCGATTCAATCTCCGGCTGCACATAAACTTCTTGCCAAAAGAACCTCCAGAGACAGTGATATTTGGGAAGATGATTCTGTCGAAATTCATTTAACAGCTCCCAATGGAACGTATTGTCAGTTTCTCTGGAATTCCATCGGAACCCTCTTTGATGCCAAAAATAATGATCAGACATGGTCTGGAAATGATATTGTTATTAAAAATGAAATTAATCATGGGATATGGACTTCTGAAATAAAAATCCCGATAAAAAATTTTGGAATTGCTTCAATCGAAAATGGAAGTAAATGGAAATTCAATGCAGGAAGAACATTCCAGCAGGAACGGCTCTGGGCATCCGTTGCCCCCTGCCGCGGCAGATATGCTCAAAAAGTCAATTTTGCTGAAATAATTATCTCCGGAAATCCTGTTTTCTTTGATATTGCCTCCATTGGAAAATTAGATGAGTATAAACTTGATTTTGATTTCAAAGCGGGATCCGCCAGAAAAGATCAGTTTTCACTTTCTGCAAAAACGAAAACAAGATTTGCCTTTGCATGGAGTAAAAAAATTACGGCAGAACCCGGCAGGGAAATCAGAGAAACAGTAAAAAAGAATGGACTTCCTGCCGATTCCACATTGTTTGTAACAGTGGACTCCGAATCCGGAACACTTTATACGAATGCTTTTGCATACGAAAAAACAGAATCTCTTGTTTATCGTTATGTCTATACTGACATCAAAGACCAGAATCTTCAGATCGTCTGCCGGAAATCCGGAGAAGAACCCGTTAATCTGACAGTACAAATGCTGAAAAAAGGCACACAGGAAGAAGTCTGGAGAAAAACAGTTCCTGCCGGAACAGAAAACGGGGATCATCCGATCACATTTTCCATCAAAGATCTCCCCGCCGGAAAGTTTGATATGATCCTTACCGCTTCTGACAGCAACGGGAAACAGATCTTCCGGACGCAGCAATATTATTTCAAACCGGATGGAACCCCCTGGTGGTTCACGAAACGTGATACCGGATTTTCTCATGAAACGCCTGCGCCCTGGACAAAGCCCATTGCCGGAAAAAATGAATTTTCCTGCTGGGGAAGAACCTATAAATTCGGTGGAAAAGGGCTGATCTCTTCGATCGTTGCCAAAGATCAGGAACTCCTTGCAGCTCCGATCACGCTCAAAATCAATGGAAAAACCGGAACATTCTCCGCTAAAATGAACGAAAATCTCGGAGATTCCGCGCTTTATACGGTCTCCGGAACCGTCAACGGAACAAAAGTCAAGGCAACCCTTCAGGCAGAATTTGACGGGTTTATCAAAGTGGATCTGGATCTCGCTCCGGGATCACTGATCGAATCCTGCGCTCTGGAAATCCCCCTGAAAAATGAAATGGTCGATGCATTCGATAATAATCAGACCTTCCATGTCAAAACGGAAATGCCGCCGAATTCGCCGGTGATTTACAACAATCTTTCTGAAATGCCTGCGTTCTGGATCGGAAATCAGCACAGAGGGCTGATGTGGGGTGCCAAGAATCTCAAGGGCTGGTACACCAGAAATCTCGGAAAATCCATGGAGATCTCCCGCACCCAAAACGCATGTGTTGTGAAACTGAACCTGATCGACACCCGTCTTTCCAGCACAAAAAGCCGGCGGATCACCTTCTATCTCAACGCCACACCCGTCAAGCCGCTGAACAAGAGATTCAAAAATCTTCATCAGATGAAGTCATATCACAGCGGTGTGCAATACTGGACGGATATGTATGAAACCCATCAGGAAGAATACATGCGGGAAAGAACGTTGAAAAATATTGCCGGAAAAAAAGGCAATGTCTTCAAGGAAGTGTTCAACTATATTACCGGACATGCAGCAAGCCCGCTCTCTCCGGAATGGAACTATTACTGCAAAGATTGGCATTCCCCTCTTCCGATCCTCGGAGATTATCTGGCTGTCAAAGGGGAAGAAGATATTTCGTACCGGAACAGAGAAGCCTATACTTATGCCTGTCTCGCTTCTGAATCATTTTTCTGGTTCAAACTCAACAACCTTGTAAAAATGATCCGGAAATACAAAATAGAAAATTTATACACAGATATTTCCTGGGCAAAAATCTGTTCCAACCCGGAACACGGCTGCGGTTATAAAGATGAATTCGGAAGATCCCAGGCCTCTTTCAATGTGTTCGAAACAAGGGAATACTTCAAGCGGCTTTACCGGGTTCTGCGCGCACAAAATCCAGATGGCGTGATCCTGCAGCATCTTCTGGGAACAACCAGAGTCCCCGCAGAAAACTTTGCTGATATTTTTATCTTCGGAGAAGTTTATGTTACCTCTGTTGCGTCAAAAGAGAACTACTATGATCTCTTCAAAGAAACTCCAGTGAAAATCTCCTACGGTTACCGTTCCGGGGAACATGTGGTTTCCATGATCAAGGAATTTTCACTTTCTCTGGCAACTCAGCGTCCGGACAGATATAAAACCTGGTCTCCTGACCAGCCGGAAGCCGACCGGGCAATGAAACACTTCCTGGGCTATTGTCTGGCAAACAATATTGAACCTTATCCCGAATACTGGATTCCCAAAAAAGCCATGGTCAGAAGTTTTCATGCTTATGATGCAGAAGACTGGCTGGGAAATTATGCCGAAAGCGAATTTTTCCCCTACTGGGATAAAACATTGAATGCTCCGGTTACAATCACAAACATTCCGAAGAAAATGCTTCTGTCATCGCGGAAATATGGAAATAAAGTCCTTTCCATCATCGTCAATGACACGGACCATCCTGTTGAAATCACTTTAAGTTATCACGGGGTATCCCCTGCAAAAGCATTCAATATGTTTGATAGAGAAAGAGAAATCTATTCCATCAGCGGGAATACATTAAAACTGAAATTCGGTCCAAGAGAGGCAAAACTTCTCTGTCAGGAATGATTTGATTTTCCCAGTTAAACGAACGGGGATGCTTCTCAGATTTGAGTGCATCCCCGTTTTCTTTGCATCGAATAAAGGATCAAAGCCAGAATGTATCAGGATCGAAGGAGTTGTCCAGCGCTGCGATCACTGGCAGTCTGGAAAGATACCAGTCCGGCTCCATCCGGGTGTTTCCGGAAATGTAATGATTGCCATAGCGGATTCCATTGATTTCCCATTTGATCAAATACAGTTCATTGACTCCCCGGAACGTTGTGATTTTTCCAAGGTTTTTCCGGGAGAACGGCGGCAGCTCAAAACTGCCGGAAAGCAGCATCGTTCCATCCTCTTTTTCTACCGTAAATGTACTTGAGACCGGGTTGCAGGAATCATTGAGCGCAATAAGAGTATTTTCCCAGAAATCCGGTTCTGTCATGCAGAGATAAAAAGGAGAATGACACCGTTTTGCATAGAAAAATGCCAACTTTTTTCTGTAATAATAATCAACAACAGAATCGGAGAATTGGGGCCAGCCGTCAATCATGTTCCACCAGATAATTCCGTTGCATTCGGGTTTCAGACGGGCAGTTTCCAATAGAAATTTTATTGCTTCTGCCTGAAAAATCTGGGATTTCTTTACATAATCTTCCACGGATTGAGCCGGAACCGTAAAATAATTTCTGATCTGATTTCCGATCACATGTCTGCGATAGCCGAGAACACTCTCTTTCCCAAAGGGGTTGCTTGCATGGAAATCCCATTCCGGGTCATCCTCATCCAAAACAAAATGTTCCGGAGACAGGAATTTCTTTATTGAGGAAAGAGCCGGAGCCCCGTGCCAACCGGATTCACTGATAAATTTCGATTTGAATTCACTGTAATAAGGCATTTTGAATGTCTCACGGGTTCCCCAGAGATGAACTTCCGGAAGCTGAGCGGCGATCTCATCAAAAGAATATTTTCCCTGCAGTTCTGCCTTGAAATACGGGGAACTTTCCAGATAAGGACGTGATGGATCATGCCGGGCAACAATTCCGGGAAGGATTTCCCGGTTCAGCCGGTTGTTTTTGAGAGAAAGTCCCTCGAATGCCATGCTCTGATCACACTCGTTATCACCGCACCAGAGAACCAGCGAAGGGTGACGCCGCAAGCGTTTGACCACGGATTCCGCCTCAGGGCGCACCAGATCAAAAAACGTTTCGTTCTGAGGATATGCTCCGCAGGCGAACATAAAATCCTGCCAGACAAGGATTCCGCGACGGTCGCAGAAGTCATAAAACGCATCGCTCTCATAAACGCCGCCGCCCCAGCACCGGATCATATTGCATTGCATTTCATCGAACAATGCAAGAGTCCGTTCCATCCGTTCCGGATCCCGGGAATGAAGCGCGTCAAAAGGAACATGGTTGCACCCGAGGATCCTGACCGGGGTTCCGTTGATCCGGAACAGAAATTCGCCCTCTCCATTGAAATTGGTTTCTGTACGTTCCAATTCTGCGGTCCGCACCCCGAATGAAGTATGATATTCCGCAAGAACAGTCCCGTCCGGATCGCATAATTCTGCAGTGAGATCATAAAGATTGGGCTCTCCGTATCCCCGGGGATTCCATAATTCCGGCGATGGAAGATCTATGTTCAGGACACCATAAGTGAAATATGCAGGAGTTTTCTGAACAAACGTTGAGTTTTTGCAAGTTCCCCGGATGATAAGTTCGCACCCGGCAAGGGAAGATTTTCCAGCTGAAAGGCTGTAAAACATGCGGATCCGGGCAGAATTGCTTTCTTTGTCGATCCAACGCGTATATGCCCAAAGATCACGGATTGCAAAGGGGGAAGCCTCTTTTTCCAGAAAAACACTTTTCCACAATCCGCCAAGAGAAAGCCACGGAAGAATATCCCATCCGGTGCAATGCGCCGGTTTCCGGCAATAGGCAGAAGAATAAACCGGCGGAAAATGAGCAATAACAGAAGCCTCTTCCGGATATTTTCTTGCAGCGATTTCAGCAGAGATAATACGGATCGCAAGAATGTTGTTCTGTTCAAGATCGACGGTGAAACGGTGAGGGATCAGAGCATTTTCCGAGGATCCGCTTTTTTCTCCGTTCAGAAAGATTTCCGTAAAGCAGTCAGCTCCTTCAAGAACCAAATCCCATTTTCCGGGAGATTCCGTCTGAAACTCTTTCACATACCAGAAATCGTAATTTCCGTATTTCCGGTACTCATTCGCATTTTCGCCGATAAACGGATCCCCGCCGAATCCGTTGTGAAAAAGATCCAGTTCCAGATTTCCCGGAACATGCCCCGGAATACAGGGATTCCCCTGCAGTCTGTCAGGAGTTTCCACCCCGGAATCCGGCGGAATCAAATAGAGTTTCCATTCACCATCTAATGAAATGCGCATTCTTTTCACCTCTTTCTTTTCGTTCTGATACAATAATTTAGGTTTCGCTGGAAAAATATCAAGAATGGGGCTAATTATTTCAATGCAAAAAATATGCAAATTGATTGAAAAGATCTGTACGCAGATTATATTTTTTCAGAACACACAGAAACTCAGGAGTAAACAATGAAAATCAATGGAATCAAGGAAATTGCAGAGGCAGCAGGGTGTTCCTGTTCAACTGTTTCGCGTGTCCTGAACAACCGGAACGGCATATCTGAGGCAACACGGCAAAAAATCATTTCCATTGCAGAAAAGCTTGATTACGCAAATAAACGGAAAAAACGGATCGTTGCGGTTTTCTGTTTTCTTGACAGCGATGGTTATGATGCGTATTCCATGCACTTGCTCCGGAAAATCGTGCTTGCTCTGCATAATGCCGGATTTTATACGGAAGTCCTTTTCAATGAAAACATCGAAATCGTTGGAGAACATTATATCTGCGGTGCAGTTTCCATTCAGCTTTCCATAGAAGGCATTCCGGAACTGTGGGGTAAAAAATACAAACTTCCGATGGTTTGTGTGAATGACAGGGACAATTTGCCGGAGGATATTCACTCCGTCGTTTCTGATGACCACCTTGCAATTTCAAATGCTGTTCAATGGCTGTATGAAAAAGGACATCGTTCCATTTATCTTCTGACTGTGAAAATTCAGGAAAACAATTTCTCCGATGAAACCAGATTGAAAGCATTCCAGGAAAAAATCAGAGAACTTGGAATTGAATCAGATTGCGGGGTTTGTTTTACAAGAAACAGATTCCGTTCCAAACTTCCGGTAGATACTTATATCAGAAAAATTCCGAAAAGTTGTACAGCTGTCATCAATCTCATTGAAGATTCTGCATATAATTTCGGAACACGCCTGAAAGTGCTTCGTCCGGATATCGCTTTTATCACTTACTCATATCCCTGGCAGCAGGATGTTCTTTCCATGGGATACCCCTATATCGTTCAAGACTTTAATGCATTAGCAAGAAAAACTGTACAGCTTCTCAAAGATCAGCTGGAAGGCCGCCAAATCAGAAGTCAGCGGATTCCTTTTATTTTCAAGATCCCGGCAAGCATGAAAAAAAACGGGGAATGAATTTCTCATTCCCCGCATCTGCTGCATTTTCCTGATCAGCAGAATTTCTTCACCCAATCCGGGTTTTCCGGACCGAAATGTTTCAGCATCACAATGGGATCCGTTTCTGATTCATTGATGATCGTCACTCCGGCTTGAGCGGCAGATTCAGAAACAAAATACTCATCATGTGTCAGCTGTCCATAGCGGATCAACGCCGGAGTTTCCAGCTTCATCCCGTTCAGGGAACCATGCCCCTGCATCATGATCAGTCCATAAGCTGCAGCATCATGAATGACGACCTTCTTGCCGGGAAGAACGGTCAATTCTTTTGCGGAGACTGCATTGGATTTGTAGCAAATCCACTGATCCGAATAGCCTTTTTTGAGCATTTCCTGCTCCTCTTCCGCCGGAACTGGGCGCATGAAGCGGTTCTTTCCGAATTCAGGATCCACATTCAGATCCCAGTCAATCACTTCCATAAGGTAATCAAAATCACCGATTTTCTCTTTCGGGCAGTCCTTCCAGAGAAGAGATTCGGAAACGATCTGATCATCCACCAGGCTCTGATACATGGCGTAAACATCGCTTGCAAACTGGGGCTCATAAGTGCAAAGACTTCCCGGAGCATGCAAAACTCCCGGCGGGACATCCCAGCCTGTTCCCGGTTCCAGACGGTATGCCTTGGAAAGGTTGGTGATCTTGTTATCCCCCTTGGTAAAATTCTTCAGGCACTCTTTGACCTGTTCCTTTGTTGTGCCCGGTTCAAAACCGAAAAAGGTGAACGGAAAATGTCCGCCGTGATTGTTCAACTGAGGGGGAAAATAATAACATTCCGGTTTTCCGCGCTGCCCCACAAGATTTGCATGTTCTTCCCGATGATGAATGTGGTGGGGGAGCGGTCCGAGATTATCAAAAAATTTGGAATAAACCGGCCAGCAGTGATACTGGCTCCAAAGACGCTCTCCAATCAGTTCAGCTCCAAGGAGTTCCACCGCTTCAGTCAGCGGAATCAGCGTTCCATCATCGGCAACAAGATGGCTGATCCCTTCATTTTTTCCGGTAAGAGGTCCATTATCGGCAGGTGTGGTGCAGCCGAGCCACCGTTCATCAATACCGCCGCGTTCTCCGCCCAATGCATAATAATCATCGGGATGCAGCTTGATTCGTCTGCCGGGAATACAGAAACTGCGGGGGACCCAGTTCGGGGCGAGCCGGAAAATCCCTTTTCCGGTTTCAAATGTTTTTTTGATTTGTTCCTTCATATAACATCCTCCATTTATGGTTGACAAAGAAAAAATTCGCCAGTGGTGATCTTCTCTGCTGTGATCGTAACAGGTCTTCCTGTCGATAGAATTTCCTGTTCCATTCCGTCGGAAACACGGACAATTTTTCCGACGTTCGAAGCAGAAGAAAATGTGATTTTGATATCATGCAGCGGGATCACCGGAAATTCATCCTGAACATTGACGATACACAGCAAATGTTTTTTACGGTCGGCAGAAACCAGCCAGGTCACTTCCGCTGATTCACTCAAGTTTTCGATCTTAACAGGAAATGACGGCAAATAATTGCGGAAAAGTTTCTTCCCGAACTCCTGTTGCGTATACTGTCTCAGCAAAAGAACCGGAGCCGCCAGCCAGATACAACGCCCTGCCCCGAACCGGTTGACCGTCAAAGCCGGATAGGTTGTTTCTGCACCCGGCGGATCAGAATGGATGGAAGCATAGTGATCCGGATCCTGTACCGGGAAATCAGGCAATGAAAGATATTCAAGAATTTCAGTATGTTCCGCCGCACTGACCAACGGAACTTCCCCTTTTGCAAGAATCAGATCTTTTCCCGTATAGGTCACAGTATCAGAATATACTCCCTGGAAATTCACGCCGAAAAGATCTGCAAGCTGGAAATCTCCGCTGGAATTTCCGTTCAAATCCATGAGAGAAGTATCACCTGTCGCAATGAGAGTTCCACCGTTTCTGACAAATTCCCGGATCGCATTGCAATCATCTCCGGAAAGATATGCCGCTTTGTTGATGATCAGGGCTTTCAATCCGGAAAGGGAGGAAAAATCCTTGATAATGCGGAATGGAAGATGCATTTTGTTTAAGATTTCCGCTGTCCCGAGGATTTCATCCTGCACAGCATTCTGGCGAATTTCCATGTTGTTGGAACTTCCGCCGCAAAATTCACGGAAGGTTTTGCCGTTCAAATGATTATCAACACAGCAGGAAATGGAAAAGTACAATCCGATTTCACCATCCAGCCGGAATTTTTCCCGTTCAATCATCTCTCTGAACGGAGCAAGCTCCCGGTTCAACGATCCGAGACGCTGATAAAAGGGCTCAGAAAGTGTTCCGTCAGGATTGATTGCATCAATAAAGAAATAGGCTCCGCCGTTTGCAAGGGTTGTCAGCGCACTCAGAAAAAGTTCCTGATCGCACTTCGAGGAAGTATGATCCCTGAGATTGACACAGCGGGAAGTCATAAACTCATAGGGCGGCTTTTTCGTGTATGCCTGAAATGCTTTTACTGCAAACCGCTGCTGGAGTTTATTCCCGTAAAAATCTCCGGACGCGTAATCGGAAGCCTCCGCGATTCCATCTGATTGACCGAGATACCATCCGTGAAGAACCGGGGAAAATTGATGAGTCACAGCGATTTCCGGCTTGATTTCCCGTGCAGCTTCTGTTAATTCAGCGGCGAAATCAGCCATGGATTTTTCCCGGAATCTTTGAAATGCAACCCATTCCGGATCCCGCCAGTGAATCTGTTCCGGGAACTCCTTTCCATACTTTTTACGGCAGCCGTCACAGCAGCAGACTGCGGGCCAGAATGTCATATCTATAAAAATCCCATTGACATCATAAGCGGCAATTTCCCGGATCTGCTGTTTGTAAAATTCCACCGCCTCCGGCTGATTCGGACAGGTGAAATGATAACGTCCGTCCCGGCTGTTTCCCCGCATATCAACGATCCGCGCAGCCGGAAGTTTTTGTGCGCAGTCATTGTGATACGTAACGGTAGTATATGCAACCGGGATGATTCTGTTTTGTCTCAGAAGAGAAACTGTCTCTCCGAAAATATCCCTTCCGTCCAGGTTGCCGTGAACGTGTCCGATTTTTGACGGATAATAACAGTTTCCGTTGTGATCACAGGCATAGACCATGGAAGATTCCACTCCGGAAAGTTTTACCAGCCGGACATATTCTTCCGGGGAAAACCGTTTCATATATTCCGCTTTTTGGTCAGAAATATGATTGTCTATCAGAAGTCTTGAATAGCAATCGAATAATTGATTCATCCGGCATTTCCTTTGCTTTTGTATTCAGCTTTTTTTGATCGTATTCAACTTTAATATAATCTGAACTGAATACAGTAACAAGAGGAAAAAATGAAAATCCAATGCAAAATTTATGCAAGAAAAGGAACAAATCTGAAGCATTTTTTGTACTCAGATTCAAGCTGTTCAAATGGTTGTTCCTGCACTCCCGGGAATAACCGCATGGATGATTCATCCGGAGAATCAAAATATAAAAAATACGATCACCATTTGTTATGATGACCGTATTCCCCAAAAATCAATTTCGCACAAAGCACAGATGCTGATCAGCTATCCATCCGATCCAGATAATCCGCGATCTGCACCATCAGTTCTCTCAGACGGTAATATTCGGAAGGCTTGTTCCGCTGATGCCACAAGGCAGAAAATCGCGTTTCAAAAGCACGGAGTTTATCGGCAGTTTTCCATGGTTCAACCCCTTTATATTGAAGAAGAACACACATAACTTCATGCATCAGAATATCACCCCGCAGACCGCACAGGATCTCCTCCCGCGCCAATGGATCAAGGAAATCGCATCGGACAGCAGTTTCCATGAACTGTTTTTCCGCTTCAGCAGCAGTTTTCAGATATTTTCCGACGGATGCAGGTTTCATTTTCCGATAATCTGTAAGGAAACGTTTTTTATCTTCTCCCGAAAGACCGGGATCGAACTGCGGCGCAACATGGTCATAACCGAAAACAACAGCCTCGTTCACTCTTCGCCAGGCAGAAACGATCCGGTTGGAGAAATCACCGAATTCGATTGCAGAAAATGCCCGGTCGAATGAATCCAGATCAGATGCAGCTTTGCAGTTCCAGCCGGCAGCCGCTCCCAGCGCCAGCCCGTGATAAGAACAGCCTAACAGATTCACATGTCCGTAATCGCCCCAATCTGTATTAAGCAAACCGACTGCGCCGTATTTCAAACCGCGTTTTGCATAATTGATGATATTCTGCGATGCCTCATTGATCCGGTTCAGGAATTTATTCCAGCCTGTAACCCCGGGGCAAACATAAAATTTGAGTCCGCTTTCCTGCATGATTCCGGTATCCCGGCAGACGGCTTCCGGCGAATAATCCCATTCCAGAGGAACGGTATCCGGCGGCAGTTTCTGGATGAGCTGCGGAGCTTTTGCGATGATGTCCCCCCAGAACATTACCCGTTTTCCGTGTTTTTTTACCGCTGACATGATTTTCAGCAGAAAGGATACATACAACTCTTCTGTTGAACCGGATTTTGCAACCTTTTCTGCATTTTTTCCTTTGCCCAGATCGAAGGTTTCATCACAGCAAATATTGAAATATTCACTGCTGAAGAGCGGCAGGAATTCCGCCAGCATATCTTCCACCAGACGGATCGATTTCGGATCAGAGGCGTTCAAGGTGTAATGCCGCATCCGGTCACGAAAAGAGAACGGTTTTTCCGAAGCATCCAGATCCAGTTCGTTCAGATGTTTTTTCCGCTGACTGCGCAAACCCATATAAAAATGCCCGAATGTGCTGAGGGATGGCACCAGATCGATATGACGTTCCCGGCAGTAATGATCCAGCCGGATGATCTCCTCAGCTGTCAGCGGATCGGCTCCGCTCCACATATCGGAATGTCTGGCAAAAGCAAAGGTGTGTTCAATATACAGCTGAAGCTGATTGAGCTTGTAGTAGGCCAGTTTATCGGCAAGCTGAAACAACGTTTTCAAGGTCGGGATTTTTCCGCGTGTGCAGTCATGATAGAATCCGCGGGCGGCATAATCCGGGGCATCGCTTATCTTCACGGCTGGAATTTCCACTCCCTCTGTCCGGATCAGCTGGCGCAGTGTTTGAAGTCCATAGAAAAGACCTGTTTCTGACTCAGCTTCCACTTCAATTTTCGTCTGAGAGATGTTCAGTTTATAACTTTCAGATGAGCTGTCGGATCCGGACAGGATCAACCGGATCTCTGCCCCGGCGATTTTCGAGCGGGTGAAACGGATTCTTTTTCCGGTTGCAGATTCGAGTTCATCCGCCAGCACCACGGCGAGTTCCAGCAGAGAATTTGAACAATTTTCCGGTAAATTCAGATTTTCGAACCGGGAGAGATCGACTTTCCCGTTCATTTCCCGGATTTTTTTCGGCATTGGAATCAGTTTCAGCATTTCAACTTTCCTTGTAAATTGTAATGATTCGGAATATTCCTCGTTTTTTTTGCTTCGTATTTAAAATATAATGCGGAAGAATTGCTTTGTCAAATTTGCCCTTCTGTTTTTATAAAAAATAAGTCTTGGTTTTCCTGATTTTCTGAACGCTGCGATCCCATCTGTTTTATAAAACGGAAAAATCAGGGAAAAGCATTTTGGATAACTTGATTTTTGATCTGTTCAGTAGTATATTATTCTTTTCAAAACAGAACGTTCCTTAACTTATCAAGGAGTTAACGATGAGTATCGAAGCATTTTTCCTGATTTCCGCCTCAATTCTGATGCATAGTCTCTGGCATTTTCTGTGCAAGAGCAGCGGGAAACCTTCCATGGCATTTTTTGCCTTGTTTTCCAGTTCGCTTTTTTTGACGATGCTGCCTTTTGCGTTGTGTTCCGGCTTGCTTGGAGAGATCACCTTCGATGTGGCAAAATTTGCGATTCTCGGGGGACTCAGCGGAGTGATTTGCGATGTGGGATTGATTCTGGCTTACAGACATTGCGATATTTCTCTTGCCTATCCCATGGCGCGGGCTCTGCCAGTGTTTCTCACTATGCTGATCTCTGTACTGTTCCATTTCGGAAATTCATTATCCTGGCTGGCAATTGCCGGAATGATCATCATTTTCTCCGGATGTCTGCTCATGGTATTTTCCAATCAGAAAGATGAAAGTTCGCTGAAAGAGAAATTGGAACATCTGAAAAAAGGCGTGCTCGGGATCTGTATTGCGGCATGCGGAACGACTGCTTACACCTTTTTTGACAAGTATGGGATCGATGCGATCATGAAGCTTTCTCCGGAAACCAATAAGCTGCTGACAGCAGGAACCTACTCCTGCATCCGAGAATCCATGGCGATGACAGGGATGTGGGTCACAGTTTGCGGTCTGACCCTTTGCGGAAAAGAGAAGAATGTTCTGCGGACTATGGCAAAGCAGTATCATCCGTACCTTGCCGGAGTGCTTGCTGCGCTGGCATACGTTCTGATTCTGCTTGCAATGAATTATGTCTCCAATGTAAGTTTTGTTCAAGCGTTCCGTCAGCTGAGCCTGCCGATCAGCGCACTTCTCGGATTCTTTATTTTGAAAGAGAAGATCACAAAATTCCGCTGGCTGGCGCTGGCTTTGATTATGCTTGGGCTGGTGCTGAGCGTTCTCAAGTAACAATTCTTTCCGAACGAACAAGAAAAAGGGAAATCCTGTAATCTGAAAAAAGAGAAATTGAAATTTCCCGGAACCGGGTGTATATTATTGGAATTGAAGAATCATAAAGGAAATTTCAGCAGATGCAGTTTCTGAAAAATATTGCGAAGGGAAGTCTTTACGGCACGGCGGCACTGCTCCGGGGATATATGGGAGATAAGGCATATATTCTCCTGCTGAGCGTGATCGTCGGAGTGCTTGCCGGATTGGCAGCGGTCCTGTTGAAAGGAACCACGGATCTGTTTCATCACATTGCCGATCTTGTCAGCGGGAGGACGGGGGAATGGATCCGCCCGATTCTGCCTGTTGCGGGGATCTTCCTCTGTGTCATTCTGGTGAAACTTTTTCTCCGGAACGGAAAATATGAAAAAAGTCTCTCCGGCGTGATCGTAGAAACCTCCAAAGGAACAAGCAACATCAAAGGATATCATTGCTGGAGTCATATCATTACCAGCGGGATGTGTGTCGGCTTGGGCGGTTCTGCAGGATTGGAAGCACCGATTGCGCTGACCGGCTCAGCCATCGGGAGCAACTTTTCCAAACTTGTAAGAACCGGAACGGAGACTCGCACTCTTCTTTTAGCATGCGGGGGAGCTGCCGGGATCAGTGCGATCTTCAACAGTCCTGTTGCCGGAGCATTGTTCGCCTGTGAGATCCTGCTGCCTTCTTTTTCGGTCCCCGCGCTGGTTCCCTTGCTGATGGCATCGGCTTCGGCAGCGGTTGTCTCGGAAATCCTTTACGGCAAGTTCCCGTTTGTGGAATCTTCCAACGACTGGAACATGATGAATCTTCCGTTTTATGTGGTTCTCGGCGTTCTTGCCGGGCTGATTTCCGCTTATACCATCAAATTTGCGGTCAAGACAGGCAAGATTTTCCAGAAATATGAAAATGTGTGGCTGAAAGCGTTGTGCGGAAGTCTGATCCTTGCGGGAATGCTGACGATTTTTCCGGCACTGCGCGGAGAGGGATACGGTTTTATCGGTGCGCTTGTTGACCGGAATGAATCCCTGCTCATGTCCGGCAGTCCTCTTGGCGGGTTGGTCAATGGAAGCTGGCTTTTTCTTGGTGCATGTTTTCTTCTGATCCTGCTGAAAGTCTTTTCTTCTGCCACCACCATTGAATCCGGCGGTGACGGGGGAATCTTTGCGCCCTCCATGTTCATCGGAGCATTCACCGGATTCTGCGTAGCAAGATTTTTCAATCTTCTGTTCCCGCTGGTAGGGATCGATTATCAGTTGAACGAGGTGAACTTTCTTGCTGTCGGAATGGGGGCGGTGATTGCCGGAGTGATGCATGCGCCGATGACGGGCATGTTCCTTATTGCAGAGATGACCGGCGGCTATAAATTATTCATTCCTCTGATGATTGCGGTTTCTCTTTCCAGTTTCATTTCCAAACGCATTATGAAATACAATGTTTACAAATCAGCCATTGCCTTGAGCGGCGGCTCGCCGGAACCGAAACAATCGGCTGTCATTATGGAAAAAGTCAGTCTCCGGAATCTGGTGGAAAATAATTTTCACCCGGTTGTGGCAACAGATACCCTGCGGACTTTGCTGAAAAAGGTGATGGAATCCAAACGGAACCTGTTCCCTGTGCTTGACGAAAACGGCGGGATCATCGGGATCGTGACACTGGATGATGTGCGCCCCTTCCTGCTGGATGCCAATCTGTACGATGTTGTACTGGTGTATGATATTATGAAACCTGCCGGTCCCTCGCTGGAAGTCAATGATTCCCTCGGGGCGGCGACCCGGCTGTTTGAATCCACAAAACTCTGGCTGATCCCTGTCATGGAAAAAGGGAAATATATCGGTTTTGTATCCAAAGCCGGGGTCTTCGATAAATACCGCGATATGCTCCGGAATCAACGGGAGCTGTTCTGATGATCCAGCTGAGCAACAGTACGATTCTGGTCCTTCATCCGGATGCCTCAACAGAGCCGCTGGATACGGAAGAGGTCAAACGGCGGATCTTCCGGGCATGTCTTGCTGCGGGGGAAAATGAATCCTGGATCGCTGAGGATCTCTCTCTGGCGGTGGAATTTTCCCTGCTGACCAAAAAGGACCGGAGAATCCGCGCGGAAGAATTGAATCAACTGATTCTTTCAACATTGGAAGCAGCCGGATATCCTTCTGTGGCAGTGGAATATAAACGGGCAACAACAGCAGTCCCGGTGGATTTCCTCCCGGTCTCGGAGCTTGCTGTCAGGCAGGTGCTTTCCCGGAATCTGGCAATGGATGAAACACAAAAGGACCGGATCGTCGCCCGTGTTCTGAAATCCTTGGAACTGATTGGATTGGAACATGTTTCCGGAGGTTTGATTCTGGAATTGGGCAGACAGTTCCGGGATACGGATATTGTTGTTCCGGAACGGAAGATCGCATGGGAAGAGCAGCCGAAAGATTCTTTTATTCTTCTGCCGCAGGACGTTCTGGAACGTTCTGTTTCCAGGCGGACAACGGAATTTTTGCGTTCCGGCGTTCTTCAGGTTTCCCATATCAGCCGATTGTTCAGTGTGCTCCGGATCGATCTTTCTCTGACGAAGTTTTCGGAGATGCACGGATTGGAAAAACCGGTAACGGAACTTGCCTTCTGGAGCGTATGCGGAGAGTTGGCGGAATCCGTTGACGGGTTGTGCCGCGCCGCAGATTCCGTTTGTCTGAAAAACGGAGAACCCGGCTGTACTCCGCTCCCGCTTCTGCTGACCGTTCTCGACGCCTCGCTGTTCGCAGGAAATTATATGAATGTCACAGAAAAAAGTGAAATGGATTGCATCCGCACTCTTCTCGGAACATTTACAGGTTCTCTCCGGAGACAGCCCTTCAAGGTGCAGCTCCAATGAAAGAGGGCGAAATTCTTGTGCGCGGTCTGACCGGGAAACCAAATGTCTTCCGCGATGGCAAACTCGTTGATGTCCCGGCTGGCTGGATCTTTGTTCCAAGCGGAGATGCGCTGTTGACCAGACGGCTCAAAAGTACCGGGGAATACTGGGTGCATGTCCGGGAACGGAAAGGAAGAACCGAATCAGTCGGACTCTGGATCTCTGCTGAGACAGCGGAGAAGATCCGGCAGGAAATCCTCCGGGAACGTCAGGATCCCGCCTATCAGAAGCGGCTGGAATCCGGCAGGAAAAGCCGGGAACGGAAACAGGAAATCTATTGCGGGGAATTCCGGCAGGCGATCCTTGAATTCCTGAACTTTCATCCGGATTGCACTGTCTGGGCGGAAAAATTCGCCGATGCAGTCGTTGCACAAAGCGCAGCAGTCGGCAGCGGAACCGTCGCAAGAACACAACGGATCCCCATTGAAAAGCGGGCAGAATCCGCCGTGATCGCCTGGATGCGGCATCAAACAACTGCTTATGACGGCATGTATATTGCCCGGATCAAAGGACGGAGATTTGAAGTCCGCCGGGAACTTGCGAAACAATCCCGGCTCCTGCTGGAAGAGTTCCGGAACGGCAGAATTTCCGATCCGGAAAACAATCCCCTGATCCGGGCATTGCAAAAAGAATCCCGCGCCCTTTGATCTTATTGAAAACAAAGGACACGGGATCATTGCATTTCCGGAAATATCGATTTTCCGGATCTTACCTTCAGCTTACAGAGCGGAGACGTTTCCGGTTTCAGCTGATTTCATCATGCCGAGAGCGACTTCCATTGCAGCGATGGCTTCTTCCACGCCGGCATAGGGGGCACCGCCGTTGGCAACACAATCAACAATTTTTGTCATTTCAGTGGCATACATACCGCCGGAAATGGATTCCTGAAGAGGTCCGAGAATCCCTTCATCGACTTCGATTTTGGTTTCTGCTCCGCCGATATCATAGAAACTCATTCCGGCATCGGTCATGGTGATCGCACCTTTTTCGCCGTAAACAGTCATGCTGGTGGCATTGGGTCCGCCGCGAAGCCAGGAACATTCCATGTTGCAGATCACACCCTCTTTATATTTCAAAGTGGTGCTGACATAATCACGGGGTTTTTCTGCATCTTTGTTCAGGCGCATTGCCTGTGCATAGATGGTTTCCGGTTTGCCGAAAAGACCGTTGCACAAATCGCAATGATGTGCCAGCATATCCAGAATCACACCGCCGGATTTTTCATAATCAGTGAACCAGTCGCCCCACTGACGGCAGTATCCGCCGAAAAGACAGGTCACAGATGCACAGATCATTTTCCCGATTTTTCCTTCGCTGATAAGCTTCTGAAGCGTCATATATCCGGCAGAATATCTGCGGACGAACCCGACAGCAAAGAGATTTTTATAGCTTCTCAGCATGGGAGCCAGCTCATCCAGCTCAGCCTGAGTACGGCAAAGGGGTTTTTCGCAGAAAATGGGTTTGCCCGTTGCCATTGCGGCACGGAGCCCTTCCGCATGACAATAGGTGGGAGAGGTGATCGCGATCAGATCCACTTCCGCACTGTTCACCAGTTCTTCCAGGCTTGCCATGACTTTTACCTGCGGATATTTTTCCACAAAAGCCGCTGTTTTTTCGGGATTGATATCATAAGCTGCAGTCACTTCTGCATCTTTAATATTTGCAATGTTCGCCGCATGAGCGTTCCCCATGCGTCCTGCTCCGACAATACCGATTCTGACCATTATTTTTCTCCTTTCATAACGGATTTGATAAGCTGAACTGCATTTCTGAAGTCATATTCCTGTTCGGGTCCGGGAGCCAATTCCCGTTCAATGATGAGAGGTCCGTTGAAACCATGATCAAGGATCCGTTTCAGAAGGACGCGGAAATTGGTTGCGCCCTGCCCCAGGACGGTTTCTTTTCCGTGTTTCTCACCTTCGGCAGGACGGACAGCATCTTTGCAATGGACGGTCAGGATTTTATCCACGAGCTGATCCACAAGCAAAGCGGGATCGTCATTGTTATAGTAAAGGAAGTTTGCAGGGTCAAAGTTGATCCCCACATTTGGCTCATCAATCGCCTCGATCATTTCTTTCAATCCGGCAACCGTTTCTGTTCCGGTTTCAAACATGAAATACTGATCATTGATGGCGGCAAATCTTGCAAGCATCTTCAGATCCAGAATAAACTGATCGTAGAATTCATTTTTTTCTTCCGGAACGAAACCGACATGACATGCAAAATATTTTGCGCCGAACTGTCTTCCCCATTCCATCTGACGGCAGGAGAGAGCGATCCGTTCTGCACGGTAACGGGCAGGCACAAGTCCGAACTCATTGGACCACTGATTGGGATAAGAGAAAAACATTGTCGGCACGGCAATGTCATATTTCTGCAGCAATGCTTTCAGATCCGCAGTTGCTTTTTTTGCTTCATCGTTCGGCGCGAGCCATTCTTCATAAACACCGGCAAGCTGAATGCAATCCAGCCCGATATCCTTGTAAAACGCAATACGGCGTTCATCGATTGTCCCGCAGCGGTCCAATACTCCGATTTGATTGTTCATTTTATTATTCCTTATTTTTCTGAGGTTATTTGATCTTGCTTTTTCAGCATTCCCATTTTACAGTTCCATTGCAGATCGTCTTCCGGACATCCAGATTTTCATCCAGCAGGACGATATCTGCAATATAATCCTTTTCCAATTTTCCGCGTTTGCCCAGACCGAGACTTTCCGCCTGGTTCAAACTGGTTGCCCGGATCGCTTCACATAACGGAAGCCCGGTCAGACGGACCAGACGTTTCAAGCCGTTATGATACCGCAAGGTGCTGCCTGCAACGGGGCCGGTGGTCAGACGGGCACAGCCGTCTTTGACAATCACAGGAAGACCGCCCAGTGTATAATTTCCATCCGGCATGGCAGAAGCGCGCATGGCATCGGTGATCAGCATCATCCGCTCCGCACCTTTGAGTTTGGCAATCAGACGGATCATCTGATCACAGAGGTGGACACCGTCACAGATCATTTCCACATAGACATCGTCATCCATCAAGCCGCCGCCGACCATTCCGAACCGCAAATGATGAACGGGAGTCATCACATTGCAGAAATGAGTCAGATGTTTCATTCCGGCAGCGCGATGTTCTTCAAAACACTCATAATCCGCTTCCGTATGACCGCCGGAAGGCATGATCCCCCGTTTCGTCAGTTCCCGGGTGAATTCCAATCCCCCGGGCAATTCCGGAGAGAAGGAAACCTTTTTGACAGGCGAGATCTCATTCAGCTCATCAATCAGGGAAATATCAGGATTTTTGAGAAAATCCGGATTTTGAGCTCCGGCACAGGGCGGATTGAAAAACGGACCCTCCAAATGGATCCCCAAAAGAGTTGCTCCATCGGTCACATTTTTCTTGTAATCCTCAGCCAGACGGCATAAGTTTCTCAGATCATCGTAGGAAACGCTGAGAGATGTTGCCAGAAACCCGGTCACTCCATCCTGAAGTTTTCCTTTTCCGATGACCTCAAACGCGGCATCCGTTCCATCGCAGAAATCGTAATTCGATCTGCCATGAAAATGAATGTCAATGAATCCGGGGGCAGCAATCAGACCGGAGCCGTCAATGACGGAATCATATTGCCCCTGTTCCGGACAATCTCCGACTGCTGTAATACGGTCATTTTCCATAACGATCCCGCCCCGGGGCAAATCCACTCCGGGGGAGATAATACGGCAATTCTGAATCAGCGTTTTCATACCAGGGGATCCAAATTGATCTTGTCTGTTGTATAGATCAGGGTAAAATCGGGATGTTTCAGCAGATAGGAAGCCGGGAGTTCCGGAGTTGCCCGGTTTCCGCCGATCATGGTACGGAGGGGAGCTTCCTGCTGAGCGAAACAGGCAAGAAGCAGTTCCTGTTTGGAAGCCAGGATTGGTTTCATTCCGGTGGTTGCGGCAAAACGGGGCATCAGAGAGCTGTCGCCGCCGGCAGTCAACGCTGTATTCTGATCGATGGTTTCCTGAGTCAGAGGCAGAACGCGGGTGGGCAGTTCTCCGAAGGCTTCCACAGAAATATCGGATTCTTTTTCCGGTTCATTGAATGCAATGTGCCCGTTGAAACCGATTCCGAGAAGCTGCAGATCGAGTCCGCCTGCGGCTTCCAGTTCCCGGTCAAATTTTGCCGGATCGGAAGGATCCGGGAAATGAGCCTGATTTTCTGCAAAATTCCGTTCCGGCGCAAACCGGTTGAACAGTTTTTCATGCATATATTTCCAATAACTCAGGGGATGATCATGGGAAACTGCATGAGTCTCATCAGAAGCATACTCATCCAGATTCCATGTCTGAAGTTTGGAAAGATCGATCTGATTCCGGTTGAATTTGTCCGCCAGAATACGGTAGAGTTCGATCATGGTGTTTCCGGTTGCCAATCCCAGGTTGAAATGTTTCCCCTGAGAAAGAGCCTTGACGACTGCATTGTAAATAATATCTGCCCCGATCTCACTCATGGTCTGATAATCAGGAACTTTTTGGACTTTCATTTTTCACTCCTTTTATTTTCCGGCAAAGAAACGGATCAGGCGGGCGGCATGAGCCGCACACGCATCCACTACCGGATCATAATATTTATCCACAGGAAGGAATTTTCCATCCAGTTTTTCCAGTTCTGCACGGGAGCTCTTCAAGTAAGTATCCATATACTCCGTTGCGATATTGATTTTCGCAATTCCGTTGAGAATGGATTCCCGGACAGCTTCCAGCGGGGTTCCGGATCCGCCATGGAGCACCAGCGGCAAACCGGGCAGCGCATCTGCAATCGCTTTACACCGGGCAATATCCAGCTTCGGTTCCGCCTTGTAATACCCATGCGCCGTTCCAATGGAAACTGCCAATGCATCCACTTTGGTGAGATCCGCAAATTCCACCGCTTCTTCCACTGAGGTCAAAGAGGTTTCATCCCCCTGCGCCACATGACCGATTTCTCCCTCGACAGTGCACCCCGCCGCATGGGCAAGATCAGCTGCAAGTTTCGTATTCGCAGCATTTTCCGCAAACGGCAAACGGGATCCGTCGTACATGACAGAGGTATACCCCGCATGAAGGGCGATCGCCACAGATTCCAGGCTTGCACCATGATCCAGATGCAAGGCTATGGGCTGATTGGACCGCTGTGCCACTCGGATCATCATTCCGGCAATATCCGCTGCCTTTTCTGATTCAAAAAGACGGTTATAGACCTGGATGATCACAGGGGATTTTTCCGCCTCCGCCGCCCTCATGACCGCCAGAGTCGTTTCATAATTTGCCACATTGAACGCTCCAATGGCACGTTTTTCTTTCCGTGCCAGTGGAAGAATTTCATTCATCGTAACCAGTGCCATGATTCTCTCCTCAAACGCCTGCAAGAAGCTCTTCCACTGTCTTGACATTCAGGGAAGTATATTTCTTCAGCTGTACTTTGGTGTACGGGGAGGAAACTGCGATCACATCGCTTTCCGGATGATCCGCGCGGGCTTCAATATATTTTGCAAGTTTCTGAACCAGTTCCGGTTCGATCTTATCCAGAACGACGGCTCCTTCCGCACAGGAATAGGATTCTTCATCATTGGTTCCAAAGGGTTTCAGATTGGCTCCGTTCGCCTTCAGAACCGCTGCCGGATATGCATAATCATTGTTGTAATTCCGCAGAAAATCGCTTTCCAGATAATAGATATCACCCAGATTCTTTCCGGTGATCCCGGCAAGATATGCGGTGGAATGCATCACTTTTCCCGGGACTGCCACCCCGAGTTCCGGGCAGGTGTTCACCAGCATATCATAAACCGCCGGATTGCTGACAACAATCGTTTCCGCTTTCGTATCAGCAAGGACCTTGACAAATTTCTCAGCAACTTTTTTTGCCGCATCGCGGAACCCGAGGACATAGAGCCCTTTTCCGCAGCTGCCGCCTTCAACCGTCTGATATCCTGCTGTCAGCTTTGCGAATGCTGCCGCAGCACCGGAATCAATGGAATACTGATCGGCAACATAGGCAACCTTCCCGGAACCGGAAACGGTCCACTCTTTCCAGTTTTCCAGCTCAGCGGCGAGGGTTTTCACCGCTTCCGGAGCAGCTCCGAGCTCCACAATATCAGCACGATATGCCAGAGTCAAACCGACTTCATCGTAGTGATTGACACAATTTCTGCGGCAGGCTCCGCTCAAATCGGAACGGTACATTGTCCGGACCAGATCCTCATTGGTCAATGTTTCCGGACGCAGCGTGGCTCCGAAAATCATGGAGGCACGGATCCGGGGAGTATCTGCTTCGGTAAAAGTCACATTTCCAATGCCGGAAAGATGACGGCACATGAAACAGAAACGGCAGTATTTGATTGCATCACTGAATTTTTCAATATTCATAGTTCCAGCTCCTTTCACAATCCCATTTTTCCGGGGTTCATAATGTTGTTGGGATCCATCTGTTTTTTGATGCCTTCCAGAACCGGCATGGCAGGTCCATACAGATATTTCATGAAGCGGCCGAGTTTCAAACCGACTCCGTGATGTTCATTGATCACGCCGCCGTTATCGATCGCCGCCTTGATCGCCATATCCCAGACGCGGTTATAGAGGGCAACCGCTTCCCGGGGATCTTTCGGCACAGCATCTTCTTCAAAAATAAACCGGGCATACAGCATACAGCCCCATTCGTACCAATGAGAGAAATGTCCGATAAAACGCGCCTGCGGGAAGTTTTCATTCACAACTTTCTTCATGGCATAGTAAACTTTTTCAATATTGGCAAAGGTCGCCACTGTATCCAGCGTTCCATAAGCCTGGGGCACATGGAAAATATAGGGCGGATAGAAGAATTTGTACTTGTTTTCCCACCAGAGATCACCGCCTTTGCTGCCCAGATCCTGTCCGTTATATTTCTTTTCCATGATCTCACGGGCATAACGCATCTGACAATCCACGATATCAGAATATCCGTCAAATCCAAACACAAGGTACGCGCCCTGATCCAGATCCATCCCGAACACTTTCCGGACGTGGGTCTTGGTTTCCGTTTCGTCATAAAGACGGATGGCGCAAGGCTGAAGACGGCTGCGCATCAATTCCGCTCCCGCACTCATTGCTGTATGGAAATCTTTGAAGATATAAGCGCGGAACTCTCTCTTTTCCGGCTGGGGATGAACCTTCAAAGTCACTTCCGTGATAACTCCAAGGGTCCCTTCACTTCCAACATAAAGCATGGTCAGATCAGGTCCGGATGCATGGCGCGGCACTGGAAGAGTCCGGATGATTTCCCCGGTGGGAGTAACCACTTCCAGAGACATGACCATATCTTCGATTTTTCCGTATTTTGTGGAAAGCACCCCGGTACCGCGATGGGCAAGGAATCCCCCGATGGTTGCACAGGAAATAGATGCCGGAAGGTGCATGGTGGAAAATCCTTCCTTGTTGCAGTTCCATTCCAGATGCTGGGCAATGATCCCTGTCTGACAGGTCACGGTCATGGATTCCTTGTCCACACCGTAGTATTTATTCATCCGTTTCATATCCATGATGATGCCGCCGAAAACAGGAAGAGCTCCTCCCTGAGATCCGGATCCGCCGCCCCAGGGAACCACCGGAATCCGGTACTGATTGGCAATCTTCATGATCTTTGCAACATCTTCCGTACAGCCGGGATGACAGATAAAGTCAGCTTTCGGTGTTTCCATGCCGCGGTCATGCCACATTTCAGGAATCCAGTAGTAATCCACTGAATGACCGAACCGGTCAGCATCCCGCACGCCTACAAATTCTTTTCCGAGTACATCCAGCAATTCCGTGTGGATCATCTCATACATGTAACTGTTTCGTTCTGGCAACATATTTTTCTCCATATCAGGTTGGTTGTTTCATAGAATAAACCGGTGCCAGCGCATCATGGATGGCACGGTATTTTTTGAACACTTCCCGGTAAAATCCGGTCAATTCCGCATCCGGATGGATTTCCCGGTCAATATTCAAACACTGTTTGACTGCTTCCCTGCTGTTTGCAAAAACGCCCGCTCCCGTTCCGGCAAGCAATGCCGTTCCGAAAGAGGCATCCCCGGGAACCGGAATCTGAACCGGAATCCCGAACACATTGCAAATGATTTCACTCCAGAGTTTTCCGCGTGCTCCGCCACCAATCAGAAAAATCCGTTTCACCGGAAGCCCCATCTCTTCAATCGTTCCGTAACAATCCCGCAGAGAACAGGCAACCCCTTCAAACAGAGCACGGATAAAATCCCCCTTTGTGGAACTGATGGATACCCCGGTGAAACTTGCCCGGAGATCTGCATCCCAGTAAGGCGACCGCTCCCCTTGCAAATACGGGTGGAACATCACACCATTGGCACCGGGAACCGATTGTTCCGCTAAACGATCCATCAACGCAAACGCCTTGATTCCAAGCTGTTGTGCCTCTTTCACTTCTTCCTGACACAAGGTATCCCGCATCCACCGCTGACACAATGCCGCTGCATTGGTGGCGGAAACTGTATACCACATCCCTTCGATCACATGAGAATAGGTAAGCGTCGTGGCAAAAGGATGGGGTTCCGCTGTCATGACATTGACATTTCCAGCCGTGGCAAGTTTGACGATGCAATCGCCGGGTTCAATCGCCCCTGCTCCGTAATCTTCCACGGCGGAATCAGAGGTCCCGCAAATCACTGTTGTTCCTTCCGGCAAACCGGTCTCAGCCGCAGCTTCCGCCGTCACAACTCCAGTTTGATCAGTGGGTTTCACCAATTCCGGGAGCTGATCCATCCGGACTCCGGCAAGCGCAGCAAGTTCTTCCGACCATGTCATACGCCCCATGTCAAAAAACAGAGTACCCTGTGCCTCAATATAATCCGTTACAGCAACACCCGTTACGAGATAACGGACGTAATCTTTGACAAACAGGATCTTTGCAGTTTTCTTCAGGACTTCCGGTTCGTGTTTCCGGAGCCAGCAGAACTGGGGCAAAGTCCAGGTCGGAGCAGCCTGCTGATAAGCAGTTTGAAAAATGGTCTCTCCATAATGCTCCCGGAGATATTTGCACTCTTCCACGCTGCGCTGATCAGTCCACATGATCGTTTTCCGCAAAGGTTTCATCTGAACATCCAGCAGCACAGCGTTATGAGTGGAGCCGTCAAAGCTGATTGACAGCACCCGCTTCAGATCCACGCCCTTCCGCTGAAGTTTTTTCAAAGCACGGCACATTGCCGCATACCAGTCTTCCGGATTCTGCTCCGACCAGCCGGGATAAGCATGTTCTGTCGGGTATTCTTCGGAGGCTTCGCCGGCAAAATGACCGCTGACATCGATCGCAGTCACTTTACACCCGCCTGTTCCGAAATCAATTCCCAGGAGAAGATCTTTCATTATTTGATCCCCGCATGAACCGGATCTTTGGAAGATACCAGACCGCGTCCGGAATCGCCTGCCATGGTCCAGAGATAGTACATCTGATAACCGGGAGCTCCGCACAGAGGATGATATCCCTCCGCAATCGCTACGGTGTCATTATATTTGACCGTATAGGTTTCATCGATGGAACCATCCGGCTGATAAACCCGCTGGATCCCGAATCCCTCTTTGGGGTCAAAACGGTAGAAATAAGTTTCTTCCATATCCAATTCTTCCGGCGGATTGTTCACATCGTGACGGTGCGGCGGATAGCCTGACCAATTGCCGGAAGGGATCATTCCTTCGCCGATATAAAAGTGTTCAGAATCGAATGTTTCATCCAGAATGATTTCAGAGGTGCGGAAGAAATTCCTTGTTCCGATTTCAATGTGCCGGGTATTTTCCGGACGGATCAAGGTGGGTTTTGCGGTATCGCGGGTCGCCGGAGAACCGTTGAATGCAAGTTCCACATCGGAAAGAGCTTCGATGGTATAAGCTGTATGTCTGGGCATGTAAAGACAATGGGGTTTTCCGGTGAACGGACTCTGGCGGCCATCGGTCACAGTAAATTCCCATCCATCGCCGGACGCCTTGAAATTTCCGCCCATCAGCACAAGTGCGGCTTCCATTTCACCGGTATTGTCACTGTAAGAAGTTCCCTTCGCCAGTTTGATCAATCCGAACTTTGTGAGTTTCATATTATATTCGCCCACGTCAAACACTTTATTATACCCCTGAACGGGGTCCATATGAATTAAAAGATTTTTGTCATTCATCTCAAGCTCTCCTTATTTGACAATCCTTGTTTCAATATCCATGTTCCGGCAGAGATCAGCAAGCGCATCTGCCTGATCTCCATACATTAGCGCATAATGATGTTCCCAGCCGTTATTGATAACCTCATTCCGGATCGCATCACAGCCGGCATCGAACTTGATCTTGAGGGGATTTCCCCGGACAAACAGATCTGTATCGAGACCGGTCCCTGTTGCGATCAGCATCCGGAAGCCTTCTCCATCCCGGGTTTCGCCCAGACGGGCAAGGGTCACTCTGCCAGGTTTCAGGGGGAACTCATTGGTAACGCCTTTCACACCGCCGCCTTCCACTGTTGCACTGCAGCGCAATTCCGGTTGGAATCCGGGTTTGCAGAGCTTGCAGGGAGCAGCCCCGCAATGCCACGCAACACCATATTCCCCTTCTGCAACAATCAAATCGCAGAAGAACGGATAATCATCGGAAATGATCTGCCCGATCCGCATCATCACAGCTCCGTAAACATCCCCTTCGCAGGCTGTCAGAAATCCGTGATTCGTCAAATGTCCAATGGTGGAACAAACCGCGATCCCGTAAAGATCATTCAATATAACTTCCGGCCAGCACCGCATGGCAAACGTATCCACCAGGAATTTCTCTTTCAGCTTTTTTACCGCGCCGAACAGACGGGCAGATTTTTCCAGCTGACCTTCCCTGGGTCCATCGGTGGGATGGCAGGGGGCATCGGAAAGAATCGTATCTTCCGCAGCCTGAACTTCTTCGGGCGTCAGTTGCTCAGCCGTCGTAAAAAGTTCATGCTGAGTAATGATCTTGACTTCCGGACCGAGTTTGCGCCGCAAAAGCATCTCCGAACAGCAGCTGGTGTAAAACCCGGGAACACGCCCGCCAATCAAACCGATCCGCATCCGCTGAAGCATTTTCATCGCACGGGCAACACGGATTGCCTGCTTCAAAAGCGCAACTGCCTTCTCCGTACCAGGCTCCGCATGCACATGGAAATAGGGAATATGCAAACGCCACATGTGATGAGCATTCATGTTTGCAGCACAGAATGAATTATTCTGCAAACGCCCGCCCTGCGGATCCGGTTCCGGCATACTCCAAAGCACCACAGGAATATTCAACCGCTGCGCATACATGGGAGGAACAACGCCAAGAGAAAATGTCATAAAATGGGTAATCAGAAGATCCGGCTGCAGTTTCTCAATTTCTTCCAGATTCGCAACTGCCTCATCTTCAAGGGTCAGCATCTTATCTCCGCCGATCACCTCCACTCCGGGCAGGCTCTTGAGAAAATCCAGCGCAGATGCACGGTTCGATTCCAGTTTTTCATTGGTCCAGTTGACTTTCGAAAGCGGCAAGTAACAGATCTTAAATGTTTGGTCCATCTTTGACTCCCTTCTATCAATGTTGTTGCAAAAACTCATCTACTTCTTTTCTGGATGGAATTCCCGCGCGGCCGCCAAGCTTCAAACACTTGATCGCAGAAACCGCCGAGGCAAATCTCATACACTCCATCAAATCCTGTGTTTCCAGATATCTTACCCCGAACGCAGCATGGTATACATCCCCTGCTCCGGTGGTATCCACAGGCTCAATCTTGAACGCCGGACAATGCAGGATTTTTCCGTGATCCAGCATCAGAGACCCTTGTTCTCCCATGGTCAAACCGGTAACAGGCGCGCCGATCTCTCCAAGCTTCAGCAAAGCCTTCTCCAGATCCGTTTCTCCTGTGTATTGACGGGCAAACAGTTCAGATGCGATCAGGATCGTAACATAAGGCAGCAGCTCCGGCACACCGTCACGCAGCGTTCCGGCATCAAGATTCACGATCACCCCATGTTTTTTTGCCTCTTTTGCTGCCGCAAGAGCAGCCTTGGGATTATGTCCGTCAATATGAAGTATTTTTGCATTGCGGATCAATTCCGGATCCACCTCATCCGCCTGCAGCTCTTTCAGTGTTCCGCGGGTCCAGGCAACACTCCGTTTCCCCGTAGACTGTTCGATCCAGCAATAAGCAATCGCCGAAGCCGCCCCGGGACGGATCACCATTCCATCCGTGGAAACCCCTTCCATCTCAAAATCACTGATAATCCGTTTCCCCGGATCATCATCACCAACAATTCCCACAAATGCCGCGCTGACTCCAAGCCGGGCAGCCGCAACCGCAGCAGTCGCAGCCGGACCGCCCCCCTGCACCAGATGTTCCAGCATCTGCAATTTATTATCAATCGGGATCTCCGGCAGAACCGCAAGATAATCGTTGCTGCAAAATCCCAATCCTACAAAATCTGCTTTTCTCATTTTTATTCTCCCGCTTCTCATTGTTCTGTGCTAATATATCTTTCCCAAGATAGAAAATCAAGGCAGAAAAAAGAGAAAATATGATAAATAAATGATCAATAATGAGAAATTCTAAAATTTTATCATTTTTTCGCAATTTAAACTTGTTTTTTGCGAAAAGCGGAATTATATTTTCCCGTAACAAAAAATGCGGGAAAGGGATCTCATGAAAAAAATCAGAACTTACGCCATCGTCGATTACTTGAAACAGAAAAAATACTGTACCATTGAAGAATTGACCGAACGTTTTCATGTCTCTACCGCAACCATGTACCGCGACATCGCGGAGCTCTCTTCCAGAGATGTTATACGAAAAGTGCATGGCGGAATCGCATTTCAGGATCGTCAGTCCGAACTGAGATTCCCATTGAGCCATCCCTTCCAGGAACGAATCAACTGGAACTGTGAAAAAAAACAATTGATCGCAGAGGAGGCAATGAAACGGATCTGCGAAAATGATATCCTTTTCCTGGACTCCTCAACAACCGTCTATTTCCTCGCAAAATTATTGGAAAATTCCAACTTTTCAAGCCTTACGATCGTAACAAATTCTGTCATGATCATTCAGGACTTTTACAAATTCCCGTCCCACTATGTCCGGATCGGATTAGGCGGCAGCTTTGATGTTCAGCTCAATGCATTTCTCGGTCAGGCAACTCTTCGGGAGCTGGAATATCTGGAAATTTCCAAAGCCTTTGTTTCCGCCTTCGGGGTCGATGACGATAAAGTCACAACCAATCATGAATATCATGCCGGCTTGCTCATGAAAGTCCTGGAAATCGCACGGCAGAAATATCTTCTGATTGATAAAACAAAGCTGAACCGGACAGGCCTTTTCAAAGTGATCCCCGGAAAAGCCTTCGATGAAATTGTAACAGATTGACCTCTAAGCAGATCCAAAAAAAGAAATGTGCCGAATCAAAAACAGAATAAGATGAGGCAATTTCAAACAGAAAATTTTTTCGCTGTAAAACTTGAAAAAAATATATTCGGAATTATTGTATCTCCGTTTGAAAATCTCAAAAAGCAAAGGAAATCCATTATGGGTAGAAAAGTTCTGATCTTCGGTGCGACCGGTGAAATCGGCGGCAGAATCGCTCAACTTGCAGTAATGGCTGGACACGAAGTTTACGGTGCAGCCCGCGGGAAATATGAAAATGATCTGGTGGATCTTACCGGGGTAAAAATGCTCACCGGAGATAAACAAGATGAAGCGTTCCTCCGTGACGTCTGCGCCCCGATCAAACCGGATGTCGTGATCGATACCGTTCCAAAAATCACGTCTGTCGATCTCTACATGAAATACTTCCCTTCCGTTTCAAACGTTCTTTTCTGCAGCTCCACAGGGACATTCGTTCCTTTGCAGCATTTCCCTGCAAATGAACAACATCCGTGGCGTCTGCAAACCCCGTTCAACTTCTACGATCAGTGTCAGCGCGATGATTATGCCTTCCGCATGTATCATGAAAAAGGGTTCCCGATTACGATTTTCCGTCCCACAAATATCATTGGTCCCGGACGGATCCCCCTGGAACTCTGGGGAGCGCGTGATATCAAATTTTTCCAGATGCTCAAAGCCTCTCAGCCCATCACGATTGCACCTTGCGAAGATATTCTTCTCCAATCCGGATACAACTGGGATCTGGCAAGTGCTTTTGTCAAAGCTATTGATAAACCTGATCTGATCCGCGGCGAATTATTTATTATTTCCTGCGCAAAAGCGATTACCCTCGGAGAATATCTGAAAACTGCAATGGAATACTTGGGAAGCAAATCAGAAATTTCTCATTGTCCCGCTGAAAATCTCAAAGATATCTATCCGGAAGTAACGATGAAATGGCGCATGGAATTTTTACTTCTTCACATGTGTTTTGATATTTCTAAAGTTCGGAATGTTCTTGGTTATCAACCCACTAAGACTGTACAGGAAAGTCTGGTTGAAACGCTCGAATGGTGTGAACGGATCGGAAAACTTTAATTTTCAAAGCAACGATCGGGCGGTTTCTCAACCGCCCAAATTCTTTTCATCTCTCCGGCAAAAAACTCCATATTTCAAGCCGCCCCGGGCGCTGCCATCCATCATTCACAACTTGTCATAATGACAAATATGATAAAGATAAAAAATACCGTACACCCGATACTCGTTGCCTTTTTACTGGTTTTGGCCTGATACATTTGGTATTTTGCATTCAAATTTCCGCATGAGTTAAGAGTCGCATTCGACTGCATAAGAATCCGGTCAACATCCGCAGCACTTAGATCCGGACGGTTCATAAGGCAGAGTTCATTATTAATACAATCGGATAATCTTCGGCAGAGAGGCGATTCCTTAAATAATTTTTGCTCTATAAGAAGATTTTTCTTGAGCAAATTCAAGCGTTCAGGTGCACTTTTTCTGATCATCTCAATCCGTTTTTGCTCCTGATCCGCCCTGATTCGCTGTTTTTCCTGATGGATTCGTTCCTGCTCCTGACAAATCCACGCCAACTCATCTTTCAGATTTTCATCAGCAAACTGCTGCGCAAGTCTGAAGTTAGACGCCCTCTGAATCTCAAGGAATTCAGACAGCCTCTCTTTGTCCGGCACTTTCAATTTTGCCTGAAGAAGAAAGTAATATCCCCATCCGTCTTCCGGATTTTGATCAAGATAACGCTGCAAACAAGATTCCGCACCTGCGTAATCTCCGCTGATAATCAAAATTTCAGCTCGCCTGCGCAAGCTTAATGCAGATGATTTCTCCGATGAAAAATCATCCGGTTTAGGATCCTCTTTTTTACAAACTTTCTGAATTCCCCGCAAAACATCCTGCACAAAACCGATTCGTCCCATGTCCTGCGCTTGAAATAATGACAATTCCTCCGGAATATCGTAGGCATCCATATCTTTATAACAGGGAATCAGAAGCCGTTTCCGGTCTTTTTTCATCAATTCCAGGTAGCGGGACCACTCATTCCGAACCCAGACAGCTTCGAAATATTCTTTCTTCGAACCCACAACCAACATCACTTTGGCGGAATTCAACGCCGCAAAAATATATGGCTCATACTGCTGTCCGAGTTTGGATTCCAAGGTAACCCGGGAGAAAAAGACTTTGTACCCGGCATCGGTCAACTCATAATAAATTTCCTGAGCTATCACAGAATCCTTTGTCCGACGTCCATAATCATCGGATTCTTTATAGCAGATGAACACGTCAAAAGGCTGTTCCTGCGAGGAAATGGCGAGGATCCCCTTTTGGATTTCTGAAATTTTTCTGGCTTCGTTTTCATAAATCTGCCGTTCAGCATATCCGGCATGTTCCAGTGCAGAAAGATAATCGGCATCGGAAAGAATGGAATCATAACTCATTCGATGACAAGTCGGGATCCGTTCATGACTTGCGGGATCTTCCACATATTCGATTCCATAACGGGAGAGGACGAGCCCCCAATATGCCTCAGAATCTTCCGGGTTTGCGGTGATATATTGTTCATAGACTTGAACAGCCTTGCCGTAATCATGAATTTTACGGAAATGTTCCGCCCGGTTATAAAGATTTTCCAACCGTTCATCGGAGACTTTCGGGAACGTAATCAACGTTCCGCAATATTCGCAAGTACCGCTTGCGGTATTTTCCGGCAGATTGAGTTCACCGCCGCACATTTTACATTGAATTCGAGCCATAAAATATCCTTATTATAAAATAAAGTTTAGGTACTATATATCTGAGAATGAATAATTTCAATTGAAAAGCATCATTTCATGGATTTTTTACGGATTTTTTTTATTAAAGAGAATATTATTCAGATTTTTCCGAACAGAATTGGCTAAAGAAAGCCTTTTCATCGTCAAAAGCGAAAACGCCATTATTTTCCGAGACAAATTCCCGCATAATTTCCGGAACATCATTGATTCCGCCAACATTCACTTGAATAGCCATGCCATCCACCTTTCACTTCTTTTGTTGTTAATCGCCCGGCACATTACCGACCGCGAAAGCTGAACATTTCAACTTTCTCATAAACAAAACATGTCAAATTTTCCGGAATTCAGGCACAAAAAAAGCCGGGAGGATATCCCGGCTGGTAACTGGTTACAAATTGTAGGCAGTTTATTTTTCCTTTTCACTATCTTCTGAAGAGCTTTTATTATTTTGTTTTTCAGAAATTTCTTTCATAACGGCTTGTGCAACATCTAACGTAACCAGATGTTCTTTTGTCACATTGTCCAATCTTTTTTTGCTTTTATATGTCGCTATCGGATATAAACTCCAGAAAAGCAAAAAAATTATTGTTGGTAACAGCAAAAATAATGTCCAATAGTAATATTGTTTCACAAAATCTGAACCTGAAAAGACGATAATAACACCTGTTAAAAAAGCAAAAATAGAAAAACAATGCTGAAAAACACAAGATATCTTATCAAGTATTTTTCTGTGAAATGCTATTGTATCCTCAACAACCATAGCACATTTATGTATTTTCAAACAATCCAACTCACATGATTCAGATTTATCAGCAAAAAGTTCCCTTACCTTAGATTTGCAATCTTCTTCTGAAATCTCTACCGGTCTTAATTTTTCTCTCAAGTCTCTTTGCAACTTAAATAAGAAACGCCTACGAACCCTTGAAAAAGAAAACATTGTATTCAATGCAAAACAAAATGTTAAAAAATCAACAAAAGATTCTTTAGCAAAAAGCCAGGAACTCATTTTTTTACGAACTCCTTATGCGGATAAATCAGCAAAAAATTCATCTAAATTTTTTGCAAGTTCCTTACAGTTTGCACTGGCGATAGCTCTTCTTTCTTCAGCATTTTCTTCAAAACGAAACATTTTGCTGTCAGCAACAATAAAATTACATTTTACGTCAGATCCGAGATTTTCTCGAACGCTAACTTTGAGCAAATTTATCAATCTGTAAAGTTCAGATGTTTTATCAACTTCCTGCTGTGTTATGATAGAAATGTTTACATCCCGGCAAATAGCTTTCAAAAAAGCATTGCGAATACGCTCTTTATCCCAAACATCAGAAGATAAATGTGTGCAAAAGATTTTTACATCATGTTTTGCGTGAAGTAAAATTTCCTCAATAATAGCAGCAGAATGCTCTTTGCTGCTGTTAGGAAACAAATCTTCTGAATTTTGATCAAACAGACGTTTGACCATAGCATGATATTTTGATATTTGCTCTTTGTTCACTTCCATTTTCAACCTCTTTTATGTTGCTGACTTATCAGAAAAAGTCAACCACCATAATAGACACCGCAAAAATGAAAATTCAAGTTCTGTGTTTGAAAAATTTTGAAAAAAGTCTGAAAAGCAATCTCACTCCACGATCCGAACACATCCGGCATCTGTCAATTCGTCAGACGGTTTTGCAATTATAACAGGACTATCTGGCAACTTATTACCATTCCGGTCGCAAAACACCATTTCATCATCACCATTTGAAAGTTCTTTTACAACAAGCAAAAAATGATCTTGGTACTTCCATAAACTCAAAGATTCATGAAAGCATGGAGTGCATTCTTTATAATTAATTGTAATCTTGCTGCTCATTCAAAAAGGTCCCTCAATACATTAGAGAATGTATTATTCAGTTTATCTTGCACAGATATAAAATATCTGTCTGTCCCATGTAATATAGCATCTTCTTTAAATTGTTCAAGCAATATTCCTTTTTTATTTTTCAGGATATTTTGAACATAAGCTCTTGCTATAAGTTCATCATTTTCCAAAGCGTTATTAAAATCACCTAACATTTTCTTTTCGCTTCTGCCCAAGTAATTTCTTTTAACAAGAAAATCTCTTTTGCTTACTAAAGATTTATATTCTTCTGATTCTTTAATAATCTCCAAAATTTTATCTCTTTGCTTCTTTGTCATAAAGAGCTTATCTATAACATGCCCTGTTTCATGCACCGCTGTTAATGCCGCATGTTTGCTATTATGAGCAACATTGAAAAATATTACTCTTCCGGAACCATCGGTTAAGATAAATCCATGCTGTGTGTCATCTGTTTTCAACATAAAATGTTTTGGAATACCTCTTACCTTTTCATGTTCCAATATTTTTTTTACTTCTTCTGGAACAATATCCCACTGTTCTTTTCCCTTTGTAGTATTTAACCGTTGTATTGAAATCCCATCATCTTTGATTATCATATTCGGATCATTTGTAAAATCGACAGAATTAAACTTGGGTTTAGAAGAAATCTTTTCCCCATAAGCCTTAAAACTCTTCTTATCCATCTCTTTCAGCTCTTTTACCGTAAACGCTCGATCCGGAAACGGCGGAATAAACTTTTCAAGATCCAGCCCGCCACTCTTCCAGAGTTTGAACCGTTCCGGTCCAAGATAACTTCTCTGTGTCTTCTCGTCAAGCTGAAGAAAATAATCCTTGAACTTCATATTCCCCGGAGCCGGAGAGTATGCCGGTTTCCCGGTCCGCTTCTCAAAATCACGCTGAGCTTGATAATAATATTTTTTCCGTGTCGCATACGCCAACTCTTCCCACTTCTTGCCGGGATATTTCTTTTCGTATGCTTCTTTTGCCAAAGCATCAAAATCAGCGTTTGCCATTGGTCGCGGTACATCATCCCCTAAATCCGTCAGCTCCATGACCGGAAGCAATACACACCTGCAAGATGGATGCAACGGAGGGACCGGATGCGGTTCTTTTGTTTTCCACCGTCTCCGGCTCAATCCGGCGCATGAATGACAAGTCCGTCCGTCCAGCGTATCAAGCCACTCAACACCGATCACTACATCGTCATTATCTTCAAGTCAATAATTGTATTATTGACTGAGGATTTTTCTATGGGATAGCAGAAAAGACAAAACTATCTCTGAAAAAGATAGCGGATTCCCTGCCGTAACTCTCCCACACTCAACTGTGCTGTACCATCGTCGCTGGAATTTCAGGGCAAAAAAAATCCTGATACAGGAAATAAATCTCTGATCAGGAACTTTTTATGAAGCGCACCTGCGGTACATGAAGCATTTTCCTTATGGAAAATATGAAGCGCTGCTGCGCTGCATGAAGCGTGATCCTAAGGGATCACATGTTTTTTTGCCCAAAATTTGGGCAAAAAAAATCCCGGCAGCGAAAGGCGGGGATCTGATAGATTTTTCGTGAGATTGTGAAGGATTTTCTGATAGACCGACGAAAAACCGCAAGGCAATAATTGTATTATTGACTGAGGATTTTTCTATGGGATAGCGGAAAAGACAAAACTATCTCTGAAAAAGATAGCAGATTCCCTGCCGTAACTCTCCCACTCTCAACTGTGCAGTACCATCGTCAAAAGACAAATACAAAAAAAAACGACGTATTCAAAGGAATGACGTCGTTATTTGGGCAAAAAAAATCCCGGCATCGAACTACTCTCCCACACTCAACTGTGCAGTACCATCGTCGCTAGGCCCCTTATCAATCGTGTTCGGGATGGGAACGTGAGTTTCAAGCCTGCTAT